>JAQXEG010000038.1 GCA_029250945.1 Yoonia sp.
AACAACGTCGATCAGGCGTTGCGTGCTCTGAAAAAGAAACTTCAGCGTGAAGGCGTTTTTCGTGAGATGAAGCTTAAGCAGCATTTCGAGAAACCGTCCGTGCGTAAAGCACGCGAGAAAGCAGAAGCTATCCGTCGTCAGCGTAAGCTGGCACGTAAGAAACTTCAGCGCGAAGGGTTGCTCTAAGCATCCTTCACTCGTAACGAGACAATGAGGCCCCCGTCTGATGCATCAGGCGGGGGCTTTTTATTTGGGGTCTTTGTCATCAACGTGCGGCAGATGGTCAGGCTTGCCAATGCCACCCGATCTGCGCCACGATTTATGCTGTTGGCTGTCCAAAGGAGAGCGTAGAAAAATCAGCTTTTTCAAATTCCACAGCCCCAGCACGACAACAATAACGACGAAATATCCGACAACGCCAAGGGACTGGAAAAATGCGATCATGACCGCGCCACGAGTGACCGCAAAAACAGTCCTGCGCCACCAAAGACAAGGATCAGGATCACCAGCAGGTCAAACACGCTCATGTTGAAAAATTGCAATGTGGTGCTGGCGATCACGCCAAAGACCAGTGCGATGACTGACCCAACGGCTAAAATCCATCCGATCCATTTGTCGCGGTCGTAAAAGATGAACCCAACACCGAACATAAAGACGATCAGGATCATGCCGGATGTGATCGGCACACCACCAACCCCGAACGCCCGCATGCCTAGCCCAAAATTCGGCCGCACGATGATTGGGTTCAACAGCAGATACCCGCCCCAATCATCATCACGAGCCCGAGCAGAAAGCCCAACTCACCCCCATTTGTGCCACCTGCGCCGTATCTTGCCATGTGTTTGGTCCTTTATCCATTACCGGAGAACCTATCATATCGACACAACGCAACAAGGGCCGCCCGACAGGACAGCCCTTGCGCACCTTATTAACACGTCACACTACTTTAATGAGTTAAGGCCAAACATATTGCCCTCGGTATCTTGGATCAGGGTAATGAACCCGATTTCACCGATGGAGAACTTGGGCCGGATCACGATGCCGCCTGCATCCGCCACACGCGCCTGTTCTTGCGCACAGTCCGCCACACCGAAATAAACGATCGTGCCGCCGACGCCGGGGCCTGCATGGGGTGACTTGGTCAATGCGCCGCCCGCACCATATGCGCCCATGTCGGCAGGAAAGCTCTTCATTTCGCTTTCGCCTGTGGGGTCTGGCATCGCCTCTAACTTACGGCCCAAGACCGCCTCGTAGAAGCCAACGGCGCGTGGCATGTCATCTACGTAAATGTCGAACCAGCTTACTGCATTCATCTGTATCATATCCAATTCCTTTGCTCTGGATTGTCGTTATGACACTGGTTTAGCGGCTTAGGTTTGGCCGGTATTGTAGATATCAGACATCAAACTTTTTTGCGTATTTTCCGGGGGTGTATCCGGTCGCATTGCGAAACGAATGGATGAAATAGGATTGATCGGCATAGTCCCAAGTATCCGCACCGTTCAACGACTGCTGTAGGCGCAGCACCTTTAGAAAATCATGCGGCGCAAATCCGGTGGATGATTTCAAATGCAGTTGAAGCTGTCGCGCCGACAGCCCCGTTGCATCGGCCATATCGCCAACCGTCTGAATATCATCAAGGTTCTGAAAAATCTGTTCTGTGATCGGATTGGGCGCAACCAGACCCTGCGCCATCAGATCATCGACAAAGGCTGCAAGTGCCACACATTGCGAGGCAAATACCTGACCATCCAAATCATCGTTAACGGCCGCAAGCGGAAGATCACCGACATAAGGCGCATCAACCATCCCGTTGATGACCCGATCCGCGCCGCCCTGCCACACACCGGGCAGCAGGCGAATGTTCACAGAATGAAACGACAGGCCAAGATTGAATTCCTCGCATTTGGCGCGCAATTGCGACACGCCCATCACATCGCGGGTGATCTGATCAAATACGATATAGGTGCAGGCATCCGGCAGCGCATGAAACCGATAATCATCGGTCAGCATCCCGCCCGTGTTCAGTTCCAAAAACCGATGCACGATGCCACGTTGATGCTGGGGGGGGCGGCCTAGCCAAAATTGAAAACATCAACCGCCCGTTCTTTGCCGTTGCCTTTGGGATCATACATCAGAAGCTAGTGATGCTGCTCTGGCACCAAAATCTCGCGTTTGCCGACGTGGTTGGCCGACGACACGACACCTTCGTCTTCCATCTGCTCAACCAGTCGGGCGGCCTTGTTATAGCCGATCGCTAGTTTGCGCTGGATGTAGGAGGTCGAACATTTCCGATCCTTGATGACGATGGCCACGGCGGTGTCATACAGCGCATTTTCACTGTCGGACCCGTCGCCAAGGCCAAGCACCTGATCAATGTTGGAACTGGCATCCTCTGACGGACCTTCGACCACACCGGACATATATTCCGGCGGACCAAAGCCCTTAAGGAAGTTGACGATTTCCTCGACCTCTTCATCGCTACAGAACGGGCCGTGGATACGGCTAATCTTACCACCGCCCGCCATATAAAGCATGTCGCCCATGCCCAGCAGTTGTTCAGCGCCCATTTCACCAAGGATGGTGCGGCTGTCGATTTTCGACGTCACTTGGAATGAAATCCGTGTAGGGAAGTTCGCCTTGATCGTGCCGGTGATCACGTCCACGGACGGGCGCTGTGTCGCCATGATCAGGTGGATACCCGATGCGCGCGCCATCTGCGCAAGGCGCTGGATACATGCCTCAATCTCTTTACCGGCGACCATCATCAGGTCGGCCATTTCGTCCACGATCACCACGATGAACGGCAGGACCTCTGGCTGGAATTCCTCGGTCTCAAATACTGGTTCGCCTGTTTCATCGTCAAAACCGGTTTGCACAGTGCGGCTGAACATCTCGCCTTTGGCAAGCGTGTCTTTGACGCGGCCATTGTATCCGTCGATATTCCGCACACCCATTTTGGACATTTTGCGATAGCGCTCTTCCATCTCGCCGACGACCCATTTCAGGGCGACAACCGCCTTTTTCGGATCGGTCACAACGGGCGACAACAGGTGCGGGATGCCGTCATAGACGGACAGTTCCAGCATTTTAGGGTCGATCATGATCATGCGGCATTCTTCTGGCGTCAGCTTATACAGCAGCGACAGGATCATGGTGTTGATGGCCACGGATTTACCGGACCCCGTGGTCCCCGCGATCAAAAGGTGGGGCATTTTGGCGAGGTTGGCGATGATAGGCTCACCGCCGATATCCTTGCCCAACGCCAGCGGCAGGCGCATGTTGCTGTCGCCAAAGTCGCGTGCGGCCAGCATTTCGCGCAGCACGACCATTTCGCGTTTTTCATTCGGCAGTTCGATCCCGATCACGGACCGGCCCGGCACGGTGGATACACGCGCCGACAGCGCGGACATGGACCGCGCGATATCGTCGGCAAGGCCGATCACGCGGGATGCCTTCAATCCGGGTGCAGGTTCAAGTTCGTACATCGTGACAACGGGACCGGGGCGCACCGATACGATCTCTCCCTTGACGCCGTAGTCGTCCAGCACGCTTTCCAACATGCGGGCATTTTCCTCAAGCGCCTCGTCAGAAAGATGGTGACGTTCGACGACCGTCGGGCTGGCCAGCAGGGACAGCGGCGGCGTTTCGTAATCTGCGTATTTGTCTTCGAATTGCAAAGTCGGCTGCGCCTCGGCCTGTGCTTGCTTGGACGGGATCACCGCACGTTTCAGCGTATGCTGCACGACCTTCTTTGGCTCTGGCGTCGGCACAACGACACGCGCAACAGTTGCAGCCTCCGCCACGGGAGCGGGCGCTGGGGACACTTCGGCCACAGGTTCAGCACGGCGCAACACGGCGGTGGGCGCAATTGTCGGCGCTGCGGGCTCGACAAAGATATTCTCTTCTTCAACCTCAATCAGCTCGGCCATATCCGCATCAGGATCGTTGCGCACATCCAGCAAAAGCGGCTGCGGCCCTTTGCCGGCTGTCAACTTTGGCTCAACCCGCAGACCGCCAATAACGGCAGGCGCTTCGGGGGCTTTGCGATTGCGGATGGCATCTGTGATGCGGGCTTTGACGCGGTCCCCATCAACGGGTGCGGCATAGGCCACGGGTGCCACGGCAACCAGTTCCGGCTCTGGCATCGGGTCGTTGCGTTTCAGCAGACCGGACAGGAAACCACCAGCCGGTGCCGCGGCGGGCTCTAGCTCAGCCATAACAGGTGTCGCCGCCATTGCGGGCGCTGACATAGGTGGCATCTTGCGGCCTGACGGATCGGCCATTGGCGCAGGACGTGTGGGCATCGCGGGGTTTGCGCGCACAACCGCGGCGGCGCGGGCCTTTAACTCTGGCTGCGGCACAAGGCGGCGCGCCTCTTCCTCTTCGGCGTGTTGCTGGGCTTGGGCCGCGCGCTGCATGCGTGATTGTTCACGCTTGGCCGCAACCGTGGCCATGCCACCCTGCGCGGCTTTGGCAGAAACGGCTGCGGTTTTACCCAACAGCTTGAGGGCGGCGGCGTAGGTCATAATCACACCCACCAGCAACCAACGGCCCACCACACGCAATTCCAAACGGGTAAAGCCCAGCACAAATGCCATCATCGCCAATAGGACAACGAACGACACAAGACTAAACAGCTTCACCGCGAAACCGGCACCAAATGGCAGCACAGTCAGAACAACCGCCAAGACAGTATCGCCAAACATCCCGCCCATACCAAAGTTTGGCGGCCACGTTGGGCTTGGCGACAGTGTCACCGCATAGATCGACGCAATTGCAATCGCGATCGGTGCAAAGATAAGACGGCCTGCCGCGCGTTCTTCGCCCCAGTGACCCGCAAAACGCACGCCCCATGTCAGCAAGATCAACGGCATCGCATAGATCCCAACGCCCGCAACCATGATCAGCGGCGCGGCGGTCGACGCCCCAAAGCGGCCTAACCAGTTTTGCACCGGCGCGTCAGTCGCGGAAATCCAGCTTGGGTCCTCAGCAGAATAGGTGCCGACCATCACAGCCATCAGCACGCCAAGGCCAATCAGCAAAAACCCGAACAATTCACGTCCGCGTTTTTCAATCGCGGCTTGGGTGTTGCTGTCCAAAAGCGGGTCGCGCCCACGGGATTGGTAAGATGCCATGCTGTCGTTCCTCAGTCGTAAAGACAGTCGCGGATTAGGGTGAGCCCACGCTGCAATTCTTGTGTTGGGGCGACCATGGCCACCCGAATAAATGTGTCGCCGGGATTTTGCCCGTCTTGTGTCTGGCTTAGATAGGCGCCCGGCAATGTGCGCACGCCTGTCTCTTGCCACAGTTTCACTGCGGCCTGTTCGCCGTTGTCCACGGGCAGCCATAGGAAAAATCCGGCCTGCGGGGACTGATAGCCCGGCACATGGCCCAGCGTGTCATCCGCAATTTTGTATTTCTGGTGATAAAGGGCGCGATTTTCGACCACGTGATCATCATCCGCCCACGCCGCCGCTGACACCGCTTGGATCGGTCCCGCGACAGGGGCCCCCGCATAGGCCCGCAAGCTGCGGATCTTTGCAATAGACTGGGGACCACCTGCACAGAACCCTGACCGTAGCCCCGGGAGGTTGGACCGTTTGGACAGGGAGTGAAAGATCAACACACGCTCAGGATCGGCACCCATATCGCGGGCCACTTGCATGGCACCCACGGGGGGCGCGTCGCGGTAAATCTCAGCGTAGCATTCGTCAGCAAAAATCTGAAAATCGTGTTTTTCCGCCAACCCGATCAGCGTTTCCCAATAGGCGCGATCGGCCACAGCACCTTGGGGGTTGGCGGGCGAACAAACATAGGCAATCGCCGTCTTGTTCAAAACTTCATCGGACAGGGCAGCAAAATCAGGCAGGTTACCCGTGTCGGGCGTCGCGGGCACATAAATCGGATCAGCATTCACCGAAAGCGATGCGACGGCATAGACCTGATAAAACGGATTGGGCGTCAGGATCACAGGCTTTTGCCCGTTCTTAACCTCAGGGCACAACGCCATGGCCGCATTATACAGCCCCTCGCGCGTGCCGTTGAGGTTCATGATCTGGCCGTTCGGCACGTCAATCCCGTACCGACGTTCCAGATAACCGGAAATCGCATCCAACAGATCGTCGGTGCCGTTATTGTTTGGGTACTTGCCAAATCCGGACAGATTCGTCGCAAGGATTTCGCCCACAAAAGCAGGAAACGCATGGCGGGGTTCGCCAATTGTCATATTGATTGTCTCCGTCGCCTTGGTCGGCACGTCCAAAAGGGCGCGCAAACGGGGCCACGTCGCAACCGGGAGGTTAGAAAACCGCTCGGGGAATACCATAACTGCCTCAACTTACGGGATCATTTCGCCCCGTTTCATTTAAACTAGCCTGATCAAGGGTCCCCTGTCCAGAATATCAAAGCGGCCTGCGTCCGAATTGTGGCATTTAGGCCAGCGCGGCGGCCACAGCCGCACCAAGGCACAGTAGCTTTTCCTCGGATCCAGGTCCGCCGTTAAGCATAATACCGCAGGACGGCGTGGCAGTCGGCACAGTTAGCGACGCCAGCCCCATCAGGTTGCCAACCCGCGTATTGCGCAGCGCCAGCAGGTTCTCAACACGGTAATAGTCGGGATCAGTGTTCAAACGGTCCAGATTGGGCGGCATGATCGCCGATGACGGGCTTATCACTGCGTCATAGCCAGCGGTGGCCTGCGCATAGGCATCACGGATCGCATTCAGCTTAATCCAGTGGGCCACATAATCAGCGGCCAGCACATCGCGGCCAGCGCGGACCCGTTCAAGGATTTGGGCGAACATCTTGTCTGGCGCCGCCTCAACCCGATCCTTCCAGCAGCCGTAGGCATCAGCGCAATACAGATCGCCAGCCATTGCGAATGCGTCGTGCATATCGGGGAACTTGATGGTGTCGATCACAGCACCCGCGTCGCGCATGGCTTGGACCGCAGCGTTAAACGCGGCAGCAGGTGCGTCGCGCAGGTCATCCATCGCAATGGTATCGAGAATGGCAAAGCGTTTGCCGGTCAACGACGCACCCGCCAGATCAGGGGCTTTGCCGCCCTCCATAACAGAAAGCATCATGGCTGCATCTTCGACCGAGCGGGTCAGTGGACCGATGGTGTCAAACGTCAGGCATAGCGGCACGACACCGCCCAACGAAAGCCGGCCGTGGGTGGTTTTCAGGCCAACCAGATCGTTCCATGCGGCAGGAATACGCACCGATCCGCCCGTGTCAGACCCGACCGCCGCCGCAGCCAGCCCAAACGCAACGGACGCCGCAGCACCCGAACTGGACCCGCCGGGGACAGCGTCTGCGTCGTTCACACAAGGTGGCGTTTGCATCATCGGGTTATAGCCCAAACCGCTAAACGCAATCTCGGACAAGTGGGTTTTGCCAAGACACACCAGACCGGCAGCGGTGGCATTCCGAAGCACGTCCCCATCCACATCAGGCACACGCCCGTCCATCAGACGCGTGCCAGCTTGGGTCACGATACCCGCGCTGTCGATCAGGTCCTTCCATGACACAGGCACCCCATCGAGCAGACCAAGCCGCTGACCCGATTGCGCTCGTGCGGATGCTGCCAGTGCCTCTGCCCGTGCGCGATCATGGGTGACAACGGTGTAAATCCGGCGGGACAAGGGATGCGCGTCAATCGCGGCCAGATAGGTGTCGGTCAGCGCCACAGGATCAATGTCGCCCGCGCCAATGCCGCGCCCAAGGTCGGCGGCTGTCATCCATAGCCAGTCTTGCATCGTCATCCCCTTTTGATTTTGTCCACGCTAGCGACACTCCCGCGCATGGACAATCCCGGCACGCTGCCCATATTGCACGGTATGAAAACTGATTTGATCATCGTGGGCGGCGGGCTGAATGGCCCCGCCCTTGCCCTTGCCGCCTCCAATGCTGGATTCAGCGTCACGATCGTCGACGCTCTCCCCGCTGCTACCCGCAGTTTGCGGAATTTTGACGGGCGATCCTACGCACTGGCGCTGACGTCCAAACGCCTGTTACAAGGGATCGGGATTTGGCCCGATGTCGCGGATCACGCCCAGCCAATGTTAGAGATTAAGGTCACGGATGGCCGCGCTGGCGAAGGTGCCGCACCTTGGATGATGCATTTTGATCATGCCGAGATTGAAGAAGGCCCCATGGGGTACCTTGTCGAGGATCGGCATCTGCGCGCGGCGTTTCTGGCCGTAATGGATGCATCCGACCTGATCACCCAAATCGACGCCACCCGCGTTGTGGCCCAAGATGTCGGCGCAGATGGCGTGACTGTCACGCTCGACAATGGCGATACGATCAAGGGCGGGCTGTTGATCGGCTCTGACGGGCGCGGATCTGGCACGGGCGCGCGGGCGGGGATTAAACGGATCGGCTGGGGCTATGATCAAACGGCTGTCGTTTGCGCGGTAGAACATGACAAACCCCATGCCGGGATCGCACATCAATTCTTTATGCCCAATGGGCCGCTAGCAATCTTGCCGCTGACGGGCAACCGGTCATCCATCGTCTGGTCCGAAACCACACAGTGCGCCGCACATCTGATGACGCTGGGCGATGCCGCGTTTCTGGATGAACTGCGCCCCGCATTTGGCAGCTTTCTGGGCCAAATCGGCCTGACGGGGGCGCGGTTCACCTACCCGCTTGGCCTGACCCTTGCACAGACATTCATCGCGGACCGTGTCGCGCTGATCGGGGATGCGGCACACGGCGTGCATCCGATTGCGGGTCAAGGGCTGAACGCCGGGCTGCGTGATGTGGCCGCCCTTGCCCAAGTCCTGACCGAGGCCCGCGCCCGTGGTGAGGATATCGGTGGCGCACAGACATTGGCCCGCTATCAGGAATGGCGGCGGTTCGACACAACGACGCTGGCGCTGGCGACAGACACATTCAACAGGCTGTTTTCGAATGATAACCCGTTGCTACGGGCCGCACGTGATATTGGCATGGCGGCAATCAACGCGGCCCCAACCCTACGCCGTGGGTTCATCCGCGAGGCGGCTGGCCTGACAGGCGAACTACCGAACCTGATGCGCAGCTAGCGGGGACGCACCCGCAGATGCTGGCATCTGTCGTCAGACCAATAGGTCGTGTCCTGCAAAATTGCCGTGGGTAATTTATCGCGCAGAAATTTGCGGTTCTTGATGATCGCCACCTCGACCACGGTGTCCTGCCCCACTCTCGACAAGGTATCGCCTAGAAAACCGCGGCGCAAAAACGCCTCGCGCGCCTTGAGGCGACGCATATTCTCACTGATCAGGGAAAGTTCATCGGCAAAGTGCAGGTTTCGGATCATATGGGCCACTGGAAAATAAGATAGCCACAGTCAAACCCGCAATCGTTTAAGACGCCGTTAAAATCAGTCCAAAGTGCGGGCCTCATCCAACAGCATAACGGGGATGCCGTTGCGGATCGGAAAGGCCAGATTGGCGTTCTTGGAAATCAATTCCTGCGCTTCGGCATCATAGTCAAGCGTGCCGCGCGTCTGCGGGCAAATCAGCGCCTCAAGCATTTTGGGATCAAAGCTGATATCGGTCATTGCATCATTTCCTCGGCAGAGCCGCCACGTAAACTAAACTCAATCAACGTTGTGAGGGTTTCGCGGCGTGTGGTCAATGACGGCGCCTCAAGCAAGGCTTGCTTATCCTCAGGCTCAAACGGGCAAAGCATGGACAGAGAATTGATCAGCAGTTCATTGTCCGCCTCGCCCAAGCTGTCCCAGTCTGTTTGCAGACCTTGATCAGCGAAATAGCGCCCCAAGGACTCCATGAATGTATCACGATCAAAATCGGGGTCTTTCTCGACCGCGCCTAGATCACGGTCAAATCCTTGCCAATTCACACGACAGCGGCGGTAGGGGGTAAATCCGTCCACCTCATTCATGATCCGGAAACGGGACACGCCGGACAGCGTGATCATATAGCGCCCGTCTTCGGTTTCCGAGAAAGCCGTGACCTTGCCCGCGCAACCGATGCTGTGCAGTTTGCCAGCCTCGCCCGGGGCGTCGTACGCCTGCACCATACCGATCATGCGATGATCCGTTTTGAAAATATCATCGAACATCTGCAAATAGCGCGGTTCAAACAGATGTAGCGGCAACCGGGCGCGCGGCAAAAGCAGCGCACCGGGCAGTGGGAACACAGGGATAGTGTCAGGAAGGTCAGCGATTTGGATCATTTCCATGAACTAGGGTGTTTGCCCCATCAGGCAAATATGATCGACGACAATTTGCGACGTCCCGCCAAGACCACGGGATCAGCAGGTGGCAGCGCGTCAAAGATTGTGAACAATTCGGCCCGTGCGGCCCCTTCGTTCCACGCCTGATCGCGCCGGAAGCTTTCCAGCAATTCGGCAATCGCGGCCTCTGCGTCATCATTGGCCATCAGCGCAGTCGCCAGATCAATGCGGGCTTGGTGATCATCGGGGTTCGCATCCACAGCCTTACGCAGATCATCAAGCGGACCGGCACCCGCCGCCTTGCGTGCAAGGGTCAGTTGGGCGTGGGCCGCCTCGATCGCGGCATCGGTGGAAATTTCTGCAGGGGCGCCATTCAACACCGCCTCGGCCTGATCCAGATCATCCAGCGCGATGTGCGCCCGCACAAGGCCGCCATAAGCCACGGCATGTGATCCGTCCTCTGACAGGATCGCGGCGAATGTTTCCGCCGCATCGGCATAATCGCCATCGGTCATCATACCCTCAGCGGCCTCAACCGCGTCATCCAGCCCATTGTCCGGCTCTGGCCCCATTCCGGCAATTTTATCGACGAAGGCATCAATTTCGGACGGCGGCAGCGCGCCTTGGAACCCGTCAACGGGTTGCCCTTGATGAAAGGCATAGACCGTCGGGATCGACTGCACCCGCAGCTGGCCCGCAAATTGCGGGTTTGCGTCCACGTCGATCTTGACCAGCTTCACACGACCACCGGCCTTGGTCACGGCTGCCTCAATCGCGGGGCCAAGCGTTTTGCACGGCCCGCACCAAGGCGCCCAGAAATCCACAATGACCGGCACATTTTGGGATGCTTCGATCACGTCTTGCATGAATGTCGCGTCCGTCCCGTCGACGATGTGTTCGGATGGGGCAAGTGTCTGGGGGTCGCCAAGGCCAAGCATGGGATGTCTCCTGAAAATCTGTGTTGCTCCTTATATGGGCGATTTGTTGTGCTTTACCACGGCGATTTACGCCAATACGCTTCCCAAATGGAAAAAACAGTTCTAACATTCGGCGATAGCAACACCCACGGGACCCCGCCAATGGGGTCGCTGGACCACCATCCACGGCTGTCGAAACGCTGGCCTGTGATTATGGCGGGTGCCGCTGGCGTCACGCTGATCGAAGAGGGGTTAGGCGGCAGATTGGCCGCTGGCCACGGTGATCCGATCATGGGCGACCATATGAACGGGCAGTTGGGGTTGTGGATCGCGCTGGCATCCCACGGGCCAATCGACCTGCTGACCATCATGCTGGGCACGAATGATTTTCAGGCGCATCACGGCAAAACCGTCGATCAAATCGCGGGCCATATGGATGGATTGCTCAAAATCGCGCAGCTGCCAGAGCTGCAAGACCGTCACGGCGGATATGAGGTTTTGGTGATCGCCCCGCCACCCGTAAAGGCACGCGGCATTTTTGCACCCGATTTCGCGAATGCGGTGGTGCCGTCACAATCCCTCGGCCTGCTTTACGCGGAAATTGCCCAGCGCAGGTCTATGCATTTTCTGGACGCAGGTCAGCATATCACCAGCAGCGATATCGACGGTATTCATTTTGATGAAAACGCCCATGCCACATTGGGGCGGGCGGTGGCGGATCAGATCAAGCCATTCCTGATCTGATCCAAATTCTTAACCGGCGCAGCGTTTGCTGGCCTCTTCTTCAGCTGCGGTAAAGCCAAGCAGGCTAAAACGGTCGCTTGTCTGTGTCCCACGACCCGACCGCGCCGTCAGCGTGGCATCCGCGCCGCGTTTCATGGCAGCGACGATCTTGGCATCATCTTCTGGCGTCGCAGGCCAAGCCCATTCGCCTTCGGTAAACAGCTCAAACTTGGTGCCGGAAATATCCATGCCCGCAGTCGAACCCGATGCAAACGGATACCCGCCAGTAAAGGCGACCTGTCCCTTCACAGATGCACCCGGGCGATAAAAGACCATCAACAAGATTTCGCCGCGGCGCACAGTCACGGTTTGCCCGTCTTTGGTGTTCACGGTTTCCTTGGGCGCGGAGACGGCCCAACATTCCTTGGGGTTGGTTTCGGTAAAAACCGACCAATCCGTATTCGCCGCAACGCGGTTGCTGCTTTCTTGTGCCACAGCGGTCGTGCCAATTGCACAGGCTGCGACCACGCAAAATGCGCGTGAAATATTGAAAATCATAGTTACAGCCTCCAAGCTGTGCTGGCCTCTGGATGTCCCATCATGCCTTGGTGCATCTTATGGCACCTTTTCGACTGGCGGGATCTGTTTCAACTCGGTAGCCATAGAATAGCAAAAAACCGCTTGCTTGGGGAACCCCCCAATTTTCAGCACCCGCGGGGAATTGCCCAAGGCGAAAGGACACAGCGATGACAGCCCCAATTGATATGGTCGAAATCTGGCGCGGTGAGATGCTTGAAAGCGTGCATCGCGGTCATGCAGTTGTCTGTGATCAGAACGGGGATGTTGTTCACGCGTGGGGTGACGCAGATGCCGTGATCTACCCGCGGTCATCATGCAAGATGATCCAAGCGCTCCCGCTTTTGGAAAGCGGCGCAGGCGCGCATCTGACCACGGAACAGCTCGCGCTGTCCTGCGCTTCCCACCAAGGCGCGGCGATCCACACAGACCGCGTTGGCGCCTGGCTGAATGATCTGGGCATGACAGACGCTGATTTTCGCTGTGGGCCACAGATGCCCGCTGATCGGGATGCCAAACTCGGCCTGATCCGTGCCCATGATGAACCCAGCCAAATCCACAACAACTGCTCCGGCAAACACGCGGGTTTTTTGACGCTAAACAAACATTTGGGCGGCGGGCCCGACTATGAAAAGCCGGACCACCCCGTGCAGCAAGCGTGCAAGCAAGCGTTCGAAGAGGTCACAGGCGAAACCAGCCCCGGTTTTGGGATTGATGGCTGTTCCGCCCCGAACCATGCCTGCACCGTGACCGGATTGGCCCGCTCTATGGCCGCGTTTGCCAGCGCAAATCATGCGGGGAACTTGCGTCAACAATCCATGGTAAAACTGCGCGACGCGATGATGACCCACCCCGAACTTGTCGCGGGCGAAACCCGCGCCTGCACGGACCTGATGCGTGCTATGGATGGCAAGGTTGCGATCAAAACGGGCGCAGAAGCGGTGTTCATTGCGATTATCCCTAAATTAAAAATGGGTGTCGCTCTCAAGATCGTCGATGGCACCACCCGCGCGTCCGAAGCAGCGATTGCTGCGATCTTGGTCAAGCTTGGGGTGCTGGATGCGAACCATCCGGCAACCATCGCCCGCATGACCCCACAACTCAGAAACTGGCGCGGGATTGTGACCGGCTTTAGCCGCCCCGCTGCTGCACTTCGCTAAAGGAAACGCCATGTCATTTACCCTTGCCACTTGGAACATCAACTCTGTCCGCCTGCGCGAAGACATCGTCTGCCAATTCATGCGCGAAGAGGCGCCCGATGTGTTGTGCCTGCAAGAATGCAAAAGCCCGGTTGATAAAATCCCGCTGGAGCAGTTTCAGGCGCTTGGTTATGCCCACATGGTCGCGCGCGGGCAAAAGGGGTATAATGGCGTCGCGATCCTATCCAAAATCCCGATGGTTGAGGCAGGTGCAGAAGACTACGCATCCCTTGGCCACGCCCGCCACATTGCAGGGCGCTTGGACAATGGCGTGACGATCCACAACCATTATATCCCCGCAGGCGGCGACGTCGCCGACCGCACGGTGAACGAAAAATTTGGTCAGAAGATGGACTACCTTTCAGAGCTGCGTGACGCATTTCTGGCCGATAAACCCGTCAAATCCATCCTTGTCGGTGATCTGAACATCGCACCGCGTGAAGATGACGTTTGGGACCATAAAAAGCTGTTGAAGGTCGTCAGCCACACCCCCGAAGAAGTCGCCGCATTGGCCGAGGTGCAGGCCGCAGGTAACTGGGTCGATGTCACCCGCGCGGACATCCCCGAAGGCAAATTATATAGCTGGTGGTCCTACCGCGCCAAAGATTGGGACGCCGCCGACAAGGGCCGCCGTCTGGACCACATCTGGGCCACATCTGACATCGCATCCACAGGCCATTCCAGCCGCGTCGTGCGCCATGCACGTGGATGGGAAAAACCATCCGACCACGCGCCCGTCTTTGCGACCTTCGACATTTAACCAAACCAACGGGTTTCTTGTGTAAATTGAGGCGATTGCCTATACGGGCGGCTTGAACCGCTTGAAAGGTGGCCCTGATGGATCCCGTCGCTCCGATTATACCAGATATGTTGACTGTCCCGCGCAAAGCGGTGGACGGGCTGCCAAACCTTGTTGGTATGTCCCGCGAGGCGATGCGCGACGCGCTGATCGGTGTTGGCACAGCGGAAAAGCAGGCCAAGATGCGGGTTGGCCAAATCTGGCAGTGGATTTATCACTGGGGCGTGCGCGATTTTGATCAGATGACCAATCTGTCCAAAGACTACCGCGCCATGCTGAAGGAACAGTTTGTCGTGGCCGTGCCAGAGGTTGTGACCCGTCAGGTGTCGGACGACGGTACCCGTAAATATCTGGTCCGTATCGCAGGCGGGCACGAGGTTGAGGTGGTGTATATCCCCGAAACCGACCGTGGCACCTTATGTATTTCCAGTCAGGTCGGCTGCACGCTGACCTGTTCATTCTGCCACACGGGCACGCAGAAATTGGTGCGCAATCTGACCTCTGCCGAGATTATCGGGCAGGTCTTGGTCGCCCGTGATGATCTGGGTGAATGGCCCGAACACGGGACCCGCACAGACGGCCCCCGCCTGTTGTCCAACATCGTTCTGATGGGCATGGGTGAGCCGCTTTATAACTTTGAAAATGTGCGCGACGCGATGAAGATCGCGATGGACCCCGACGGCATCCAGCTATCGCGGCGCCGGATCACGCTGTCCACATCTGGTGTCGTGCCAGAGATCGCGCGCACGGCCCAAGAAATTGGCTGCCAGCTTGCGATTTCATTTCACGCCACCACAGATGAGGTCCGCGATAAACTGGTCCCGATCAACAAGCGTTGGCCAATTGCCGATCTGCTGGATGCCCTGCGCGCCTATCCCAAGGTGAGCAATTCCGAACGGATCACGTTTGAATACGTGATGCTGGACGGTGTGAACGACAGCGACGCCGACGCGCACCGTTTGATGAAATTGATTGACGGTATTCCGGCTAAGATCAACCTGATCCCGTTCAACGAATGGCCCGGCGCGCCCTACAAGCGGTCATCTAACAACCGCATCCGCGCCTTTGCCGATATCGTGCATAAGGCGGGCTATTCGTCGCCCGTGCGCAAACCACGTGGCGAGGATATCATGGCCGCCTGTGGTCAGCTAAAATCCGAGACCGAGCGCGGCCGCAAATCCCGCGCCCAGATCAAGGCTGAAACCGGAACCTGATCGCAACCTGCCGCGTTGATCCCTGACACATATCAGGAGCAACGCAATGGCAAGCTATAGCAATGGCACAAAGGTTGAATGGTCTTGGGGCAATGGAACCGGCACCGACACCATCCAAAAGGTCTATACCCAGAAACAGACCCTTAAGATCAAAGGGACACAGGTCACCCGCGACGCATCGCAAGATGACCCTGCCTAAAAGATCAAACAAGACGATAGTGACATCGTCCTAAAGGGTCATTCTGAGGTCACCAAAGCCTAGGCGAGCAGTGCGCGTGCCTCATCCGGCGATAATGCGGCGGGGCGTTCACATGTTGTGGTCAGTTCCACAAAACGCTTTTCCTCACCCGCCCGCAGGATCGCGGTCATGACATCGACGGCATGTACCGCAAGGTCGATATTACAACGATGCTCGCGCCCTTCCTCGATTGCGGCGACCATATCGGCCAGCCCCGCGCAGCGATAATTGGCACGATCATCTTGGTTCGGTACGCCAAACGGATGATCCCAACCGTCCAGCGCTGTGATTTCACCGTCCTGACCGCCGATCTCAACCTCGCCACCAAAGAAGTTCGGGTCCGGCAGGAACAGCGATGCGTCCGCACCGTACAGCTCCATATGGCCGTGGCGGTGCGCCCAGACATCCCAACTGGTGCCAAGGGTCACGGTCGCGCCATTGGCGAATTCCAAGAGGGCATGGATATTCGTCGGCGTATCAACGGGAACCGTTTCGCCCAGACGGTCGCCATTGCCAATCGTGCGGGTCGGAAAGGTGGTTGTGGCAAGCGACGCGACAGATTTCACCGGCCCCAACAACTGGATCAGATTGGTGACGTAGTAGGGGCCGATATCCAAAACGGGGCCCGCACCTGGTTGGAAAAAGAAATCAGGATTTGGATGCCATGCCTCCATTCCGTGCCCCATGACATGACATGTGCCACCGATGATCGGACCTGTCTTGCCACTGTCGATTGCGGCACGCGCCAATTGATGCGCGCCGCCAAGGAAGGTATCAGGTGCCGAACCAATCCGCAGGTTCTTGGATGCTGCAAGTTCGCGCAGATGCTCGCCCTCTTCCAAGGTCAGCACGAGCGGTTTTTCCGAATACGCGTGTTTGCCCGCCTCAAGGATCTGGCGCGTGATTTCATGGTGAACCGCCGGAATGGTTAGGTTCAAAATCACATCCACATCCGTCGCCGCGAGAAGCCCCTCAACAGTTTCCGCACGCACCGGATAATCCGCAGCCCGCGCATTTGCTGCATCCATGTTAATGTCCGCCACCGCCACAAGGTTTAGCGATTTAAACAACGGCGCGAGGTCCAGATAGCTAGTCGAAATATTGCCGCATCCAAT
This sequence comes from Yoonia sp., assembly GCA_029250945.1. Classification (GTDB taxonomy): domain Bacteria; phylum Pseudomonadota; class Alphaproteobacteria; order Rhodobacterales; family Rhodobacteraceae; genus Yoonia. The sequence continues at coordinate 16,973 of JAQXEG010000038.1, forward strand.
GATGCCAACGCCAAGCTGTTTCATGATTAAATTCTCCTAAAAGCGGGTGACAGCGGCAAGGCTGCGTTGGGCAAAACGGGCGTCATCGCTCGGGTTGTCGTGCTCAATGACATAGTGATCGACGCCTGCGGTCTGCAACGCGGTATGGATGGCGGCCCAGTCAAGAACCCCCTGCCCGACATCGGCCCAGCCGTCCTCTTCCGCACATTCGCCTGCGGGTGCGATGTCTTTGACGTGCACGGCGGCGATGCGGCCTGCGTATTTCTCAATCCACGCAACAGGGTCGAGACCCGCACGTGCGACCCAGCCCAAATCCAGCTCGAGCATCAGGGATGCATCTGCATCGACGATCAGATCAATCGGCATCTCACCTGTTGAAAGGGCCACAAATTCAAAGTCATGATTGTGCCAGCCAAACTTGATCCCCGCATCCTTAAACGGTTTGCCAGCCTTGGCGATCCGCTTGCCAAACGCACGCCAGCCATCAGCATCCGTGGGTCGGTCATCAGGCATCACGAAGGGGGCAAAAACAGCCTCCATTCCCAACAGACGTGCGGTGGCCAACGCACGCGCCGGATCCGCCTCAATATCGTCAAGCCCCATGTGGGACGACGCCATGGTCAGGCCGTTGCGATCCAAATCCGCCTTCAAAGCCTCAGGCTGTGCCAAGATACCGCCGTAGCCCTCAACCGCCTTATATCCGGCGTGCGACAACATCTTAAGCGTGTCGGAAAGCGGCGGCACATTGCGGGAACAATAGAGCTGATAGGCGATGTGTTTCATGGTCTTTCCTTAGGCGTAGGTGGCGCTGTATAAATCGCGCAGAATGAAATTTGGGGCCGCATTCGGGTCCGTGGGTGTAAAGGTGATCACCGCAGGCGCACCCGGGTAAATCGTGATTGCATTGTCGCTAAACCGGCCCGGCGCATCCGCCTCGACCGCAACAAAAAGCGCAAGGGACTCCGCGCTGATCGCGAGGGTATATGCGCCATCAGAATCAGTTACCTCGTGGGACAGTTTCGGCGGCAAAAGATCATAAGTCTTGTAGGCCTGTGGCGCGAATATCTCTTTCCGCGTAGCCTCGTTTGCGGTGGTCCACGTCAGCAATAGCATTTCATGCGGACCGACCTCGGTCGCCACGATGAACATGACGTCTTTGGCGTCCGCGACGGCGGTGACAGATACCGTTTCAATCGCGCGCTGCTTGCCTGACATATCCACGGCGATGGCGTTGATCGTAACGTCGTCACCGCCCGCATCATTCATGGCACGTACGACAATCGTGTCACCCGTCGGGACCGCTGTCACAAGGGTCGGCGCGTAGAAACGTCGCGCCATATGGTGCATCAATTTCCAGTCGCCGCCATGATCCAACGACGCCCAAGAACAGACCGGCCACGTGTCGTTCAGCTGCCAGATCAGCGTCCCCATGCAATGCGGCGCAAGGGACCGCCAGTGGGTGACCGCGGTCTTGATCGCCTCTCCCTGCTGAACTTGGGACAAATAGACGAAATCGTCAAAGTGTTTGGGCCAGCGGAAATAGCGGAACATCGTCTCGGCGATACGTGCGTTGCCGCCTGCGTTCTTTTGGTGGCTTTCCAAAACGGGCGCCGCGATATTCATATCCTCTGGCCCCGCAAATTTGCGGATGGCATTCATGGATGGATAAGACTGAAACCCGAATTCGGAACAGAACCGCGGCGCCACATCGCGGTAGTGGTCAAAGTCGCGGCCTTCATGCCAGACCGACCAAAAATGCATGTCGCCAGAACCATCATCATGCCACGCATCATTGAAATTCAACGGACCAGGCGACGGTGACGACGGCCACCAATTTACCATTGGATCAGTATCTAACAACGCGTTTTCGATGCAATGGTTCAGGCGGTCATAGTTCACTAGATATCTGTCACGGTCGGCGCGGGTTTCTTCAAACCACGTAAGCGCGCCGATCAATTCATTGTCCCCGCACCACAGCGCAAGGCAGGCGTGATGCTGCAAACGGCGCACGTTGTCTGTGACTTCGGCCTTCACCTCGGCCAGAAAATCTCGGGTCGATGGATAGATGTTACAGGCGAACATAAAGTCCTGCCAGATCATCAACCCAAGCTCATCGCATATGTCGTAGAACCACGTCGGTTCATACCGGCCACCGCCCCAAACGCGGATCATGTTCATATTGGCATCTACGGCCGATTGCAGCAGATCGCGTGTTGCATCGGGCGTGATCCGCCCTGCCAGTGCATCCGCCGGAATCCAGTTCGCACCCTTGGCGAAAATATCCCGCCCGTTCAAGGCGAATTTGAACCCAAGGCCAGCCGCATCAGGCGTGGTGACCAGATCAATCTGACGCAGGCCAACGCGGCGCATCTCAACCGCATTGCCTGCAGTGATGGTCATATCATAGAGCGGCTGCGCGCCTTGGCCTGCGGGCCACCACAGCTGTGGGTTTTCAACGGCAATATGGTGTGTTGCGATCCCCGCGCTAGGCATGGCCGTATGATCGGCACCATCGAAGCGCACGACGACCGGCGCGTCATGATTGGCCACATGCGTTGTGACCGTCAGAACGCAGCCGTCCGCGTGATCTTGATGCACCAGCACCACATCAATGCGCGCGTCTTTTGCAGGCTCTACCCGCAGGTCACCGTAAATCCCGAACGGGGCTAATGCGATGTTCCAATCCCAGCCAAAATCACACTGCGTTTTGCGCAGCAAATTGCCATTGGGGATCGGTGAATTGCTGGTCTGCCATGGCAGAAAAAACGGATGCGCATCCTGTGCGTCCTGACCAGCCTTGACCGAAGAGTGGAACGTGATTGCGATGGTATTTTCACCGACCCGCGCCACATCTTTCAGCGATACGCGGTAGTCCCGAAAACTGTTCTGTGCTGATAAAACGACGATGTCGTTAACGCGGACGGTCACGACCGTGTCGACCATACTCAGGACCAGGTCGACATCTGTATCGGTCAGATCAAACGTCCGCGTCGCCGTCCATTCCCGTTCCGCGATCCAGCGCAAATCGTATTCATTACGCCCCCAATAGGGGTCTGGGATCAGTGCCGCGTCATGCAGCGCACTGATCCCGTCCCCAGGGAAGAAAACATCACAAGCGTAGTCATCGCTATCATCTGACAGCGACCACCGGCCAGCGAGGTCGCGGGTCATTACAAACGCGCCTCTGATTTTGTGTCGAACAGGGACGCACGCGCCGGATCGATCCCGACAGTAAGCGTTTCATCCTTGGCCACCTTGGCCCGCCCATCCATCCGGATACGGAACGTTGTACCGTCCAGCGTTGCGTAAACGAGCGTGTCAGATCCCATCGGTTCGACCAGATCTACCGTGACTTCGGATTGCACTGGTGCCTTGGCCACCAGTTCACCAGTGACCACGTGTTCCGGTCGTATCCCAATTGTCACGGGCCGGTCGTCGACCTGCGATGAGTTAACATATTGGTAACCTGTCATGGGCAGCACGACCCCGTCTTTCTTGAAGGTTCCGCCTTCCAGTTGCCCTTCAAGAAAGTTCATCGAAGGTGAGCCAATGAAGTCCGCAACATAGAGATTTTTGGGTTTATTATAAATTTCGTCCGGGGAGCCAAGCTGCATGATTTTACCGTTCTTCATGACCGCAATCCGATCCGCCAATGTCATGGCTTCGACCTGATCGTGGGTGACGTAGATCATCGTATTATTCAGTTGGTTGTGTAGCCGTTTGAGCTCGACCCTGAGATCCACCCGCAGCTTTGCATCAAGGTTAGACAAAGGTTCATCGAACAGAAATACATCTACTTCACGTACCAATGCGCGACCAATCGCAACACGCTGACGCTGACCACCAGACAACGCTCCCGGCTTTCGGTTAAGCAATGGTTCGATCTGAAGAATCTCAGCGGCTCGCGCCACACGCTCTTCGATCTCTATCCTCGGCACTTTAGCGTTTTTCAAACCAAAGCTAAGGTTCCCCTTTACCGTCATTTGCGGGTAAAGCGCGTACGATTGGAACACCATTCCAATGCCACGTTCTGACGGTTCCGCCCAAGTGACGTTTTTGCCTTTGATGAACATCTGTCCGCTGGTCACTTCCAGCAAGCCAGCAATACAATTCAAAAGCGTAGATTTACCGCAACCCGACGATCCAAGCAAAACAAGAAACTCACCCTGTTCAACATCCAGATTTAGGTCTTTTAGAACTTCGACCGAGCCAAAGCTGAGGTCGAGGTTTCTGATTTCAACTGAATTTGCCATGTTTATTAGCCTTTCACAGCACCGGCAGCGATGCCGCGGACGAAGAGTTTACCAGAAGCGAAGTAGATGACGAGTGGAACAAGACCTGTCAGAAGGGTCGCCGCCATATTGACGTTGTATTCCTTCACACCTTGCACTGAATTCACAATATTATTTAGTTGAACGGTCATCGGATATGTTTCTGGTTTGGTATAAATTACTCCAAAGAGGAAGTCGTTCCAGATACCTGTCACCTGCAAAATCATCGCAACAACAAAGATCGGAAGCGACATCGGCAGCATGATCTGAAAATAGATTCTCCAGAACCCCGCCCCATCAACACGGGCCGCCTTAAACAGTTCTTCAGGAACAGACGTAAAGTAGTTGCGGAACAACAATGTAAGGATCGGCATGCCGAAGATCGTGTGCACGATCACCAGTCCCCAGACCGACCCCATCAGGCGGAAGTTGGGCGCATCGCTGTTGAAGAGCCGGATGAACGACGTGATGCCCTCGCCACTTTCCCTAAGCAGGATCACGATAGGATAGATCATCACCTGATAGGGGATGAAAGCTCCAAAGATTAGGATGGTGAAAAAGACCTCTGAGCCTTTAAACTTCCAATTCGCCAAGGCGTAGCCATTTACAGAAGCGATCGCGATAGACAACACCACGGATGGAACCAAGATTGCGACTGAGTTCCAGAACCCGCGTCTTAGCCCGTCGCAATTTACGCCAGTACAAGCCTCTGACCATGCCTTCACCCAAGGTTCTGCTGTGATTTCGACAGGTGGTGAAAAAATGTTACCAAGACGAATTTCTGGCATGCCCTTTAGCGACGTCACTATCATGACATAGAGCGGCAAAAGATAATAAACACATACGACAAAAAGCGTACCGTAGATGATTATGTTGGTGGATGAAAAAACCCGCTTTGGTTTTGGTCCACTGGGGCCAGTCATAGTATTTACGCCTGCATCAGCCATTTTTCTTACCTCCAAATTCGAGATAGGCCCACGGAATTAAAACAACCAAAACGCTGAGAAGCATCATTGTCGAGGCCGCAAAGCCTAACCCCAGGTTTTGTGAGAGGAACATCTTTTCGATGACATATTTTGCGGGGACTTCAGACGCGATGCCTGGACCACCCGAAGTTTGCGCAACCACAAGGTCATAAACCTTAATGATGCCCGCCGAAATAATCACCAACGCTGTAACGAAAACGGGTCGCATCATCGGGATAACGATAAAGATGTAAGTTTTCCACGTTGGTATGCCCTCGACGCGGGATGCTTTCCAAACGTCTTCATCGATACCACGCATGCCAGCCAACAGCAGGACCATCACAAAGCCAGAGCCCTGCCATATACCAGCAATAAGAATGCCGTAGATTACGATCTCAGCGTTGTTGATGGGATCAAAAGTAAAGCTTTCCCAACCCCAGCTACGCACCACGTTTTGAAGGCCTAAGGCGGGATTCAATATCCACTGCCAAACGAGACCGGTAACTACAAAGGACAACGCAAATGGATAAAGAATGATCGTCCGGATCGTATTCTCAAACCGGATCTTGCGGTCTAACAGAGCAGCCAAGACAAACCCAATTATAAGAGACAAGATCAACGAACAGGCACCATAGATTGCCAAGTTCTCAATACTAATCAGCCAACGGTTTTCGCCCCAAAGGCGTTCGTAGTTATCCAGGCCAACCCATTTTTCTGGGGCTGGCAGAAGACGCGACTTTGTGAATGAGTGGTAGATCGTCCAGAGAGTGCACCCAATAAACACGACGACTGCCGTAAAAATCATTGGTATCGCTGCGATCTTGCCCGCTAAGTTTTTGAACAATCTCGAGGGACGCTTTGCCCCTGCGCCGAGATCTTCGGTGTCGGTCACCGCCATTGGACCCCCCATTCATTATGCAATTCGGTAGATCAAAACACCCCCGCTCGCTGAGGGCGCTTAGAGCTGCCATGTAGATGGTTTGGATCGATTTGGCCCACAGCATCAATGTGCTGCGGGCCAAACCGGAAAAAAGATTTAGTCAGCGTCTGCGATAATTGCAGTGTAGCGTGCCTGTGCATCTTCAACTGTGACCGACTGGTCATTCCACATTTCAACCATCAGATCTTCGATCTGGCCAGCTGTGTCTGCAGAGAACGCGTTCACGCCGTCTGGCAAAATGTTGCCTGCAGCAAGGATCTTAAGACCCTTTTTCATGCAGTCGTTTGCGGCTGAAAGATCAACGTCACCACGGATCGGCAATGAGCCTTTCTTTAGGTTAAACGCCACCTGCATTTCTGGGCTAATCATCAATGCTGCAAGTTCTTTCTGAGCAGCTTCAATCGCTGGATCATCCTGCTTTGGGAAGTAGAACGCATCACCACCAGTGGCGATAATTTCGTTCACACCCAAACCTGGGAGACATGTATAGTCCTCGCCAGCAACCTGGTTCGCAACCTGGAATTCACCCTGCGCCCAGTCACCCATCATTTGCGCGCCAGCTTGGCCCGTGATCACGAGGTTTGTTGCTTGGTTCCAGTCTTGTACGTTAGAACCTTCAGACAATGAACGCGCATCAGCGTATGCTTGGAAGACGGCTGTCATCTCAGCGCCTGCAGCAGCTTCGGCATTCTTGTTCGTCAGAACATCAATGTACAGATCTGTACCACCGATCGCAACCTGGATCGCACCAAATGCGAGGCTTGTCTGCCAAGACTGCTGGCCCATTGCGAGTGGAATAAGACCGGCGTCGCGCAGTGCCGGTGCAGATTCAACGTACTCAAACCAATCCGATGGAACGTCGACGCCAGCTTTTTCATAAGCAGCGTGTGACAACCACAACCACTGTGGAGAATGGATGTTTACTGGAACGCAATAAACTTTACCATCCAGCGTGCAGCTTTCCAACAGGTTGGAAGGGTTCACAACGTCAGCCCAGCCACCTGCGGCTGCAACGTCGGACAGATCCAACATCAGGCCAGCTTCGACTAGTTCCTCAGCCTGACGACCGTGGTTCAACTGAGTTGCGTGCATTGGGTCACCGCCCAAGATACGTGAAATAATTATTGGACGTGCAGTCCCGCCAGAACCAGCGATCGCACCGTCGAGCCATGAGTGCTCCGTCGCGTCAAAAGCTTTTGCAAATTCTGAAACAGCCGCAGCTTCGCCGCCGGATGTCCACCAATGTGTTACTTCGAGTTCAACAGCGGATGCCGCTGATGCGCTGACGATTGCAGTCGCCGCGAGCAGTTTAGTTGTCAGTTTCACGATTCTGTCCTCCCTGGTTCTAAATCGTTGTAGAAAATCCTATAACGATTTAGATTAATCTAGCAAGACATAAAAATTCGCGTTAACGTCAAATAAAGCAACTTTTATTGCAGCGACTGTGAAATTTGCGATTGCGCATTTCCGATAAGGGGCGCAAATACAAATTTGGCGAATCGGGAGAAGTGCAATTGGCACGGACCAAGACAATTAAATCGGCCGAGGACGCGATGCCCGCGAACGGGAAACCGACGCTTAAGACGATCGCGCAAATGAGCGGCTTGGCCGTTCCCACAGTGTCGCGTGCGCTGAATGATGCGCCAGATATCGGGCAAAGCACCAAGACCCTCGTGCGTAAAATCGCAGATGAAATTGGCTATGTCCCAAACCGCGCGGGTGTCCGTTTGCGCACGGGGCGGACGAATGTGATCAGCCTTGTGATGTCCACAGAACACGATAACCACACCGCACGTCTTATTTCATCTGTTGCCAGCGGGCTAGAAGGCACGCGGATGCACCTGAACGTGACCCCCTATTCGCCACAAGATGACCTGATGAAACCCGTCCGCTATATCGTGGAAACCGGTTCAGCGGATGCCATCATCCTCAACCAGATTGAACCACAGGACCCGCGCGTTGCCTATCTGATGGAACGCGGGTTTCCGTTTGCCACACACGGGCGCAGCATCTGGGCCGACAAACACGCCTATTTCGATTTCGACAATGGTGTCTTTGGGCGTCACGCAGTTGACCTTCTGAACGCGAATGGTCGTAAAAGCGTGGCTGCGGTCGTCCCGCCATTGATGCAAAGCTATGCCCTGCATCTTGCCGATGGGCTACGTACGGGGGCTGAAACCAACGGCCAAACGCTGCGCCTGATCGAAGGCGCAACAAGCGACGACCCAACAGCGGAAATCATCGAGGCCGTGAGCGCCCACCTTGTAAAACATCCCGATACAGATGCCATCGTCGCCGCATCAACCACGGCTGCCATGTCGGCGGTTGGCGCGCTTGAGGCCCATGGCCTGACGGTCGGGGAAGAAATCGATGTCCTCGCCAAAGAAGCCGCGCCATTCCTAAAATTGTTTAGGGGAAGCATCATTTCGATGTCTGAATCGGTCGGCGCGGCGGGGGATTTTCTGGCGCGGGCCGCAATCCAAGCAATCCGAGAGCCGGAATTGCTCCCCATGCAGTATCTAGAAGTACCCGTCGCACCCTAGCCTAAGGCCCGACGGCTCGATCATTTACATTAGCGGTCTGGCAGTGCGCTCCGCTTGTCGACTTTACCTTCCCAATTATCGAGAATGGCAATCGCGTCTTCAGCTGTTTCGACAAATTTGAACAAATCCAGATCTTCTGCCGAGATTGTGCCAGCATCGGCAAGCGTTTCCCAATTGATGATCCCACGCCAGAAATCCTCGCCGAACAGCAAGAACGGCACGCGTTTCATCCGGCCTGTTTGGATCAGCGTCAGCGCCTCGAATGTTTCATCCAACGTGCCAAAGCCGCCGGGGAACACGGTAATCGCAGACGCACGCATCAAAAAATGCATCTTGCGGATCGCGAAGTAGTGGAAGTTGAAGCACAGCTCGGGCGTCACGTATTCGTTGGGTGCCTGTTCGTGTGGCAGAACGATGTTCAAGCCAATGGAACGGCCACCTGCATCGACGGCCCCGCGGTTCCCTGCCTCCATCACACCCGGACCACCGCCCGTGACAACAACATCCTGGCGCCCGCCAGTTTCCATCGACCGCTTGGTCAGAATTTCAGCAAACCTGCGTGCCTCGTCATAGTATTTTGACAGATCGGCCAGCGTCTTGGTCCGCGCCGTGTCCTTTTTGGATGGCTCGGGGATGCGCGCGCCGCCAAACATGACCACGGTGCTTTCGATCCCTGCCTCGTCCATCAACAACTCTGGCTTCAACAGCTCAAGCTGCAACCTCACGGGGCGCAGCTCATCCCAGCACAGAAAATCCTCATCCGCAAAGGCAAGGCGGTATTCCGGCGCGCGTGTTTGTGGGGTGTCGGGAACGTTCACCGCCTCTTGGCGATCCTCGTGGCTGGCGCGGAACGGGTGTTTACGGTTGGTCACGGTTATGGGGGTCGCTTTCTTGAAAGTGATTGAGCCTACATTTGATGCAAATCGGGGCGGATGCAAATAGCTCACAGATTGCACGACAGCCCACGCCACAGTATAGCAGCCGAAACGCATTCACATGAACGGAGCCTGAACGATGTCCAACGCCGCCCTAGAGACCGCAATCGAAGCCGCATGGGATGCGCGCGACGCCATCACCATCGACACCAAAGGTGAAATCCGCGAGGCGATCACCGACACAATGAACGCGCTTGATAGCGGCAAGCTGCGCGTGGCCGAGCGTCAGGAAAATGGCGACTGGCATGTGAACCAATGGGCGAAAAAGGCTGTCCTGCTGTCATTCCGTCTGAACGACATGGAACAGATCCCCGGCGGCAATGGCGACACATCTTGGTGGGATAAGGTCCCATCGAAATTCGCAGGCTGGGGCGACAACCAGTGGCGTGATGCGGGTTTCCGCGCCGTGCCGGGATCCATCGTGCGCCGCTCTGCCTATATCGCGCCGGGCGTTGTGCTGATGCCGTCCTTCGTGAACCTTGGCGCATACGTTGACGAAGGGTCGATGGTTGACGGCTGGGCCACAGTCGGGTCCTGCGCGCAGATCGGCAAGAACGTGCACCTGTCTGGTGGCGTGGGCATCGGCGGCGTGTTGGAACCAATGCAAGCTGGGCCAACAATCATCGAAGACAACTGTTTCATCGGCGCCCGTTCCGAAGTTGTCGAAGGTTGCATCGTGCGCGAAGGGTCCGTTCTGGGCATGGGCGTGTTCATCGGCCAGTCGACCAAAATTGTGGACCGCGAAACTGGCGAGGTCTTCTATGGCGAAGTACCGCCCTATTCGGTCGTCGTTGCCGGTTCCATGCCAACCAAAAACAACATCAACCTGTATTGCGCCGTCATCGTGAAACGCGTCGACGCCAAGACACGGTCCAAAACAGGCATCAACGAGCTGCTACGCGACTGATGATGCTAAGCCGCACCATAGCCCGCCGCAGGATCGCGGCGGGTGACACACCGGGGTGGTTCGCCGCCTGGGGTTTGGTTGCGGCAGATGCAGTGATCTTTTTCACAATCGCAGGCCTATCCGCCCCCTATATCGTGGGCGGGCTGGCCGAAAGCAGGGGCGCGTGGGTCTATGTGGCCCTTTTCGCGATCTACTTTATCCCGATGCAGGGCGTGCTGATTATCTCGGCGCTTTGGGCTGTGAAATCACGTTGGGTCGACGTCGATTAACGCCGCGCATAGGCCGCACCAAACCATTTCAGCAACAGATCATCATACGTCCCATCCTCGCGCAGGCGCAGCATCGCTTGGTCAAAATCTTCGCGCAGGGTGCTGCCTGTCGGGAAAGCCATGCCATAGTTTTCGGGGCGGTAAACGCACTCTAGCAACTCAGCCTTACCATTGGACCGTGTCCGCACGTAATAGACCAAGATCGGGCCGTCAAAGACCACGGCATCCAGATCACCATCTTCAAATGCGGCCAGCAGATCCTCTAGGTCGTCAAATCTTTGGAACCCGATCACCCGCTTGATCATGTAATCCACTGATGTCGACGCCGTGATGGTGCCGACAGGTCGCCCTTCCAGATCATTGATGCCATCAATGTTGTTCTGGATCGCGTTGATCGTCAGCGCCGCCGTAATCTGCGCCACAAAAATCGACACGATGAACAGGCTCGACACCACAAGGATCACAGCAAAGAAACGGCCACCACAGCTTTGCGGCATCCGTTCCTCGAACCCACCGTTCACAACAAGGTTTAGCGCCCACCAGAACGCGGGAAACGCGGCATCGCATGCTTTGCGGTCAAAATACGGTTGCTTATGACGTTCAAACATCCACATCAGCATCCCGCCACCAAACAACAGCACCAGCGCCGCCATCACGGCAAGCCCGATCTGGCGTGTGAACAATGCCTTCAGCATCGACAGGCCTGCGCTATCGTCCACACGCATCATAACCTGCACGCCACTGTCAAAAATCGGCTGCGAGAAATCCATCAGCCGTTCGCGTTCTGCCGTAATCGAAACATTTACAATTGCCGCGTCCACGTCACGATCCTACACCGCGCCAAGTATATCAGCAAAGCTGTCTTTGCGATCGTAGGTAACGGTGCGGCCCAATTGATCGGCCACCGCATTCAACAGATCAACGCTAAAGCCAGTATCAACGCCGTCTACAACCATCGAAAATGGGGGGGCGTGACGGTCGAAACCCTAAATTCTTCAGTCTGTTGCGCCTGCGCCGACGACGCCGCAACCAACATGGCATAGGCCACTACCGCCTGAAATATCCGGATCCTCGCCTCACCCATTCTTGTCCCGACGTTCACATTGTGCGAAATGCGCAATGAAGACAAGCGAACATGCCCGCAAATCCTTATGAAAAAGGGACAATCATGACCAAAAAGCCGAGCCGTCAAAAAGTATTCACCCTATTGGTTGAAGTTGGCCGTAGCGAAGATGACGGGTTGCCCAAAGGGGCGACTGGTGCCGCGCTGATGTGCTTTGCCTCTGGCGTGGACGAGGCCGAGGCAGTACGCGAAACTGTGGCCATCCTGAAACAAGCGGACCTAGCCCCTTTGGATGTTAGCGGCTACGGCACACTGGACGAACGTCTTGCCGAAGGGCACGACATTTCGGACGATGAAAAGCAACTTATGCAGCGTGCATTGGACGAAAACAGCGTTATCGTCGCACAGATGACCCCGTTTTTCGACAAGGCCTGATCAGGCCACCAGCAACTTGCGCAGCGTCAGCGCCTCGTACGCTTGCAGCACGGGGACCTGCGCGTGGGGGCGTGGTGGGACCGGCTCCAACGGCAGCGCGGCCAAGGCGCTATGCTTGCGCAGACTTGGATCAAGCTGGACACCCGTGACGTCCAACCCTTCGACCGTAAGGCCCGCAATTTTCATCGGCGCGGCGCGATCCAACAGGACCTGCCAATAACGCTGCGTCAGACCGCAGGGCGTGGGCCGCACGGCAACCTCATCAATCAAATGACCCGCACGTAACGCGACAACATTAGTGCCGAACAGGTATTCAACCTCGGTCCCGGATAGACGCAGGCGTTAATCGGCTGCCATGATCATATCATGTTTCAGACCGTGATAGGGCGCGCGCAACGTAAGCGGCTTGAACCGTCCATGGGCCGGCAGCATCGCCGAACCGCACCACCGCACCTGTGCCAATTAGCCAGAGGCGGTTGTGATCATTTGACCCGCCTTTAGATGTTGCACCGCGACATCGCCCGTCGGCGTCGAAACTATCGTATCACCGCCCAATGTGGGCAACACGCCAATCGGCAAAATCTCGTCCGCGACGACCACGAATACCGCGTTGGAATTAACCGCACAGTGCCGCTGGTCCGACATCAGCCTCAACCCGTCACGCATCGACATCGGTAGGGGCGCCACAAGCTCGGAAAAGACCAGCACGCCTTCTGCAACCTCAAGCGCAAGCACCCCGCGCCGCATCGGCGCATCCCATGTGTAGGTCAAGGTCACGCGTGGCTTTACGGTCAGTAGCTTGGTCTGCAATGCAAACACACGGCGCTAGTCGCCCTGCCAGTGTTCCAGCTTTAGCAACCCATGGTTATCAAGCGTGATCACCAGCCCCGCCCCCCAAGGGTGGCTAGAACCGTAATCAAGAATAGTCTGAACGCCGCCGCGCGGATCGGAGGCAAATTCGATCATCAACGTGCCGCAGGGCATCACAGCATTCAGATCAAACGGCGCACGGTCAGACCGTCCCAGCCCAATCGGGCTAAACACGCTGCCACGCGCATCACGCCGACCAACCCACCCCACGGCTTACACCGTGCGGTGACTGCGGTGCGCAGCCATAACTGGAGTAGTCAACGGGTTCCGTGTGCCCATAAATCTTGCCTCATGCCCTTTGCGGACCTGAAAACAAGGCGTTCGCCCGACAAGAGCTTTGCCCCTCTTGTCTATATGTTATGGTACACTGCACGTACCGACACCCATTTTGGGTTTCGCCCTGCCTCGGGTCATTTATTAACCTCACGATACGTGATTTTATCTTTTGTACAGAATGGCTTATCTGCCTTTCCCGACATAAGCTACCTATGATGTTACATGGAAACCATAACCCCGACTTGCGCCAAACCCGCCAGCAAGTTAGCCATAAGGCACAAAACACAGGACCCGATATGCCCGTAAACACCGATCCCGTTGCGCTGACCGCAGCACTTGTTCAATGCCCGTCTGTGACACCCGCCGAAGGTGGCGCACTGGTGCTTTTGGAAACGCTACTTGGCGACGCTGGCTTTGAATGTACCCGCGTGGATCGTGGCGGGATCTGCAACCTTTTCGCCCGCTGGGGCCGCAAAGGGGCAAACCAGACCTTCGGGTTTAACGGCCACACAGATGTTGTCCCCCTCGGGGATGAGGCGTCCTGGACAATGCCGCCCTTTGGCGCAGAAATCAAAGGTGGCTTCATGTATGGGCGTGGGTCCACAGACATGAAGTCCGGCGTCGCCGCATTTGCTGCGGCCGCCGTGGATTTCGTGCAGAACACCCCGCCGGACGGTGCCGTCGTTCTGGCAATCACCGGGGATGAAGAAGACGTCGCACTTGATGGCACGGTCGCCCTACTGGATTGGATGAACACCAATCAAGAAGCGATGTCAGTCTGCCTTGTCGGCGAGCCAACCTGCCCGGATGTCATGGGCGAGGCGATGAAAATCGGGCGGCGCGGGTCATTGACCGCGTGGATGACGGTGACAGGTGTGCAAGGCCATTCCGCCTACCCGCACCGCGCCAAGAACCCGCTGCATGCAGGTGCCAAACTGTTGGATCGTCTTGCGTCGCATCAGCTTGACGCAGGGACCGACCATTTTGATCCATCATCTTTGGCCGTGGTCACAATCGACACTGGCAACCCTGCCACGAACGTGATCCCCGCCCAGATGACCGCCGCCGTGAACATCCGGTTCAACGACCAGCATACGGGCGCGTCGATCTCGGACTGGCTTCGGGATGAGGCGGGTAAAATCGCGTCCGAGACCGGCGTGACCGTTGACCTCAAGATCAAGATTTCTGGCGAAAGCTTTATTACGCCCCCCGGTCCGCTGTCGGACCTGATCGCAAATGCTGTTACGGCGGAAACGGGTGTCACGCCAGTCATGTCGACGTCTGGCGGTACATCCGACGCGCGGTTCGTCAAAGACCACTGTCCTGTTGTCGAATTCGGCCTTGTGGGGCGCACAATGCATCAGGTCGATGAACGTGTCGCCGTGGATCAGATCGGTCAGCTGAAAGCGATCTATCACAGAATTCTGACCGATTACTTTGCGTGACCTTCGCCTATCGTCGTGTTAGGCGGCAAGGATGAAACAGATCCCATCCAAAGCCGAAATTCTTCAGTGGATTTCCGACCATCCAACCAAAGCTGCCAAGCGTGACATCGCCAAGGCCTTTGGCATCAAGGGTGCGCAGCGCATCGACCTCAAGCGCGTCCTAAAAGAGCTTGAGGCCGAGGGTAGGCTGACCAAACGCAAATCCAGTTACCGCGACGCAGAAGAACTTCCGCCTGTTGCCGTGCTAGAGATTACCGGCACGGATAATGACGGTGATCTGTTCGCAAGGCCGCTTGAATGGGCGGGCACAGGTGCGGAACCACTGATCCTGATGACCCTGCGCGACAGCGATCCCGCGTTGGGTGCTGGCGACCGGATCTTGGGGCGGCTAACCGTCGACCCAGCACCGGATCACAGCCACACCGCACGTATGATCCGCCGCATTGGCACAAACCCGCAACGTATCCTTGGCGTGTATCGCCAAGGGTCCGAGGGCGGGCGCGTGCTGCCCATCGATAAAGGGTCGGACAAGCAATGGGCAATTGCAGAGGGCGCCACAGGCGGCGCCAAAGACGGTGAACTCGTCGAGGCCGAGCAATCCGGCCCCAAGGGGCGGATGGGCCTTCCCAAGGCGCGCATCGTCGCAAGGTTGGGCGACCCGACCCAACCGCGTGCCGTGTCCCTGATCGCCATTCACCAGCATGGCATCCCCGATCATTTTCCCGATGCCGTTGTCGCCGAAGCGGATGCCGCCGCGCCCACCAAGCTGGGCCAGCGCACCGATCTGCGCGACATGCCCCTTGTCACCATCGACCCTTGGGACGCACGCGACCATGATGACGCCTGCTATGTCGAAACCCATGATGGCGGCGAGATGACGATCTGGGTCGCGATTGCGGATGTGGCGCATTATGTCACCCCCAATTCTGAACTGGACCGTGAGGGTCGCAAGCGCGGCAACTCCACCTACTTTCCTGACCGTGTGGTGCCGATGCTGCCGGATCGTTTGTCGGGTGATCTGTGTTCTCTACATGAAGGCGTGGAACGCGCCTGTTTGGCCGTCGCGATGCGCATAGACGCCGAGGGGAACAAACTATCCCATGAATTCCATCGCGGGCTGATGAAATCCCAAGCGTCGTTCAACTACGAAGAGGTGCAGGCCGCCATGGATGGCGCGCCCAATGACAAAACCGCGCCAATGGTCAGCGACGTGATCCGCCCGCTTTACGCCGCATATGCCGCGCTGAAAAAGGCACGCGCGCGGCGGCAACCGCTGGAACTGGACCTACCCGAACGCCAGATCGTGCTGGACGACGATGGCAAGGTTACATCGGTGAATTTCAAGGACCGGCTTGATGCGCACAAACTGATCGAGGAGTTTATGGTCCTTGCCAATGTCGCCGCCGCCGAGACATTGATCGCCAAGAAAACCGACCTGCTTTTCCGCGTGCACGAGGAACCCAGCCCAGAAAAGCTAGAGGCGCTGCGCGAGGTTGCCAATGCGTCCGGCCTGCAACTGGCTAAGGGGCAGGTTTTGCAAACCGCCCACCTGAACCGTCTTTTGGAACAGGCCCGCGATACCGATTATGCTGAGCTGGTCAATATATCGACCCTGCGGTCAATGACACAGGCGTATTACAACCCTGATAACTTTGGCCACTTCGGCCTTGCGCTGAAATCCTACGCGCATTTTACATCACCGATCCGCCGGTATGCTGACCTGATTGTGCACCGTGCGTTGGTATCCAGCCACGGCTGGGGCAATGACGGGCTGTCCCCGTGGGACCGCGAACACCTCGCCGAAACCGCCAAGCAGATTTCGGATACTGAGCGTCGCTCAATGGTGGCCGAACGCGACACGACGGACCGCTACCTTGCCGCTTTTTTATCCGAACGTATCGGTGCCGAACTGCATGGCCGCGTCGCGGGCATCGCCAAATTTGGCATCTTTGTGAAGCTGGACGAAACCGGTGCTGATGCCTTGGTCCCGATCCGCACGCTTGGCGCGGAATATTTCGACTTTGATACCGAAAGCCAGACCCTGATGGGATCAAAATCCGGCACAATTATCGGGCTGGGCCAGCGAGCCGTTGTGAAACTGGCCGAGGCGGCCCCTGTGACAGGCGGCCTCACGGCAGAGCTGATCTCACTCGATGAACGGACAATGCCACGCGGCCCATCCCGCGGACGCGGCAAGCCCACGCGCCGCAAGGTCGGATCAGCGAAAAAGAAGGCCGCTAAAACCGCGCGCAAGGTCAAACGCACGCGGCACTAGATCACGGGCAATTGCCATTCATGCAAGCCGTCATGTCACGCAACGTGACATCTGACGGTTCTGCGAACACGCTGCCACCGCAGGGTCCGTATGACACCGTGACGGTATCGCCTGTGACCTTGGCAAAGATCAGCGATTTGATCCCTGGCATTTGCTCACCGCACCACGGGCCCGCACAAACAGGTTGCAGCGTGACAGCATTTTCATAGCGCGCGGTAAATCCGTCTTGCGTCAGGCCGAACCCTTTGAACCGCGCTGCAATCGGGGCAAGGTTGCGTTCTCGGTTCACAACACCCTTCGGCTGTAACGACGCATCAAAATCCAGCGTGCCATAAAGCACGTAATAGGACGCATCATCTTCGGCGAACCGCGCAAAGGACCCAACCGGATCGGGGCGCATGCACGACAGGGCAACCGCCTGCCCCGCGATCAATGTCGCAAGCGCTGTGGCAATAAACAGCTTCATAGCTTGCCCCCAAACTCTGCCAGAACTTGCGTATAAACTTCGCGCTTGAACGGCACGATATTGGCCACCAACTCATCCTTAGGCAGCCATTTCCACGCCGAAAATTCAGGATGCTCTGTCGCGATATTGATCTGATCATCCGACCCGTGAAAGCGCATCAAAAACCACTTTTGCTCTTGCCCGCGATACCGGCCCTTCCAGACATTCGGGACCAAGGCGATGGGCAGGTCATAGGGGATCAACCCACGGCTTTCGGCCTCAACCGTGATCAGGTTTTCGGTCACACCTGTCTCTTCCCACAGCTCGCGTACAGCGGCATCAAGGGTCTTTTCCCCCTTGTCGACACCACCCTGCGGCATCTGCCACGCATCGGTATCGCGGTCCAAACGCTGGCCGACAAATACGTGGCCACGTGTGTTCACCAGCATGATCCCGACACAAGGACGGTAGGGTAATTTCGAAATCTCGTCAGGGGTCATAAAGGAGCCTTGGTGTGTCATCATCTTCGCCTTTCGATTTGCACCATCTTTGTGCCGAAGGTCCAGCGGTTATGCGATAACAAGCCTGTTCCCCTGCGAAATACGCCCCGCGATCCAGCGTAGATGATCAGGGCGAAACGCCACACAGCCTGCCGTTGGCCGCCCTTTGCCACGCCACGCATGGACAAAGATCGCCGATCCCTTCCCCGGCACAGCATCCGGCCAGTTCCAATCGGTAATCAATACCAGATCGTACATCGGATCGGACCGGCGCAGATTTTCGTGACTAAAACTATACGGCGCGCGGACCCAGTGATTGTAATCACGGTCCGCCACGTCATCAGACCACAAATCCAGCGGTCCAATCGGTTGCGCCCAATCAGCAGGGCGCGCCATTCGGTCGGGACGGTATAACATCCCCACGATGCGGTGCTCACCGTGTGGCGTCGCCATGTCACCTTCGCGCTTATCATGTGTGAACCCGCCACGGCCAATCGTGCGCGGGAACCGCCGCCCTGCAAACCGCACATGCGTTGGCGTCACCACCAGATCATTGGGTCCCACGTCCATGCCTCGCTTTTTTTCCCAAATACTCCCGCCGGAGGCACCTGCCCTATAACAAATGCCCCGACTTCGCCGCCTTGGTCGCCAGATAGGCATGGTTATGCGGGTTTTCACCAACCTTCAGCGGGACCCGTTCGACCACGGTCACACCCGCATCATTCATCCGCGCCACTTTGGCCGGATTATTGGTCAGCAAGCGCACGGCACTGAAACCCATCCGCTTCAATATCTCGGCGCCGATCCGAAAATCCCGTTCATCATCATCAAACCCAAGCCGGTGGTTCGCCTCGACGGTATCGAATCCTTGGTCCTGCAATGAATAGGCGCGCATCTTATTGGCCAGACCAATCCCGCGCCCTTCTTGGTTCAGGTATAGCAAAACGCCTGCGCCTTCGGTTCCCATTTGGGACAAGGCACCGCGCAACTGCGGCCCGCAGTCACATTTCAAAGACCCCAACAGATCACCAGTGAAACAGGCCGAATGCAGCCGCGATAAGACAGGCTTGCTTCGGTCCGGTTGGCCAATTTCGATGGCGTAATGTTCCTCGGCCCCATCGTCGGGGCGGAAAATATGCAACCGGCCAGCCTCGGACACCTCAAGCGGCAAGCGCGCCGCGATGATCGGGTTCAGGGCGCTTAGCCCCGTATCCATCGCGGCCTTGGCCGATACCATCGTCAACTGGTGCATGGCCGCAAAGCCAGCGGGATCAGCGACAGACAGCACAAGCGCCGCGGGCATCAGTCGGGCGGCTTTGCACAACGCAATCGCAGCGCGGTGATCATCTGCACCCCCGTCACGCTGGGTCCGCAATGGCCCCTTCATCGGGTTATTGAGGTCATCCGACGGGTCCGCAATGGATCGCACCCACCCCAAAGACGCATCAGGCGGCAGGGCAACGCGGGCGACATCGCCGTCATAAGCCCGCGCCTTAAGCGTCTGCGCACGCCATCCGGTGATTGCCAATGCGGGATCCCCACCTAGGCCGCGCACATGGGCCAATCGGGCCGCATCCAGCGTCTCGGCCGCCAAAACCACCGCGCCGGTATCCAGCACAATGGGGACGCCCATCCGCAAATCAGCGCGGGCACGGGCCAGCCGTTCGGTCATATCGGGGGCAAAGGTCATCGTTTTGGCTTCCTGTTATGTTTCAAAGCATATTCCTTCTGCGGCGAAATTGAAACATTTGGCGGGCTCTTCACACGTCCGTGTGATTTTGTGTTCAGATAACTTGCCCGAACCGTGTCTGATCCACATCTGATAAGCAACAGCAAAGGAGACTGACATGGGTCAACTCAAAAGAATTCTTCTTGTCGACGACGACGACGATCTACGCGAAGCCTTGGGCGAGCAGCTGATCATGACCGAAGACTTCGACGTCTTCGAGGCCGACGATGGGGCCAGCGCGATGGTAAAGGCTAAAGAGGCGCTTTACGATCTGATGATCCTTGATGTGGGTCTGCCCGACACCGACGGGCGTGAACTTTGCCGCTTGATGCGCAAGCAGGGCGTGAAATGCCCCATCGTGATGCTGACCGCACAAGACAGCGACGCCGACACAATTTACGGCCTTGATGCTGGCGCGAATGACTACGTGTCCAAACCGTTCAAGTTCCCCGTTCTTCTGGCGCGCATCCGCAGCCAGCTGCGCACCCACGAACAATCCGAGGATGCGGTGTTCCAAATGGGGCCGTACACGTTCAAGCCCGCGCAAAAGATGCTGCTGACTGAGGACGACAAAAAGGTGCGTTTGACGGAAAAGGAAACCAACATCCTTAAATTCCTCTACCGCTCGACCGATGGCGTGGTGCCGCGCGATGTGCTGCTGCACGAGGTGTGGGGATACAACGCAGGTGTGACGACACACACGCTGGAAACACACATCTATCGCCTGCGCCAAAAGATTGAGCCGGATCCGTCTAACGCACGGCTTTTGGTTACAGAATCAGGCGGTTACCGCCTCGTGGTATAAACATTGATTTTCGCGGGAACCAAATAGCATTACCCGCGTTTATCTAACGAAGCCCCCCCGGTGATGGGGTCGAAATCACCAACCCTCCCAGTTGAACTTGCCTGGGCCATGTGCCCGGGTTTTTTCCACCCAATTTCCCAAAATTTAGGACAAGCCCATGAAATCCGCCAAAGACTATCTTGCTGACGCAAACGCCGTGGTGACCCGTATCAGCAGCGCAGATGCGATTGCCAAACACGCAACAGGTGCTGGCGTCTGGATCGACGTGCGTGACAGCAACGACATCGTAGCGTCTGGCACAATCAAAGGCGCCCAACGCGTGCCGCGCGGTTTCATCGAATTCGCCGCCGATGCCGACATGCCATTCCACAAGGATTTCATGCAAAAAGACGCAGATATCTACCTGGTCTGCGGCGCGGGCGGTCAGGCGGCCCTTGCAGGTAAAACGCTACAAGACATGGGCTATACCAGCGTCACCAATGTCGGTGGCATCGGCGACTGGAAAGACGCCGGCGGCCCGACAGAGGCCTAAGTGACAAAGTCGGCGCGGCTGTAGCCCTGCACAAACAGCAGTGCCGACAAATCCCCGTGGTTCACGCGCACATCGCATTGTGCTTGAACCGCGGGCTTTGCGTGTAGCGCGACACCGGTTCCAGCCAGCGTCAGCATCCCCAAATCATTGGCCCCGTCCCCGACCGCAATCGCATCATCCGTAGATAGCCCTAAGCGCACAGAAATCTCGTTCAGCGCATCGACCTTGGCCTGTTTGCCAAGGATCGGGTCCCCAACCTGTCCGGTCAATTTTCCGTTTTCGACGATTAGCGTGTTAGCGCGGTTTTCATCGAACCCCAGCGTATTCGCAACACGTTGGGTAAACGCCGTGAACCCACCTGACACCAGCGCGGAATACGTTCCCGCCGATTTCATCGTCAGCAACAATTCCACACCGCCGGGCATCAGGCTGATCCGCTCTTCGATCACGTGGTCGATGATCCCTGCGTCCAATCCCGCGAGCAACCCGACCCGCTCATTCAAGGCAGCGTCAAAGTCCAACTCTCCATTCATGGCACGGGCGGTGATGTCAGCGACACGCGCACCAACGCCCGCCTCATCCGCAAGTTCGTCGATGCATTCCTGACGGATCATGGTGCTATCCATGTCGGCGATCAGAATCCGCTTGCGACGGCCCGCGGTGGGCAAAATCACAAGGTCGACGCCTGCGTTTTGCACATCGTCCCAAACCGCCTCGAACGCGTCAGGTTTTTGCATCACCTCAAATTCGACAGCCTCCCCCACAGCAAGCCATTTGGCAGGCCCGCCGCCCCACGCGCTACGCAGATTTTCGACCAACGTCGGGTCCATGGCCCCTTGGGCCGGGTTGCAGATGAGCGTGACCATAAACATCGTGAACACTTCCTTCATGTTTCCGATCGGCGACATGCGTTTCGCAAAAAACCGATAGACCGACGGTTTAGCCCCGTTTTACTGGTTGTGAAAGGGGGTGGCGGGCGCTACCCCGGTCAGTGGGACACCCTTCCCCAACGAAGGGCATATATCTGTAAGGATACCAGTAATGGCTATTTCAAAACCGGCAACGCGGCCGGCTAATCCGCGTTTCTCGTCTGGCCCCTGTGCCAAACCCCCCACATGGAAACTTTCCGATCTGGCTGATGCACCGCTCGGCCGGTCGCACCGCGCCGCCGAGGGTAAGGCCAAATTGGCGCAAGCCATCGACATGACCCGCGACATCCTAGGCGTGCCCGATGATTACCGCATCGGCATTGTGCCCGCATCCGATACTGGCGCATTCGAGATGGCGATGTGGTCCTTGCTGGGCGAACGCCCCGTGCAAATGGTGGCTTGGGAAAGCTTTGGCGCAGGATGGGTCACGGACGTCGTCAAACAACTGAAAATCGAGGCGACAACGCATATCGCCGACTATGGCCACATCGTTGATATGGCTGCATTGGATTACGATCAGGACGTTTGCTTTACCTGGAATGGCACCACATCCGGCGTGCGCATGACCGACGGCGATATGATCCCCACAAATCGCGCAGGCCTGACCCTATGTGACGCCACTAGCGCCGCATTCGCCCAAGACTTGCCTTGGGACAAACTGGATGTGACCACGTTCAGCTGGCAAAAGGTCATGGGTGGCGAGGCCGCGCATGGGATGCTGATCCTGTCGCCCCGCGCCGTTGAACGGTTGGAAAATTATACCCCTGCGTGGCCCTTGCCCAAGATTTTTCGCCTGACCAAAGGCGGCAAGCTGATCGAAGGCATTTTCCGAGGTGAGACAATCAACACACCGTCCATGCTCGCGGTCGAAGACTACCTGACGGCGCTGAAATGGGCACAGGCCATCGGTGGACTCGACGCGCTGAAAATGCGGGCCAACGCGAATGCGCGCGCGATCTGGAATTTCTGCGCAGCGCATGATTGGGTCGACAATCTTGCAGTGGATAAGGCGACACGGTCCAATACCTCCGTCTGCCTAAAGTTCACCGATGATCGCATCACCGATGGTGCCACTTTTGCAAAAGCCGTGGCAAAACGCCTTGCAGATAAGGATATCGCACTGGATATCGGTGCCTATCGCGATGCCCCTGCGGGCCTGCGTATCTGGTGCGGTGCGACCGTTGAGACATCCGACATCGAAGCGATGTTGCCGTGGCTGACATGGGCATTTGAAACCGAATTGAGCAGCTAAGATGCGTTAAAACGCATCCTACGATTTTCCACATTTACGACATAGGAGAGTGCCATGACGGCCCCCAAAGTTCTGATTTCCGATAAACTGTCTGCCGCTGCCGTGCAGATTTTCAAAGACCGCGGCATCGACGTGGATTTCCAGCCCGATCTGGGCAAGGATAAGGCCGCGCTGCTGGCCGCGATCCCCAATTACGACGGGCTGGCCATCCGGTCCGCAACCAAAGCGACCGAGAAAATTATCGCCGCCGCCACGAACCTTAAGGTTATCGGCCGCGCTGGGATCGGCACCGATAACATCGACAAAGACGCCGCATCCAAAGGCGGTATCATTGTGATGAACACCCCGTTCGGCAACATGATCACCACCGCTGAACATGCGATTGCGATGATGTTTGCCGTCGCCCGCCAAATCCCTGAGGCATCGGCATCCACCCATGCTGGCAAATGGGAAAAATCCAAATTTATGGGGGTTGAGCTGACGGGCAAAACCCTTGGCGTGATTGGCGCGGGCAACATCGGTGGTATCGTGTGCGACCGTGCGCGTGCGCTAAAGATGAAGGTCATGGCCTACGACCCCTATCTGGGCGAGGAAAAGGCCGAAAAGATGGGTGTCAAAAAGGTTGAGTTGGATGAGCTGTTAGCAAACGCCGATTTCATCACCCTGCACGTGCCGTTCACTGATCAGACCGCCAATATCCTCTCTGCCGAAAACATCGCCAAACTGAAAAAGGGTGTGCGGATCGTGAACTGCGCACGTGGTGGTTTGGTGGACGAGGCGGCCCTTGCCGATGCGCTGAAATCTGGCCATGTCGCTGGTGCCGCCTTTGACGTGTTCGCGGTAGAGCCCGCCACCGAAAGCCCGCTGTTCAACCTGCCCAACGTTGTCGTCACCCCGCACCTTGGAGCCGCCACGACCGAGGCACAGGAAAACGTTGCCCTGCAAGTCGCCGAACAAATGTCCGACTACTTGCTGACCGGGGCGGTGACCAACGCGCTCAACATGCCATCCGTCACTGCGGAAGAGGCCAAGGTCATGGGGCCATGGATCAAATTGTCCGGCCACTTGGGCAATTTCATCGGACAGATGACGGACGAGCCAATAACGGCAATCAACATACTGTTCGATGGCGTGGTGTCCGACATGAACCTCAAGGCGCTGACCGCCGCGTCCATTGCAGGGATCATGAAAAAAGCGAACCCTGACACCAATATGGTCAGCGCGCCCGTCATCGCCAAGGAACGCGGCATCAAAATCTCGACCACCAAACAGGATCAGTCCGGCACCTTCGAAGGCTATGTAAAGGTCACGGTTGTCACCGCCAAACGCGAACGCTCGGTTGCGGGCACCGTGTTCAGCGATGGCAAGCCAAGGTTCATCCAGATCAAGGGCATCAACGTCGATGCCGAAGTGGGCGCGCATATGCTTTATACCACCAACGAAGATGTCCCCGGCATCATCGGTACATTAGGGCAAACGATGGGCACACATGGAGTCAACATCGCGAACTTTACCCTCGGACGTGCGGGCGTGAAAGAAGAGGCAATTGCGCTTCTCTACGTCGACGAACCTATGCCAGCGGATGCGATCAAGGCGCTGCAAGACACAGGTATGTTCCAACAGGTCAAACCGCTTACGTTCGACGTATAACACACGGGATGGCGGGTGGGGTGCCTTGTCCGCAAGGGCAACAGCGTCACCCGCCATTCAACCAAAGGATCCCACATGATCTATGCTATCGGCGACATTCACGGCCAAATTGATATGCTCCACACCGCCCTTGATCTTATCGCGGCGGATGGCGGAGCAGACGCCCAGGTTATCTTTGTCGGCGACTACACTGATCGCGGTCCCAACAGCAAAGCCGTGATCGACACCCTGATCAAAGGACAATCCGAAGGGCGCAATTGGACCTGCCTCAAGGGG
The DNA here is from genome assembly GCA_029250945.1 of Yoonia sp. GTDB lineage: Bacteria > Pseudomonadota > Alphaproteobacteria > Rhodobacterales > Rhodobacteraceae > Yoonia. The sequence goes on from JAQXEG010000038.1 coordinate 42,285, forward strand.
AACCATGACCGCATGTTCCATAACTTTGTGACCAAAGGGGTCGAGCATGATCCAATGGTTAAATCCAAGATCTCTTGGGTCAACAAACGGCTCGGCGGGGTGACGACCCTCGCCTCATACGGGCTGACGGGCGATCCCCATTTCACACACCATGACGGTGATCTGGAACGGCTAACCCACTATAGCAAAGATGGTGAAACACTGACCCGCGACGACGTCCTGGCACAGGCCAAATCCTTGGTCCCACAAGCGCATCTCAATTTTCTGGACGCCCTACCACTGATCCATGAAACCGATGACCATATTTTTGTGCATGCGGGCCTGCGGCCACATGTGCCGCTCGCAGATCAAGACGCCGAAGACATGTTGTGGATTCGCGATGGCTTTCTCGAAACGGGGTATAATTTCGGCAAACTTGTCGTCCACGGGCATACCGCGCTGGACCACCCCACATTATACGAAACACGCCTGAATATTGATGGCGGCGCTGGCTATGGTCGACCTCTGGTCCCCATCGCACTTAATGGCACAAGCTGCTGGACGCTCACGGCAAACGGCCGCCAGCCCCTGACATTGGCCTAACTTTCTTTTTGCTAAAAATACCTCGGAGGGGAAGGCCGCAGGTCGGGGGGCAGCGCCCCCTAGGTCCACTTTGCCATAGGCGGCAAGCTCATCAACACAGCGTTTGCGTCATGGCCCGTCGTCAGTCCGAACTTTGTCCCACGATCATACACAAGGTTATATTCGGCATACAGTCCACGATGGATCAGCTGCGCATCCTTATCGGCATCGTTCCACGGCATGACCCGCCGCTTTTCAACAAGCGGCACATAAGCAGGCAGAAACGCGCGGCCAATATCTTGGGTCAGCGCCAGATCAGCCGCCCAATCGCCAGTATTGCGGTCATCCATAAAGATGCCGCCAACACCCCGCGCACGATTGCGGTGCGGGATATAAAAATACTCATCCGCCCACGCCTTCAGCTCTGGATAAAGCGTTTCACCGTGCGGATCCAAATGGGCCTTTTGGGTGGCATGAAAATGGGCGGTGTCCTCTGCATATTCAATGCAGGGGTTCAAGTCGGACCCGCCGCCAAACCACCACGCATGAGGGGTCCAGAACATGCGCGTGTTCATGTGAACCGCTGGCACATGGGGGTTCTCCATATGCGCCACGAGCGAGATACCCGACGCCCAAAATCGCGGATCACTGTCCATACCTGGCACGCCGCGTGCGGCCATCGCCTTTTGCGCCGCGGGGCCAAGTTCACCGTGTACAGTGGATGTGTTCACGCCAACCTTTTCGAACACACGCCCACCGCGCATCACGGACATCAGGCCGCCACCTGCGTTACTGCCATCATCGGCCGTACGCGTTGTCGGGGTCTGCTCAAACCGGCCCGCGGGCAGCTCCGCAGTGGGGCCATCAACTTGGGTGGTTTCCAACTGTTCGAACGCGGCGACAATTTCATCGCGAAGGGTTTCGAACCATGCAGCCGCTTGGGCTTTTTCAGCAGCGAATTCAGTCGTCATCGTGTGGCCTTTCGTGGATTACAAGATTGATACGCCTTGCTGGACAGGACCGCAACATCGGCGCGCCCCATTGGTCGTTGTGAACACGCCCCATAGCTGCGATACCGACCTTATGCCGCAGAAATTTGCCACCCTTCATGATTTGTTGACCCATGGTTTCGACACTGTCATCGACGTCAGAAGCCCGTCAGAATTCGCCATTGATCACATGCCCGGTGCAATCAATCTGCCTGCCCTGTCGGATGCCCAACGCCAAGAAGTCGGCACCATTTACAAACAGATCAGCCCCTTTGATGCGCGTAAATTGGGTGCCAGCCTCGTGGCTCGTAATGTTGCCGATCATGTGGCGGGTCCGTTGGCGCAGCACGGCGGTGGCTGGCGACCATTGGTCTATTGCTGGCGGGGCGGACAGCGGTCGGGATCATTCAATCTAATCCTACAACAAATCGGGTGGCGGTCTGACACGATTGAGGGCGGTTACACCGCGTGGCGACACGCTGTGAAATCCACGCTGTACGATGAACCAATCCCCCATGACATTGTGCTACTAGACGGCAACACAGGCACAGCCAAAACCGCGATCCTTGCGCGGTTGGCCGATCGCGGCGTGCAGGTTATCGACCTTGAGGGGCTCGCTGGACATCGCGGATCACTGCTTGGGGAAACTGCCAAGGGGCAGCCCCATCAAAAGGCGTTTGAAACCGCGCTGGCCACGGCCCTTGATGCCTGCGATCCCAACCGTCCTGTTGTGGTTGAGGCGGAAAGCAACAAGATCGGGCGCATCAACCTGCCGCCCAGCCTTTGGTCGCGCATGATCGACGCACCACGCATTATGATGGACGCACCGGTTGCCGCGCGGGCCACTTTCCTTGTGTTCGCCTATGCCGACATCATCGCCGATCCTGCGCGTTTGACCGAGCGCCTTAAACCCCTGCGCTATATCCGTGGGCACGCGATGGTTGAGGGATGGTTGGAGCTGCTGCGGGATCGCGATCATCACGGGCTTGCGACGACCTTGATCACGGACCATTACGATGCTGCATACGCAAAATCACGTGCGATCCACACCGCTGATGTGATCGGCGACGTGCAAGTCGCAACGCTGGATGACGCGGGCCAAAATGATGCGACCCGCCAAATCATCGACATCCTTAGCGTACGGTGACCCGACCGCGACCCGCCGTCATCCCACCAATGATGGCCGCCTGATGACCCGCATCGCGTAAAACCGCGCAAAGGGTGTCTGCCTCTTTCGCAGAAACCGACGCAAGCATTCCGCCCGCCGTCTGCGGATCGAACATCAAATCCGATATCGCATTTGATGGACCTGTCACAGGCCCGACCCCAGTCACGTTGTCCCCAAACAGGCTCGACCGGATACCCCGTTGGGACAATTCGAGCGTTCCATTCATCAGCGGTACCGCATCCAGATCAACGGTCGCGTCCATGCCCGATGCCTCGCACATGCCGCTTAGATGCCCCAGCAGGCCAAACCCTGTAACATCAGTCATCGCATGTGCATCCCTTAAAATTTCCGCGGCGTCTGCTTGTCCCCGCTGCATCAACGCGATGGCGCTGGCCACATCTGCGCCATTGGCGGCACCCGCCATCTCAGCGGCCATAATGACACCAAACCCAATCGGCTTTGTCAGGATCAACGCGTCGCCGTCCTGCGCGCCTGCAATTGTAATCGGGTCCCGCGTGCAAATGCCGGTGATCGTGAAACCGATCGTCAACTCATCACCCAATGACGTATGCCCACCAACAATCGCGGCACCAGCATCGGCCATCACAGCGCCCGCGGCAGCCATGATTTCAGCCAATGTGCGGGACTGCATTTGCGCCGACATACGCGGCAGAATAATGTTGATCGTCGCAGCCTGCGGTGCGGCACCCATCGCCCAAGCATCGCCAAGCGCATGCACAGCCGCGATCCGCGTCATCACAACAGGATCATGCGAAAAGCTGCGCAAATGATCAGTGGTCATCACCTGCTTTTGCCCGCCGACGGTGATGATCGCGGCGTCATCGCCCGCGACGCTATGCAAATCGTCTCGCCCGTGGTCTGGCAAAGCCGACAGCACATCGCGCAAGGCCGCGCGCCCAACCTTGGCCCCGCACCCGCCGCACATCGGCTTGTCGCCTAGCGCGTCAGCCACGCCCAGCGCTACGGGATCAGGCAGATCAGGTTGCACCATTTCAGGCAGTGCAACAAATTGATCCATGAACTTGCGGTCGATCTGATCCTTCCACCGCCACAAAAGCGGACCAGATAGGGCCGTGCCAAATTTCTCGGCCAGCGCACTTTGCCGCCCAAGCGAGATAAGCTTGAGGTAGTCAGCCTGCGGGCGGTAATCCCGCAGCGCCCCGCCAGACAAAATAGCCCGCAGGTTTTGGGTCAAAACAGGCGCTTGTCGCACCGCAAAAACACCTGCCTTCGGACGCGGGTTCTCAGCCATATAGGCACAGTCGCCCACGGCAAAAATCGACGGGTCCGATGATTGCAGCGTGGGGCCCGTCGCAATAAAGCCATCGTGCATGTCGACGCCGATATCCGATTGCCAATCATGCGGTTTCGCGCCAGCCGCACCGCTCACAAACCCAGCCACGACCAAACGTCCATCGGACAGGAGCACCCCATCCGCTTCAACCGCTACAACATCAGCACCTTCGATGATTTGCACGTCCCGTTCGCTCAGCGCTGTGCGCATTTTACGGCGGGCGATGGTGCCTAGATCCTTCAGGATCTCACCCCGATCAATTAGCGTGACGACAGCGTCCGACCCAAGCGAGAACCGCATCGCCATCGCCAGTTCAGCCCCCGCAACGCCGCCACCGATGACCGCCACACGTGGAGCGACAGCATCTTGGCGAAACGCATCCCAGCGCGTTGCGAATGGTCCCAGCGGTTTCGCAGGCGTGCCAAATTGCGCAAATCCATCAAGTTGCGGCATCGCCGACGTGATCCCGATATCCACGCTGAGCACATCATAGGCAATCGGCGGACGACCCGCGACCGACACATGCCGCGTATCGCGATCAATCCCGTCAGCGGCGCCAAGGATCAGGCGCGCACCAGCAAACCAGCACAGTTTAACCAGATCAATGTCCAGCTCATCGCGCGTATAATGACCTGCGACAAACCCCGGCAACATCCCCGAGTAGGGGGCCGTCGGTCCGGGGTTGATCACAGTCAAACGCACACCGGGTAATGGGTCCATACCCCATTTGCGCAGCACAAGTGCATGGGTATGACCGCCGCCAATCAGCACAAGGTCACGGGTCAGGGGAAGATGTTTATTTTGCATAACATCCACCTACCCCATCACAGGCCTAGGGTGCCACCCATTGCCCGCGCCAGTCACCATCACGTGAGAAAATGACACGCCGGTGGTCGGCCCCAAGGTGCAGCACATCCAACGTATCCACCGCGCAATCCAGCACGGCAAAGGCCGCCTGATTGGCCGGTTTGGCATAAGCCAATGCGTCATCAATCGGCTGCCCCGATGCGGGAACGGCACCGTAAGCCTCGCGCGATGCATCTGGGACGGCATCCCAAATGTCGGCCACATCGGCCCCATGCCGGATCGTCACAGCCGCATTGATGCGCAGTTGAAGCTGGCGGTTTGGCAACCAACACAGCAACCCCGCACGCGGATCGCGACGTAAATGGGCAATCTTTGATGACCCCAAATCAGTATGGAATTGCAGTGTCGTAGGCTCTGCACCACGCAGCACGATTGTACGCTGTTGCGGCCCACCATCCGCGTCGACTGTGGCCAGTGTCCACAGCCGCGTCTCGGCCCGCGAAGCGATTTCATCCCATGCCGCGGACCAAAGGCCGTCTGCCGTTTCAAACCAGTTAGTCATAGCCTGTCATCTCCAAATAACCGCGCCCTGTGTGGGATCCTGTGATACGCACGGGCCCTTCCCAATAGGGGACAGATGTGTCCATCCAGCTTTGCGGGTTGATCGCCGTCACAGTCGCGTCCAGATCAATATCGGGCAAGGTCACCTGCCATGTCGTCGGCACCTGACGTCCAGCAGCGGCCGTGACATCCAACGGTTCTGCGTTGAATGCCCCGTTGGGAAATGCGGTTGTTTCGCCGTCAGGCATGATCAGTGTGGCTTGGGTATATGTCTGCGCGCCGCGCAACTGAAACCCCATCAGCTTGGCCCCGTCATCAAACGATAACGAAAACCAATCCCAACCAGTTTGATCTGCGGCCAGTGGCTGTGACGACCATTCCCGATCTAGCCATGCGCTGCCGGTTACTGCGACCTCCCCATCGGGGAGTTTCAGCGTGCCGGTCACATCAAAAAACGGTTGTGAGAAATAGTAGGATGCCTGCCCCTGTGCCGATTTCACCGAATAGCCAGCGTCGCCGTGAAACACCCGCGGGCCCGTTGCCGACAGCGCCATGTCATAGGCAAAGTCCGGACCGGTGGCCCGCAGCCGTGCATCTGCATCGGGGCCCTCAAACGCCCAATCATCAATCCACGCAGCAAAGGGGTCGGTAATCACGCCAGCCTGACCGATTCCCCCACGCGCAAGGCGTTCCGTCACAAAATGCGCATCGGGTGTCGTGACAGCCGCGTGACCCATCCAAAGCTGCGGGCTATCCCACCCTTCGCCCTTGTCGGGTGACAGCGCCGTGCGGAACAACGTCCATTGCAGGCCATAGTCTGTCTCATCATCCGCGCGCAGATTTGCTGTCAAATACCACCATTCAATCCGATAATCAGGATGTGGGCCATCATCGGTGGGGAAGTCAAATACCTTGCCGGGCGTTGGTACAGCGAAATCCTCGACACTGGTGCCAAGACCCGCGAACCCTTGGGCCGCCGCTGCAAATGGGAACCAGAAAAGGGCGCACAAAAGCTTAACGTTCATTGGCAAACACCTTTAGCAAATCGGCGGGCAGCGTGCGTGCCAACCGCACCGCTGGCCAGAGCGCGGCACCCATTGCGGCCAGCACCGCAAACCCGCCCAGCGCGGCATAATCCCACGGGAACACATACATTGGTAACCGCCAGCCGAACGCCGCGACGTTCACGACCGCCAGCAACACCCACGCCAGCGCAAGTCCCAACGGCAGCGCCAACAGCCCCGTCAATATCGCCAGCATGACCGTGCGCACCAGTTCCAAGCGCCCCAACGCACCCCGCGTCAGGCCCATCGCCCAAACCGGTGCCAACTGCGGCACCCGCATTGATGTCAGGGTCAGCAAGCTCATCAAAATGGCGAAACTAGCGACCGCTAGCGTGAGGATATTCAGCGCATTTGTGACCGTAAATGTCCGGTCAAAGATGGCCAGTGAATAAGCCTTGATCGCGGCCTGATTGATCATCGCGTCGGGCCGTATCGCCAGCTCGGCTTCCAATGCCTGCCGAAGATCACCGACTTGGTCGGGTGCAATCCGCACGCCGAAACGCAGTGCATTAGCATCAGGGAACTGGGTCGCGAATGACACCTCGCCCATGATGGCTTGTCCAATCGGGTTGCCGTAATCACCATAGATGCCCGCCACATCGTAGGCATTCGCACCGACCTGAACGCTATCGCCAATCCCGATGTCTGCGCCACGCGCCAACTGTTCATTGATCAGGATTGCGCGCCCCTCGTGGACGGCATCCCAAGCGTCATCTGCCGCGGCCAAGAACCCCCAGTTGTCCCGGTAGGTGGCATGGTCACGGGCACCAAACAGCTCTGTCGCGCGGCCTTGGATCGTGACATCTGTTGAGACGATCGGCAGGACAGCGTCCGCCTTAGGCGTGGCATATGCCTCAAACAGCCCAGCCTGCGCTGCGGTATCTGTTGTGACATACAGCTCGGACGCAAGGCGTTGATCAAGGAACTCAACAAAGGTTAACCGAAAGCTGCTGACCATCGTGGACACGCCCACATTCGCCGCCATCGCCAGCAATAGCGCCATCAACGCCAGCGATAGACCCGGTAATTGCTGGCGGGTATCGGCCCAGAACCAAGCGGCAACAACGCCCTTGGCGCGACCTTCGGCCAGCTGCAAAAGAACCCGCAAAACGAAAGGCAACAGCAAGGCAGCCCCGACCAGCAACGCGCCCAACAGGGCAAAGCCGGACACGACCCCATCTGCGACAAATGCCAAAATGCATGCGATCATCAACAATGCGACACCGACAATGACGGATACCCACGCGCCACGGCCTGTCATCACCGATTGGGCGCGGGCATGTGCGCCAGACAGCAACGACGTCCGTGACAACGACCAAAGCGCCTGCGCACCCGCCATCGCGGTGCCACCGACCGCGATGGCCATGCCTGACACCCACCAGATTGGGCGCAGCTGCAACGTACCGGTCACATCCGCCCCGTAAAGCCCGCGCAATGTCGCCGCCACGTCGGGTAACAGCAAACCCGCGATGACATAGCCCAGCCCAACGCCAATCGCCCCTGCGATGATGGCCAACACCAACAGCTCGATACCGATCAGGGCCATCAGCAACCGCAGCGGCGCACCCAATGCGCGCAGCGTTCGCACCGTGCCGCGCCGCTGTTCAAAAGCAAGGCCAATCGCCCCATGCACGATGAAAATACCCACGGCGAAGGACAACAGACCAAACGCGGTCAGGTTGAGGTGAAAGCTGTCGGTCAGCCGCCCAATATCCGATCCGTCTTGGGCCACCTGCACCGATAGCTGTGGCGCAATTTGCGTCACGGGTGTCTGAATGATCGACTGATCGGGCAGGATAATCAGCGCGTCCAATTCGCCACGGCGATCTAAAAGCGTCTGTACCAATCCGATATCCGCAAACGCTGTTCCCGGCGCAATATTCGGGTCCGTCATCGCATCCGCGATCTGCACATCAGGGGCCGCGATAATCTGGCCACCTCCAGCCATGAAGTCCTGTAGGTCTTGCCCGTTCTCGGGGGCAATCGGCGTGATCCCGGCGGGAGCCGTCAGCGGATCAAGACCAACCAGCCGTGCGCCATTCATGCGCCCTTCGATAACGGGGCTGACCAGCCAACCCGCGCGCCGTAGGTCAATGTATGTGTCTTGCTCAATGGGTTGCCCATCACGGCGCACCAGCCGGTCAAATTGCGCGTCACCCAAGGTGGCTGAGGCAGCATCATAACTCGCCCGTGCCTCGGCATTAATGGCTTGCACGCCGGACCAAAGTGCAGTCGCAAGGGCCAGTCCAGCAAGTAAGGTAAACAGCTGTAAAGGATTGCGCCGCCAATGCCCGAACAGAGCCAACAGGATTGTTAGGCTCACGCGATCTGCCCCGCCCGCAGGAGCACACGCCGGTCCAGCTGTGACGCGAGCGCGGTTGAATGGGTCACCATCAGCAGCCCCGCACCTGTTTCTGCCACAAGATCACGCATGACCTGCATCACGCTCGCGGCGGTGTCCTCATCCAGATTGCCCGTCGGCTCATCCGCCAACACAAGGCGGGGACGCGGCGCGAGGGTGCGCGCAATAGCCACCCGTTGCTGTTGCCCACCCGAAAGCTGCTCTGGATACTTTGCCATCTGCGCACCAAGGCCAAGACGATCCACAAGGGCAGCCACCCAAGCGGCATCAAATGTCCCCGAAAGCCTTGCCTGAAACGCGATATTTGCGGCAACTGTCAGGCTTGGGATCAGATTGAATTGTTGAAATATCACCCCGACAACACCACGCCGCATCTTTGCACGGGCCGCGTCATCCATGGCGGTGATGTCTGCACCGTCGATCATGACCGTTCCAGTATCCACAACATCCAGCCCGCCAATCACATGCAAAAGCGTGCTTTTCCCGCTTCCTGATTCACCGGTCAAAGCAAGCGTCTCACCCGCCTCTAGCATCAGATCAACACCGCGCAAAACCGCGAAAGGGCCGTCCGCTGTCACATACGTCTTTTGAATATTTCGGGCGGATAGCAGCATGATCAAGGCCTTTCTCTGGTCCACGATATAACGCGCGACAGCCTGTAGGAAAGGGGCCAGATTCACGCCGGATTGACAAAAATTCGCACCGCCATTGATGAAATTCTTAACGATACCCTTCTGTCCCGTTAAGGAATTAGCAACCTCCAAAAACCTAATCTCAACCCATGGGTCGGGCACAGCAATAGGCAAAGAGGTATCACCATGAACTCCAGCAAATCACGCGGCTACAAGGTTCTGAAACTCCAGGAAACACACCCAGAGGAGATTGGCCGCGCCGGCGAAGCCGCCACAATGTTCCGGCTCTGGTCCCTGCTATCGGCAGATGAGGGTATTCGCGATTTAACCGTTGGACACCGCAACGTGATCTAAACAGATAAAGGGGGCGGTCGGGATTACCCCCTCAGACACCGCCATAACGGGCATGACCCCACGTTTTTCTGACGACGCCAAAACTGGCGGATATAGTCAGAGAAAATAGGGGGCCTTTTCATGACAGATATCGTAATTTTGGGCGGCGCACGCACAGCGATCGGCGGTTTTGGTGGTTCACTTGCTGGCACTTCACCAATTGATCTTGGCACGATTGTCGCCAAGGAAGCACTGGCGCGGTCAGGTGTGTCCGGCGACCAAATCGGACAGGTCGCATTTGGCCATGTGATCAACACCGAACCACGTGACATGTATGTATCCCGCGTTGCCGCCATGCAGGCAGGCATCCCCGAAAGCACGTCAGCCATGAACCTCAACCGGCTGTGCGGGTCAGGCGTGCAGGCGATCGTGTCCATGATCCAGTCGCTACAGTTGGGCGACGCGGACTTCGCACTTGCTGGCGGATCAGAAAACATGAGCCGCAGCCCGTATATCATTTCCGACCAACGCTGGGGCGCGAAAATGGGCGACGTCAAGACCCAAGATATGATGCTCGGCGCGCTCAACTGTCCATTCGGTATCAGCCATATGGGTGTGACCGCTGAAAACGTGGCCCGCGAACATAGCATTAGCCGCGATGATCAAGATGCCTTTGCTCTACTCAGTCAAGACCGCGCCGCCGCTGCAGTTTCTGCTGGATATTTCGATAGCCAGATCGTGCCTGTCCCTGTCCGCGTGAAACGTGACACCGTCGACTTTATCCGCGACGAACACCCCAAGGCGACGACGCTGGACAAACTTAGCGGTCTGCAGCCTGTGTTCGAAAAGGACGGCACTGTTACCGCGGGCAACGCGTCTGGCCTGAACGACGGGGCAGCTGCGGTTGTCCTTGCCACCGCTGACGCCGCGCAAAATGCCGGGCTGACGCCAAAGTTCCGCGTGCTTGGCTACGCCCACGCCGGTGTCCGCCCAGAGGTGATGGGCATTGGTCCCGTACCCGCAGTGCAAAACCTGCTCAAAAAAACAGGGCTATCCGTTCATGATTTCGACGTCATCGAAAGCAATGAGGCCTTTGCATCCCAAGCCCTTGCCGTCAGCAAAGAGCTTGGTTTTGATCCCACCCGCGTGAACCCGAATGGCGGTGCTATCGCGCTTGGCCATCCCGTCGGGGCAACCGGCGCGATCATCGCGATCAAGGCGATGTATGAACTTGAACGGACGTCAGCAAAACGGGCGCTGATCACCATGTGCATCGGCGGCGGCCAGGGTATTGCGCTCGCGATTGAGCGTATCTGATCTTCTTCAGAGCCTAAATATCCCCGCCGGAGGCATCATTTGCCAAAATGATATCAGACCGGATAATCCCGTAGGAACACTGGCTTTTCAGGTGTGGAAAGGTCGGTGTCATAGGCGTAGCCACCACTATTGAACCCCAGAATATCCGCATGATCCGTCAGACGGTTTTCCACAATGTAACGGGCCATGGCCCCACGTGCGCGTTTGGCAAAGAATGACACGATCCGTGGGCGGTCATCTTTGACCTCCATAAATTGCGGCGTGATGACGTTTAATTTCAGCGCTTTACGATCCGCAGCCCCAAAATATTCCTGACTGGCGCAATTGATCAAACTATCCGCACCAACTGCAGCGGCGCGCGTGTTCAGCGCCTTTGCAACCGTGTCACCCCAATAATCATACAGCGATTTGCCCCGCCGCGTTTTCAAACGGCTGCCCATTTCCAACCGGTAAGGCTGGATCGCGTCCAAGGGGCGCAACACCCCATAAAGCCCGGACAGAATGCCCAGATGGTCCTGCGCCCATGCAAGATCATCAGGAGTCAATGTCTTGGCCTCTAACCCCTGATAGGTGTCACCATTGAACGCAAGCGCAGCGGGCTTGACCGCATCCGCCGACGGCTCCACTGCAAAGGCCTTGAACCGGTCGCGGTTTAATTTTGCAAGGTCGTCCGAGATGCTCATCAATCCCTTCAGTTCGGTCAGGGTCAGGTTGCGCGCTGTTTTGGACAGGCGCACAGCATCTTCCTGAAATTCAGGCATCGTCGGCGCGATATCGGTGGGTGTCATATCCAGCGACTTGGCGGGTGAAATCACGACTAGCATTATACGGCTCCTTTCAGGGTCACACCGGCATCGGTCATCGCAGCAATCGCCACGTCTAACGACCCATCAAAATCAATTGCGCGGCACAGTGACAGATCAACGGTCACATCAAACCCGCATTTGGTCGCATCCAAGGCAGAGTAGTGCACACAAAAATCCGTGGCCAAGCCAACAAGCGTCAGCCGCTCAATCCCGCGCGTGCGCAGATACCCCTCTAACCCTGTCGGGGTCTCGTGATCATTCTCGAAAAAGGCGGAATAGCTGTCGATGACAGGATTAAATCCCTTGCGCACGATCATATCGGCGCGGTCCACGTGCATATCAGCGTGGAATTCGGCACCGGTGCTGCCTTGGATGCAATGATCGGGCCAAAGCACTTGCGGCCCATACGGCATGTCGATCACGCTCATCGGGTCCGCATCGTGGCTGGTGGCAAAGCTGGAATGCCCCGCAGGATGCCAATCTTGGGTAAGCATCACAGCATCAAAATCGGCCATCGCATCATTGATGCCCGCCACAATCGTATCGCCACCCGCGACGGCCAATGCGCCACCCGGACAAAAATCATTTTGCACATCAATCACTAGCAAACTATGCATCGGCCACCCCCATCTTTATCGGCCTATCGCTAAGATAACGCGGACACATTGGCAAGCAATCCGCTTGGCAGCGCCTATCAGATCGCGTATCCCCCGCCTCTGGCACAAAGGGGACCGCGATGAATACGCTTGGCATTGATTTTGGAACGTCAAACACGTCGGCTGCGGTCTTGGTCGGCGGGCGGGCCCATTTGATTGAGGTCGAACAGGGCCGCACCACCCTGCCCACATCCATATTCTTTGATTACCACAGCGGTGCTACGACCTATGGGTCAGCGGCCAACGCGGCATTGATCGATGGGCGCGAGGGGCGTTTTATGCGCGCGCTAAAATCGGTGCTCGGCACGCCACTGATGCGCGAACAGCGGCAAATCCATTATGAGCGGCTGACCCTGATCGAAGCGATTGCCCGCTTTCTCACCATGATCCGCAAACGGGCCGAGGCGACGACAGGTCAGCCGTTCACCCGCGCCCTATCAGGGCGGCCCGTCCGGTTTCATTCCACCAACGACGCCCGTAACGCTCAGGCCGAGGTGGACTTGCGCGACGCATACCTGACCGCCGGCTTTAGCCATGTTGATTTCATGTATGAACCCGAGGCGGCGGCGCTGGCGGCTGGTCCATTGGACAAAGGCAAACTAGGGCTGATCATCGACATCGGGGGCGGGACGTCCAACTTTTCCGTGTTCGAGCGCAACGGCGATCAAACCCGCATCATCGCCAGCCACGGCGTACGTGTCGGCGGTACAGATTTCGACAAATCGATCAGCCTTGCACAGGTGATGCCCCTGCTGGGACGCGGTGCCGAGATTGGCAATGAAATGGGCAAGGGCACGCATACGGCGCCTGCGTCGATCTACAACGACCTGGCATCATGCGAGAAGATTCCGTTCCTCTATACCCCCGAAAACCGCCGCATGGCTGCGCAGTTCCAGAAACTGGGCGTTAATCCGACACTGTTCAAACGCCTGCACGACACCATTGACATGGAAATGGGCCATGGCATCGCATTCGCAGTCGAGGCGGGCAAAATTCGTGCCAACGTCCCAGATGCGGATCAGTCTGCGATTGATTTGCGCACGATAGAGCGGGACCTTTGGGCGCAGATGGGGCCGAACGATCTAAGCCAGATTTTGTCGCCGCATGCCGAAACGGTGCGACAGGCCGCATTGCAAACGCTGGTCGACGCACAGCTTGCGCCCAATGATATTGGTCAGATCGTATTCGTTGGCGGGTCAAGCCTGATGCATGTCATTATTGAAGCGATGACCGACCTGTTCCCCGACGCGACCTTGGAACGGACAGAGGCCTTTACCGCCGTTGCTGACGGGCTGGCTATCGCCGCTTCCCGCTGACTACTTGATCGCCGCGTCCATCGGGCGTATTTGGCGGGCATGTATATTGTTGCCGCGCTCTACCACTTCACCCGTTTTGACGACATCGCTGCCATTCAGGGGCCGCTGTCGGACCTGTGCAAATCGCGCGGGATCAGCGGCACGCTTTTGCTGGCCCCCGAAGGGATCAATGGCACCATCGCTGGTGATCGTGCAGGCATCGACACGGTGATCGCCCATATCCGCACGTTGCCCGGTTGCGCCGATTTCGAATGGAAGGAAAGCACCGCTACCGTGCCGCCATTCCACCGAATGAAGGTCCGGTTGAAGCGCGAAATCGTCACCATGGGACAACCCGATGTGGACCCTGCAACAACGGTCGGCCATTATGTCGCGCCCGCCGATTGGAACGCTTTGATCCAGTCCCCCGATGTGGCCGTGATCGACACGCGCAATGATTACGAGGTGGCGATCGGCACGTTCGACGGCGCAGTTGATCCGCAGACAAAGACGTTTGGTGAATTCCCCGCATGGTGGGAAGAAAACAAAGAACGGTTTCACAACAAAAAGATCGCGATGTTCTGCACCGGCGGAATCCGGTGTGAAAAGTCGACCAATTTCCTGATCGGTCAAGGTGTCGAAGATGTCTATCACCTCAAGGGTGGGATCTTGAAATACCTCGAAGAGGTGCCGCAAGAGGACAGCACTTGGGACGGCGACTGCTTCGTCTTTGACGCACGGGTTAGCGTCGGTCACGGACTAAAAGAAGGGCCACATGAGCTGTGCTATGCCTGCCGCCGCCCGATCCTGCCGACCGATAAAACCCGCCTCGAATTTGAGGAAGGCGTATCCTGCCACCAATGCACGGACCAGACATCTGACGACGATAAGGCCCGTTTCCGCGAACGGCAAAAACAGATCGCCCTCGCGCGCAAACGCGGATCACATCACATTGGCGGCCTGTCCTAGATGACGATGCCGCCCCATATCCGCGCACAAATTCTTGCGCTGATAATCGGGGGCGTTTGCGGTGTGGTTGCGAATTTCGCGGGCCTGCCTTTGCCATGGATGCTTGGGTCGATGATCGGTGTGACGGTTGCGGCTGTCGCGGGTGCGCCTGTCGCTGGACCAGACCGCCTTCGCCCATTTGTGATCCCTGTGATTGGTGTGATGATTGGATCAGCGATCCGGCCAGAGCTGTTTGCCCAGCTTGGGGGATGGGCCGTGACATTGATTGCCTTGCCCATCTATTTGGCATTGGCCGCGGGGGTATCGTTCATGATCTACCGCCGCGCCGGCGGCTATGATCCGGTCACAGCATTCTATGCATCCATGCCCGGCGGTCTGAACGAGATGCTGATCATGGGCGGCGCCGCAGGCGGGGATGAACGCAAAATCGCGCTGGCCCACGCGGCGCGGGTTTTGTTGGTGATCCTATTTGTCGCGATCTTTTTTGGCCTATTCCTAGGTGTGCGGTCCGGTGCGTCGGAAGCAAACTGGATCAGCGTCACTGCACCCACTTGGCTGGACTATGCCCTATTGATCGGGGCTGCTGTGATTGGATTGCGCATTGGAAAATTGTTACGCCTGCCCGCTGTGCCAGTGTTCGGCCCCATGATCGTAAGTGCGGTTTTTCATCTGGTTGGTTGGGTCGAAATCGCGCCGCCATCGATATTCATCATCACCGCACAGATCGTGATCGGCACGATTATCGGCACACGTTTCATCGGGGCTACTGTCACTGAAATCCGGCGCGACCTGTCGTTGGCTGGCATCGCATCCCTGCTAATGTTGGGCGTCGCAGTTTTCTTTGCCCTAGCCATTACCAGTCTCGCGCAAGTCTCTATCTCAGAGGCATTTTTGGCGTTTGCACCCGGTGGCCTGACAGAAATGTCGTTGCTCACCCTCGCGATGGGGCAGGACGTCGGCTATGTCTCGGCTGTGCATATCATCCGGATCACATTGGTCATCGCGATTGCGCCGGCGGTGTTTGCCTCCCTGCGCAGCTGGATCATGCCATCACAATGATGACCTTTCCGTCGGGGATTTTGGTCGCGTCAGCAAGGCCGTTGACGACCTGTTCCAACTGCAGTTCAGCCGATACGTCCGTCGCCCAGCGCGCATCGGCAAAGCGTGTTTGCACGTCTTGGATCGCAGCCATTTGATCAGCAGGGGCCGTATCGCGGAACCATTGCGTCAGCCAGAACCCTTCGATCCGCTTCCCCATAAAGATCATCTGACCCATCTGCGTCAGATTGGGCGCCTTATCAGATAGCTTACCATAACTGACCCAGCAGGCGCGGTTCGGCATCATGCAGAAAAGGGTCTCGGAAGTTTGATCACAGACAGCGTCCAGCATCATGCGCGGCTTTAGTTCGGACAGGGCAGCCTTGGCCTGCGTTTGGAAATCCGGCGCATTGATGTTCAGCGTTACGTCGGCACCAAGGTCAGCATCGCGGCGCACAGTCGCAATAGTTTTCACGCCCATGTCGCGCCCCAACGCGATCATCAGCTTACCCAATTGAGACGCAGCGGCCGTGATGATCACAGCATCGCCAGCATCACGCGCCATGCCCATCATGGCGCGCGCGGTTAGCGGGTTCACAATCTGCCCCGTCCCGTCATTGTCCGAAATTGCCGGATGCAGCGGAATGCAAGTTGCGGCATCGACAACCGCGTATTCCGCCCATGCACCGGTGGTGACAAAGGCAACCCGCTGCCCCGCCATCGGGCCTGTCATAACATCGCCGCAACCTTCAAATCCGGCGGGCTGACCAGCGACGCGGGGTTGCCCATATTCGCCCTTGATAAAGTGCAAATCAGACGGGTTTACGGCCGCACGACGCACCCGCACAAGGACCTGACCCTCAGCGATCTCTGGCAACGGCATTGTCGCCAGTTCCAGCCAATCGGCGGCATTGTCGATGCGCGGCCCCGTCGAAGTACCTGCATAGCCGTCGCCCTTTTGCAAGGCGGCGCGCATCGTTTTCGGCAGATCAGAAGTCAAGATTTTCAACCGACAGCGCGTTGTTCTGAATGAACTCACGGCGTGGTTCAACAACATCGCCCATCAGCTTGGTAAACAGATCATCGGCATCTGCTAGATCCTCGACCTTGACCTGCAACAGGGTACGGGCATCGGGGTCCAGCGTGGTTTCCCACAGCTGATCGGGGTTCATTTCGCCCAGACCCTTATAACGCTGCAGGGACAAGCCGCGCTCACCCTCTTCCAAAATCGCAGCAAGCAGATCAAGCGGACCGTGGATCAATTGATTGCGATCTTTGCGGACCAGCGTGGCGGGCATCGCGTAAACATCTTGCAGGCCTTGGGTAAACGACCCAGTGCGCCGCGCCTCGCCACCGCGCAGGATTTTGCCATCTAGCGTGCGGACCTCTTCGACGCCGCGCAGCATTCGCGCAAGACGCATGCCCTTGTCTTGGGTAATCCGGCCTGCCCAGCCGCGTTCCCATTCCTCGGCAATCAGATCAAGCCGCTTGGCGACACGATCAGCGGTACCTTGCAGATCATTATCAACAACGCCCGGCACAAAGGCGCCCGCAATGGCCGCCTGCTCCAGAATGTGGCGCGGATAATGGGTCGGGAAAGCAGACAGCAGGTTTTTGAATTGGCGGGCCTCGTCCACGACACGGCGCAAGTCAGCACCGCTGATTTCTTCGCCATTGCCCTGACGCAGGATTGCGCCGTCGGACCCCTGTTCGATCAGGTAATCATCCATCTCGGCCTGATCCTTGAGGTACACCTCGGATTTGCCGCGGCTTACCTTATACAGCGGCGGTTGCGCGATGTAGAGGTAACCACCTTCAATCAACTCAGGCATCTGGCGGAAGAAGAACGTTAGCAAAAGCGTCCGAATGTGCGCCCCATCGACATCCGCATCGGTCATGATGATGACCTTGTGATAGCGCAGTTTTTCGATGTTAAACTCATCACGGCCAATGCCGGTGCCCAGCGCCATGACAAGGTTGCCGATTTCCTGGCTGCCCAGCATCCGGTCAAAACGCGCGCGTTCGACGTTCAGGATTTTACCTTTCAGCGGCAGGATCGCCTGCGTACCACGGTCACGGCCCGTTTGGGCGGACCCACCCGCTGAGTCACCCTCTACAAGGAAGACTTCGGTCTTGGACGGATCTTTTTCAGAGCAATCCTTGAGCTTACCAGCAAGGAAATTCACATCCATCGCGGTTTTGCGACGGGTCAATTCGCGGGCCTTGCGGGCGGCCTCTCGGGCCAGCGCGGCCTCTACGATTTTGCCAACCACTTCGCGGGCAATCTGTGGGTTTTCCTCGAACCACTCGGACAGTTTTTCACCGACCAGCGATTCCACTGCAGGGCGAACCTCGGAGCTAACCAGCTTGTCCTTGGTCTGGGATGAGAATTTCGGATCAGGCACCTTGACGGACAATACGCAGGTCAGGCCCTCGCGCGCATCGTCGCCCGTGAAGGAAACCTTTTCCTTTTTCGCAATGCCGGACGATTGCGCATAGGCGTTGATCGTGCGGGTCAGCGCGCCACGGAAACCAGCCATGTGTGTGCCGCCATCACGCTGTGGGATGTTGTTGGTGAACGGCAGAACCATCTCGTTGTAGCTGTCGTTCCACCACATCGCGACCTCGACCCCGATGTCGTCCTTTTCGCCCTTCACATAGATGGGTTCCTCCATGACAGCGATTTTGGACCGGTCGAGGTATTTGACAAACTCCTTCACGCCGCCGTCGTAATACAGCTCGGCCTTCAGATGTTCGGCGGGGCGTTCATCGGTCAGAATGATCCGCACACCGGAGTTTAGGAACGCCAATTCGCGCAAACGCTTTTCCAACACCTCAAAGCTGAAATCACGGTTGCTGAATGTCTCAACCGACGCGAGGAAACGGACCTCTGTCCCCTTGCGGCCATTTGCGTCACCCTCAACCCGCAGGCTTTCGGTGGTATAGCCGCCCTCGAACCGCGCGTAGTGTTCTTTGTCATTGCGCCAGATGCGCAGCTCTAGGTAGTCGGACAACGCGTTCACAACGGACACACCTACACCGTGCAGACCGCCCGATACCTTATAGGAATTGCTGTCAAATTTGCCGCCTGCGTGCAGCTGGGTCATGATAACCTCGGCCGCGGAAACGCCCTCTTCTTTGTGCATATCGACGGGGATACCACGCCCGTTATCACCCACAGAAACAGAGCCATCATCGTGGATAATCACGTAAACATGGTCGGCGTGACCAGCCAGCGCCTCGTCGATGCCATTGTCGACAACCTCGTACACCATATGGTGCAGACCAGAGCCGTCATCCGTGTCGCCAATATACATACCAGGGCGTTTACGAACTGCCTCTAAGCCCTTCAAAACTTTGATAGAATCGGCGCCATATTCGGGGGATGATTGCTGCTCGTCTGACATCGGGGTAATCCTGTGTATATTCCCCCAAAATATAGCGGTTTTTCAAACCGCTGTCACGGCGAAACCCCCATATTTTGCGTCAGATGAACGGGATCAGAATACCCACACCAATCAACAGAACGCCCGCTGTAATATTGGTGCGCCGTAGCGCGATTGTCGATGTCAAAAATGCCTTTGCGCGGTGAATTGATGCCGCCAAAAGCAGATTGCCAAGCAGCGGCACGATGAACGACACCAAGCAGATGATCGCGATATCCACGCCCGTCAGAGTGGTCAAATCAAAGAACCCGGGCAACATCCCCATATAGAACAAAATCGCCTTTGGATTGCCCAGAATGACAGCCAGTCCCGCCAAAAATCCGGCCCACATTCCCGGGCGCGTTAGGCGACTGTCAGATGCAATCGTCTTGTTTGCGTTACGCAGCACAAGCCAACCCATGATCAGGAACGTCGCGCAGGCAACCCATTTGAGCGCCACCAGAAAATCGCCATAAACGCTGATGATCCATGACACGCCCAAGATCGCCAGAAACGGCCAAAGCACGTCCCCGACCACCACACCCAGCGCAAGGGGCCATGCCGCCTGAAACCCGCCCGACAATGTGCGCGCAATTAGCGCCACCCAAACCGGCCCCGGCGTCAGGAATAGAATTACAAGCGCGCCTGCGTATAGCAGAATATCAGTTATGGTCAGTGTCATGCAAACGCCCCTAAAACGAAAAACCAAGCAAGTCGACAGGCGCACCCGCATCCCACGTCATTTCGCGCAGCGGCATAACCATTAGGGCCGAGGTGGGCGTTGTGGTGACCGCGCCAGTATGCGCATCAGTCAACGCCGTGAATGTCACCGGATTGCCCGCGGACACGAAACCATGGCCTGCGTAAATCGGACGATTGCCAAACAGCAGGAAAAACTGCGCCTGCGAAGATTGCGCGATCTTGATCGCCTCTTTCAACAGCGCGCTCGCAACGCCCTGACCGCGCATTGAGGGTGCAGTCGCGACATCGGCAAGCCCAATGATGGGCACAAGCGCATCCCCCAACCGTACCGACCGATAGCAAAGCGCCATATGCCCGATAATCTCTGCCCCGCTTCGCTGAACCAGACGCAGATGATGACGTTGCTGAAAATACGACCGATCACCAAAGCTATCGTCAAAGGCGGTCACCAGCAGCCTGTTAATCAACGTGTCATCCGCCGGACTTAGGTCCATTTCAGATATGGCCTCAATCACCATGATGGTCCCTTTCGCACAACGAAGATGCACCATCTTCCTCGATGACTTCGGCGTATTGCGCCCGAGCACCAAGCTCTGCAAACAGCTCCGGCCCTGTGCCGGTCATGAACGCTTGCGATCCCAACGCGCAGATTTCGTCATACAATGCAGCGCGGCGACCAGCGTCCAAATGCGCCGCGACTTCATCCAACAAAAGGAGCGGTGGCGCGCCAAAATCGCGGATCAACGCACGTCCGTTGGCAAGGATCAGGCTGATCAACAACGCCTTTTGCTCACCCGTTGAACAATCCTTTGCGGCAACACCCTTGGCCGCGAACTCTCCATATAAATCAGCGCGATGTGGCCCCATCAAGGTGCGGCCAGCGGCCAAATCCCGTTGACGGTTATCCGCAAACGCCGCGATCAAACACGCCGCATCATCGGGGGTGTCAGGCGCAGGATCGGGGTGCGTCAGCGTTAGGGCCGCCGTCGGGAACGCTGTTTCCGTCTCCGACTGGGCCGCGGTCAGAGCCGCAATCGCGTCCACACGATTGCGATGAATACGCGCACCCGCCTTGGCCATTTGCCGTTCAATCGCAACATACCAATGGGCATCGCGGACCATGTCCTTAAGCAGCCGATTGCGTTCGCGCATCGCCTTTTCATAGGTCAGCACCGCCTCGGCGTGGGTCGGCTCGAACGACAATGTCGCGCGATCCAGAAACCGGCGACGACCCTCGGCCCCTTCGATCCAAAGGCGGTCCATCGACGGCACAAGCCACAGAACCCGCCCGATACAACCCAGCGCAATCTGCGCCGCCGCTTTGCCATCAATACGCACATTGCGCGACGATCCCGGCTCTGCCCATGTCTCGATCTCATGGGTTTGCTGCAACGATTGCAAAACGCCTGTGACTTTCCAGCCCAGCGCCTCTGGCCTGCGGATCAGGTCATCAGGCGATGCGCGGCGTAATCCACGGCCCGGCGACATCAATGATACCGCCTCAAGCACGTTGGTCTTACCCGCGCCATTAGCCCCGTAAATCGCCACAGGCCGCCCATCACAGGCCATCGTGGCCCGCTTGTGCGACCGAAAATGTGAAAGGGTGAATTCAGACAAAGCGAGGGCCGACATTACACCGACCCTCAGCTTCTTCTGAGTATAAATATGCAGGCGCAGCCCATCAGCGGGCGCTTAGACCCGCATTGGCATCACGACGTAAACCGCAGAGGTATCATTCCCCTCGCGCATCAACGTCGGATCACCGGATGAGTTGAACATGAACACCGCATTCTCACGGTCAACCTGGCTTGCAATTTCCAGCAGGTATTTCGCATTGAAACCGATTTCTAGACGCTCGTCAGAATAGGCAACGGCCAATTCTTCTTCCGCCGCGCCGCTATCTGGGGCGTTCACGGACAGAACCAATTTGTCCTCGTCCAGCGACAGCTTTACCGCTCGGGACCGTTCTGATGACACGGTCGCCACGCGGTCCACGGCCTTGGCGAAATCAGAGGCGTCCACCTCCAACTTGCGGGTGTTCCCTTGTGGGATCACGCGGGTGTAATCTGGGAATGTGCCGTCGATCACTTTGGATGTCAGCGTGATGTCTGGCGTCGCAAAGCGGATTTTTGTTTCTGATACGGACACGGCGATTTGCAAGTCATCATCATCAAGCAGCTTGCGCAGTTCGCCAACGGTTTTGCGCGGCACGATTACACCGGCCATGTCGCCCGCACCTTGTGGCAGATCGGCGTCGATGCGGGCCAAGCGGTGCCCGTCGGTCGCCACACAGCGCAGTACCTTGCCGCCGTCGCTATCGGCAACATGCATATAAACACCGTTCAAGTAATACCGTGTTTCTTCGGTTGAGATTGCGAATTTGGATTTGTCGAACAAGCGGCGCAACACTGGCGCGGGCGCCGAGAAATTCGCGGCATAATCGGACGATGCCATCACTGGGAAATCTTCGCGCGGCAATGTGGCCAGCGAAAAATTGGACCGCCCCGCCTCAATCGTCAAACGACCTGATGCGCCATCTTCAGTCAATGTGACCAAGGCACCGTCGGGCAATTTGCGTACAATTTCGTTCAGCGTCACGGCGGACACTGTTGTCGCACCTGCACGGGTCACTTGGGCCACGGCGCGGTCGACAACTTCAATATCCAGATCGGTTGCGCGGAATTGCACTGTGTCGCCTTCGGCCTCGATCAGCACGTTGGCCAGAATCGGGATTGTATTGCGACGCTCGACCACGGATTGCGCTTGGGCCACGGCCTTTAGCAGGGTTGCGCGTTCGATACTAATTTTCATGTCCCATGCTCCGCATTCATGATCTGGATTGCCCCGTTCGGGACGGGCAAACTACTGCATTTGCCGCCTTTCTCAAGGGGCTTTGTCAGACAGTCAACGACTGTGGCAATGACGTCAAGTCGCGGTTATTCCGACAGGGACCGGCGCAGCAGCTCCAGATCATCCGCGATCTGGCTATCCGTGGCCTTCAATTCCTCGATCCGGCGCACACCGTGCATGACGGTCGTGTGGTCACGCCCCCCAAATCGACGACCAATTTCCGGTAGGGAACGGCTGGTCATATGCTTAGCCAAATACATCGCCATCTGACGTGGACGGGCATAGGTGCGCACACGCTTCGGGCCGATCATCTCGGACAGGCGAATGTTGTAATGCTCGGAAACGCGGCGCTGAATTTCCTCGACGGTGACCTTGCGATCAGATGCTTTAAAGACGTCAGACAGGCAATCCTGTGTAAGTTCCAGCGTGATTTCACGACCGACAAGGGACGCGAACGCAAACAGACGGGTCAACGCGCCCTCAAGAACACGGACGTTTGTCGAAATACGGTGTGCCAAGAATTCCAGCACACCGGCAGAGATTTCAAGGTTCGGATACTGTGCGCGATACACATCTACCTTGGACTGCAAGATACCAAGACGCAGTTCATAATCGGTTGGGTGCAAGTCCACGACAAGACCACACTGAAGGCGGGATTTAATCCGCTCTTCTAGGTCTTTGATTTCGCCAGGGGCGCGGTCAGCGGAAATGATGATCTGCTTTCCCGCATCCACAAGGGCGTTGAACGTGTGGAAAAATTCCTCTTGTGTGCTGTCCTTGCCAGCCATGAACTGCACATCATCCACCATCAGCACGTCGACGGAGCGGAACAATTGTTTGAAATCCATCATCTTGCGATCACGCAAGGCGGTGATGAAGCGGTACATGAATTGCTCAGCTGACAAATACAGCACATTTAACTCAGGGCTACGGCGCTGCAATTCATGCGCGATGGCGTGCATCAGGTGGGTTTTGCCAAGCCCGACACCACCATACAGAAACAGCGGATTGAACGTCACAGGGCCACCTTCGGCCACACGGCGGGCGGCGGCATTAGCCAGCTCATTCGGTTTACCGACGATGAACGTATCGAACGTAAACCGCGAATCGAGCGGGGCACCGGCAATCTCATCCACGCGGGTTGGTTTCGGTACCGGGTTCGCAGCACGCTGTGCGGGACGGGATGCACCGGACGCACGGAACACAAGGCGGCTTACGGGCTGACCATTCTGGGCAAGCTGATATTTGATCTGCTCACCAAAATTCTGATTCACATAATTGCCGATAAACGTGGTGGGGACCTGAAAGGTTACAACGCCATCTTCTGCCTGTGCAAATTCCAGCGGGGCGATCCAATTGGAGAAATTATTTGCCCCGACGGTTGCCTTCAAAGCGTCCAACGTCGTCTGCCACATCTCGTTCGTCATACTGTCCCGTTTTCTTTCCTAAGTGCCACTGATCCCCCCCAAAGGTGACCACGATCCATCCTCGTCCTAGCCACAAAACAGCCCACCGCCCCAAAGGTCCCACTCGGGGGCACGCTGTCTTGCGTAACTCGTCTGATCGCCCTGTAAATGGCCCCTGCAGTACCGCAAAAATAGGCCAAAGGGCGCAACGTCGGGGTGTGGGGTTTCTCTGCAGCAGGACCCCCGCCAAAACAGACACAATGACAACCAACGAAAGACAGACCCATCTGTCGCCTCTGGTGTGCCGTTGCACAAATGACCAACAAAATATGGAAAATCAGGATCTATTCCTGACCTCACATGTCGCTGGCGCCACTCATGTCCCCCCGGACCGATGTGAATCGCACCTGTACCTTAGCAACGTCTTGAGGCTTGCTTCAACACAACAACGCGCTTGACTCGGGTCGATCCGAAAAAGAATCTATGACCCCTTTGAAAAGACGGGAAAAGTCGCTGTGGGTGTTGCCTAAAATACAAAAGCGCGCCCGCAAGGACGCGCTTTTGATCGTGTGCAAACGGGCAACAGATGCCCGCGAAATTACTTAGCCCAATGCTTTGACGCGGGACGCCAAGCGGGACATTTTGCGGGACGCTGTGTTCTTGTGAACAACACCCTTTGTGACGCCGCGCATCAGCTCTGGCTGAGCGGCCTTCAGGGCAGCGGCGGCGGCGGCTTGGTCGCCGGATGCAATCGCTTCTTCAACAGCGCGCAGGTGCGTACGGATGCGCGAACGGCGCATTTTGTTAACTGCAAAACGGGCTTCGTTCTGACGCGCGCGTTTTTTCGCTTGTGGTGTATTTGCCATGGTGTTCGTTCCCTCGGGTTCGGGTCAATAAATATCATATGCGCAATTGGCCCGACCGGGTTTCAAGAACCGGTTCATCTGGTCTAGCGGACCGCACACGCATTTATGTAGGCGTCTTTAGCGAATGAACCCCCTGAATGGAAGCCCCTATTTGTCGCGGAACTGCGCCTCTCGCTTTTCGGCAAAGGCGGCCATGCCTTCGGCCTGATCCTCGGTCGCAAAGAGTGATTGGAACAGACGGCGTTCGTAGTTCACCCCTTCGGCCAAGGTCGTCTCATAGGCGCGGTTCACCGCATCCTTAGCGGCAATCGTTGCGATCTGGGATTTCTCGGCAATCTTGGCGGCCGTTTTCTGCGCCTCTTTCACCAGCTTAGACGCGGGCACGATGCGGCTGACCAAGCCGGCACGCTCGGCCTCTTCGGCATCCATAAACCGGCCTGTCAGATTCATGTCCATTGCTTTGGATTTACCCACATAGCGGGTCAGACGCTGCGTCCCGCCGATACCTGCAATCACACCAAGATTAATTTCGGGCTGGCCAAACTTGGCCGTATCCGCGGCAATAATGAAGTCACACATCATCGCCAATTCGCACCCGCCACCCAGCGCATAGCCTGCAACAGCCGCGATAATCGGCTTGCGGGTATTGTTGAACTTCGTTGTCTCAGCGGCAAAATAATTGCGCGTGTACATGTCGACAAACGACCGTTCGGCCATCTCTGTAATATCGGCACCGGCGGCAAACGCCTTTTCCGATCCAGTGATCACGATGCAGCGCACCTTATCATTGGCATCCGCTTCCTCGAGCGCCTGACACAGCTCGGACATCAGCGCGGCGTTCAACGCATTCAACGCATCTGGTCGGTTCAATGTGATCGTCGCCACATCATCTGCAATATCAACAATGATCGTTTCAAAGGCCATCGGGTGTTCCGTAAGTTACCGCAATCAGACCCGATTGATGTAACACGCGCGGCGGCGGATCAAGCTATCTTTGGCATTGCGGACAAAAGAAGGATGAGCGTCCCGATTGCACGATTCGGCTGATTTCCTTTTGGCACCCGTCGGTTGGGCAGGGATTTCCGGCCTGATCGTAAACCGCGAAATTATGTTGAAAATAACCCAATTCGCCATCCGCCTGACGATAATCCTTTAGCGATGAACCACCCGCTTCAATCGCCTCGCCCAGCACGTCACGGATCAGTGGCACAAGGCTGCGGACACGTTTGGCGCTGATCGCCCCTGCCTTGCGGGCAGGATGGATGCCCGCACGGAACAAAACCTCGCAGACGTAAATGTTGCCCAAACCCGATACGATTCGTTGGTCCAATAGTGCGGATTTGATCGGGGTGTTGCGCCCCTTTAGGCGGGCGACCAGATAATCTTCGTCGAATACATTGCCAAGCGGCTCTGGCCCCAGATCGCGAATAAGCCAAAATTCATCTTCACCCCCCGTGTCCATCAAATCCATCGCACCAAAGCGACGGGCGTCGTTAAACGTGATGCGCGCATCATTCGCCATGTGGAACACAACATGGTCATGTTTCGCAGCGGCAGGATGCGGATGATGAAAATCACCCACCGTATGCCCCGAAATCGTCATCCGCCCCGACATGCCCAAATGGATCAGCAACGTCTCTCCGCTATCCAAATCCGCGAGGATATATTTGGACCGCCGCCGCAGTCGCAGGACCGTCTTCCCCGTCAAACGATCGGCCATGCCTTCTGGAAACGGCCAGCGCAGGTCGGGGCGGTTCACATCGGCGCGGGCGATCTGTACGCCTTCCATCACCGGGGCTAACCCGCGACGAACCGTCTCGACCTCTGGTAATTCGGGCATGGGACACTTTCTATAAGCTAACGGGCGCTATATAGCCCATTTGAGCCCTATAATTGGTGGCCCCGCAAAGGACGACAAGCCCATGACCGAAAATATAACACACTTTGGTTTTGAAACCGTCCCAGAGGACGAGAAAAAGGGCCGCGTGCAGGGCGTCTTTACCTCCGTGGCCAATAAATACGACATCATGAACGACGTCATGTCCGTCGGCATCCACCGCATCTGGAAAGAGGCGATGATGGATTGGCTTGCACCGCGCGCAGGTCAAAAGCTGCTCGATGTGGCAGGTGGCACTGGCGACGTTTCGTTCAAATTTCTGGATCGCGCCGGATCGGGCCACGCCACCGTCTGCGATATCACCGAATCCATGTTGTTGGCGGGCAAAACCCGCGCCGAGGCCGCGGCAATGTCAGAGAGCCTGGACTGGGTCGTCGGCGACGCGATGGCGCTGCCGTTCCCCGACAACACATTCGACGTCTATACAATCAGCTTTGGCATCCGCAACGTGACCCGTCCCCAAGAGGCGCTGAACGAGGCTTACCGTGTCTTGCGTCCCGGTGGTCGGTTGATGGTGCTGGAATTCAGCCAGCTGCCAAACCCAATGATGCAGGCCGCCTATGACGCCTATTCGTTCAACGTGATCCCGCAAATGGGCAAAATGATCACCGGTGATCGCGACAGCTATCAATATCTGGTCGAATCGATCCGCAAATTCCCCGATCAGGATACGTTCCTCGAGATGGTGAAAACCGCAGGCTTCGACAACGCGAAATACAGCAACCTGTCGATGGGCATTGCGGCGCTTCATTCGGGCTGGAAGCTGTAAATGCGCGGCCCGCATAATATTATCCGGCTGATCCGCACTGGCGCCACACTGGAACGGACTGGCGCGATGAATATCATCCTCGACGCGTTTGAGGTGGGTCCCGTCTTGCGCGTGCTATTCCGCGGCTTGGTTTGGCCGTTTCAGTGGCTTGGCTACAAGGGCGACGTGACGATGCCACCGGCCCCCCGCGCGCTAACCGCGCTTGGCCCGGCCTACATCAAATTCGGACAGGTCCTGTCCACCCGCCCCGATGTTGTCGGTGATGAACTGGCCGTGCAGATGCGGGTCCTGCAGGATAAGCTGCCACCATTCTCCATGAAAGAGGCCGAAGCGGAAATTGAGGCCGAACTGGGCCAACCTGTTGCCGAATTGTTTAGCAGCTTTTCCGAACCCGTCGCCGCCGCATCGTTGGCACAAGTCCACAAGGCGCATCTGGCCGACACGGGCGAAGCGGTCGCGGTCAAAATTCTGCGCCCCGGCATCGAAAAGGCATTTCGCAAAGACATTGATGCATTCTATTTTGCCGCCCGCACAATCGAATTGCTGTCGCCATCATCGCGGCGTCTGCGTCCGATGGATGTTATTACGCATTTCGAAGGCGTCGTAACCGGTGAATTGGACTTGCGCCTCGAAAGCTCTGCCGCGTCCGAATTCGCTGCAAATACCGAAAACGACGCTGGTTTTGACGTGCCAAAGGTCCGTTGGCATTTATCCGGTCGGCGGGTCATGACGCTCGACTGGGTCGAAGGGTTAAGCATCGGCGACAACGCGGCATTGGATGCCGCAGGCCACGACCGCCGCGCCCTTGCCTCACGCGTGTTGCAATTGTTTTTGAACCAGGCGCTGCGCGACGGATTTTTCCATGGCGATATGCATCAGGGGAACCTGAAGGTGAACGCCGACGGTGATATCGTCGCCTATGATTTTGGGATCATGGGGCGGATTGATGAATACACCCGCCGTGTTTACGCCGAAATTCTGTTCGGCTTTATCCGCAAGGATTACAATCGCGTGGCCGAGGTTCACTTTGAAGCAGGCTACGTTCCTGCCCACATGGATGTGGACGAATTTGCGCGTGCCCTACGCGCTGTCGGCGAGCCAATATTCGGGATGGACGCGAGCCGAATTTCTATGGCGCGTTTGTTGTCATATCTGTTCGAGGTCACCGAACGTTTCGGCATGGAGACGCGAACCGAATTGATCCTGTTGCAGCGCACCATGGTGGTTGTCGAAGGCGTCGCACGATCCTTGGACCCGCACATGAACCTTTGGCACGATGCCCGCCCGGTCGTCGAAAACTATATCAAGGATTCGATTGGACCAAAGGCGCTTGCGACCGACCTTGCAAAGACTGTTCGCATCCTAGCCCGCTTTGGGCCGCTGTTGCCCAAGATGGCAGAAAACGCCCTGATTCAGACGAACAATCCACCAGCCGAAGCCCGCCCCAACAATCGTGCGGCATGGATTGGATGGGTTGGAATTGGTGGTGCGCTCGGCGCGGCGTTGATGTTTGCGATACAGTCCCTCTAAATCGATGGGTCGCGTAATGCTGATACCTGTGACGCGGAAATTGCGGCCTCTCCCTCAAGAATAAGAATGGATTCGGTCCCTTCAGAGCGCACCTCTGTGACAGTGCTGTAAACATCGACTGGATCTTGGGACAACGCCTCCTCATCCGCATAGCTGACGATTTTGAATGAATACAAACCGTGGGGAAGTGACGTCCCGTCCGACGGCCCATTCCACGCGACAGGTTCCGCACTCACGGGAACCGCAAACCGATCGACTTCATCACCTGCGTTATCGCGCACGACGATTTCGGCGGTGGCGGCAATACTGACTGGATTCGGCGCAAGGGTAATTGCGTCGCCATCATAGTAACCAGCAGCATTTGCGCGGGCCTCCTTCCCGACAAGATTGGCCATCTGCGCCGAACAATTGGTCCCCAATTGAGTCGCCAGCCCTTGCAAAAGTTGATTTCTCTGCACTTGTTGTTCAACGCCCGAAAACGTCGCCAATTGGACGGGATTGCCCCTATGCGCAAGGATTACACGGTTTTGTCGCACGACCCGTCGGCGTCAGATGCCACCGCAAGATCAAGAACCGCCTGCAACGCGGCGCCGCGCCTGAAATCGGGGAACACCTGTTCGGCATTGCGCACGGCATCAATGAACCGCACGTAGTTTGTTGGCACATCAGGGGTTGGCACATCAACCCATTTGGTCGCCTCAAGATCGTCACCGGTGCAGGCACGCAGGCGGCTTTCCCATCCTTCAAACCGGACGTCCAAACCACCCTTGGCCCCGTAAATCCGCAGGCTAAGATCATTCAGATGACCACTGGCAAAGCGACTGGCGTGGATCACACCAACCGCGCCATTTTCCAGCTGCATATGCATGTTCATGCTGTCGTTGGCATCCAGCGGATATTCCCCGATCTGGTTGCCCTCTGCCTTATCAAAGGTGGTTAGCCGACACGACAACGACGCGGCATCCGACCCGGCAACAAAAGTAGCGTAATCCAGAATATGCACGCCAACATCGCCCAGCACACCCATAGACCCGTGTTGTGTGGACAACCGCCAGAGCCACTGACTCTCGGTTTTCCAATCACCCCATGCGGCTTGGGTCAGCCAGCTTTGTAGATAGGCGGCCTCAAAATGACGAACCTCACCGATGTCGCCGTTTGCAACCATCTTGGCGGCAGCGATTAGCGCGGGGACATTGCGGTAGGTCAGGTTGACCATATTGACGACGCCCGCGTCAGCCGCAGCCTGCGCCATTTCATCGGCATCCGCGGCGTTGGCGGCCAGTGGTTTTTCGCACAAAACATGTTTGCCCGCGGCAAGCAGCGGCAGGGTTGTGACGCGATGCACGCCGTCAGGGGTTACATTGGACGCGGCATCAAACGCGCCCCATGCAATCGCCTCTTCCACAGAGGCAAAGCCGTTAGGGATGTCATGCTTGGCACAGAAATCAGCCAGCCGATCAGGATCTGTATCAACCCCCGCGACCAAGGAAACGCCGCCCATTTTTGCATAAGCCTCGGCATGGTCATTCGCCATACCGCCGGTGCCAACAATCAAAACGCGGATCATTTGAACCCTTCCTCACCGTCTTGGTGAAGGCGCGGGCCACGTTCAACAATAGGCTCTAACGCGGCCTCAACAGGCACATTTGGGGCATCATTCACACCCCGCACACGCGGCGCGGGATTATAGGCCCAGCGTACAGCATTGGACAGCACACGCTGCACATTGGCATCGTGATAAGTGGGATAGGTTTCGTGACCCGGACGGAAATAAAACACGTTCCCCGCACCACGTTTATACGTCAGGCCAGATCGGAACACCTCCCCCCCCTGAAACCAGCTGATGAACACAGTCTCTAGCGGTTCAGGCACACCAAAGGGTTCGCCATACATTTCCTCATGCTCAAGCTCGAAGTGATCAGGCAGACCCGCGGCAATCGGATGATTGCGGGACGTCACCCAAAGGCGTTCACGCTCCCCCGCTTCGCGCCACGTCAGATTGCAAGGTGTGCCCATAAGCCGCTTAAAGATTTTCGCAAAATGCGCAGAATGCAACAGGATCAGCCCCATGCCTGCATTCACATGATCGGCGACACGCTCAACGATTTCGTCCGAAACGTCACCATGCGCCGCGTGACCCCACCACAACAATACGTCAGTGTCGGCAAGGCGATCCTCGGACAAACCGTGTTCGGGGTCTCGCAACGTGGCCGTGGTGGCGGTGATCCCACCCGCTGCATTCAGCGCCGCAGCAATCGCGCCATGCATCCCGTCGGGGTACAAATCCGCGACAATCTGATTGGTTTTCTCATGGACATTCTCGCCCCAGACAACAGCCTTGATGATCATATTGACACCTTTCCAAATCGCTTTGGATTGATGATTGCGTCTATTCCCGCGTCTTGACAAGCGTTAAGTGATCGGCGCCAACGTGATAATTTCACCGTCCGCCGCCGCCGCATCCTCGGCATCATGTGTGACCATTAGCACGGGCAATGCGCGAGCCTTGGCACGGGCGAAAACCAGCGCACGCACTTGGGCGCGCAGGGCGGTATCAAGGCGCGAAAACGGCTCATCCAGCAACAGGGCGCAGGGGTCCGACAACAACATCCGCATAAGGGCAACGCGGGCCTTTTGCCCACCCGACAGGGTTGCAGGGTCACGGTCGGCAAACCCCTCTAACCCGACCTCGGTCAAGGCATCGGCGATCTTTGCCTGCCGTTCACCCCTGGACCCGCCCGGACGCAGGCCAAAGGCAAGGTTTTCACCCACCGACAGATGCGGAAACAGCAGATCATCTTGGAACAAAATTCCGACACGACGCTGATGCGCGGGGGCATTGGTGATATCCGCACCGTCCAACTCAATCGCGCCCGTCGCTGTGAAATCCGGCGCAAGCGTCCCTGTGATAAAAGCAAGGAGCGTCGATTTACCAACGCCAGACGGCCCCATAATCGACAATACATCACCCGGTGCCACATGTGTCGACACCGACAATAGGGGCGTGGACCCCTTGGATATCGCCACATTGGCCAGTATTAGACCCTTATCCATGCCGCAGCCCCTTTCGATTACGCCAGACAATTGCAGGCACGATCAGCGCCAGTGTGAACGGGATCAGCGCAGCGCCCGTTTGCATCAATCCATAGACGCCAATGGCACGGCGATCACCACCGGACGCCAGCGCCACCGCCTCGGTCGTAAGGGTCGCGACGCGCCCGCCACCAATCAGCAGCGTCGCCAGATATTGCCCGACAGACACCGATAACCCCACAGCCATGGCTGTCAAAACGGGGCGCAGCAGCATCGGCATCCGCACGCGCCACAGCACCCGATCAGGGCTGGCACGCAAGGCGGCCGCAATCGTGCCCATCCGCGCGTCCCACGCCCGAAACGGATCAGCCAGTGATAGAAATACATATGGCAGCACGAACACCAGATGGGTGAACATCACTGGCAAGCGCCCCACATCCAAACCGATGTTCAACATCAACGTTTGCAACCCCGGCAGGAACGCGGTCTGCGGGACGAGTAATGGAAGATAGAGCAGGAACATGCCCCGCTGTGTCAGCCGAAGACCATGGCGATACTCGGCCTCTAGGCAGCCGATTGTCAGGGCGAGTGCGGCAATTGTGACAAAGATCGCAATCAAGGCCGTTTCGCCCAGTGCCGCCAACGTGCCAGGCCCGAAACGCATCCAGTTTCGCAGCATGAATTGGTCGGGTAGAAAATCAGGAAAGCTCCAGAAACCAGCGAACGACCAAACGCCCAAAACGATGATCCCCGCAAGTACCGCAAACGCGGCGGCGGACCCAGCCACCAATGCCGAAACCTCAACAATAGGGTCGATTTTACCGCGTGCGCCCGTTGCGATCCAACGACGCCCAAACGCCCCGACTACGTGTTCGCCCAATCGCCAAGCGATCAATGCGGCGATGACAAGGCCAAGCTGCAATAATGCTGCCGCCGCGCCTTGGAGGCGCATCGCGATATCGGGGTCCAACATCAGGCGCACGATATAAACGGACAAACTGGGTGGTGTGTTAGGCCCTAAAATCACGGCCACATCTACGACCGACATGGAGTAGGCGAGGACGACATAAACCGGCAGTCTGATCTGCGCATAGACACGCGGAAACACGGTTTTCAGCCAGCCGGTTAAACGGCCATACCCCAAGGCTTGTGCCACTGCCGCGCTACGCTGCGTGTCTGCTTGGCCCAATGCGGCGAGCGTGATCAACAGCAGGAATGGCACCTCTTTGACAATCAGACCGACCATCATGGTGATGCCCCAAGGATCTTGCACAATCAGCAAATCAGGTGGGCGGTCCCACCCCGTGATCGCGGGCGACAACCCCCGCGCAATCCACCCCGACGGGGTGACCAAAAACGCGAGCCCAAATGCCGCTGCTGCATGTGGCACTGACAAGAGTGGTGATAGCAGACGTTCCAAAAACCGGAACGCACGCGTCCCTGACCAACCGGCAGTCAACAGCGCCACGATTGTCAGCGCGATGACCGTCGCCCCCATGCCGACGCCAAGCGACAGCATTACCGCGCGCGGCAATCCTGCCCAGTCGAATAGATCCGTGAACGGGGTGATCGTTGGGCCGATTAGCCCTGCAGCAGGCAAATGCCCGAATGCAGGCAAAACCGTGCCGTATAGTCCCGCAATCACGGGACCCAACATCACCAACAAGGTGACTGCTGGCAAGACGTGCAAAAGGCGCCGCGGTTTCATGCGCGGCGCCTTTCATTGTGGCTTAGATTACTCGGCAACACCGTAGCGGCCCGCCCAGTCATCAGCCAAACGTGTGGCCCAGCTTGGGTGAGGTTCCGCCTGAACAGTGCCCAGCTCGGCAGGCGACAATGTCGCAACGCCCAGCTCAAGCGCGTCAAACACCACACGTTCGTCTGCTGTGATCGCGTCCATGTCCAGCACAGTGCCATAGCCAAGGATCGCTGGATCTTGGGCGCGGGCCTGTGCCTCTGGTGACATCAGGAAGTTGGCAACAACCATAGCACCGGCCTTGGACCCAGAGTTGTAAGGGATCGTCACAAATGACGCGTTGCCGATGGTGCCCTTGTCCAACACGAATGTGCGCACGGTGTCTGGCAGTTCGAAATTCGCAATTGCCGTGGACGCAGCACCCGGGCTGAACGAGATGGACAGGCCCAATTCATCATCGGCAATCAGCGGGAACATCGCGGTGCCGGTGGCAGGGTATGCCTTGCCTTCGCGCCATAAGTTTGGCGTCAACGCATCAAGATAATCCCACAACGGGGCTGTCACGTCGGCATAGTTTTCATCCGTGGCCTCGGCAGCCAGCACAGACGGATCAGGCAAGATATCGACAAGAACCTGCTTCAGGAACGTTATGCCCAGAAAATCTGGCGGCTGCGGATAGCTAAAGCGACCAGGGTTCGCCTGCGCCCATTCCAAAAGCGCCTGCATAGAGCCTACTTTCTCGGGCATATCGGCTGTGTCGTGGACAAACACAACCTGCGCCATGGCCCACGGGCTTTCATACCCGTCGGTTGGCACGGTGAAATCGGTCTGCACGGTTTTGCCATCTACATCGACAACAGTCCAGTTCGGCAGCTGCTCTGCATAAGGGCCAAACAGCAGATCGGCCTCTTTCATTGCAGCGAAATTTGCGCCGTTGATCCAGATCATATCGACGGCGCCATCGTCATTCTCGCCCGCTTCTTTTTCGAACAGAACACGGGTGACGGCATCAGCTGTGCTGGTCAGCTTCACATGCTCGAGCGTCACGCCGTAATCCTCAGCAACACGCGACCCGACCCAAGCCAAGAAATCATTGGTCGTCGTCGACCCGCCCCATGCGTGCCAATAGACGGTCTCGCCTTTGGCATCGGCCAAAACGACGTCCCAATCGGCGGGGTTCGGGTCAGCCAAGGCCGCGACAGGCGCGATCAGGGCTGCAAGGATGGAAAGATGTTTCATAGGGTCGTCCTTTTAGTCGGCATAGGTTTGTTTCGCGCCATAGATGCGCAAAATTGCAGTCGCAAAGCACAGCGCACCAAAGACATAGGCGAGCGGGGCAAAGTAAGTCGGAAGCAGGCATAGCAGAACAAAGAACACGATTGTTTCGGTCCCTTCCAAAATACCGTTAGAATAATAAAGCGATTTTTGCCCCTGCGCAGATGTCTTATGCCCATGCTTTTCAGCTAGAATGGCAAAGCCCAAAAAGCTGGTGCCATTGAAATAGAACGACGTCAGCAGGAACGCACCAGCAGCGCCGTTCGTGACGGGATCAGCAAACACAAATGCCGCAGGGATCGCCCCGTAAAACAGAAAATCAGCGGCAATATCCAGATAGCCGCCAAAATCGGTCTTGCGCGAGGCACGGGCCACAGCACCATCAAGGCCATCCGCGATACGGCTTGCCAGCAGGGGGATCAGCGCCAAAAACGGGGCGCCCAGCGCGATCATCGCGGCCGCGACCAGCCCCAACGCAAGACCGATCAGCGTCACATCATCCGCACCGATCCCACGCGCGGCAATCGCACGGCCAACCGCATTCAGCGGCGGATCAATCAGTTGGCGGGCGTAACGATCCAGCATCTGCGTCCTCTCAAATTCAGCCACGTTGTGACCGCCTTTGCGGTTTCGCGCAATCGCCATGACAAAAACGTGAGGGAATTAACCATCCGCGATGCGCGGTCGCCCTTGCGCCGTGACCTTTACAGTGGCCTCAATGAACATCGGATGCCCTTCGATATCAACCTCTTTGATATCTCGGTCGACGGTAAAGCGGATTTCCTCGACCCCCGCCGCGGTGGCGGCATCACCCGCCTCGCGGCGCAGCGCGACCTCTAGCGTGTTCATCGCCTCTTCGACGGTGATGAATTTTTGCACACCATCGGGCAGATGGACGGCAAACGCACCCGCACCGGGACTGGTCACAGCACCGCTTGCATGCATCGCGACCTGACCCACGACAGCCCCGATCGCATTGGCCACACCTGCATGTTCCGGCAGCACCATGCGCGTGTTCAGCCGCGCACCCACAGCGCCGTAATAGGCCGCAGCAGAGGCCCCAAGACCGATCACAGGCACACCCAGCTTCAGGTCCACCTCAACAATGCCGCGATGCTGGCCCAGACCCGCCATGGTCAACGGATGACCGGCCAGCGCCTCTGCGCCTTGCCAATCATCTTCGTCA
Source organism: Yoonia sp. (assembly GCA_029250945.1). Lineage (GTDB taxonomy): Bacteria > Pseudomonadota > Alphaproteobacteria > Rhodobacterales > Rhodobacteraceae > Yoonia. The sequence goes on from JAQXEG010000038.1 coordinate 78,793, forward strand.
AACGCGGCTTGCAACAAACAATCGACGGTCTGATGGGTAAGCTGGTCAATAATCATCTGGGACAGCGCCTCTGGCCCGCTTGCAACCCGATCACCCGACCCGACGCGCCGCCGCGCAAATAGCGTAAGCGCCTTTTTGGCAGCCTCTGTGTCCCACGCATCAACACGCCCCAACACATGGGACGCGTCCGACGGCGTGACCCCTGCGATCATGACCATGCCGCGCGTCACCAACCGCGTCAGCGCAGGGTTTTCCATACGGGTTGTCACCGCATGTGAAACGCGCTGCGGCCCATCCAACAGGCGGTTCGCCACAGCAGTTTCACGCGTATCCAATCCGTCGGGCAGGCTCGTAAACATAGGCATCGCAAACTGCCCACCATCTGGCGGAGGGATATCATTTGCCAGACACCTGTCCAGAACCTGATGCACCAGTTCGGGATGATCCCGCGCCGCAAGCGATACAGGCATCAACCGCCGCGGACCCAGGCGTAGGCCACCGCCCAACCCATCAACCACATGCACCGCACTATCGCCACCCAGGCCCGTGGTGCGCATCGCCACAGCCTCGACCATCGTGCGATAGGGACCAACACGCGCGCCTTGCGGGTCAATCTTGGGCCGACCGCCCTCTAATAGACACACATCCGTGGTCGTCCCGCCAATATCAGACACCAGCGCGTCATCCTCACCCGTTAGCCAAGATGCCCCTGCAATCGACGCCGCTGGTCCCGACAGGATCGTCTCAATTGGCTTTTCGCGGGCGACATTGGCAGACACCAGCGCACCGTCACCGCGCACCACCATCAGCCGGGCATCAATGCCAACCTTGGTCAAATGCCCTTCACAGGCACTGATCAGCCCGTCGATCATCCCGATCAAACGGGCGTTCAACACGGCGGTTAACGCGCGTTTCGGCCCACCCAGCGCCGAGGATAATTCATGGCTACAGGTTACCGGCTTACCCGTCAGATCACGGATCAGATCGCGCGCGGCGACCTCATGCGCGGCATTGCGCGTGGCAAAGCTTGCCGCGATGGCAAAGCCGGTTACACCTGTATCAAGGTCACGCACGGCATCAGCCAAAGCATCCAGATCAAGCGGAACCACCTCCCCCCCCGCATGGGAATGCCCGCCCGCCAACGTAATCACCGGATCGCCGCGCAACGCGTCGGTCAGACCAGCGCGCCCCAGCTCTGCTGGATCAAACCCGATGAACACCAATGCGACACGCCCGCCCTGCCCCTCGACAAGCGCATTTGTCGCCAGCGTCGTCGACAATGACACCATGGCCACTGCGCCTGGATCAATTGCCGACTGCGCTAAAGCCGCATCAATCGCGGCGCCAACACCGACGGCCAGATCAGGGCGCGACGTCAATGCCTTCGCACTTGCCAAAACCGCATCCGTCGCCTCGTCCATGACGACCGCATCCGTATAGGTGCCACCCGTATCCACGCCCAATAAATATGACATTCACGTCTCCTGCATTTAGGGGAACACAAGCAGCAGACTAACCCACATGCCATCCCAAATGCGACAAATCAGATCGGAATACAGATCGGATCGCCGTTCCTATCGCGCACGACAAACAGCTCATTGGCAAACGTGTAGGAATAGCAGCCTTCGGGATCACGGTTAACCTCTGACCGGTCAATATCCGTCGGAATCGCCTCATCCACCAATAATGGCAACAACAGCGGGGCAATCGTGGGCGGGGCACAGCCTATCAACGCCACCATCGCCAGCCATTTTCCTCTTGCCCAAAATACCTCGGGGGGAGGCCGCAGGCCGGGGGGCTGCCCCCCATTGTGTCAGGTCCCATTTTTCGCATCATCTGATCTTAGTCCGTGTCATTGCCGAATTTCTGTGCCACGTTTGTCAAACCATGACCAAACCAGCAACCCGCATTCAGCAAAAGAACCGCACAGCGATCCTGCAGGCGGCGCTTGATGTGTTTTCGCAATATGGGTTTCGGGGCGCGACGGTCGACCAGATCGCGACCGCGGCCGGTCTGTCTAAGCCGAACCTGCTCTATTACTTTCCATCCAAGGCGGCGATCCATGTCGCCCTTTTGTCATCGTTGCTAGACCTCTGGCTTGATCCGCTGCGCGACCTTGACCCGGACGGCGACCCGATTGCAGAGATCTTGAAATATGCAGCAGGCAAGTTGGACCTAAGCAGGGACTACCCCCGCGAAAGCCGTCTATTTGCGAATGAGGTATTACAAGGTGCGCCGCGTCTATCGGACGGGTTTCCCGCACTCAAAACCCTTGTTGATGAAAAGGCGCAAGTCATCCGCACGTGGGCAGAATCCGGAAAAATCGCTGATATAGACCCTTATCATCTGATTTTCCTGATCTGGGCGCAGACACAACACTATGCTGATTTCGACGTGCAGGTGCGCGCCGTTCTGGGCCACGACGACCCCTATCCAAAGGCCGCTGAGTTTCTGGACCACGTGCTTCGCCGGACGTTAACGCCCTAGAACGAAAACGGCGCGACGGTCACGCGTTTGCCCAATGTCATGGCATCCGCCACATGGATCATTGGGGCCAGATCAACCTCTGACGCGCCGCTGCTTACAAGGCGGGCCATTTGATCATACAGCGCGGGATATTCATCCAAAACACTCCCCGCGACCTCTGTGCCATTGATCACGCAGCGGTTGCCGCCTTCCGACAGATGCACCTGATCATCGCCTGCACGCAGGATCATTTCCCACATCTGCTGCCCGTCTTTAAGCCAATCAAGCGTCATCGTCAGGTTCTCGCTAAACGCGACCTCAGCAGCAATCGGTGTGAACCGGTTTTCAGGGAAATTCAGTAATGCAGATGTGATATGCACAGGGCGGGGCAACACGTCGGTCAGGATCGACAGCGCATTGATACCCGGATCGAATACGCCCATCCCGCCCGGTTCGAACACCCATTCCTGCTCGGGATGCCAGCGGCGCACGTCCTCTCGCCAGTCGATGTATCCGCTTGTGATGGTTTTATCGGCCAGAAACGCCTTGGCGGCTGCGACGCCTTTGGCCATGCGGCTGTGCCATGTCGTATATAGCGTCACACCGTTTGCAGCGGCCCGCGTGGTTAGGTCCTGCACCTCGGCCAGTGTCGCACCAGGCGGTTTTTCGAGCATGACATTCCGCCCCGCCGCAATCGCACGCACAGCGTAATCATAGCGCGGCACAGGAGGCAGGCAGAGCGACACAGTGCGGATATCGTCCCGCTCGACCAGCATCGCATCAAAGTCAGAATAGCTTGGCACACCATCCACTGTACCTGCGCGGCTGACCGTCGCAGCAAGGGTCCAATCGGGGCTATTGGCGATGGCTGGCACGTGCTGATCCACGGCAATCTTACCGATCCCGACAAGGCAAATGGGCTGTTCCATGACGCTCTCCAATTTTGGTATGCGGCAACTTAACCCAGCCCTGCGTGAACCGCCACTGGTCTGACAGGGCTACCCACAATTTGCATTAAAACTTGCGAATTGCCAAATCGTTCGCCACCTTTGTGAAGCACAAGTAAGGGGATCATCATGCGCGACAACATTAAATTTTGGGACGAACGTGTGGATCTGGCTGCGGCGTTCCGTTGGACTGCACGGTTGAACATGCATGAAGGTGTGGCCAATCATTTCAGCCTGTCGATCGATGACGATGGCACCAAATTCCTCATGAACCCGAACCAAGTCCACTTCAGCCGGATCAAAGCAAGCGACATGATCGTCGTTGATGCCAATGACCCTGATACGCTGTCAGGGCCGAACGCGCCGGACCCGACCGCATGGGGGCTGCACGGTGGTATTCACCGCGGTGTGCCGCACGCCCGATGCTGTATGCATGTGCATTCGATCCACGCGACCGTGCTGGCGTCGCTTGCCGACAGCCGCCTGCCACCAATCGACCAGAATGCCTGCACATTCTATGGCCGCCACGTGGTTGATGAAAACTATGGCGGGCTCGCGTTTGAGGAAGAAGGGGCGCGCTGTGCCACGCTTTTGGCCGACCCCAAGGATAAGGTGATGGTCATGGGCAACCACGGCATCATGATTATCGGTGAAACGGTAGCCGAGACATTTAACAGGCTTTACTACTTTGAACGCGCCTGCGAGACATATATCCGCGCCCTGCAAACGGGCCAGCCGCTGCGGATTATTCCGCATGATATCGCCACAAAAACCAGCCAAGAGCTTGCCGATTACCCCGAACAGGACGCCCGCCATTTGGCCGAGCTTAAGGCGATCCTTAACGACGAGGGATCAAACTTCGATCAATAGCAGGTGGGTTACCCCGCCTTGGTGAACGTCAGGATATAGGCAATGTCATCGCGATGATCGGCATCCGCACGATCATCATAAATCCGCGTTTTGACCTGTGTTAGACCCGCAATTGCCGCGCCCAAGCCATCGAAATAAGCGGCGAATCCGGCGTCGACGTAATGCACTGCGTTCACAGCCAAAACAAACAGACCACCAGGTTCGGCGATCTCAAGCAGGTTGTCAATCGCCGTCGGTCCGACATGGCCAAGGGTGAATGTGCCCGCGCTGACGATGCCCATATATTGCGGCAGGTTAAGCTGGACATTGATATTGCCAGTATAAAGATCGCGGTAAATTTGTTTTGACCGCGCCACGCCAAGCATCACGCTTGATAGATCAACACCATCCACGTCAAGCGTCGCTGTCAGATGCTCTCCCAGCAATCCCGTGCCAGCACCAACATCCAACACAGGGCCCTTACCCCCCGCCGCGATATAGGCCCGCGCGACTGCTTGCGGCAGCTGATACCCCTGCGCGTCACCAAACCCGACATCATAGGAATGCGCCCATTCGCGATAAAGCGCATGAATATCCTCTTCGGATGTCATGTCATAGGCCGACCGGAGGTTCGGAATATCGCTCATTCCCATACGCTAGCACAGACTTGCATCCGCGCAAGTCTTAGCCCACAGATCGGGGTATGACAAAAACACTGCTTTCCTTTGGCCACGGCTATTCCGCACGCGCATTGACGCGTATCCTGCTTCCCCAAGACTGGCGGGTGATTGGTACCACGCGGTCCGAGGATCGGGCCGTCACCTTGATGAACGAGGGGACAGAGCCGCGCATCTGGCCCGGCGCCAATATGGAACCCGCATTGAATGCCGCAACGCATCTGCTGATCTCGGCCGCGCCTGATGAAAACGGTGATCCGGTGCTGGGTGCTCTAGGGGATGAAATTGCCAAACGTGCGGGGCAGTTTGAATGGGTCGGATATTTGTCGACCACAGGCGTTTATGGCGACCACGCGGGCGATTGGGTGACCGAGGAAACACCGCTGACCCCCGCTACAAAGCGCGGCATCGCACGGGTCAATGCCGAGACCGCATGGGCCGCCATTCCCAATCTACCACTGCACATCTTCCGCCTTGCTGGTATCTATGGACCGGGTCGTGGTCCGTTTGCCAAGGTGCGCGCAGGCACCGCGCGGCGCATCATCAAACAAGGACAGGTGTTCAGCCGCACCCATGTCGCCGATATCGCCCGTGTGTTGGCCGCATCTATCGCGAAACCCAACCCCGGTGCCGCCTATAATGTCTGCGACAACGATCCCGCCCCACCCCAAGACGTGATCGGCTACGCGGCAGAACTGCTTGGACTGCCGCTACCCCCCGCAGAGGATTTTGAGGTGGCTGAGATGACGCCAATGGCGCGCAGTTTTTATGCCGAAAGCAAAAAGGTCAGCAATGATCGGATCAAGGATGAGCTGGGCGTTGACCTGCTTTACCCAGATTATAAGGCGGGGCTTAGGGCGCTGCTGGCGGCCGAGCTATCCGTCTGACGCCCCACGCTATTGCAGCGAACACCAGCAAGAACACAATCGCCACGGCGAAGTTCGATCCGTAGAAAACTGCACGGCCCGACAGTTCCAGATTGTTCAGGAACGGATAGGGCAGGCCGCTGGTGACTGTGCTAACCGGCACGTCATTCATTGGCATCAGCACAAGTTCCGACCAAGCCACATAGGCCGCGATGATCCCGAATAACCACGCAAGCGGTGGGCCAAGACGCCGGAAACTGCGGTGAATAAATATCGCGTCGACCCATTGCAGCAAGGGGCCCAGCGCGTGCAGGTAAAGTTCGAGGTAAAGCGGGCCGAGCTCACCATCGCTCGACACGGACCCCGGATCGGCAAAAAACAGACGCCAGTAGAGGAAAACGACCATTGCATTGACCACAGCGGTCGCACCCACGAACCCGTCCCAACGGCGGGTGCTGCGCCCTTCGACCAGCGCCATCATGCGGCTGGCGGCAAAGAACGACATGAACAACGCCCAGATCGTCAGATACCGGAACGGTCCTGCGAAATGCTCAAACGAGCTAAACGCAAGCGTGCGCAGGCAATACCCCGCCGCAAGCAAGAAAACGATCCACCGAAATATGCGTACTGTCTTTGTCATCTGTTTACGCTGCGCAGGAATTGGCCGGCGGGCAAGATTGACGCGGCGTCGCGCGCGCCCCATATGGGATCAAACAGATCAAAAGGCTTTGCCCCATGTCCTCGCGCGCCCGCACCGCCGAAATCCTTGAACGCCCTTTTGTCGCGCGGTTCATTGTTGGCGTCATTGTCCTGAATGCGGTGCTGCTGGGATTAGAGACTTCGGCATCGGTTATGGCCCAATTCGGGCCGCTGATCCTGATGCTTGATATGATCTGTCTGTGCATTTTCATTGCAGAAATCGCAGCTAAGTTATTTGCGCACGGGATGCGATTTTTCCGCAGCGGCTGGAATATCTTTGATTTCATCATTGTTGGCATCGCGCTGGTCCCCGGCGCGCAGGGCTTCTCGGTTCTGCGAGCGTTGCGTATCTTGCGGGTGTTGCGCGTCATCTCGGTGGCGCCAAGCCTGCGCCGCGTGGTCGAGGGGTTCATCACCGCCCTACCCGGCATGGGATCGGTGTTCCTACTGATGGCGATCATATTCTACATCGGCGCGGTAATGACGACCAAACTGTTCGGCTCGTCATTCCCCGAATGGTTCGGCACGCTGGGACGGTCAGGCTATTCGCTGTTCCAGATCATGACACTGGAAAGCTGGTCGATGGGCATCGTGCGCCCCGTGATGGAAGTGTACCCCTACGCGTGGGCATTCTTTGTGCCATTCATCATGGTCACCACATTCGCCGTCGTGAACCTTCTGGTCGGTTTGATCGTGAATTCCATGCAAGACGCCCACCACGAGGATGACGTAGTTGCCACCGACGCCTACCGCGATGAGGTTATGGCCAAGTTGAAAGCGATCGAAGACAAGCTAGATGCAACGCATGGCAAAGACACCTGACATCCCCGACGCGCATATCAGCGGCATCATTGAAATGGCGCTGTCAGATCACGTGAGCTTCACCGATATTCGCACCGAATACGGGGTGAGCGAAAAACAGGTGAAGGCGCTGATGCGCGACAATCTGAAAACTGGAAGCTATCAGGCATGGCGCAAGCGTGTGCGGACGTTTAGTGACAGGCGCGAGACGTATAAGTAGTTTCGCCGTGCTGCGCACGCCAACACGCCGGGGCCAGCCCCGGACCCCAGAGTATTTTGGAAAAAGCGAAGGTTAGGCCCGTTTTTCAAGGGTTACGATGCCGAGCGTGGTCAGAACCTTTATGACGATATCGTCTGCGTTCAGGCCAGCCATGGCATACATGTCATGTGGGCTGGATTGGTCAATGAACGTGTCGGGTAACACCATGGACCGGAATTTGAGGCCGTCATCAAACACGCCTTCCTCGGCCAAAAGCTGACTGACGTGGCTGCCAAAGCCGCCAATGGCGCCCTCTTCGATGGTGATCAGCGCCTCGTGATTTGTAGCGAGATCGAGGATCATATCGCGGTCCAGTGGCTTGGCAAAGCGTGCGTCGGCGATGGTGGGTGTGATACCTTTGGCCGTGAGGGTTTCAGCGGCTGCCTGCACCTCTGATAAGCGGGTGCCAAAGGATAGAAGTGCGACGCGTGAACCGGTCTGGATCATCCGCCCCTTGCCAATTTCCAGCAGTGCGGGATCATCTGGCATGTCGACACCAACACCCTCGCCACGCGGAAAACGGAAAGCAATGGGACCATCATCATAGGCAGCGGCAGTGGCGACCATGCGCACCAACTCAGCCTCATCCGCGGCGGCCATCACGACCATATCGGGCAGGTTAGAAAGGAACGCGACATCAAACGCACCCGCGTGCGTGGCCCCATCGGCACCGACCAATCCGGCGCGATCAATTGCAAAGCGTACTGGCAGCCGTTGCAGCGCCACATCGTGCACGACTTGATCATAGCCACGCTGCAGGAACGTGGAATATAGTGCGCAGAACGGGCGCATGCCACCCGCAGCAAGACTCGCGCTAAAGGTGACCGCATGCTGTTCGGCGATGCCCACGTCGAAACAGCGGCTCGCGTAACGTTCCATGAATTTGTTCAATCCTGTGCCATCAGGCATCGCGGCAGTCACGGCGCAAATTTTAGGGTCTGTTGCGGCGTATTTGAGCAAGGTATCCGCGAACACGGATGTGTAGGACGGCGCGTTTGACGGGGCTTTTTGCTGTTCGCCGGTCAGCACATCAAATTTGCCTGTGGCATGACCACGGTCGCGCGCGGCCTCTGCGGGACCGAAACCCTTACCCTTTTTCGTAATCGCGTGGATCATGATGGGGCCGGTGGCGCGATCCTTGACGGTGCGCAAAACCTGCAACAACTGGTCCATGTCGTGACCGTCAATGGGGCCGAGATAGCTAAACCCCAACTCCTCGAACAGGGTGCCACCGACGGTCATATGTTTGACCATATCGCGGGCGCGTTTCGCCCCCTCGCGGAAGGGTTCAGGCAGCAGGAACACGGCGCCTTTGGCTGCTGCTTTTAATTCCTGAAACGGCTCACCGGCGTAAAGCCGCGACAGATAGGACGACATCGCACCCACTGGCGGCGCGATCGACATTTCATTGTCGTTTAGGATCACAATCAGGCGTTTGCCCAAGTGGCCTGCGTTGTTCATCGCCTCGTACGCCATGCCAGCCGACATCGACCCGTCGCCGATCACGGCAATTGCATCGCCACCACCGCCGCCCAGATCACGCGCAACGGCAAAGCCGAGTGCTGCCGAAATCGACGTGCTGGAGTGGGCCGCGCCAAAGGGGTCATAGGGGCTTTCGCTGCGTTTGGTGAAGCCGGACAAACCATCCTTCATCCGCAGGGTGCGGATCCGGTCGCGACGTCCTGTCAGGATTTTATGGGGATAACATTGATGGGACACGTCCCAAATAATCTTGTCCTTGGGGGTGTCGAAAACCGCATGCAGGGCGACGGTCATTTCCACAACACCCAGCCCCGCGCCAAGGTGACCACCCGTCACCGACACGGCAGAAATCGTCTCGACCCGCACCTCATCAGCGAGCTGGCATAGCTGCGCATCGGACAGGGTTTTCATATCCGCCGGCGATTGCACCGTATCAAGGAGAGGGGTCTTGGGGGTCGTCATCAGCGGCCTCTTATTTCTTGCGATCAATCACGAAACGCGCAGCATCGCGCAGGGTATCGGCATCGTCACCATAGACCGACAAGGCGTCACATGCCTCTGCGACCAATTGTGCGGCGCGGGTCTTGGCACCGTCCAGCCCAAGCAAGGATACAAACGTCGCCTTGCCAGCGGCGGCATCTTTGCCGACGGCTTTGCCAACCTCATCCGCGTTACCTTCGATATCCAGTGCGTCATCAGCGATCTGGAACGCGAGGCCAAGGCAATCGCCATAGGTTTGCATCGGATCATCGGTCTTGCCCGCCATACGCGGCCCCGCCATCGCGGACCACGAGATTAGCGCGCCAGTCTTACCCTTTTGCAGGGTGATAATCTGATCAAGAGTCAGGGGCGTATCAGCTGTTTCAGCCGCGATATCCATCGCCTGTCCACCGACCATGCCACGAATACCCGCAGCCTGCGCAAGGGTGGTGGACAGGATCAACCGATCCTTGATCGCACAATCGGTCTGGGTCACCAATTCAAACGCAAGTGTTTGTAGCGCATCACCGGCAAGTACGGCAATCGCTTCATCCCATTTTTTGTGCACGGTTGGCTGACCGCGACGCAGGTCATCGTCATCCATGCAAGGCAGATCGTCATGCACCAGCGAATAAGCGTGAAGCGCCTCAATCGCGGCGGCGGCAGGGGCCGACTGCGTACCGTCAAATCCGTGCAGTCGCGCACCTTCCATAACCAGAAACGCTCGCAGCGCCTTGCCCCCCGACACGGCGTAGCGCATGGCATCGGGCAGCGGCCCGTCCAGATGAGCAAGCGCAAGTGCAATGGTCACATCAGCGGCAAGCGCGGCTGTTTGCAATGCATCTGTCAGGGGTTTTGGCTTCATATCAGTAATCGCTGCGATCCCGCGTGTTTTATCCGCGTTAGCCATCCAATGGGGCCGTCGCGGCGGCGTTCCCGTCAGCATCCAACGTCAGCTTGGCCACTTTTTCCTCAGCACGCTTTAGCTCTGACTGGCAGCGGGCGCGCAAGGCAGCACCGCGTTCATACAGCGCAATGCTATCGTCCAGCGCAACATCGCCGCGTTCCAGCTGGCCAACCACTTGTTCCAGTGCGGCAATCGCCTGTTCAAAGGTCATTTCATTTACATCATCGGCCATTGGCTCTCTCCCTTAAAACGGTCACATGGGCAGCGGCAGATGCGCCCAGCGCAGGCAAATCATACCCGCCCTCAAGGCTCGATACCACCCGCCCCTGACAATGACGATCCGCCAAATCACAAAGCTGGTTTGTGACCCATGTAAAATCATCCTCGACCAAGTTCATACCTGCCAATGGATCATCTTTATGTGCATCAAATCCCGCCGATATGATCAGAATTTCAGGAGAGAACGCATCGACACGCGGCAGCACCACCTGCGCCATCACATCGCGAAACGACTTTGACCCTGCACCATCGGGCAGCGGGCAATTCAGCACGTTGCCGACACCCGTTTCATGGGCGGCACCGGTGCCAGGATACAGCGGCATCTGGTGGGTAGAGCAAAATAGAATGCGCGGATCATCCTCGACCAAATCTTGGGTGCCGTTGCCATGATGCACGTCGAAATCAACAATGGCGACGCGCGATAGACCGTGGTGATCCAACGCATGCTTCGCCGCAATCGCAACATTGCCAAAGAAGCAAAAACCCATTGGCGTTTCACGTTCGGCATGGTGACCGGGCGGGCGCATGGCGACAAAGGCGTTGGGCGCATCGCCCGCCATCACCAAATCAACGGCACGCACAACGCCGCCCACACCGCGAAACGCGGCCTCTAGCGTGCCGACTGACATATGCGTATCAGCGTCCAATGACCGCCAGCCTTCATTCGGGGCAGCGGCGCGGATCGCGTTGATGTGGGCCTGCGGATGGGCGCGCAGGATATCATCCTCTGCCCCCATTGGTGCTGTGACCCGGTGCAAATCCATGCCCTTCGTCGCACCCAAAACGGCATCCAGCCGCGCCACTTGTTCAGGGTGGCCAGGTGGGGTCACATGATCGAAACACGCGTCATGGGTCACAAGCGCTGTGCGCATATTACACCTCTTTGATTATGGACGGGATTATTGGCCGGAACTTGTGACAGGTGCCAGCATATACCCCTCACCGCGCACAGTCTGCAAATAGCGGGGCTGCTTTGGGTCAACCTCGATCTTACGGCGCAAGCGGGTGATCTGGACATCGACAGCGCGTTCCTGTGTCTGACTGCCAGAGCGCGACAATTCCTCGACCAGCTTGGCGCGACTCACAGGGGTAGCGGGCTGGGCGGAAAAGATACGCATCAGCTGCCCTTCGGTCGCGGTCAGACGGACGGGCGCATCGTCCCGCCACATCTCGCCACGCTCGATATCATAGCGGACAGGACCAAGGTTCAGCACCTTGGGCGCGACAACCGCAGGTTCGGCCACCGGCACACGGCGCAAGATCGCATTGATCCGCAACAACAGCTCCTTAGGCTCGAACGGCTTGGCCAGATAATCATCCGCGCCCGCCTCTAGCCCCGAAATCCGGTCGCCTGTGTCACCCTTGGCGGTCAGCAACATGATCGGCGTCGTGATCGTTTTGCGCAGATCGCGGCACAGGATCATCCCGTCCTCACCCGGCATCATCACATCCAGCACGATCAGATCAAATTCCAACCCCGACAAAATCCGCCGTGCATGAGCCGCATCGCGCGCAGTGGACACCAGAAACCCTGACCGCATCAAGAATTTCTGCAACAGACCGCGAATCCGCTCGTCATCGTCGACAATCAACAGGTGTGCGTCATCAGCCATCAGTCTGTTCCATCCTTCGTCGTCACATAATGCTGGCGCATATCTTCATCCATCATCGCCTCGAGCACGGCGCGAAAACCGGCCACCGCCTCTGGCCCTGCTGTGCGGTAGGCCCGGCGCATTCGGTCGCATTGCGCATCCGACAATTCACGTTCCAACGCGGCGCCCGCATCTGTCAAATGCAAATGGCGTTCACGCTTGTCCACGCGCCCCACGGTCGACGACACCAAACCGTCTGCGATCAATGTGCGCAACACACGATTAAGCGACTGTTTTGTAACCCCAAGAATATTGAGCAGGTTATTGACCGTCGTGCCCGGACTGCGATGAATGAAATGCACCGCACGGTGATGCGCACGGCCATATGCCTTGGTCGTCAGAATACGGTCGGGATCGGCCGTAAACCCGCGATAGGCGAAAAACATCGCCTCAATGCCCTTACGTACCTGATTATCGGTCAGAAATAGCAGGCTTTGCCCACCTTGCGGCTGTCCACCCTGCGCCATGATGCGGGGCCTCCCCTTACAATTGTTGACGTAACAATACGTCAGCTTTGTTGACATTCCAAGACGTTCTGGATATCGATTCTTACAAACTACGTAACTTTATGTCCGAAACGGACCTTAATGCGTAATAAATGCAAATTTTACAGGAGGCTGCAATGGCTGCTGCATATGATGACCGCGATGGAAAAATCTGGATGGACGGCAAGCTTGTCGAATGGCGGGACGCAAACGTCCACGTCCTGACACACGCCATGCACTACGCCTCTTCCGTGTTTGAGGGCGAGCGTTGCTATGAGGGCAAGATTTTCCTTAACCGCAAGCACACCGAACGGCTGATCACATCCGCCAAGCACCTCGATTTCGAAATACCCTATACGGTCGAGGAAATCGAGGCCGCTAAACAAGCCGCCCTTGATGCCAACGGCCTAAAGGACGCCTACGTGCGCCCCGTCGCATGGCGTGGCTCCGGCGAGGATATGGGCGTTGCAGCCGCGAAAAACCCGGTGCATCTGGCCGTCGCTGTTTGGGAATGGGGCGCTTACTATGGCGAGGCCAAGACCAAGGGCGCAAAACTCGACATCGCCAAATGGAAACGCCCGTCGCCCGAATGCGCCCCGTCGCAAGCCAAGGCCGCAGGTCTCTACATGATCGCAACCCTGTCCAAGCACGCGGCCGAGGCTAAGGGCTGTTCCGACGCGCTGATGTTCGACTATCGCGGCTATGTGGCCGAGGCGACAGGCGCCAACATGTTCTTTGTCAAAGACGGCGAGGTGCACACACCCCTGCCGGACGCATTCCTTAACGGGCTGACCCGCCAGACAGTCATCGGCATGTTGCAGGAAAAAGGCATCACTGTGCACGAACGCCACATCATGCCCGAAGAACTCGAAGGGTTCGAGCAATGCTGGCTCACAGGCTCCGCCGCCGAGGTTACACCCGTCGGCCAGATCGGCGACTATAATTTCGAAGTCGGCGCGCTCGCGATCGAGATGGCTTCTGACTACGAAAAACTGGTTCGTAAATAAAAATTATTGATCGACAGCTAGAGTCACGCGACTCATATATTAGTTATTCGCCCCTTGGCAGTACGCTTTCATCCTTGCGATCTCGATGAAAGCCGATCCCTTGGGGCTTATTTTTTGGTGTTTTATGAATAAAGTGGCAACTCTGATTGATGCTGGGTTTTTACTTAAACGTTTGCCAAGCGTTTGCCCGTCCGTAGACCACAAAAGTGCGCGTGCAGTCGCAAACGCAATATCGCGCTTAGTCACTGGACATCTCAAAGGTGAAGACTTTACGCCCGGCCTAAAACAGAAAGCTGTGGATATGCGCATCGGGCTTGATATTGCATCCATATCTCTCAAAAAAACAAGCAAGCACCATAATCTTGGTGTCTGGTGACGCAGACTTTGTTCCAGCTTCCAAGCTAGCAAGACGAGAAGGTGTCAAGATTGTTTTGGATCCATTGTGGCGTAGCGTGGCGGCGGACCTTTATGAACACATTGATCGCATACAAAGTGGCTTTCCTAAACCAAAGGCAAAAAATAGTTACTTGCCGCCCACATGCCCCATCGCCTTGCGCTGCTGCGCGCGTTGCAAGCCCAGCATTCGTTCGCGCCAGATGATCAGCACACCCGCAGCAATCACAATCGCAGCGCCCAGCAACATCGTCCCCGTCGGCACCTCGGCAAAGATGAAATACCCAATGCCCAGCGCCAATATCATCGACGTATAGTCAAACGGCGCCACCAATGATGCATCAGCATAGCGGTAGCTGGACGTCAGCAAAATCTGCCCGACCCCGCCCAGCAGCCCCGCACAAATCAACATGATAACCGCCGACCATGATGGCACCGCCCAACCCCACGGAATCGTGCAGAGCGCCAACAAGGACGATGTGACGGTGAACCAAAACACAATTGCGGCGGTCCGTTCTGTCTGGACCAGTTTGCGCACAAACACTTGGGCCAGTGCGGCGAACACAGCGCCCATCAGCACGACAACAGCGCCCAACGTCTCGCCCGTGGTCAGGCCAGTGCCGACAGACAGGCGCGGCGACAGCACGATCAGCACGCCAACTAAGCCCAGCCCAACGGCAGACAGGCGAAACACGCCCACTTTTTCGTCTAAAAACATCGCGGCGAATACGACCACCAGCAGTGGCGCGGCATAGCCAATCGCGGTGACTTCGGGTAGCGGCAATAATCCCAGCCCCGTGAACCCCAGCCCCATCGCGCTTGTCCCGATCAAGCCCCGCCAGAAATGTCCCACGGGGTTGCGCGTCTTCCAGCCATGGCGCAATTCGCCCCGCATCGCCAACCAGCCAAAGATGATCGGCAAGGCAAAGAATGACCGGAAAAACACAGCCTGACCGGGCGGCACATCCGCCGATGCGGCCTTGATCAAACTGGCCATGCCCATGAACAGGCAGACCGACATGACCTTGAATATGATGCCGCGCATAGGGTGCATGATGTTACTGCGGCACCACGCGAAGAACTTCGCCGCTATCGACAATCACCAGCAGCGCGGCAAACGCAGGGGCAAAGTCGGCGTTTGGCGGTCCTTGCTGGACCTCCGCCAAGGCAATCCCCGGGATCAGACAAAGCAAAAATCGCAACATCATTCGACCTCCTTAAGACGGGCCAATGCCCATTCCGCCGCATCAACAACCGCTGCATCTGCATCCTGCAATAGGGTCTGTGCCACATGTGCCAATGCACGATCTTTAGAATTTCCAATCGCGTATAACACATTGCGCACAAACCGGTCGCGACCAATACGCTTAATCGGTGATCCCGCATATTTCGCACGAAACGCCGCATCATCCAGCATGGCCAACGCGGCCAATGGCGGCGCAAGCACATCCGCCCGCGGGTCGTATTTCGCATCACGCCCCGCCACCGCAAACTTGTTCCACGGACACACCGCCAAACAATCATCGCAGCCGTAAATCCGGTTGCCCATTTTGGCACGCAACGCCGGATCGACGGGGCCCTTATGCTCAATCGTAAGATAGGAAATACAACGCCGCGCATCCAACTGGTATGGGGCAGGAAACGCATCTGTCGGGCAAATATCCAAACACGCCCGGCACGACCCGCAATGGCTGACTTCGGCTGTGTTTGTGTCGAATTCCAAGGTCGTAAAGATCGCCCCCAGAAAAAACCAAGACCCTAAATCACGCCCCAACAGATTGGTGTGTTTGCCCTGCCACCCCAGCCCCGCGGCCTGTGCCAACGGCTTTTCCATCACGGGTGCGGTATCAACGAACACTTTGATCTGGGCATCTGGTTCTTGTTCGATCAGCCAGCGGCCCACGCGCTTTAGCCGCTTTTTGACAACATCATGATAGTCCCGCCCATGCGCATAAACAGAAATCGCCGCACGGTCAGGGCAATTGAGTACCGCGAGCGGATCATGATCAGGCGTATAGGGTTCGGCCAGCATGATCACCGTCCGCGCCTCTGGCCACAGTGCTGACGCGTCCGCGCGCCATGCCATGCGGTCGGCCATCCACGCCATCTGGCCGTGCATGCCTTCATCAACAAATTGCGCAAGCCGTGCAGGCAACTCAGGCACCGCATCCGGTCTGCAAAACCCAACCTTTGCAAATCCGGCATCTGTCGCGAAATTGGTGAACCGCGTTTTCAGGTCCATTCTGCTTGCCCAAAATACCTCGGGGGGGGCCGCAGGCGGGGGGCTGGCCCCCCATGATGGTTCAGATTAAAAATCAAGATCGGCATAATGGCCTGGCGGCAAAAAACCCGGCACCTGATCGGCCAGCAATGACCGGAACGCAGGGCGCGATTTGATCTTGGCATACCAGTCTTTGACGACCTCGGACCGGTTCCAATCCACATCTGAAATGTAATCAAGACACGACAGCTGCGCGGCTGCCGCGAAATCGGCCAAAGACATATCATTGCCCGCAAGCCAGCGACGCTGATCCAGCAGGTCCGCCATATAGTCGAGGTGGTATTTGATCGCCCGCGATCCCGCCTTCACGTTCGCACTGTCGGGATAGCCTGTGCCCATCACCTTGCGAAACACGCGCTCTCCCATCAGTTTTGATGTGACCTCAGCGTGGAATTTATCGTCAAACCAAGCTACCAGACGGCGGACTTCGTACCGGTTTTCGGCGGAGTTGGGCAACAGCGACGGGCTCGGGTGCGCCTCTTCCAGATACTCGCAAATCGCGGTGCTATCGGCAAATGTGCGGTTCCCCATTTTCAGGATCGGCACCTTACCCGCAGGGTTCCGACGCAAGAAATCAGCATCCTGTTCCCAGTAACGTTCTTCGACCAGTTCGACCTCGATCTTCTTTTCGCCAAGCGACAAGCGGACCTTGCGCGAATAGGGGGACAGCGGGAAATGATAAAGGCGGTTCATGGGCGGCATACTTTGTTTGCAAATCGGACCCTTCTTCAATGCCGCATGCGGCGGCGCGTTTCAATGGGCGATCAATCCGTAAAGCACGCCGCACGGCCATCAGCTGCAATTGTTGCCGCACCGTCAGCGATACTTGCGGCACGGCGGCGTTGGGCATTGGTCGGGTTTACCGCATCGCGCCCTTTGGGATTTGGCAGCACACCGGCCAATTGCGCAGCCTGTCGCGGCGACAGGTCGGATGCATCAATACCAAAATAATGGACCGCGGCGGCCTGTACGCCAAACACACCCTCGTCAAATTCTGCGACGTTCAGATAAAGCTCGATGATCCGGCGCTTTGACCAGATGATTTCGATCAACGGGGTCCAAAATGCTTCGATCGATTTGCGAATCCAACTGCGGCCTTGCCAAAGAAACACATTCTTGACGACCTGCTGGCTGATGGTGGATGCGCCGCGTGCGCCGCCGGCCTCAAGCGCGGCTTCGATTGCGCGCACATCAAGACCCCAATGCAGGCAGAAATTCGCGTCCTCTGCCGCGACGACAGAGCGGGCCATGACAGGCGCGATGTCCTCTAGCGGGACCCATTCAATTTCTAGCGGACCAAGCCGCCCGCGTTCCGATAGCATGTAGATCGACGTGGGCGGGTTCAAGATCGCAAACAACAGCGTCAGGACAGCCGCAAATGCCATCATCGCCAACACACCACGCAGCGCCCAGCGCAATACAAACCGCATAGGGCGCGGACGGGCGCCTTTTGTCTTTTTGCGGACAGGTTTCTTTTTCTTTTGGGCCGCTTTCACCATGGGAAAACTTATGCGGCCAACAGCCGCGCCTCATACGGCTTTAGACAAGGGCGGGCCGTCGGGAACGGTGCCTCAAAATCGGGGTGGGCCAGTTCGGGGAAGATGGTGACCATTTCCTGATACATATGCCGATCATTTGTCAAAAGGGCGCGACCGGGTGGGAAGCTCTCGGTATAAATGCCTTCGGACAGCACGACCTCATGCTGGTCAAACAGAATGTGGTGATAGGTCACAAAGTCGACAGGGTCTTGGCGAATGGTGGTGCCGTTGATCAACCCCTTGGCGGGCACCAGCACCTCATCCTGACCAAAGTGCAGCTCTGCCTCCCAGCCAGTGATCAGTATTCGGTGGTTAGGCGACACGAGTAGCGGGCGGATATTGCCCAGCGCGCCAGCGGCGAAATGCACGGGGGCTAAATCGCCAGTGCCGTCCACCTTGCGGCCACCTGTCCAAACCAAAGGCTGCGCGCCGCGATCTTGGGTCATGACCAAATCGCCCTGCTTTAGGGTCTCAATATACCGCGGCCCGTCGGCCGTTTCGATCAGCGTCCCGCGCACAAAACACGCAAGGAACACATCCTGTGATCGTTGAACGGCTAGGCCAGAGTATCGGTTCCCGTTAACGGAATGAAGGGTCAGTGATTGCAGCGGCGCGTCGTTCAGAACGGCATTGCCAGTGTTCGACAGCGATGGCGCTAAAAACGTATTGCCCGCAGTGTCCTGAAAAATGACAACAACGACATTATCAGACGTGCCATCCACATAAGTCACGCTCGCGTTATACGTCGCGACACCATCAAAACGGTACCACTGTTCCCCGTCACCGATGTCGGTATAGATCAAGTCGTAGGACCCGTTATTGTTATTCATATCCAGCACATTGTTTGTGCCGCCGCCATCATATGTGGTGACTGTCACCTCATCCGCAAGGATGGGATCGCCAGGGCCGCCAAAACTTTCGCCAACAAGCAAGGATGCGTTTTCCTCCCGATTGTTCCCCTCATTGGGGGCAATCGACGCAAAATTTCCAAGATAGATCGCGTTCCAGGTTCCCATCAGATGGACCCCCGCGCAAATGCACAAGTTTTGATTTTCAATGCTCGTCTGCCTCTGTTTCGGGTCATTGCCCTATGCCCCTGTTTTCAGGGTGCTTTCACAGATTATGATCGAATTGTGGCATGAATGTGGCGCAGGTCACATTTGCCTGCGCCACATTTGCATCACTCGGCTGGAATTGCATTTTCTTCTACCGCTAGCGGATGCGGCAGATGCACCAGCATTTCCTTGGGGCAGATTTGGACGAAATTCGCCTTTTCCGTATCCCAGTGCTGAAGGATTTCGGCGGCCTTGCGGCTACCGGTTTCTTCCAGATGCCGTTGGATCAATTCCTCTAGCTGGAGGGTCCAATGCGGCACAGTCACGGGGTTTGTGACCAGCGTTTCCATGTTGATCAGCGGCGCAGCCCCGCCCTCTGGATCATAAATATAGGCCATGCCACCGGTCATACCCGCGCCAAAGTTGGCGCCAATCGACCCAAGGATCACAGCCACACCGCCGGTCATGTATTCACACCCGTTGGTGCCGCACCCTTCGATCACGACAGATGCGCCAGAGTTGCGCACAGCAAATCGTTCACCGGCACGACCCGCCGCAAACAAATAACCATCCGTCGCACCGTATAGAACGGTGTTGCCGATGATCGTATTGTCGGCAGCAATCAGCGGGCTGTTCATTGGCGGACGCACAACAATCGTGCCGCCCGACAGACCCTTGCCAACATAGTCATTGGCGTCGCCCGATACCTCAAGCTTTATCCCAGGTGCCGCAAATGCGCCCAGCGATTGCCCCGCAGACCCGCGCAGCTTCACCGTCAGGTGGTCAGATTGCAGGTCATTACGCATGCCGAAATTCTGAACGATATGGCTGGAAATCCGCGTGCCGATGGTGCGCAGCGTGTTTTGCACCGCGTAATCCAACTGCATCTTTTCACCGTCATTCAGGAACCGGGCCGCATCTTTGACGATCTGGGCATCCAACGTATTATCAACAGCGTTGCGATCCTTATCACGGTTATAGACGATGGAATTGGCCCCATCGACCGTGATCAACAGCGGGTTCAAATCCAGATCATCCAGATGCGCGGACCCACGCGACACTTGGGTCAGTAAATCGGCACGACCAATCACCTCGTCCAAGGACCGCGCCCCAATTGACGCGAGAATTTCACGCACTTCGGTGGCGTAGAATGTAATCAGGTTGACGACCTTATCAGCGTTGCCCGTAAACTTGTCGCGCAGCGCCTCGTCTTGCGTACACACACCGACAGGGCATGTGTTCGACTGACACTGGCGGACCATAATGCAGCCCATCGCGATAAGCGCGGCAGTGCCGATGCCATATTCTTCGGCGCCCAGCATCGCGGCCATGACAATGTCACGCCCCGTGCGCAAACCACCATCGGTCCGCAGGGTGATCCGTTCACGCAGGTTGTTCATCGCCAACACCTGATGCGCCTCGGTCAGGCCCATTTCCCATGGCAGACCCGCATATTTGATCGACGTGCCCGGGGACGCACCTGTGCCACCATTGTGACCAGACACCAGAATGACATCGGCCTTCGCCTTGGCCACACCAGCGGCGATTGTGCCCACACCAGATGAGGCAACCAGCTTGACTGTCACCTTACAACGCGGGTTGATCTGCTTAAGGTCATAGATCAGCTGCGCGAGATCCTCGATCGAGTAGATATCGTGGTGCGGCGGTGGTGAAATCAGCGTCACACCTTTGGTCGAATGGCGCAGGCGGGCGATCAGGTCTGTGACCTTCATACCGGGAAGCTGGCCACCCTCGCCAGGTTTGGCGCCTTGGGCGACTTTGATCTCAAGCTCTTCACAGGCGTTCAGGTATTCGGCAGTGACGCCAAACCGACCCGACGCCACCTGCTTGATCTTTGCCGACGGATTGTCGCCATTGGGTTCGGGGTGGAAGTGCGCCGGATCTTCGCCGCCCTCGCCACTGTCGGACTTTGCGCCAATGCGGTTCATCGCGACATTCAGTGTCTTATGCGCCTCGGGCGACAACGCACCAAGCGACATGCCAGGCGTCACGAAACGCTTGCGAATGGCTGTAATAGACTCGACTTCTTCGATCGGGATCGCGGTGCCCATCGGCTTGATCGCCAGCAGATCACGCAAGTGGATCGGCGGGTTCGCTTGCATGGATTTTGAATACTGCTGCCACATCGCATAGGACGCGTTGTTACACGCGGCCTGCAACATGTGCATGGTCTGCGCTTCCCACGCGTGCTTTTCACCCGAGCGGCGGGATTTATAAAAACCACCCATCGGCAGCACGTCGGTTTCACCGGTCCAGCCACGGGCGTGGACCTCTTCAACCTTGGTCTGAATACCGTTGGTACCGATGCCAGAAATGCGGCTTTGCATACCGGGGAAATATTCGGCGCACATGGCGCGGGACAGACCTACAGCCTCAAAGTTCAGGCCACCACGATAGGATGACAGCACGCTGATCCCCATCTTGGACATGATTTTCAACAGGCCCGCGTTCACAGCGTCACGATACCGACGCACGGCATCCAGCAATGTGCCTTCGATCAGACCGCGTTCGATCCGGTTGGCGATGCTGTCTTGGGCAAGATAAGCGTTCACAGTCGTCGCACCACAGCCAATCAGCACGGCGAAATAATGCGGGTCAACACATTCAGCGGACCGCACATTGATCGAACAGAAGGTGCGCAAACCTTTCGCAGTCAGCCCCGAATGCACAGCGGAAGTTGCCAAAATCATCGGCATTCCAACGCGGGTGTCCGACTGATGTTGGTCGGTCAAAACGATATGACCAGCACCGGATGATACAGCATCTGCCGCCTCCGACCGGATACGTTCCAGACCCTTTTGCAGGGCGCCGGCACCTTTGGCGAATGTACAGTCGATGACCGTCACACCGTCACCAAATTTGTTCATCATCTCATCGAATTCGGCGTTGGCGACAAACGGGCTTTCGAGTTGCAGAATCTCGGTCTGAGAGCCGTCTTGATCCAGCACGTTTTTCAGATTCCCGAACCGCGTCTTGAGCGACATCACGCGGCTTTCGCGCAAGCTGTCGATCGGCGGGTTTGTAACTTGGGAAAAGTTTTGGCGGAAGAAGTGCGATAGCGGGCGGTATGTCTTGGACAGAACAGCGCTTGGCGTATCATCACCCATCGATGCGATCATTTCCTTGCCGTCCTCGGCCATCGGGGCAAGCACGTGCTCCAATTCTTCAACCGAATAGCCAGCAGCCACTTGACGCTGGCGCAGATCAGCACCGTCAAACACGGTCTTTTCCGGCACGTCGCGCATTTGCGATGACAGATCGACAACCTTTTCGATCCATTCGCCAAATGGCTGTGCTGCGGCCAGCTGATCCTTTAGCTCTTCGTCGTGGAACAGGCGCCCCTCGACCATATCAACCGCGATCATCTGACCGGGACCAAGCGCGCCTTTTTCAACAACAGTCGCCTCATCAATCGGGACCATCCCGACCTCGGACCCTGCAACCAGCAGACCGTCACCCGTCACCACATAACGCAACGGGCGCAGGCCGTTCCGGTCCAAACCACCACAGACCCAGCGGCCATCGGTCATCGCCAATGCGGCCGGCCCATCCCACGGTTCCATCACGGCGTTGCAATAGCCGTACATGTCTTGCCAACGCTTCTTCATCTCGACCGCTTGCTGCGACCACGCCTCTGGCACCATCATGGTTTTCGCCATTGGGGCATCGCGGCCCGCACGCACAAGAACCTCAAAAACAGAGTCTAATGCGGAGGAATCCGATGCACCCGCGGGAATAATCGGCTTAATGTCATCCGCCTTATCGCCAAACGCCGACGACGCCATGCGGATTTCATGGGACCGCATCCAGTTAACGTTGCCTTTGAGCGTATTGATCTCACCGTTGTGGGCCAACATGCGGAACGGCTGGGCCAGTGACCACTGCGGGAATGTGTTGGTGGAATAGCGCTGGTGGTAAATCGCGAATGCGGATTCAAAACGGGCGTCCATCAGGTCGGGGTAAAATTCCGCGACCTGCTCGGCCAGCATCATACCCTTGTAGATGATCGACCGGCACGACAACGAGCAGAAATAGAAACCAGCAACCATGGCCGCGGCTTTTTCGATCCGGCGGCGGATGATGTACAATTCACGTTCGAACTTTTCCTCGTCGATGCCTTTTTCGTTGCGGATCAGAATTTGCTCAATCTCGGGACGGGTCGCGTTTGCCTTGTCGCCCAGAACGGAATTGTCCACGGGTACGTGACGCCAGCCATAGATGTAATGGCCCATGCGCAGCACTTCGGATTCCACGATCGTACGGCAGCGTTCCTGGGCACCAAAATCCGTGCGCGGCAGAAACACCTGACCTACTGCAATCAGCTTGTCATCAGGTTCATGCCCTGTGCGGCGAATCTGGTCGTGGAAGAACGGCACAGGAATCTGGACGTGAATACCCGCGCCATCGCCCGTCTTGCCATCTGCATCAACCGCGCCACGGTGCCACACGGCCTTGAGCGCGTTGATGCCTTTTTCAACGACGCCACGGGACGGGGTGCCATCAATCGCAACCACAAGGCCGACACCACATGAAGCGTGCTCTTCCTCATGGGCATACAGACCATTTTCGGCCATCCAGTTGCGCTTTGCCTCTTCGGCGGCGACCCAAGTTTCGTCATAGGTTGTCATGGCAACTCTCCCTTTATTTGACGCCGAAAAACGCAAGCGTTTCGGCCTCAGTCAATCGCTTGTGATCGCCGGCATAGGCAAAGCCGTCCGGTTTCTGATCAACAAAATATTCAATGTTCAATTGGCGGCCTGCAGTGTTGGCGAACAGGCCGGCCGACAGTCCATAGGATCCGTCCGCATTCGTGCGGTAAAACAGCGTAGGCCCGCAGGTGTCGCACCACCCGCGCATGGCCCAGTCGGAACTGGCAATCGTTTTAACCGGCCCTTGTAGATCAACGTCCTTGGCAGATGCGCGAACGGCAACAAATGCGCTGCCGGTCCATCGGCGGCACATGTCGCAATGGCAGGCATGCATGTTATCGCCAAATTGCGCAACGGTCACCGTGACAGCCCCGCACATACAGTGTCCTTTGGTCATTGGATCACCTCGTATGATGACATCATCGCACCGCATCCAAATTTTGGTTTCACAGATGCAAAGCCCGCCTCACCAGGCCGGATGAATTGCACCGGGGTGCCATCGGTATCGAATTTATCCGTGGGTGTGGTCACTGTGCTTTTGCCAGATAGGAATATCCGAAATTCACGGCTGATAAATTCGCGCCCCTTGGACGACCAAAGAACGGAACCGTCACCAGCATATGCGGTAATATCATAAGCCGTTTCTTCCAGGGTGACGCCGTCAACCTTGCGTGAATTGCCGGTCAAACGATCGACACCAACATAACGCGTTTGACCCACCTCGGCAGAGTTGGTTTTGAAATCATAGCTGTCAGAACCCGTGGCGATCAGTTCGGAAAAAGAGGCGCGATCAAGCGGATTAGACCCTAATTCCTCACTATGGCCGCCGATGATATGGGTGCTGTTGATCCACTGTGTTTCTTCGTCAATCGCGCCCAGATAGGTCATCGCGTTTTCATCAAATGACGCGCGATGTTGTTCACCAGCCGGGTCTGCGGCACAGGTGAAATGGTTATCCACGGTGCAGTCACGTCCCTGCACAGTCAAATACACCTCGCACCCTGTGGGCGCGTTGAATGTTTGGGCGGCCAATGGGGTGCCCAACACAGCTATGATCGCTGCCAGCTTCACCCGCCAAACCGCGATTCAATGACGCCGCATTCATAGATCGGCTTTTGCGCAAAGAACCCATTTTCGCCCGGGTAGATGAATTCAACAGGGGACAGATTAAGCGCGTTTTCGGACGTATCACCGGACCAGTTTTCACCGAAAAAGAACATGCGGTGTTTGGCGCTGATATACTGTCGGCCTGATCCTTCTTCGATCAGCTCGCCATCAATTGTCAGGGTCTTGCCTTCGAATTCGGTCTGTAAAAGCGGCTCGCCGTCGATCACAACCTCAAGGCCGGTCAACGCGTCATAGCCAACGTTGCGTTCTGCGCCCTCGTCCTTGTTGATTACGAATTCCCATGTGTCAATGCCATTTTCCAGCAGATCAGTCACAGATGCCGGATCGGGTGCGGGGATTTCCAGCGTTTCGGTGCCTGGCGGTTTGAAGGATTCCAACCACTGAAATTCGCGGTCGACATGCTGCACCGAAAATACGCCCGCCTCGCCAATCAAGGCGATCCATTTGTCGCCCTCTGGATCGACCTCACACTGCCACACGTTGATCATCAGGCAACCGTGATGCTGCACGGTTAGCACCCCCTCGCACCCTTCAGGGGTCGAAAATGACTGCGCCGCGGCAACAGCTGGCAATGCACAAAGCATGAGTGGGAGGAGTGCGCGCATCCGCTTATTCCGCCGCAACGGTTACGGATTGGTTCAGGTAGCCAAGGATCGCTTCGGCCGCGTCGCGTCCATCTTTAATCGCCCAAACGACCAGTGACGCACCGCGCACGATATCACCGGCGGCATAGACGCCTTCTAGGCTGGTTTCACCTGATGTGAACGCGGCCTTGATCGTACCCCAGCGTGTGACCTCAAGGCCTTCGACACCCCAAAGTGCTGGCAATTCCTCTGGTTCAAAACCAAGTGCCTTGATCACGATATCCGCCTCTTCGACGTAGTCGGCGCCTTCGATCAGTTCGGGCACCTGACGGCCCGTCGCATCTGGCGCGCCAAGGCGCATTTTCTGAACATTAACACCTGTCACTGCGTCGCCTTCAAACCCGGCGGGCGCAGATAGCCAGACAAACTCAACGCCTTCTTCTTCGGCATTCTGCACCTCGCGCTGAGACCCCGGCATATTGGCGCGGTCACGACGGTAAAGACACTTCACGCTTTCGGCGCCCTGACGGATCGCGGTGCGGACACAGTCCATGGCGGTATCGCCACCACCGATCACAACAACCCGCTTGCCTGCGGCGTTCAATTCACCGCTTTCGAATTCTTCGACGACATCACCGAATGATTTGCGGTTGCTTGCTGTCAGGTAGTCAATCGCGCGCACGATCCCATCCGCGTCGTTGCCAGCGAGGTCCAGATCACGCGTCTTATACACGCCTGTCGCGATCAAAACCGCGTCGTGTTTTCCGCGAATGGCGTCAAACGAAAGATCCTCACCCACGTTACAGTTCAGCACGAATTCAACGCCTCCATCTTCAAGCTGCGCCGTGCGCTGCATGACGATCTCTTTCTCAAGCTTAAAGCCGGGGATGCCGTAGGTCAGCAAACCGCCCCCGCGATCATAGCGGTCATAAACGGTTACCTGCACACCCTGACAGCGCAGCATGTCAGCGGCGGCCAATCCACCGGGGCCAGCGCCAATGATACCCACGCTGTCGCCGCGTTCCACATGTGGACGGATGGCAGGCACCCAGCCTTCGGCAAATGCGGTGTCGGTGATGTATTTTTCCACCGACCCGATGGTGACCGTGCCATGACCAGATTGTTCGATCACACAGTTACCTTCGCAAAGGCGGTCCTGCGGGCAGATACGGCCGCAAATCTCGGGGAAGGTGTTGGTCGCTTGGCTGACTTCATACGCCTCTTGCAGGCGGCCTTCGGCGGTCAGGCGCAACCAGTCGGGGATGTTGTTGTGCAGCGGGCAATGCGACTGGCAATACGGCACACCACATTGGCTGCAACGGCTGGCCTGTTCCTCAGCCTTGTCGGACGCATATTGCGCGTAAATTTCGTCAAAATCTTTGTTGCGCAGGTTCGGCACACGCTTTTCCGGCATGTCCCGGTCGACTTGGGTGAACTTTAACATCTTCTGACCAGTCATCGACCCGTCCTCGCTTTGCAATCTTGATTGAGGCTTGCCTTCTAAAGCGACGGACACCGAATGAAAAGGCATACATGCTGACCTATTTATCGCAATTCTACAGATAGCGACAATTTGGCAGACGAATTTTGGTATTTTTAGGTCAGCTAAAGTTACCTATCTAATCAAAATCCCAATGAAAGCGCGACAATGGACACGCCACCCATAACGATTCGCCACCAGCCAAAAAGCGCATAACCATGTGCGCTGACATAGCTAAGCACCCAACGCACAACAATCAGCGCGGTACTAAAGGCCGCAATCAAACCGACGGCAATGTCCGACAGCGCGGAAAAATCTAACACATCTCGATTCTTTAATAGGTCATAGCCAAAGACACCGAACATCATCGGGATCGACAGAAAGAACGAAAATTCCGCCGCCGCCCGCTTGCTTACACCCAACAGAAGCGCACCGACAATCGTGGATCCCGACCGCGACGTGCCTGGGATCAGGGACAGACATTGAAACAGCCCAATGCCCAGTGCGGCTTTCAGCGGCAAACGCATCGGATCACCGTGTTCTTCGGACAGGTTCAACCGATCCACGAACAGCAGGATGATGCCCCCCAACACCAACATCACGGCGATCAACATAGGTGTCTCGAACAGCACAGTTTTGATCAGGTCGTGCATCAACACGCCCAGCAGCACAGCGGGAATTGCTGCGATCACAATCGACCCGATGAACCGACGCGACGCAGGATCGGACCCCGCCGTCGCAACCGCCCCCCAAAGCCGCTGAAAATACAGCACCACCAGCGCCAGCACTGCACCAATCTGGATCACAACCTCAAACGTGTTGCCCACACTATCAAACCCAAGGAAATGCCCGACCAACAGCAAATGGCCAGTTGATGATACGGGAATAAACTCCGTCAGCCCCTCTAGGATACCCAGAAGACCGGCAATAATTGTATTTTCCATGATTTAAGAGTTCCGCAAGTTCTTAGCGGATTCCTTGATCGCGTCGTATTGCCCGGACGGACGGAACCGCCAGAGGTAATCTGGCAGCACGGCCTCCATCGCGGTGGGACGGATGCCCAAATCATCAAGA
The DNA here is from genome assembly GCA_029250945.1 of Yoonia sp. Classification (GTDB taxonomy): domain Bacteria; phylum Pseudomonadota; class Alphaproteobacteria; order Rhodobacterales; family Rhodobacteraceae; genus Yoonia. The sequence continues at coordinate 106,852 of JAQXEG010000038.1, forward strand.
CCCCTGGCGTCTTCGGCCACGACATTATCACCCTGAAGGTTCGCAATCTGATCCTTCGTGATTGGCGCCTTGATAATGCCAAGCGACAGGACAGAGGCGACGCGAAAACCGAACGCCATAATGCGCGCAACAAAGAACGGGATGTTTAGCACAAGACGGCGGCGGCGCACGACCTTTAACATCGTTTCCATCAACCCGCGGAACGATGACACGTCAGGCCCGCCCAATTCGTAGATACCTTGCGCGTGTCCCTCAACACCCATGACGGCAGCAGCGGCCACATCATCAACATAGACAGGCTGGAACATAGTATCGGCACCAACAACCGGCAGGACCGGACCCATCCGGCTCATCCCGGCGAACCGGTTAAAGAACTCGTCTTCTTGCCCAAAAATAATCGACGGACGCAGGATTATGGCATTGGGCATATGGGCCAATACGCCCGCCTCGCCCGCTGCTTTAGTCTTGGCGTAATCGCTGGCGGCATTTTTATCTGCACCGATCGCGGACACATGCACCATACGGTCAACACCCGCAGCGGCAGCCAAACGTGCGATCCGCGCGGCACCTTCGGCCTGCACAGCCTCAAACGTATTGCGGCCCTGCTCCGCCAGAACGCCAACGCAATTCACAACGGCATCCGCGCCAATCAACACCGCAGCCACAGACGCATCGTCGCGAATATTGCAAAACACAGGTTCAACCTGCCCCACAACACCGTAAGGCTTCACAAAAAGCGCCTCATTGGGGTTGCGCACAGCAACGCGGATGCGCCAGCCTTCATTGGCCAAACGGCGGGCGATATACCGACCAACAAAACCGGAACCACCGAAAATCGTGACGAGCTTGGACATATGACTGGGCCTCTTTGCAAAGTTGGCACAGGTTTACCCGCCCTGACGCCTACAAACAAGGCGCAACATCCCCTTCCAGTTACCCAAAATACCTCCGCCGGAGGCTCCTGCACCAGCAACTTGCAAATTCGCCTGCGAATCGCGTTGACAGGGCAGCATACCGGCCTTAAACGACCCACACGTAATCTGTTGCCCAGATGGCGGAATTGGTAGACGCGCCAGCTTCAGGTGCTGGTGTCTGTATGGACGTGGAGGTTCGAGTCCTCTTCTGGGCACCAAAATACCCCCTATATCCCCAAGAAATCGTTGACAATAACTGCTTCCGGCGGAACGTGGGACCACTATCGGGACCGCTTTTAGGACCACTTCGTCGAGAAGCGC
>JAQXEG010000009.1 GCA_029250945.1 Yoonia sp.
CATTGGCGGTGCTGGCGTCGCATCCCGGTGGTGCCTTGCGGGCCGATCATTTGCCACTAATCATGACAAAATCCAAACTGATCGGACATATCGCCATCGCGAATGATTTGCATGAAACCCTTGGTGACGATCAGCCAGTTCTGGCGATTTTCCAAGGACCAGATGCCTACATTTCCCCCAATTCATACCCAAGCAAGGCCGACACCCATGAGGTTGTGCCAACATGGAATTACGAGGTGATCCATGTGCATGGGCGCATTCGGTTTCACCATGATCGGCGTCCGAAACATGGCGCGGTTGGTATGCTGACCAAGCTGATGGAAACACGCACGAACGGGGGCGCCGCATGGCGCATGTCGGATGCGCCAGATGCGTTTATGGATGAAAAGCTGTCCCCAATTGTAGGGTTAGAGATTGAGATCATAGAAACCCGTGCCAAGTCAAAACTAAGCCAGAACAAGCCGGACGCTGATCGGCTTGGTGCGGCGGACGGGCGAGGGGCCAACCCGATCGCGGACCGCATCCGCGACGTCTAGGGTTTCACCCAAACAACCACATGGGACTGGTTTGTAGTAAAAAGCGCTAAAATTCCTGTCTTCCGTAATAGTGATTACCGACCTAGGCGATTGCCGCCTACAAAAATCATTTTGCGCCTTGCACTTTTGCCCCATGCGGTGAAAATCAGGCACATGTGGGGAAAGCTGACAGCAACAGAAGGCCGCCGCGGACTCCTGATGGTTAGCCCGCCGTTGATCTATGTCTTGCTAATGCTTGCGTTCCCGATGGGCGCAATCATCTTGTTCAGTTTCTGGACCCAAGAATTTATGACGCTGGACACCACATTCACCCTCGCCAACTACCGCGAGATTTGGGAGAAGCCGATTTTCGCGGCGCTATTGCAGCGGTCATTGTTCGTGTCGGGCTGCGTGACCCTTGTAACTGTGATCCTTGCGTTCCCGGTGGCGTATTTCGTGTCGTTTCATGTAGCGCCAGAACGCAAATCCCTGTGGCTTTTCCTGATCACGATCCCGTTCTGGACCAGCTATCTGATCCGTGTATTTTTGTGGAAGGTGATCCTTGGGTATAACGGCGTGGTGAACACCGGTCTGATCAAGATCGGCCTTATTGATGAGCCGCTGACCTTTATCCTATATAATGTGAACGCGGTCATCATCACGTTGGCCCACGCATTTGCACCCTTCGCGATCCTGCCGATTTTCGTCGCCTTGGAAAAGATTGACCGCAGTCTGCTAGAGGCCTCCCAAGACCTTGGCGAAAGCAAATTCACCACCTTCTTTCGGGTCACGTTACCACTTGCGATGCCGGGCGTTGTGGCGGCGGTGTTGATCGTTTTCATCCCAACCATTGGTGACTATGTCACGCCCGAACTGATGGGCGGGGCTGGCGGCAAATTGGTGGCGAATATGATCCAGACACAGTTTTTGGCCCTCAATAACGCGCCCCTTGGTGCAGCCTTGGCCATCGTGGCGATGATCTGTGTGACGGCGATTAGCCTGTTGTTTGTGTTCCTCAACCGCCGTTGGCTACGGGGGCGATCATGACCCTGCGCATCTACGCCATCGCCTATTTGGTCTTTCTCTATGCGCCGATCATTCTGCTACCGTTGTTTGCATTCAACGATGCCACAATCATCGCGTTCCCGCTGTCGGGGTTCACGACCGAGTGGTTCCAGCAACTGATGACGACGCAAGCCCTGCATCGCGCTGCGCAAAACTCACTGTTCATCGCGGTGCTTACGGCGTTGTTGTCCACGATACTTGGCGTTTGCGCCGCGCGGGCAGGGGCGATGTATGACTTTCCGCTCAAACGCGGCATCCTTGGCCTGGTGATGATCCCGCTGGTCTTACCAGAGATTATCGTCGCCGTGTCCCTGCTGGTGGTCGCGGTGCAGATATTCGACGTGGGGCTTTCGAATTGGACGGTCATTGCGGCACATGTGCTAATCTGCACGCCATTCTCCATCGCTATTCTGAACGGTGCCTTCCAAAACCTCGACCCCGCCATGGAAGAGGCGGCGATGGATCTGGGCGAAAGCCGCTGGTCAGCGTTCCGGCTTGTTACACTGCCATTGGTCATGCCCGGCATCATTGCGTCGATGTTGATCGCCTTCACCATAAGCTTGGATGAATTCATCATCGCATTCTTCCTGACAGGCGCGAACCCGACAATGCCCGTCTATATCTGGGGGCTGTTGCGGTTTCCGGCGTCCTTGCCCGTTGTGATGGCGCTTGGCACGATCCTTGTGGCACTCTCAATCGCCTTGCTTACTTGCGCGGAATTACTGCGCCGTCGCGGCATGGCCCGCGTTGGCCTCAAAGACAAAGGAGGCTTCATTTGACCGGCCTGATCCAGCTGAATGGCGTGAACAAATACTATGGCGACTACCATGCGCTGCGTGACATCGACCTGACGATCAATGAGGGGGAATTCTTTTCCCTGCTCGGCCCGTCAGGCTGCGGCAAGACCACGCTGCTGCGCACAATCGCAGGGTTTGAGGGCGTGTCAGGCGGGGTCGTGATGATCGGGGGACGTGACATGGCCGGTGTGCCAGCCAACCAGCGGCCGACCAATATGGTGTTCCAGTCCTATGCGATTTTCCCGCATCTGACGGTGGCCGAAAACGTGGCCTTTGGCCTGCGCAAGCGTCCTGATATCGACAAATCAACGGCTGTGGATGCCGCCCTTGATATGGTGGGGCTCTCGGGCTTTGGCCACCGTGTGGCCCATGCGCTGTCAGGGGGACAGCGGCAACGGGTGGCGCTTGCACGCGCGCTGATCCTGAAACCCCAGGTGCTGCTGCTGGATGAGCCGCTGTCGGCGCTCGACAAGAAGATGCGCGAACAAATGCAGGTTGAGCTGATGCGGCTGCAACGGCACATCGGCATCACCTTTATCCTCGTCACCCATGATCAGGAGGAGGCGCTGGTCATGTCAGACCGGATCGCCGTAATGTTTGATGGCAAGATCGGGCAAATGGACGATCCTGAAACGCTCTATCGGCGGCCAAAGACGCGGCTGGTTGCGGAATTCATTGGCAAGATGAACTTCCTCGACGCGATGGTGAAAGATGCAGATATCACCGTGGACGTTCAGGGGCTTGGCACCTGTGTGATCGCCCCCGAACAGGCGCCGTCGGGCGTGACATTAGGCGCGGGCGCGGTTGGTATTCGCCCCGAAACCCTCGCCATTTTGTTCGACGGAGAAACCACAGACCGCGAAACGATCCAAGGCACCGTGGCAGAGGTCGTCTATTACGGCGACATGACATATTACGATGTCACCATCGCGGGGATCGCAACGCCGCTGAACATCGCCATGAAAAATCTGATTGGACGGCCTGTGCTGGACGTGGGCGACGCAACAACCGTCGTCTGGGATGCGCGGTCCCTCGTGCTATTGCCCGCAGCTGCGTAGGATGGGTTTTAACCCATCATCCTAAAATGGAAACGCAACCCGTAGGGCGATGGTTTCCAGTCCGGGGTTCAGATCTTGGGTATCTGCGTTCGACCGGTGGTCATAGGACGCAAGCACGGTGACGCCGTTGGCAAATTCATATCCCGCACCCAGCGATGACCGGAACTGTAACGCCCCGCCGATGTCCGGCCCGTCGCCCTGATCGTAGAAACCGGGCATCAGCGATGCCTCGATAAAGAACGGGCCGCCAAACATGTCCTTGGACGTCCATTTCGCACCAGCGCCAACCCAAATGGCCCCTGCATCGGTCACCGACGCGCCAATCGTTGGCTGGAACGGGCCGTAGGTCGTGCCGAAATCATAGCCGACATAGAATTCTTCACCGATCAGATCCCCTTGGAATTCGACCTTGGCTGCCTGAAATGAAAGGCTCGATGTGGCCTCACGTTCGGCCAAGCACCCCGTCGGGCAATCATTTAAGGCCATATCTGTTAGGCTGGCCGCCAGAAACAATACTGTAAGTGTTCCGTCCATAATCGTCTCCTAAGAATCTGGCGCCACAAGGCCGAGGCCGCGTAAATAAATCCCGATACCGGTTTCCAACAGATCCTCGGGCGGGAAGGGGGATTTGGTGCCGGGGCTACCGCGTGCAAACAGTTCCACAACCCCGTGGCTCATCGCCCAGATATGTGCGGAAAACATCTGTGGCGGCGGGCGTTTTTCGGCCGGAATATGCTGGGACAGGGCAACAGCGGCAGTTTCCAACACGCCCAAGGCGCGGGTCGCCACATCATTCAGCTCGGGCGTGCGCTGGATCGAAATCCCGCTTTCAAACATCGCAACATATTGTCCGGGGTATTTGCGGGCGAACGCCAGATAGGCACGGCCCGTGGCCTCAAACGCGGCCAAATCCGATGGCCGGCCACCGTTATAGGCGTGTTCCATCAGATCAGCGAAAATCTGATACCCTTGGCGGGCGGCCTCGGCGATCAGCTCTTCGCGTCCGTCGAAATGGCGGTAGACGGCGGCGGGGGTCACACCCGCCTCGCGCGCGGCCTCGGACAGGGTAAAGCCTGTTGGCCCCTTCTTTTCGATCAGGGACAGACAGCCTGCGACCAGTGTTTCGCGCAGGTTGCCGTGATGATACCCGCGTTTAGCCATGGGTGCCGGCGACCTTTGGATCAATCGCGCCCAAGCGGGCATCGTCGCGGCCCGCGTAATCCGTCCGCGACAGAATACTGCGGATCGTGTTCAACCGTGCACGGCATTTGTCATCAGAACGCACAACAATCCAACGTGCGACATCCGTATGGGTGCTGTCCAGCGTTTCCTTGATCGCATCTGAATAGGCATCCCAACGGTTCAACCCCTCGTCATCGATCCACGACAGTTTCCACTGTTTCAGCAGGTCGCTTTCGCGGTCCAAAAACCGTTTTAGCTGTGTGGCTTGGCCGACATTCAGCCAGGTTTTGAAAACCTTGATGCCTTCATCCACCAGCATTTTTTCAAATGTATTGACCTGTCCGAACCATTTTTCGCGTGCCTCGGGCGAGCAAAAGCCAAACACATGTTCCACGACACCGCGGTTATACCAGCTACGGTCGAACAGCACGATCTCACCTGCGGATGGCATGTGGTCGATGTAGCGTTGGAAATACCATTGACCGGCTTCCACATCCGACGGTTTCGACAGGGCGACCACACGCGCATGACGCGGGTTAAGATGTTCGCGTAACCGCGAAATGGTGCCACCTTTGCCCGCTGCATCACAGCCTTCGAACACCACAACAATGCGTTCACCGGTATCACGCGCCCATGCCTGCAGGCGGACAAGTTCAATCTGCAAGGCGGCGATCTCGGCCTCGTAGGCTGCGCGTTTCATCTGCTTGTCATAGGGGTAATCAGGGTTCAGGATTTCACCCTTTTTCGCGTCAGCAATGGCCGTGCGCACAGCATCAGGCGCGCTGTCGTTATAAAAGCGGCTGATGCCGCCATCAAATGGCAAATCCATGGGATGTCCTTTGGGTCCTTGGCCCCATTATGGGCAAAGGGACGGGCTAGCGCAATCCGGCGCGGCCTGCGGCGCGGTCAATTGCGGCCACAGCGGCGATTGGATCGACGTGGTGTGGCATATGACCCACGCCTTCCAATTCCTGCACCCGCACTGATGGCACGATTTTCACAATCTCGCGGGCGTGGATATCAATCGGCACGACAGTATCAGCGGTGCCATGCAAAATCTCAATCGGCAGGGTTAATTCGTCATAGTGCGTCTGTAGCTTGACGACATTGGGATGCAATTCGCTGACCTGACGGACATTGGCGCGGAAACTATCGGGGCGCAGGATCAAACGCGCGCCAAGGTGTTCGCCGTAACCCTCTGGCGCGGGATCGGGGGCAAACACCCCTTCGATTGAATTATCAACGATGCCATCCGTCGCAAGCGCCGACAAAACAGGGATCACGATCCCGCCGCCAAGCGCGCTGCTATTGGCCGTGTAATACGCACCAAGGCCGCCATCCCACGGCATCGCCACACCGGCAAAGGACACAATTGCGCGTGCGTTGTGATCTGCATCTTCATCCAGCCCCGCCACGGCCCATGCCAGCGACACGATCCCGCCAAAGCTGTGACCGCCAACAACGGGATCCTTGATCCCCAGCTTGCCAGCAGCCTCGCGTAGCATCTTGGCTTGTGCTTGCGGGCTGTCGCCGTCGGTCGCGAAAGCGCCTGTATCAATGCCTGGTACGCGGTCGGTATAGCCATGACCAGGACGGTCAAACAGCGTGACGGTATAGTCATCCGTCAAACGGTGCATCAGATCAAATGTGAAATCGCGCAGATTGCCGCCAGCGCCATGCAGTAGGATCAGCTCTGGTCCGGTGCCATCACGCAAGTAATGCACCTTGCCGCCTGTCACATCAACGAATTGGCCGACAGGGGGATAGGTCATCTCAATCTTGGCCGTGCGCTGCGTCGTGGCGCACCCCGTCAGAACAGAGCCTGCCCCAATCGCCAGCGCATATGCCAAAAGTCTAAGTGCCGACGTCATCCAAATTATACTTCGTTGTCTGATAAATTTCGTTGATCCAGTTACCATATAGGAGGTGGGCGTGACTTCGCCACTTATTCATGGGGCGTTCCGTTGGGTCATCGTTGGGATAATAGTTCTGCGGCACATGGATTTTGGTCCCCTCGGCCACATCCCGATCATATTCCTGTTTCAACGTCCCGCTGTCGTATTCAAAGTGGTTAAAGATATAAAGCGCACGGTGCGCCGGATCCTCGACCAGACAGGGGCCGGACTGATCACTGGTGATCAACGTCTTTAGACCGGTGGCGCGGGCGATGTCATCCTCGCGCATTTCGGTCCAGCGGCTAACCGGCACCACACAATCATCCGAAAACCCGCGCAGAAACGGTGACGACGCATCCGTCACACGGTGTCGGTAACAACCAAACACCTTTTCATCCGTTATATGCTTGGGCACGTTGTGGAAATGGTTGATCATGGCCATACCACCCCAGCAGACGCCGAATGTGGAATGCACGTTGGTCTGGGTCCAGGCAAACACCTCTGTCAGCTCGTCCCAATAGGTTACATCGGTGAAATCCAGATGCTCGATCGGGGCGCCTGTGATGATCAGCCCGTCGAATTTCTGGTCGCGCACATCGCTGAACGGCACATAGAATTCTTCCATATGCTCGGCTGCGGTATTCTTGGTCTGATGTTCCGACATGCGGATCAGGGTCAATTCAATCTGCAACGGGGTCGCGCCAATCAGGCGGGCAAACTGGTTCTCCGTCTGGATTTTCTTGGGCATCAGGTTCAGCAGTGCAATCCGCAGCGGGCGGATATCCTGACGGGCGGCGGTGTCATCATCCAGCACCATCACACCTTCGTTGCGCAAAACGTCAAAGGCGGGCAGGGCAGAGGGCAGTTTGATCGGCATTGTCTTGGTCCTTACGGGCAGGTCATTGAAACAGGCGGCCTAGCCGCGCATCTCAAGTGCGTCAGCGATCATGCTGACAAAGCCCTCCGTGTCTTTCACCTTGGTCACAGCCTCCATCGGGACCGTGATCCCCCATTTCTCGGCGATCTTGCGATAGCGTGGCTGACGGTGTGCCAGCGCCTTGGCAAACGCCCAGCGGATGAAATCATCGGGGTCCACCTTGTCCTCGGCCACGCCAAATTCAGCCAGATAGGCCCGCCATGTCGCCAACAAGAACGTCGGATCATAAGACATCGGCTTAGGCTCTTTGTCAAAACGGCGGACCAGCTCAGCGGTGTGATCATCGGTCCCTTCGATCCAGACCATCAATGTCTTGGACGCAAGTTCAGTCAGGATTGGATCATCTGGATCATCGGCATCTACCCATTCGCAGATCGACCCACCCGTGTCACAGATGAAATGTGGATAGCCGTAGATCGCGCCAGAGCGTTCCATAAAATGGCTGGTGTCCATCAATGCGGACACTTCGGCCACCTGAAACTGATCCTGCCTGTGGGTATATTCACCCCACGCCAAACCACCTTTGGCCACATCGCCCGGCTTGCCCAGATATTTGGAAATCGCCTTTAGGTCGGTCGTATGCACATTGGGCGCAATATAGATGCTGTCGGACATCAACAGATCCTTAAGCACGGGGTTCTTCATCGCCTCACCCAGCGCCATATCCACGATGTGTGGCGACATATATCGCGTGCCAATCCGGTAATCGATGGAGTAGTGGAACCAATCACCCGTGTCGCGCAGCATGGATGACAAATACGTCTTGCCCAGCCCCGACATCGCGAACAGCAAGATATTTTTATGGGGCGCGGCACGCCACCGAGATGCATTTTCATATATCATGCTTCACTGCGTAATATGCAGCGGCGAAACGGTCCAGAGGCAATTGCCCACCATCCCCCTTTCAGACCGCCCGCAAAACCCGCGTTCCTCGCTTTTTGACAAATACGTGCGTTTCCAGGGCTGCCCCCGCAAACATACCATCCCATGCTTATTTCCATTGCATATTACGCGCAAATAGCCGCTTGTGTTCATATCGCCGCGCCAAAAGGAAGCCGCAATGACACTGACCCCAGACCTGATCACATCCACCTATGCCACTATTCAGGACGCGACCATCCGCACCCCGACCGTCAAGGCCGCACGGCTGTCGCTGCAACTGGGTTTTGATCTGTATCTCAAGCTGGAAAACCTGCAACACACGAACGCCTTTAAAACCCGTGGTGCCTTGGCCAAATTGCTAACCTTGAACGAAACACAGCGCCGCAAGGGCGTCATCGCCTGTAGTGCGGGCAACCACGCCCAAGGGGTCGCCTATCACGCCGAACAGCTTGGCATTCCGGCCACCATCGTCATGCCCGTCGGCACCCCTTTTAATAAGGTCAAACGGACCGAGGATTTCGGCGCCACCGTTATGCAATATGGCACAGGCTTTGACGATGGCGTCAGCTACACGCTGGACCGCGCCGCAGCCGAGGGGCTGACATTCATCCACCCGTTTGATGATCCCGTTGTTGCCGCGGGCCAAGGGTCTGTTGCGCTCGAAATGCTTGACCAAGTCCCTGATCTGGACGTGATCGTTGTGCCCATCGGCGGTGGCGGGCTGATCGCGGGCATGGCTGTCGCGGCCAAGGCGATCAACCCCGACCTGCATATCATTGGCGCGCAAGCCGAGCTATTCGACGCGGTGAAGGCCCAGCTTTCAGGCACCGAACTCCATAACAATGGGGCCTCCTTGGCCGAAGGGATCGCCGTGCGCGAACCCGGGCAAGCCAATATTGACATCATCAAATCCCACGTCGATCAGGTTGAAACCGCAACCGAGAATGAAATCGAAGACGCGGTCTTTGACCTCCTCAGCTACGAAAAGCTCGTCGCCGAGGGCGCCCCCGGCGCGGGCCTCGCGGTGATCAAGAAACTTGCCCCCACGCTTCAGGGCAAAAAAGTGGGGCTGGTGATCTGCGGCGGCAATATCGACTCGCGGCTTCTCTCCACCCTGATCCTGCGCGGGCTTGTCCGCGACGGGCGGATCACACGGCTGACGTTCGCGATTGACGACACCCCCGGTCAGCTCTCTGACATCAGCCGGATCATCGGCGAAGAGGGCGCGAACGTGATCGAGGTGATCCACCAACGCATGATGCAAACCCTCGCCCTGAAAAAGGCCGAGTTAGAGGTCGTGATCGAAGCCCGCGACAGCCTCCATGTCGAGGCAATCGTCGCGCGGCTGCGCAGCTCCGGCTTCACTTTGCGCACACAAAGCGGGCTCTAACCAACCCCGTTTCGCTTTTTCTAAAATACTCCGGGGTCCGGGGCTGGCCCCGGCGGATCGCCCGCATTTGAATGCGGGGGGATGCTTAGTATCCGCGCCAGATCCAGCCACCGCCCAACACGCGGCTGCTATCAGGGTCGTAGAACACACACGCCTGTCCAGGTGACACGCCTTCCTCGGCGACCAACAATTCAACCTCGGCCTCTGTGTCCGAAATCGGACGCAATACCGCCTCGATGGGTGGCTTGGTTGACCGGACCTTCACCGCGATCTGGCGCGGACCACCCGCCAAGAACCCACCGTCACCCAGCCAGTTAATCTCGCGCAGCGGCACCATGCGCGTGGCAAGCATCGCCTTGGTGCCAACAATCACATGGCGCTGGTCCACATCCAGCTTCACCACATAAAGCGGGTCAGCCAGGCCCCCGATGCCAAGCCCGCGTCGTTGGCCAATCGTGTAATGGATCACACCAGTGTGCTGCCCCAAAACGCGGCCCTCGGTGTCAACAATATCACCGGGCTCCGCCGCACCAGGGCGCAACTTTTCAATCACGGCGGCGTAGTTCCCATCCGGCACAAAACAAATATCCTGACTGTCCGGCTTATCCGCCACACCCAGCCCGTATTTCTGCGCAAGCGCGCGCGTTTCTTCCTTGGACTTCAAATGCCCCAAGGGAAAGCGTAGGTAATCCAACTGCTCGGCCGTGGTGGAAAACAGGAAATAGCTCTGGTCTTTGGTCGGATCGGCTGCGGAGTGCAGCTCGGCACATTGATCACCCATCATTCGCTGGATATAATGACCCGTCGCCATACAATCAGCATCCAGATCCTTGGCCGTTTCCAACAGATCCTTGAACTTCACCCGTTCATTGCACCGAATGCACGGCACAGGCGTCGCACCGGCCAGATAGCTGTCGGCGAACTCATCCATCACCGCATCCTTAAAGATGTTTTCGTAATCCAGCACATAATGCGGAAAACCCATCTCCTCGGCGACGCGGCGGGCATCGTGGATATCGCGGCCCGCACAGCAGGCACCCTTTTTGGCCAGCGCCGCCCCGTGGTCATATAACTGCAACGTTACACCAACCACGTCATAGCCTTCTTCAGCCAGTTGCGCCGCCACAACCGAGCTGTCAACACCGCCCGACATGGCGACCACAACACGGGTTTCCGACGGCGGTTTTGCAAATCCAAGTGAGTTCAGCGCAGGGTCCAGCGGCATACCATCAAGTCCGATCATGAAAGATTTGGTCAAAATATAGGAAAATAAGCACAACGAAAAAGGGCCCGCCTATACCGGTCTTTAACCCCTTGTGAGCATAACGTCTTTGGGAAAACCTGAAAAGGGGTGAACAAGATGTATTTAAAGAAAATAGATAGGCCACGATCCGTGACACTGCCCGATGGTAAGGTGATGACACGTACGGACCTGCCGCCAGCCGACACACGACGCTCAGCCGCATCACGTAAGGCACTGGTAATCAAAGCCGTTTTATCGGGGCTGATCACAAAGGACACGGCAAAATCAACCTATGCGTTATCCGATGACGAATACGCCGAATGGGAAAATGCCGTCCAAAACAACGGTGAGGCGTCGCTGAAAGCCACGGCATTGAAACAATACTGACAACCATAGGTGGAGATGCAAAGTTATCTTTGGTCGTTAAACCCGAATTAACCATTCGAAGCTTACGATGGGAAAAGCGAACATGATCGGAGATTTTGCATGCGTGTCCTACTCGTCGAAGACGACCCAACAACATCTAAAAGCATCGAATTGATGCTGACCCACGCCAACCTGAACGTCTATGCGACGGATTTGGGGGAAGAGGGGATCGATCTTGCGAAGTTGTATGACTACGACCTGATCCTTCTGGACCTGAACTTGCCTGACATGAATGGGCATGAGGTGCTTCGCCAACTCCGGCTTAGCCGGATTGAGACGCCGATCCTGATCCTGTCAGGGGATGATGACACGGAAAGCAAGCTTAAGGGTTTTGGCTTTGGTGCTGACGATTATCTCACTAAATCCTTCCACCGCGAAGAATTGGTTGCGCGTATCCACGCCATCATCCGCCGGTCCAAGGGGCATGCGTAATCCATCACCAAAACGGGCCGAATTTCCGTTAATCTTGATGCGAAAACCGTGGATGTGGGCGGCTCCACCGTGCGTCTAAGCGGTAAAGAATACCAAATGTTAGATCTTTTGTCGCTCCGCAAAGGCACGACATTGACCAAAGAAATGTTCCTCAACCATCTTTATGGCGGCATGGATGAACCTGAACTGAAGATCATTGATGTCTTTATCTGGAAGCTGCGCAAGAAATTGGGCGAGGCGACCGAGGGTGAAAATTACATCGAAAAGGTCTGGGGCCGTGGCTATGTCCTGCGCGATCCAGAGCCGAACATGAACGCAGAAAAGATTGCTGTCGGCGCATAACGCCCGCGGTCCTCTTTACCTACAGCTAGACACTGCTAGAACTTAGGTCAGTCGGGGCCGCACCCGACATGACCTAAGTGAGGCTGCATCGTGACCACCATTCCGACGACATCAACCACAGCCGTCACCGATCTGTCCAAGGACCAAGCGAAACAAGAGCTGGCATGGCTGGCCGATACGCTCGCCCAAGCGAACACCGAATATCACAAGCAAGATGCACCGCGTCTGTCCGACGCTGAATATGATGCCTACAAACAACGCAATCATGCGCTTGAGGTACAGTTCCCCGACCTGAAACGATCCGATAGCCCGTCTGACACAGTCGGTGCCGCACCCGCCGAAGGTTTCGGTAAAATTACTCATGCCCAACGCATGATGAGCCTTGGAAACGCATTCACCGATGAAGATGTCAATGATTTTGAAACACGGGTCCGCAAATTTCTTGGACTAACCTATAACGCCCCGCTGTCGTTCACCGCAGAGCCAAAAATTGACGGGCTTTCACTGTCGCTCCGCTATGAGAACGGCAAGCTGGTCTATGCGGCGACACGCGGCGACGGCACAACCGGTGAAAACGTCACCCAAAACGCCCGCACAATCGCTGACATCCCCGAAAACCTAAGCGGTGCGCCCGATATCTTTGAGGTCCGCGGCGAAGTTTACATGAGCGCATCGGATTTTGAGGCACTGAACACCCGCCAAACCGCTGCTGATGCTAAGACGTTTGCCAACCCACGCAACGCCGCCGCCGGATCATTGCGGCAACTCGACGCAAATATTACAAAGGCCCGACCACTGCGTTTCTTCGCCTATGCATGGGGCGAAATCTCTGCCCCGTTTGCAAAGACCCAATCCGATGCCATCGCGACTCTGGCCAAGTTCGGTTTTCAGACAAACCCGCTCACCGCAACTTGCCACAGTGCGGAAGCATTGCTGTCCCACTACCGCACCATCGAGGAACAGCGCGCCACACTAGGGTACGACATCGACGGCGTCGTTTACAAAGTTGACGACCTCAATTTTCAAAAGCGCCTCGGATTTCGTAGCACGACACCACGCTGGGCGATTGCGCATAAATTCCCCGCTGAATTGGCATGGACGCGGCTTGATGACATCGAAATTCAGGTCGGACGTACCGGTGCCTTATCACCCGTCGCACGACTGTCGCCGGTCACGGTTGGCGGCGTCGTGGTTTCAAACGCAACCTTGCACAACGAAGATTACATCGCGGGCCGTGGCGGTGATGGCGAACCGATCCGTGACGGGCGTGACATCCGAATTGGCGACTGGGTCCAAATCTACCGTGCCGGCGACGTAATCCCAAAAATCAAGGACGTGGATCTGACAAAACGCCCCGCCGATGCCGCGCCATTTATCTTCCCAACGACGTGCCCCGAATGCCAATCACCCGCAATCCGTGAAGATGGCGATGCGGTCCACCGCTGCACTGGGGGCCTCATTTGCCCGGCGCAAGCGGTTGAACGGCTCAAACACTTTGTCGGGCGTGCCGCGTTCGATATCGAAGGTCTAGGCGCGAAACAGGTTGAACAATTCTACACCGACGGCTGGATCACGACACCAGCCGATATTTTCACACTACGTGACCGCTACGGCTCTGGCATGCAGCAATTGAAAAATCGCGAAGGTTGGGGCGATAAAAGCGCCGAAAAACTGTTCGCCGCGATTGACGATAAGCGAGCGATTTCGCTGAAACGGTTTCTGTTCTCCTTGGGCATCCGGCACATGGGTGACGCTGGCGCGAGCCTGATTGCCAATCATTTTGGTGATTGGGACAGCTTAGAAACCCAACTGACGACCGCCAAAATCGGCGAAGGTGCAACATGGGACAGCTTGCTTAGCATTGATGGCGTCGGCGCGGTTATGGCGACGTCCTTGATCACGGCCTTTCAAAATGATGCAGAACGGGCATCGATTGATAAGCTAGCTGCCGAGCTGACGATCGCAGACGCGGTTCAAGTCGGGAATGTCGATAGCCCCGTGGCCGGCAAAACCGTCGTCTTTTCCGGCACCCTAGAACGGATGAGCCGCGCCGAAGCCAAGGCGCGTGCCGAAACGCTTGGTGCGAAAGTATCCGGTTCGGTCAGTGCAAAAACCGACCTGTTGGTCGCCGGTCCAGGCGCGGGGTCAAAGGCGACCAAGGCGGCGAGCCTTGGCGTGGAAACCATCGACGAGGACGCGTGGCTTGCCATGATCGAAGGCCTATGACCGGACGGCCAGAGGTTCTTTTCCCGCTATTTGGTGCGCTGAATAAACTTGACGGCATTGGTCCAAAAACGGTTCAGATCCTTGAACCGACGGGGGTGACCAAGCCGCGGGATATCCTGATGACACTGCCGATTTCGGGTGTGGATCGCGGACAGCGCGCCACCATTCGCGATGTCGTTCCCCCGACTGTTGTCACGGTTGAGGTCACAGCTGGCGACCATTTTCCGCCCCAATCGCGTGGCCGGCCGTACCGCATTCACGTGACTGATGCGGCGACAACTTTTCAGCTGGTCTTCTTTCACGCGCGTGGCGATTACTTGTCGAAACTTCTGCCAACGGGGCAGCGGCGCGTCGTATCGGGCAAGATCGAAGCCTTCGATAGCATGGCCCAGATGGTCCATCCTGACCACGTTTTGCGCCCCGAGGATGCAGATGACATTCCGTCGTTTGAACCGGTTTATCCGCTGCACGCTGGGATTACGCAAAAATTGATGTGGAAGGGCACGCGATCCGCACTGCGGCTAGCGCCTGATCTGGATGAATGGATCGACCCACAACTAATGATCCAACACGGCTGGCCCAGCTGGCTGCAAGCCATGCGCGATGCCCACACGCCTGAGGCCACGGCCGATTTGTCACCCCATACAGTTGCGCGGGAACGGCTGGCCTATGATGAATTCTTTGCCCACCAAATGACGCTTGCCCTTGCGCGGGCCGTGGCGCGACGCGGCAAAGGGCGTAGTTCCGTTGCGACAAATACGTTACAATCCAAGGTGTTATCCGCGCTTCCTTATGCGCCGACAGTTGCGCAAACACGCGCAGTTGCCGAGATCACCAATGATCTGGCCGCGCCAATCCGTATGAACCGCCTGTTACAGGGCGACGTGGGATCGGGCAAAACGCTCGTCGCGCTCATGGCACTTTTGGTGGTGGTTGAGGCAGGCGGGCAAGGTGTCATGATGGCACCGACCGAAATCCTAGCGCGCCAACATCTTGAGGGGTTACAACCCTTGGCCACCGACGCGGGCGTAGCACTGGAATTGCTTACAGGCCGTGACAAGGGCCGCGAGCGGGAGGCGAAACTGGCCCGCCTCGCATCTGGCGAAATCCAGATTTTGGTCGGCACCCACGCCGTGTTCCAAAAAGGCGTCGAATTTGCCGACTTGCGGCTGGCCGTAATCGACGAACAACACCGTTTTGGCGTCGCGCAGCGCATGGAACTGGGGGCGAAAGGCGACGCCGTCGATGTCCTTGTGATGACCGCAACGCCGATCCCACGGTCCTTGTCGCTGGCGCAATACGGCGACATGGATGTGTCCGTGCTGGATGAAAAGCCGCCCGGGCGCACGCCGGTTCAAACGGCATTGGTGTCGACAAAACGGCTCGATGAGGTCGTCGAAAAACTGCGCCGCGCCGTGGCCGAGGGCAAGCAGGCCTATTGGGTCTGCCCCTTGGTCGAGGAAAGCGAATTCCTTGACATGACCGCAGCAGAGGAACGTTTCAAACACCTGCGCGCCGCCTTGGGCGAGGGTATGGTCGGCATCGTCCACGGCCAAATGCCACCCGCGGAAAAGGACGCGGCGATGGCGCGTTTTGTAGCGGGCGACACCAAGGTGCTGGTCGCCACAACCGTGATCGAGGTGGGCGTCAACGTGCCCAACGCCTCTATCATGATGATTGAGCGGGCCGAAACATTCGGGCTGGCGCAATTGCACCAATTGCGCGGCAGGGTCGGGCGGGGGGCTGCCGCCTCCACCTGTTTGCTCCTATTTCAGGACCCTATGTCAGAAACTGGCAAACGTCGGCTTGAGATTTTGCGCGAAACCGAGGACGGCTTTCGGATATCCGAGGAAGACCTCGCCATGCGCGGGGCAGGCGACGTGATCGGCACCGCCCAATCTGGTGTGCCACGTTTTCGCATCGCTGATCTGGAACGGCAGACAGCCCTGATGCAAATCGCGCAAAAAGACGCCCGAAAACTGCTGCATGACGATCCGAAACTGGAAACAGAACGTGGAAAGGCGGCCAGAACAGCCCTATGGCTGATGGAACAAGACAAAGCTATTCGCTTAATATCAGTGGGTTAGTATTTTTGTTCACCTTTGTTCTTATTTAGTTCTTTACAGAACATTAATCATATGAGAACAAAGGGGAAACATATAGAAACGAACACTGAGGACGCAAACAAATGGCCAAAGATATCAAATCAGCGATCACACGATCCAGCGATACGATCATTGCAGATGCCATTGGTGCAGCCTCATTGCTTGTGATGCTTTTTGTCGGATTGTCCTTGCCCGGGATGATCTGACCTGCCTCGCGGTTCCGGCGTTCGGTCCATCAAATTGCACTGTCCCACCTACGCAACTTGATGACCTGCCTGTCCCATCCATAAGTCGGGAGATTGGCCTCTTCCCCCTCTGGAAATACGGACCGGACGCCTATAATCGCAAACCTCGCCGCCGCCATCCCTGTCCCGGATGTGCGGCGGTTTTTTATGTGGATAGGCTATCGAGCGCGTCAATCGTGGCATCAAACGCCAGCATGATCGACGCATGGCGGTTCTTGTAATCACGCGCAGGGGTCAGCACCTCAAGCCCGTCAAACGGGGCATCGGGCACGGGACCATCATCCTTTAGCATGGCGCGCATCTGGTCACGCCCGACACGGACCTGATCAACGTGCAACCCGACAATCGCACCGCCAACAACAGCGGCTGCCGCTTGGCCCAAGGCGCAGGCTTTGACGTCTTGCCCATAGCCGGCGATCACGCCATCCGCGACCATCACGTCAACAGTCACAGTGGACCCACACAATGGCGCACGCCTCTTGGCCGTTGCATCAGGATCGGTCAGCCGCGCCGTATGGGGCATATCCGCTGCCAGCGCGAGGATACGCTGCGAATACAGCTTCATCATATCAGTTTCAGCGCTCACAGCGTTTGCCCTTCGATTGTCTTGCCCTTAGATAGGCCGCACAGACCCATTTGCAAAGGTGCCACCATGTCATTTGATCCCGCCAACCTGACCTATAATGACGCAGGTTTGATTCCCGCGATTGCCCAAGACGCCAACAGCGGTGAGGTGCTGATGATGGCATGGATGAACGCCACCAGCGTCGCCCGCACATTGGAAACCGGCAATGTCACCTATTGGTCCCGCTCACGTCAGGAATTCTGGGTCAAAGGTGCGACCAGCGGCCATACGCAGAAACTCGTGGCCTTCCGACTGGATTGTGATCGTGATTGCCTGTTGGTCACTGTGCAGCAAACCGGTGCGGCCTGTCACACCGGACGGCGCAGCTGTTTCTACACCGAGGTGCAGGATGGCGTAGAGGTTATTGTTCAGGAAGTCCTACCAACCGCCTGATATCATTGGGTGTTGCACCCTCGGTGCGGTATTTTGACAGAGCGCGTGCGTCGTCACGTTTGGCCAGCCGTTTGCCGTTCTCATCACGGATCAGATCATGATGATGATAGCGCGGCGTCGGCAGGCCCAGCAGGTTTTGCAACAGCGTATGGATCGGCGTGGCATCTAACAGATCGGCACCGCGCACCACGTCCGTCACCCCTTGGGCCGCATCATCAATGACAACGGACAGGTGATAAGACGTGCCCATATCACGCCTTGCGAGGACGACATCACCAACCGATTTGGCCAGCGCCAGGTCGACCGCTTCCATGTCCAATCGCAGAACGGCAGCGGATGGAAACGGACCGCTGCGATCATGCAAATGTCGGCACGTTCCTGGGTAAATCAGACCATCGGGACCAACCAGCGGCGCACCTTCTTGCGGGGCAGATGCCGCCGATAGAAGGTCCTTGCGATTGCATGAACACGGATAAAGAATGCCCTTTTTCCAGAGAGTTACCAGTCGATCTTGATATACGGCTTGCCGCTCACTTTGCCGCATCACAGGCTCTGGCCACCGCAGGCCGAGCCACATCAGATCGTCATAAATTTGGGTCTCCCACGCGGGGCGTGCGCGGGACGAGTCGATGTCTTCGATCCGCAACAAAAACGTCCCGTTCGCAGCCATCGCCATATCATGCGCCAGCATCGCAGAATACGCATGCCCCAAATGTAACGGCCCAGTTGGGGAAGGTGCAAATCGGGTGATCATTACTGCGCCAATTGCGCGACCCAATCCGCCCAATCAATCTTGGCCCGGTCCGTGTAGCCCTTGTAGCGTTCCTTGCGCCCGCGACGGCCTGATTTCATGCCTTCAAGCGGGGGAAACAGGCCAAAGTTCACGTTCATCGGCTGGAACGTCTTGGCGGCCGCACCACCGGTGATGTGGGACACAAGCGCACCCATCGCAGTGGTATCTGGCACATCCGCAATGTCGCGTCCCTGCATTTCGGCCACGGCCATACGGCCGGCAAGCAAACCCATCGCAGCACTTTCAACGTAGCCTTCAACGCCAGTAATCTGCCCCGCAAACCGGATATTGGGCCGCGATTTCAGCCGCATTTGACTGTCGAGCAACGTGGGCGAGTTGATAAAGCTGTTCCGATGAATTCCGCCAAGCCGGGCAAATTCTGCATCCTCGAGACCAGGAATGGATGAAAAAACAGCCTTTTGCGCGCCGTACTTCATCTTGGTCTGAAAGCCGACGATGTTGTAAAGCGTGCCAAGCGCGTTATCGCGGCGCAGCTGCACAACGGCATAGGGCTTATTCTCAGGGTCGTTGGCGTTGGTCAGGCCCACAGGTTTCATGGGGCCAAACCGCAGCGTTTCACGGCCGCGTTCGGCCATCACTTCAATCGGCAAACACCCATCGAAATAACCTGCAGTTTCGCCTTCTTTGAACTCAGTCTTGTCGGCCTCTAGCAGGGCGTCGATGAACGCCTCGTACTGGGCCTTGTTCATGGGGCAATTCAGGTATGCTGTGCGCTCTTCCTCAGTCTCGCCCTTATCATAACGCGACTGCATCCATGCGACGTCCATGTTGATGCTTTCGTGGTAAACGATTGGGGCGATGGCATCAAAAAACGCAAGCGCCTCTGCGCCTGTTTCGGCGGCAATCGCCTCGGCCAAGGCGCCTGACGTAAGCGGCCCGGTTGCGATGATCCACTGGCCATCCGTCGGCAATTCGGTGATCTCATCATAGGAAATACTGATATTGGGATGGGCGTTCAGTGCGGCTGTCACGCTTTCGGCGAATGGGTCGCGGTCCACGGCCAATGCGCCACCCGCAGGGATGCGGTGTTTTTCGGCCGTTGCCATAATTAACCCGCCAGCGGCCCGCATTTCCCAATGCAAAAGTCCCACAGCATTTTTTTCGTCGTCGTCCGAGCGGAACGAATTGGAACACACCATTTCGCCCAAAAACCCAGTGCGATGGGCAAAGGTTTCGACCTTTGGGCGCATCTCGTGAATGACCACTTTTATGCCTGCGTTTGCAGCCTGCCAAGCGGCCTCTGATCCGGCCATACCGCCGCCGATGATGTTCAATATATCTGTCATGCTGCCCGATCTAGGACAAAAGGCGAGGTGTGAAAACCCCGCCTTTTGCCGCATATTGTTTCGCGTGCGAAACGTGTTGATAATTGGTTAATCCGCAGGGGTCTCAACCGCCTCGTCCTCGCCCTGATCCGCAATCCATGCGACGGACACGACGACCTCACCCTTGGCTGTGTCGAACACTTTGACACCGCCGGCACCGCGCGACCGGAAGCTGATCCCGTCGATTGGCACGCGGATGGACTGGCCGGTGGAGGTGACCAGCATGATCTGGTCGGACAATTCGACGGGGAAGGATGTGACAAGATCGCCGCCGCGCATCGCCTTATCCATCGCCGCCACACCCATGCCGCCACGCCCGCGCACGGGGTAATCGTGGCTGGATGACAATTTGCCAGAGCCCTGTTCGGTGATTGTCAGGATCAGATTTTCAGTGGCGGACATTTCGGCATAACGCTCAGGCGACAATTCACCCGCGACCGCGCCATCCTCATCATCGACCTCTGCATCGTCAGCCAATCCAGCCATCGCACGGCGCATTTTCAGATATGCGGCACGTTCATCGGCCTCGGCCTTAAAGTGGCTGATGATCGACATCGACACGACCGCATCGTCGCCTTGCAGCTTGATCCCGCGGACACCAACCGAATTACGGCTGTTGAACACGCGTACGTCCGTCGCAGGGAAGCGGATCGCACGCCCAGAGTTCGTGACCAGCATCACATCGTCATCATTGGATGCGATGCGCGCGTTGATCAGCGTGTAATCGGCCGTGTCGCCTTCAAATTTCATCGCAATTTTACCGTTGCGCATGACATTAGTGAAATCAGACAGCTTGTTGCGGCGGACGGTGCCTGCGGAGGTGGCAAAGACAACTTGCAGGTCGTCCCATTCTTTTTCGTCGCGATCCACGGGCATGATTGCCGCGATGGACACACCTGTCGGGATCGGCAGGATATTCACAATCGCCTTGCCCTTGGCCGTGCGTGACCCCAGCGGCAGACGCCATGTTTTAAGCTTGTAAACCATGCCATCGGTCGTAAAGAACAACAGCTGCGTGTGGGTGTTGGCGACGAAAAGGGTGGTGACCACATCCTCTTCCTTGGTGGCCATAGAGCCGACGCCCTTACCACCGCGCCGCTGTGCGCGGAAATCAGCGAGGGCGGTACGTTTGATGTAACCACCAGAGGTGACGGTGACGACCATATCCTCTTTCTCGATCAGATCCTCGTCGTCCATATCGCCGGACCAGTCGACGATTTCGGTGCGGCGCGGCACAGCGAATGCATCGCGCACCTCGGTCAGCTCATCGCGGATGATCTGCATGATACGGTCACGGGAGCCAAGGATTTCAAGGTATTCGCGGATTTTCGCGGCCAGTTCCTTCAGCTCGTCTGTGACTTCTTTCACGCCAATTTGTGTCAGGCGTTGCAGGCGCAATTCAAGGATCGCACGGGCCTGCGTTTCGGACAAGTTATAGGTGCCGTCGTCGTTGGCGGTATGGGTCGGGTCGTCGATCAGCGCGATATATTCAAGGATCGGCTGGGCGGGCCAACGGCGGGTCATCAGCTTGTGACGTGCCTCAGACGCGTCGGCGGACTGGCGGATCGTGTTGACGATCTCGTCGATGTTGGTGACAGCCACGGCCAGACCGCACAAAACGTGAGACCGTTCGCGGGCCTTGCGCAATTCATACGCGGTGCGGCGGGCGACAACATCTTCGCGGAAGTCCACAAAGTTGGTCAGGAAGGCCCGCAGGGTCAGCTGTTCGGGTCGGCCACCGTTCAGCGCCAGCATGTTACAGCCGAAATAGGTTTGCATCGGTGTGAAACGGAAGAGCTGGTTCAACACCACCTCTGCGGTGGCGTCGCGTTTGAGTTCGACCACGACGCGCACGCCGTTGCGATCGGATTCATCCTGAACATGCGCGATGCCTTCGATCTTTTTATCGCGGGCGGCCTCAGCGATCTTGTCGATCATCGCGGATTTGTTCACCTGATACGGGATTTCGTCGATGACGATGGCCCAGCGATCTTTGCGAATTTCCTCGATCCGGGTTTTACAGCGCACAACGACGGAACCGCGCCCTTCGATATAAGCCTTCCGCGCGCCAGAGCGGCCAAGGATGATGCCGCCCGTCGGGAAATCAGGTGCAGGGATGTATTCAATCAGTTCCTCGGACGTCAGATCAGGGCTGTCGATAATCGCCAGCGTCGCGTCGATGACTTCGCCAAGGTTATGGGGCGGAATGTTCGTGGCCATACCAACCGCAATACCGCCAGCGCCGTTGACCAGCATGTTGGGATAGCGGGCAGGCAGCACAGTGGGTTCGCGGTCTTTGCCGTCGTAGTTATCCTGGAAATCAACGGTGTCTTTGTCGATGTCTTGCAGCAGCGCTTGGGCTGCCTTTTCCATCCGCACCTCGGTATAGCGATAGGCCGCAGCGCGGTCGCCGTCCATAGAGCCAAAGTTGCCCTGACCATCCAAAAGCACCAGCGACATAGAGAAATCTTGGGCCATACGCACCAGCGCATCATAGATCGCGCTATCGCCGTGGGGGTGATATTTCCCCATGGTTTCGGCGACGGGGCGCGACGATTTACGATAAGGTTTGTCGTGGCTGTTGTTGGTTTCATGCATCGCATAAAGGATGCGCCGGTGAACCGGTTTTAGACCGTCGCGCAGGTCGGGAATGGCGCGGGATACGATGACGGACATCGCGTAATCAAGATAGCTAGTTTTCAGCTCATGCTCGATCGTGACGGACGGGCCTTCATATGCTGGCCGATCCATCGAGATTTCGTCATTGTTTTCAGGTGTTTCCGGCGTATCGTTCACGGTGCTGTCCCAGCCTATATTTCGTAGTCTCAAGACTAGCAGACACTAGGGATACCTTCAACGCCTATCGTTATGCTTTGGCCCGTTGCAGCATGCCGAACAGGTCACGCGGATCATCGGGGTCGGCGATCATATCCAGATCGGCGTAGAACGGCGTGTCCTTGATCGCGGAATGCACGTAGCGCAGGGCGCTGAAATCCTCAATCGCGAAGCCGACACCGTCGAACAGTGTCACCTCTGCCGCGGATGTGCGCCCGTCGGCCTGACTGGTGATCACCTGCCACAGCTCGACCACGGGATGGTCGGGGTCCATTTGCTGAATTTCGCCCTCGATCCGCGTTTGCGGCGGATATTCGACGAACACGGTGGACCGATCCACGACGTCGCGGTGGAGTTCGGTTTTGCCGGGGCAATCGCCGCCGATTGCGTTGATATGCACGCCCGCGCCGACCATGTTGTCGGTCAGGATCGTTTGCATATCCTTATCAGCGGTGGCGGTGGTGATGACATCCGCGCCCTCAATCGCCTCCTCTGGAGTTTTGCAGAGCGTGATATCGAACCCAAGGCCCGCGAGGTTAGCGGCACATTTTTCGGTCGCGGCCATGTCGATGTCATAGAGCCGGATGCGGTCGATGCCATTCACGGCCTTTTGCGCAAGGCATTGGAATTCGGACTGTGCGCCGTTGCCGATCATCGCCATCGTGCGCGCGCCCTTGGACGCAAGGTGCTTGGTCGCCATGGCGGACATGGACGCGGTGCGCAGCGCGGTCAACACGGTCATTTCCGACAGCATGAGCGGGTAGCCGGAATAGACATCGGCGAGAAGGCCGAACGCGGTCACGGTTTGCAGCCCCTCGGACATATTCTTGGGGTGGCCGTTCACATATTTGAAGCCGTACATTTCGCCATCAGAGGTCGGCATCAGCTCAATCACACCGACGTCGGAATGCGAGCCGACACGCGGGGTTTTGTCGAAGAGTTCCCAACGGGCAAAGTCGGATTCGATTTCTGCGGCGACGTCGGCCAGAAATTTCGCAAGCCCGACATGATGCACAAGTTTCATCATATGATCGACGGATACGAATGGCACCATGGCCAGCTTTGAGGGGGTCAGGGTCATCCGTTTGTCCTTGTTGGGCGGTCAAACACGCGGCGGCCCATCAGGGACGCGGTCAGTTCGACCATCAGGTTTGCTGTTTTGCCGCGCTCGTCCATAAAAGGGTTCAGCTCGACCAGATCAAGTGATCCGACAAGCCCGCTATCGGACACCATTTCCATGATCAAATGCGCCTCGCGGTCGGTGGCACCGCCGGGGACGGTTGTGCCAACGGCGGGGGCCACAGACGGGTCAAGGCAGTCCACATCAAGCGACACATGCAAAAACCCGCCCACAGCGGCCACGCGGTCAAGAAAGGCGGCGAGGGGTGCGCGGATGCCTTCTTCGTCGATACGGCGCATGTCGACCAGATCAACGTTCAGGTCCCCAAGGGCCGCATGTTCTGCGGGATCGACAGAGCGTAGGCCGATCATGCAGATGTTTTCAGTCGGCACAGGGTTGGCCACGGGGGGGAACATATCAAACCCCTCGCGTCCGATATAATAACCGGTGGGCGTGCCGTGGATATTACCGCTGTCGGTGCTGGATAACGTGTGGATGTCGGTATGCGCATCCAGCCAGAGGACGAAGAACGGCTTGCCCAGTTTGGCCGCGTGATCAGCCATGCCAGATACGGTACCCATCGCCAGCGCGTGATCCCCACCAAGGAAGATCGGCATCCCCTTAAGCGCCTGTGTGCGGGCTGCATCTTGCAAGGTTTCGCACCAGCCGATGTTTTCCTCTAGCTTATATAGCTGTGGGTTATCGTGGCTTTGCGCGGGCACATTTGCGGGTGCCAGATTGCCGATATCTTCAACGGTGTGCCCAAGGGCGGTGATGGCTTCGCCCAGACCGGCAGTGCGGTAGGCGTCCGGCCCCATAAGGCAGCCACGAACGCGTTTACCGCAGTCGACAGGGGCCCCGATCAGGATGCAATGTTTCTGTGTCATATTCTGATTATTCACCGGAGTGGCGGTGGTTTCATCAATCATTTTGTGCTATTTGGTGCCGAATTGATCAAACTGGATAACCACATTGGATAACCTGGACAATCAGCTGATTGCCGCATTGCGGCGCGACGGGCGTGCCTCGCTATCCGTTTTGGCCGCAGACCTGAATGTGACCCGTGCGACGGTGCGCGCCCGCATGGATCGTCTGATCGCCAGCGGGGGCATTGCGGGGTTCACGGTGCTGACGCGCGGGGATATCGCGACCCATCCGGTGCGCGGGCTAATGATGCTGGAATGCGCGGGCAGAGGTGCGGATCGGGCAATGCCACGTCTGCGCGCCATGCCAGAGGTGACGGCCGTGCATTCAACCAATGGCACATGGGATCTGATTGCCGAGATTGGGACAGATACGCTTGAGCGGTTCGACGCAGTGCTATCGGCCATTCGCCAGATCGACGGGATCACGCGATCGGAAACGAGCCTACTGCTTTCGAGCCGCCGCTAGCCAGATCAGGGTCAGACCAAAGGCGAACACAGCGTTCCAGCTGGCCATCGACAGGCCAAGCAGGGACCACGATACCTGATCACACATGATCAGTTTGTCACCCGACAGGGACAGCAGGTCCGCACCGTTGGTGGCGTCCAATCCACCGCCAGTGCAGCTTGATGGGCCTTCCCACCAACCGCGTTCTACACCTGTGTGAAACACGGCGATGCTCGATGTGATCGCGGTAGCAAGCGCGCCGAGGTATGCCAACGCGCGGGCAGGGATGAAAACAACGAGCACCCCGATCGCAATCGCGGCCATATGCGGCCAGCGCTGCCAGTAACACATCTGGCAAGGCGGATAGCCGATTGCCTGAAACAGATAGGCGCCGGCCAGCAGTGCGAATGACCCGAATGCGGCGAGATTGGTCAGGTTTTGGCGTGTCATAGCAATCCCACAAGCGCAAAGCCACCAAACAGCAGCACGCAGAAAATGATGAACATCAGGCCAAGCCGACGCTCAATGAAATCACGGATCGGTGCGCCGAACTTCCAAAGTAGCGCGGCCACAATAAAGAACCGCAGCGCCCGTGCGATAATGGCAGACATGATGAAAATCGGCAGCGACAGCCCCGTGACGCCCGACATGATCGTGATAACCTTGAACGGAAACGGCGTGATACCAGCAACCAGCACAGCCCAAGGACCGTAGGTGTTGAACTGTTCCGAGAAGGCCGCAACAGCATCGGATTTGCCATAAAAGTCAAAGATCGGCTGGCCAACGTTCTCAAACAAGAATGCGCCAATATAATAGCCGAACATGCCCCCCAAGACCGAGGACACGGTCGCGACCCCTGCGATCAGGAATGCGCGGCGCGGCGCGGCGATGATCATCGGGATCATAATAACGTCCGGCGGGATCGGGAAAAACGACGATTCTACAAAGGCGACGATGGCCAGAAACCACAGCGCATAGGGCGACTGTGCCAGCGACAATGTCCAATCATAGAGTTTACGCAGCATGATGACGTTTCCTTTGGATGCGCGCCTTAGGCCACGGGGGCGATGCGGCGTCAACCTTGTGATTGCGCAGTTTCTTATTAGGGTGAAATACAACATTCGAAGGGACAGACCAATACAATGGCAAGGTCGACGCACTAGCGGCAATATCGAAGACAGACGCCGCAGCGGCAGCACATCGCGCAGGAGCGGGGTGACAGGGATCGAGGCCGTGATTGCTTTGATCATCGGCTAGTATTTTGGCGTGGATGTCAGCGGGTTTGTCGATACCGGCAACACGGGCATTACCACAAGCCAATACGCTGAAATCACCTAACAAGATGAGGCAGCGGCTGAATTTGTCAGCGTGACCCTTGCCGATACAGAAGAGGTCTGGACCGACATTTTCCGCCAACGAGTTGGACATTCGTATGTCGCGTCCAAGCTAGTCTTGTTCAAAGGCAGCACACAATCGGCCTGTGGCGGCGCAAGTGCGGCGACAGGGCCATTCTATTGCCCTCCCGAGAAAAAGTCGTTCTGGACACGGCGTTTTTCACGCCCCTTGAACGGCAGATGGGGGCAGGTGGGGATTTCGCGGCGGCCTATGTTGTAGTCCATGAAATCGCGCATCACGTCCAAAACGAACTGGGCATTCTGGGGCAGGCCAACCTAATCCGGACAAAGGTGTCACAAGCGGAATCAAATGGAATTTCCGTTCGGATCGAGCTTCAGGCGGATTGCTATTTGGGGATCTGGGCGCGCGCTGTGCAGGCGAAATTCGGCACGTTAGAACGCGGCGATATTGCAGAGGCCATGAATGCGGCAAAGCAGATTGGTGACGACACGCTGCAACGCAACGCAGGGCGCACAGTGCAACCACACACGTTCACACACGGCACAAGTGCGCAGCGCCAACGCTGGTTTGCACGCGGTTTTGAAAGCGGTCAGCTGGAATCCTGTGACACGTTTTCGGCGCGCCAATTATAGGCGATAAAAACCATCAAAACCGGATTGACGCCGCCCTGCGCGGGGGGTAATTGATCCCCTGCAAGCCCTATGGCATGCCGATGTGGCGGAATGGTAGACGCAGGGGATTCAAAATCCCCCGATAGTAATATCGTGAGAGTTCGAGTCTCTCCATCGGCACCAATTTTTCAGACAGTTGATTCGGGCGAGACATCCAAATTTGGACATGTTGCTTGTATTTTTACGGGGAACAAACAAACAATTAGCGTCATATCTGATGATTGTTCACGGATCAGGAACACGCCGATCCTGAAAAAATCCTAGCATCTGAAAAAATATGCGGGGAAATCGGCCAAAATCCGCTGGCTAATTTTGTTGAATAAACCATTGTTTCGAAACGGTTATGTCAATTAATTATGCAAAGATTACAAAAACCTGACCTTTTGGACAGGTTTTGAGAGTTATTTATGTTCGTTTTTGGAAACAATCGCGGTGCAGCCTTGTGCGCTTACCCAGCGTAAACACACCAGATTTGGCCATGGTTAACGAAAAGTGAGCAGATTTTCGGCATTTTTTCCTTTTGTGAACCTTTGGCTTTGGGTATCTCGGTCTTGCCCAACTTTGGGGGCACACCGGTCGATTGGGGCGACCAGATCGGCTATCAGCTGAATGGCCAGCACCTGTGCAACTTAACTGACTCAACTATGACGGCGAACGAGACATTGACCCTGTTCGACGGTTCGACCCAAGTTGTTAAAGTTATCATGTTCCAGCAGCACAACGGCGATTTGTTCATCTCTGAGCTGTCGAACGGCGGCAAGTTTGATAACCTCGAGATTGCAAACATTGAAATTACCCAGATCACAGATATCCACTCGACGGGCTGGTATTCTAACCAATCCGTAAGCAACACATCGTTTGCACCGGTTGTGGCAGCCAACCTCGACGGTATCGTTGACGGCACAAATGCCTCTGAGACGATTGATGCAAATTTTGCGGACGCTGATGGTGATTGCGTGGATGCAAACGACCAGCAGTTGCCGGGTGAAGCGACCAATTACGACATCATTCTTGCAGGTGGCGGTGACGATTTCGTGCTGGCCGGTGCAGGCGCTGATGAAGTCTTTGGCGGTACAGGCGATGATACACTTTGCGCCCAGCACGAGGTGGTCCTGTACAACGGCGCATGGACCGAGAGCTTCCAGCCAGGTGATTATTCCCTGCGTGGCATCGGCGACGCACAGAGCAAGGAATTGATCACCCTGTTCCCAGAACTGGCAACCTTTGAAGGCGTATCAAACTATGGGGCTGCACGCGCCACATTGCGCAGCCACGAGGCAAAGCTGATCAATTAAGTCTGCGATGCATGCCACGCGGCCCAGTCGGCTGGCGTGTCCAGATCATGCAGCGCACGGTCATCGGCAAAACGGCACAGGCTGGTTTGGTCCACATAGGCCCGCGCAATCACATCCGCCCCCCGATCACCGTTGAGCGTGCCAAATTGCGGACGCAGCGACGCGTGAAAAATAATCGGATGACCCGGCTTACCTGCAGGCGTTGCCCCGCGCCAGGTTATCCGATCAGGTTCAGTGCGGTGGAGATGAAGAACGTCCAGCAGATCACTTTTTTCTAATGATATTAAATCCCCAAGCAGCACCATGAACGCCCCACAAACGGGCAACTGCGCGACCGCATCCCGTAGCGTTGCGCCCATGCCGTCAGCGGCATTCTGCGCGATCAAGGGGGACGCCCTTGTCCCGACCAACGCAGCCATCCGTGGGTGATCAGCGGCAGGCAAAGCCACGTAAACCGCCCCAACCCCAGCAGCGATATCAATCTGGCGGCGCAAAAGCGGGACACCACCCACGTCCTCCATCAGCTTATCACGGCCACCCATCCGGCTGGACGCACCCGCGGCAAGGATCAGAACCGGTATCATGATCGCATTTTGGACATCTCGGAGTCGAAACTCGGGTCGACTTGGACCGCGCGGCGCATTTTGCCCATGATCTCAATCTCGACCTGCGCGCCGGTTTGGGCATGTGCACGCGGGATCAGGGCCATCGCGATGGATTTCTGCTGGTGATGCGAATAGCCGCCAGAGGTGCAGAAGCCTTGGACCTTACCGTCGATGAACACCGGCTCATAGGCCACGACATCCGCGTCATCAGCATCCACCTCATAGGTCACAAGGGTGCGTGCGGGGGGATTGGCGCGCTCTGCCTCGGCCACGGAACGGCCAATGAAATCAACGTCTTTCTTGAAGTTGACAAAGCGATCCATACCCGTTTCCGCAGCCGTGTAATCGGGTGAAAACTCTGACAACCACGACCCGAAATGCCGATCAAGCCGCAGCGACATCATCGCCCGCATCCCAAACGGCATAATACCCAGCGGTCGACCCGCGTTCCACAACGTCCACCACAGCTGACGCTGATCCATGGGATCGCAGTAAATTTCATAGCCCAGATCGCCAGTATAGCTGACCCGTTGCACGGTGCAGGCGACCTGACCGACAGTCATGTGGCGCACATCAAGGAATTTAATTCCCTGCACGTCACTGCGGGTGCAAGCCGCCAACAATTTGCGTGCGTTTGGACCAGCGATCTGAAAACCAGTGCGCTTGTCGGACATATTCATCAGACGCACATTTGAACCGGGGTTTTGTTCAAACCACCGCAGATGCACCTCTTGCGCGCCATAGCTGGCGGTCAGATGAAAATGGTCGTCGGCGAGACATGAGATGGTGAAATCCCCCAAAAGCCGCCCCTTGGGTGATAGCATCGGTGACAAGGACATGCGCCCCGGCTTTGGAATGCGCCCCGCCATAATCCGGTCGAGCCATTCACGCGCACCCGGGCCATGCACATCGAATTTGCCGAAATTCTGCACCTCGTTGATGCCGACGGCGTGGCGGACGGCGGCCACCTCTCGCGCTGTGGCGGCAAAGGCGTTGGACCGCCGGAAGGTTGGGTTTTCAAAATCCGGTTCACCGTCTTGGGCAAAGTAATTTGGCACCTCTAGCCCGAATTGATGCCCCCAGACCGCACCTAGATCGCTAAAGATGTCATACATTGCCGTGGTCCGGTGGGGCCGCGCGGCTGGCAGTTCCTCGTTCGGGTAGCTGACCGAGAAACGACGTTGATAATTCTCAATCACCTTGGGGCGCGTATAACCGGGCGTGATCCATTTGCCGTAGCGGGCGACATCCATCGCCGTCACATCGCGTTCGCATTCGCCCTCGATCATCCATTGCGCCAGCATCAGGCCAACGCCGCCACCTTGGCTAAAGCCAGCCATCACGCCACAAGCGGACCAGTAGTTACGCAAACCGGGCACAGGCCCAACCAGCGGATTCCCATCAGGAGCAAAGGTAAACGGCCCGTGGATCACGGATTTGATGCCAGCGCTTTCCAGCACGGGGAAGCGTTTGAAAGCAAATTCAATACTATCGGCCACTTTATCCAAGTTATCAGGCAGCAGTTCATGGCCGAAAGTCCAAGGCGTGCCATCCACGGCCCACGGCTCACACGGTTGTTCGTAAAACCCGATGCAAAGCCCGCGACCTTCTTGGCGCAGATAACTTTCGCCAGCGGGGTCCATGACGTGGGGATGTTCTGTGGCGCGCTCGTAAATCTCGGGCGTTTCTTCGGTGACAACGTATTGATGTTCCATCGGATGCAGCGGCAGATAGACGCCCGCCATCGCGCCGACCTCACGCGCCCAAAGGCCACCGGCGTTAACCACATGTTCGGCGTGGATCGTACCCTTATCCGTCACAACATCCCATGTGCCGTCGGGGCGTTGGTTGATTTCATTCACCATGCAATGCGTTTCAATCGTGGCCCCACCCATGCGCGCCGCCTTCGCATAGGCGTGGGTCGTGCCCGACGGATCAAGGTGTCCGTCCAGCGGATCATACAACGCCCCGATAATCCCATCGGTGTTCGTTATCGGCGCGATTTTCGCGATCTCTTCGGGACCGACGATTTCGGTTTCCAACCCCATATAGCGGTGCTTGGCCCGTTCGGCGACCAGCATGTCAAACCGGTCCTGGTTATCGGCCAATGTGATACCACCAACATGGTGCAACCCGCAGGACATGCCTGTAATCTCTTCAAGCTCTTTATACAGCTTGATAGTATAGCCTTGAAGGGCAGCCATGTTCGTGTCGCCATTGAGCGTATGAAAACCGCCAGCCGCGTGCCACGTCGACCCAGATGTCAGTTCTGACCGTTCCAGCAACATAACGTCCGACCAGCCCAGTTTCGTCAGGTGATACAAGACCGATGCGCCGACGACGCCCCCACCGATGACGGCAACTCTGGTGGTGGTTTTCATGGTGACATCTCCCTTAGCGTTGGCATCAGACTGCCAGACCATTTCCGCGGGGCCAAGCCGCTTACGACAATTCATGTCGTTATTGGCAGATGTTGCTGTGAGACAAGGATTTGTCGCAGTGAGGCAAACCTTTTACATTTTCATGGCGCATCGTGGTGAAAATAACTGCCCGCAAAAGGAAATCCCATGCGCACCCATGCCCAAGCCGTTGTCATCGGAGGCGGCGTTATCGGCTGCTCTATCTTGTATCACCTTGCCAAACTGGGGTGGACCGACAGCATTCTGCTGGAAAGGGACGAGCTGACGTCGGGCTCCACATGGCACGCGGCGGCCAATATTCACGGGCTGCACGATAGCACCAACATCAGCCGCATTCAGCATTATACGATGAACCTGTATAATGAGCTAGAGGCAGAGACGGGCCAATCCTGCGGCGTGTTCCAGCCCGGCAGCTTGTATTTGGCCCAGACCGAGGCGCGTGAACATCAGTTGCGATTGCAGGCCGCGAAGGCGAAATTTTACGACATGAATTTCCACGAGGTGTCCCGAGATGAGGCAGAACGCCTGCACCCGCTGGTCGATTACGACGGCATCCGCTGCATCATGTATGAACCCGATGGCGGCAACGTGGACCCCAGCGGCGTGACCAATGCCTATGCCACCGGCGCGCGCAAAATGGGGGCCGAGATTGAACGGTTCTGTCCCGTCACCGCGACCGAACAGCAACCCGACGGTACATGGATCGTGCGCACGCCCAAGGGGGATATTCACACGCAATGGGTGGTGAATGCCGCTGGCCTTTGGGGACGCGAGGTGGCGGCGTTGGCGGGCATCAAGCTGCCGCTTTTGCCGACAGAGCATCAGTATTTCGTGACCGAAACCATTCCGCAGATTGCCGCGATGGATCGACGTTTACCCTCTGTGGCGGACCGTGATGGCGAGTATTATCTGCGCCAAGAGGGGCAGGGCCTGTTGGTCGGCGCCTATGAAAAAGACGTGCGGTTCTGGGCAGAAGACGGCACGCCCCAAGGGTTCGGTCATGAATTATTCGCCGATGATCTGGAACGGATCGAAGACAACATGATGCGCGCAATTGACCGCGTGCCAGCCGTAGGCGAGGCGGGGATCAAGCGGGTTATCAACGGCCCGATGATTTGGTCGCCTGACAGCAACGCGCTTTATGGTGCGCATCCTGATCTGCGGAATTACTTTTGTTGTAACGGTATTATCCCCGGTTTCAGCCAATCGGGCGGCATGGGCCTGATGGCCGCGCAATGGATCGTCGAAGGCGAAAGCCAATATGACATGTTCGCGTGGGACGTGGCCCGTTTCGGCAAATGGGCGGATGAGGCATTTACCAAGTCCCGCGTCGGCGACCAATACGCCAACCGCTTTGCCATCCACTTCCCCAATGAGGAACGCAGCGCGGGGCGGCCTATGCGCGTGCGTCCCACACATGATGTGCAGAAATCCTTGGGCGCTGTGATGGGCCTGAATTACGGCTGGGAACATCCGTTGTATTTTGATGCCGACACACCCGAAAGCGCAGGGTTTGTCCGTCAGCCTTGGTTTGACAGCGTCGGGCGCGAGGCGCGGATGTTGCGCGACCGTGCTGGCATCATTGATATCTCGAACTTTGCCAAATATTTTGTGCGTGGGCCGGGCGCGGAGGCGTGGTTGAACGCGGTGTTCGCCAATAACATGCCATTGGCTGTCGGGCGGTCCTGCCTGACGCCACTGATCGGAGTGCGTGGCGGGATCGCGGGCGATTTCACGGTCACAAAGCTGGCCGAGGATGAGTTTATGTTCATCGGTGGCGGCCTGTCGGAGCGCTATCATTCGCGTTTCTGGGCCATGGTGCCATTGCCCGAGGGCACAACATTCGAAAGCCGTACCGACACGATGTGCGGGTTCAACGTGGCCGGGCCGAAGTCGCGCGCATTGCTGGCGTCGCTGACCATTGCGGACCTGTCGACAGAGGCGTTTCCGTTCATGCGGTCCAAACGGATAACGGTGGCAGGGGTCGACGTCATCGCCTTGCGCGTGTCGTTCACAGGCGATCTGGGCTGGGAATTACATTGCGCGGAGGCGGACCAACTCCGCCTGTATGAAGCATTGTTAGAAGCGGCCAAGCCGTTGGGTGCCGGACCTGTCGGCAGCCGTGCGTTGATGTCGCTGCGGGTGGAAAAGGGCTATGGCTCATGGTCGCGAGAGTATTCGTCAGAATATTGGCCGCAAGAGGTTGGCTTGGACCGACTGGTAAAGACCGAGAAGGAATTTCTACACAAAAGCGCATATTTAGCAATCAAAGATAATGCACCACGTGAAGTTCTGTCATTGATCCATGTGACTGACATTGACGGCGCGGATGCAACGGGCGGGGAACCAATCTTTCTGCCTGATGGGACGCCTGTGGGACGTGTTACATCGGGAACCTATGGGTATGCGGTGGATATGTCACTGGCGCTCGGCTATCTCAAGGACGTGAGTGCGGGGGCCCAGGTTGACGTCATGATTTTGGGTAAACCGCACCGTGGTGTGGTATTGGCGAAGCCACCGTTTGATCCCAAAGGTGAAAAGCTGCGGGCGTAAAACCCGCAGCATATCAATCGCTTATGGAATGATCCGTGTGTATTTTGTGCCCTCAAGCGTGGCACCAACGCGCAGGCCTGCTTGCGCAAATACCACGGCGATCACGGGCGCGAGGGATGTTGTGGTTTCCGCCTGCAACATCTCGCCCTGATCGTTGATCGCATAGGTCACATCCGCGCCAGCCGCCCAGCCTTGCCCGCGCCGGAAATCCAGCAACGCGTCTTGGGTCATGAAAAACAAGACGTGGCTATATTGCTGTGCGCCGATCTGCAAACCCGCAGAACCGGAAGCGGAGGAATAGTAATCCACCGTCGTATCACCGACCCGCAGCGCGCCGCGCCCGAATGATCCGCCCAGCCCAAGGCCGATTTCGGTCACCACGGGCATGACCAGCACACCAGCGGCCTTACCAGCCAGATCGCGGGTGCCGGGATAGGTATCATACATAAAATTCAGGGTACTGTCGGTGCGTGCATCAATCGTCGCCGCGCCATTGCTGCCGATGCCATTACCGCAAGCCGCAAGCGTCATACCTGCCAGCGCGCCAAGCACGGCTGTCCGTCGTGTAAATTGGGTCATTATACTGCCTCTGTGCCAATTTGGTTGGGGCTGTTGCCGCCCTATGACGCAAAACATACGCAATTTGCGCGAATCTGTCACGTGGAACATGATGGGGTCGGCGAATAGTTAACCAAAGGACAAAAACCATGCATCACGCGTCCTGTCTGTGCGGCAATGTCAAAATCGAAGTCGCGGGTGATCTGCCGCCCCCAAACGCCTGCCATTGCACGATGTGCCGCAAGCAGTCGGGGCATTACTGGGCCTCAACGGAAGTGAAAAAGACCAACATGACCGTCACAGGCGATGTGACGTGGTATCAGGCCAGCGACCGCGTGCGACGCGGGTTTTGCCCCACTTGTGGTAGTTTTCTGTTCTTTGACCCGCTTTTTCAGGATTGGACGGCCATATCCATGGGGGCGTTTGACGGGCCAACTGGCGTGAAGCTGACCCATCATATCTATATTGATAACAAGGGCGACTATTACGATATCGCCGATGGGTTGCCGCAAAACGGCCAGTGATTAACCGTTCAGGATTTTGGCGGCCTCTGGCGCGAAATAAGTCAGGATGCCGTCACAGCCAGCGCGTTTGAAACACATCAGGCTTTCCATCATGACCGCATCACCGTCTAACCAACCGCTTTGCGCGGCAGCCCGCAGCATCGCAAACTCGCCCGACACCTGATAGGCATATGTCGGCACGCCGAACGTATCCTTCACGCGGCGGCAGATATCCAAATACGGCATGCCGGGTTTAACCATGATCATATCGGCGCCCTCGTTCAGGTCACGCTCAACCAGCCGCAGGGCCTCATCGCTGTTGGCGGGGTCCATTTGATAAGTGTTTTTGTCACCTGTCAGGGCCGATGACGCGCCGACTGCATCGCGGAACGGGCCATAAAAGCTGCTGGCGTATTTAGCAGTGTAGGACAGGATGGTGACGTTCTGGTGGCCCTCAGATTCTAGCGCGCCTCGAATGGCCCCGATGCGCCCGTCCATCATGTCAGACGGGCCAAGGATGTCCGCGCCAGCCTCGGCCTGTGCAATCCCCATCTTCACAAGCGCATCGACCGTTCGGTCATTCACGATCTGGCCGTTTTCAACAAACCCGTCGTGACCATTGATATTATAGGGGTCCAACGCAATGTCGGTCATCACAGCAATGTCTGGCACTGCATCCTTAATAGCGCGAATGGCCTGATTGCTGATGTTGTCGGGCGACCACGCCAGCGCGCAATCCTCGGTCCGCGCGTCCATGCTGGTGTAGGGAAAGATACAGATCGCCGGAATGCCAAGGGCGTGGGCCTCCCGTGCCGCGATCACAGCGCGATCGACGGTTTTACGGGTGACACCGGGCATAGAGGGGATCGGCTCTTCTGCATCGGTGCCTTCCATCACAAAGATCGGCCAAATGAAATCAGACGGGGTCAGCACATTCTGGCGGGCCAAAGCACGTAAAGCAGGTGATTGACGCATCCGGCGCAAGCGCGTGGTCGGGAAGGGGGCAACGGTCGGTTTCATGTGATACGGGCCTTTCTTGTCACACCCTTGTGGTTGCATGGTTTTTCACACTTCACAAGTCTGGGCATTACCGATGGGCGCGGCTAATGTACTATAAAATCTGTTCAATAATGACAGGCTGCCCCCTTGGACTGGAGCAAAGCAATCTTACAAGTGATCGATCTGCGGTCATTCTCAAGCCTCTGGTATTGGGTCTTGGTCGCGGTGACGTGGTCGACGATCAACAACTGGGTGCTGGGCGTGCCGTCGGACATGATCCACAGTGCGCGCAACAAAGGCGGGCAGGCGGATATTGATCTGGCCGATCTGGTGCGTATCAACGTCAACCGACAGCTCAATACCGCTGCGGTGGCGGGGCTCTGGCTGATGGGGATCGTCTGCTTTGTTCTGACCATGCTGGCCGCCCTTGGGTTCATCTACGGAGTGGAACTGGCGCAGGCGGTGTTTCTGCTGATGTTTCCTGTAACGATCATCGGCGGGTTTACTTTGTCCACGGCACGGCTGATTGACGCGACCCAACCACAAGGCGAAGACCTGTACCGGATCCTGTTTCGTCAGCGCCTTTGGACCCAGATTATCGGGATGGTCGCGATCTTTATCACCGCACTTTACGGCATGTTTCAGAACCTTGCGATTGTGCGCTGGCTCTGACCCATTGACACAGGGCGTACGCGGGGTAGATCACGGCGTATGACTGCCCCAAAACATATCACCATCGCCGGCGCGCCCGAAGGGTTCGACGCCAAACTGATCCTTGACGAGGTCGCGAAATCTGGCCCCGTGGCCCACATCGCACGCGACGATAAGCGACTGGCAGCGATGCAGGCGGCACTTGCGTTCTTTGCCCCCGATATGCCGGTGTTTGTGTTTCCTGCGTGGGATTGCCTGCCCTATGACCGAGTGTCGCCAAATGCCGATATTTCGGCGGCGCGTATGGCCACGCTGGCGGGGCTGGTCCACGGGATGCCAGAACGATTTGTCCTGCTGACCACCATGGCCGCCGCGACGCAACGCGTGCCTGCACGTCATGTGCTGCGCGACGCCGCGTTTAAGGCCCGTGTTGGCGACCGGATCGACGAAAAGGGCCTGCGCAATTTTCTGGTGCGCATGGGCTTCACCCAAAGCCCGACGGTCATGGAACCCGGTGATTATGCCGTGCGTGGCGGGATCATTGATATTTTCCCCCCCGGGCAATCGGGGCCAGTGCGGCTTGATCTGTTTGGTGATGTCCTGGACGGGGCGCGGCGGTTCGATCCGGCCACGCAACGCACTACCGAGACGCTTAAACTGGTTGAACTGGCGCCGGTGTCAGAGGTAATCTTGGACGAAGCTGCGATCACACGGTTCCGCCAGAACTATCGCATCGCATTCGGCGCCGCCGGTACCGATGACCCGCTGTATGAGGCCGTAAGCGCCGGCCGCAAACATGCGGGGATCGAGCATTGGCTGGGGTTTTTCCAAGACGATCTGGAAACGCTGCTCGACTATCTGCCCAATGTGTCTGTATCGCTAGATGACCAGATTGGCGCGACACGACTGGCCCGCTGGGAAAGCATTGAAGACCAATACGGCACCCGCATGCACGCGCTGGATCAAAAGGGGCGCATGGACACGGTGTATAAACCAGCCAAACCTGCGTTGCTGTATTTGGATGATGCGGCGTGGGATGCGGCTGTGGCCGACGCCCGCGTACTGCAATTTGCCCCCAACAAACAGGCCACAGGTGTGGGCGTCTTGGACGCGGGCGGACGCACAGGGCGTAATTTCGCGCCCGAACGGCAGCAAGAAAACCTAAGCCTTTTCGAGACTTTAGCCGGTCATATTCGTGCGAAAATTGCCGATGGTCCTGTCGTTGTCGCGTCATATTCCGAAGGAGCGCGTGAACGCCTGACCGGATTGATCGAGGATGAGGGGATTGGCGAAGTTATCCCCGTGACCGACTTTTCCCGCGTCGGGAAAACTGGTGTGCATCTGGCCGTTTGGGCGCTGGATTCGGGGTTTGAGGCTGATGGGCTGACCGTCATTTCTGAACAAGATGTGTTGGGCGACCGCCTGATCCGTCAGACAAAACGCAAACGCCGCGCCGAAAATTTCCTAACCGAGGCCAACAGCCTAGCGCCCGGTGATCTGGTGGTGCATGTCGACCACGGCGTCGGCCGTTTTGTCGGGCTAGAGGTTGTGACCGCCCTTGGGGCCGCACATGAATGTTTACTGCTGGAATATGCAGAAAGTTCAAAGCTTTACCTACCAGTTGAAAACATCGAACTGCTGTCAAAATACGGCCACGAAACGGGACTGCTGGACAAACTGGGCGGCGGGGCTTGGCAGGCGAAAAAGGCCAAGCTCAAGGAACGGATCCGCCAGATTGCGGAGCGTCTGATCCGTGTGGCCGCCGAACGCGCCCTGCGCACAGCCCCCGCGCTGGACCCGCCAGAGGCGCTTTGGGATCAGTTTCTTGCGCGTTTTCCATACGTTGAGACCGATGACCAACTGGCCGCGATCGAGGATGTTCTGACCGATCTTGGGTCTGGCAAGCCGATGGACCGGCTGATCTGCGGCGACGTAGGCTTTGGCAAGACAGAGGTCGCGATCCGCGCCGCATTCATCGCCGCCATGTGCGGTGTGCAGGTCGCAATCATTGCGCCGACCACGTTGTTAGCAAGGCAACACTATCAGAACTTCGCCGAACGATTTCGTGGTTTTCCGATTAATGTCAGACCCTTATCGCGCTTTGTTGGCACACGTGATGCCGCACTGACCCGTGACGGTATCGCCGATGGCACCGCGGATATCGTGGTCGGAACCCACGCGTTGTTGGCCAAAGGGGTGAAATTCAAGAACCTTGGGTTGCTGGTGATTGACGAAGAACAGAAATTCGGCGTGCAACACAAGGAACGACTGAAACAGCTGCGCACCGACGTACATGTTTTAACATTAACTGCGACGCCTATCCCACGGACATTGCAGCTGAGTTTTTCGGGCGTTCGCGATCTGTCGATCATCGGCACACCGCCCATCGACCGCCTTGCGATCCGCACCTATGTGTCCGAATTCGACACGGTCACTATCCGAGAGGCACTGTTGCGCGAACATTATCGCGGGGGGCAATCCTTCCTCGTGGTGCCGCGCATCACCGACATGGCCGAGATGGAGGATTTCATCAAATGCGAGGTGCCAGAGGTGTCCTATGTCACCGCCACGGGTCAGATGGCCGCTGGCGAATTGGATGACCGAATGAACGCGTTTTATGACGGTAAGTTCGATGTGCTGCTGGCGACAACGATTGTTGAATCCGGTCTCGATATTCCGACGGCCAACACGATGATCGTCTGGCGGTCCGACATGTTCGGTCTGTCGCAACTATATCAAATTCGCGGACGTGTGGGCCGGTCCAAGACCCGCGCCTATGCCTATCTGACAACAAAGCCGCGTCAAAAGCTAACGGATACCGCGCAGAAACGTCTGCGGGTATTAGGGTCCATTGATACGCTCGGCGCTGGGTTCACGCTGGCGTCGCAGGATCTGGACATCCGCGGGGCGGGCAATCTGCTGGGCGAGGAACAATCGGGCCAGATGCGCGAGGTCGGGTATGAGCTGTATCAGCAGATGCTAGAAGATCAGATCAACGCGATTAAGTCCGGTGCGGCCGAGGGGCTGACCGATGATGGCCAATGGGCGCCGCAGATCAATCTGGGCGTGCCTGTGCTGATCCCAGATGATTACATCCCAGATTTGGACGTGCGTCTGGGTCTGTATCGCCGCCTGTCTGAGCTGACTACCAAGGTTGAGCTAGAAGGATTCGCCGCCGAGCTGATCGACCGTTTTGGCAAGCTGCCGCGCGAGGTCAACACCCTCATGCTGGTGGTGAGGATCAAGGCAATGTGTAAACGCGCGGGTATTTCCAAGCTGGATGCGGGGCCAAAGGGCGCGACAATCCAGTTCCATAACGATAAATTCGCCTCGCCCACGGGCTTGGTCGATTTTATCCACGACCAAAAAGGTCAGGCCAAGGTGAAGGACAATAAGATCGTCGTCATGCGTGACTGGACCAAGGAACGCGACAAAATTCAGGGCGCGTTCAATATCGCTCGTGACCTGGCAAACAAGCTGAAAGAGGCCAAGGCGAAGGGTTAATCTTCGCCTGGCCGTTTAATTTTCGTGGTGAGCCACAGGCCGAGGACAACACAGGTCAGTGTCCCAAATGCCATCGGCAGCGGCGTGCCGTTGAACGCCAGCCCAATGGGGGCCGCGATGATCACAGCGCCCACGGTGGATAGCGCCGCGATAATGGATGCAGCTAGCCCCGCGATGTGGCCCACAGGTTCCATCGCCAATGCGTTGAGATTGCCGATTGTCAGCCCCGCCTGCATGAATACGCCGATCGTCCAGACCACAAACATCCCAAATGTCACCCAGTAGGGACCGCTGATTAAAGTGACGGCGATCAGGGCGCTAGACAACACGATTTGAGCGATAAATGTGGCCTTGATGATCGCGCGCATGCCCAAACGTCCAACGAACCTCGCATTCAGCATGCTGGCCGTGGAAGCGATGATCGCGATGCCGCCGAACCACAGGTGAAACACGTCC
The DNA here is from genome assembly GCA_029250945.1 of Yoonia sp. Lineage (GTDB taxonomy): Bacteria > Pseudomonadota > Alphaproteobacteria > Rhodobacterales > Rhodobacteraceae > Yoonia. Next base: position 40,795 of record JAQXEG010000009.1, read on the forward strand.
CCCTGGCCATATGTGACGTCAAACAACTGCTGCGTGGACGAAAGCGATGTGAACAACGCCCCGAACGCAAGCGTCTGGATCATGATCGACAGGCGCGTTGTGCGGATCGAGAACACTTCGACAGTGGCGGCACCCAATGCTTTGAAATTGATCGGACGCCGGTCTGCAGGGGCCAGTGTTTCGGGTTGCCGGAACCAGAGCCATGCGGTTGAAATGATCGAAAATACGATAAACGCGACAAAGATCGAGCGCCAGCCGAACGCCGCGATGATGTAGTGACCCATCGTTGGCGCAAGTGCGGGCACAAGCGAGAATACCATCATCACGAATGACATGATCCGCGCCATATCGCGCCCGCCATATAGATCGCGCACCATGGCCATGGCGACAACACGCGGGCCTGCTGCACCTAGCCCCATGATGACCCGCGTGATCAGCATCATTTCAAGCGACGGGGCCGCCCATGCCGCCGCCGCCGCGATGATATAGATGACTGCACCGCTAACCATCACAGGTTTGCGCCCGAAGGCATCCGACAGTGGCCCGGTCAGAAACGTCCCAAGCCCCATACCAAGGACAAAGCTGGTCAGGATAAGCTGTGCACGGTTCAGGTCCATCGGCGACAGCTCTGCCCCGATTTCGGGCAGGGCGGGCAACATGGCATCAATCGAGAACGCGATTGTCGCCGCGAGCATCGCCATCAGCGCAATGAATTCCGCCTGATGCAAGTGTTTGATCGAGTGTTTCATTTGTCTGCCGTATCCTTGCGCGTCTGCCGTCGTTTGGCCATCCGCCGTTGGAGTGTGAATTGCCCGAATTCATGGATGGCGACTGCGAAGATGCCCAAGCCCACAAAGATAAATACGGTCATGCCGATTTTGCCCAGCACCGTGGCTGGCACCAGATTGCCATATCCCAGCGCCGATAACGTGACGACGTTAAAGAAATAGGCATCAACCCATGTCCACCCTTCGACAAAGTGGAAAAAGCAGGTGCCAAGAGCCACGACAGTCCCAAGCGTACCGCCAAGGATAACCGCCGCCTCGCGCCGTATCATGCGTTGGCGTCCAGTTGGGATTGGATGTCCTTGATCACATTGATCCACATTTCGGGCGGTTGCGCCCCGGGCACCGCGTGTTGCTGTGCCACGATGAATGTCGGGACCGAACTAATCCCCATTTTGCGGCTATGCGCGTCGCGGTCGCGGATAGATTTGAGGTCTTCATCCGTGTTGAGCAGCCGCGTGACCATAGATGCATCCATTTCAGCCGTATCGGCGATGTCAGCAAGCACCTCGGCGCTGCCGATATCGCGCCCGTCAACGAAATAGGCCTTGAACAACAGATCAACGACATAAGTCTGGCGTTGCTCAATTCCGGCCCAATGGATCAGGCGGTGGGCGTTGATCGTATTCGGGGTCGTTTTGATCCCTTCGAAATTGATATGCGCACCGGATGTTTGGGCATGTTCAACCACGGGGGCGTAGGCCTTGATCGCGGCTTCTTTGCCGCCAAACTTGCCTTCAAGATAGGCGCGGCGATCCATGCCTTCGGCTGGCATATCGGGGTTCAACTGGAATGGGTGCCATTCCATAACAAACGGATGGTCGGGAAACTGTGCCAGCGCCTTATCAAGGTTGGTTTTGCCGATATAGCACCACGGGCAGATCGGGTCAGAAATGATATCAAGTTTGACCATGTGCGGTCTCCCAATTGTGGCGCAGCATTCGGCGCAAAAGTTTGTTATTCGACCCGCGGGGCAATTCATCGCACGCCACAAAAAGGCGCGGCATCTTGTAAGGCGCGAGGCGAGCGGTGCACCAATCGCGCAGCACCTCTTCGTCTAACACAGTTGTGCTGGTGTAAAAGACCGCAATGACCGTGACGTCCTTTTTGACGGTGACCGCGACGGCCCCGACGTCTTGCACATTGGGGTGGGCGGACAGGGCGGTTTCAACCTCAATCGGGCTGACACGGTAGCCACCAGCGTTCATCATATCATCACGCCGGCCCGCATATGAGATCGCCCCATCGGCGCCCATTTGTCCCATATCACCCGTTTCGAACCAATCGCCAGCGGGTGGAATGATCTGATCACCATCAAGATAACCCAGCATCAGGCCGGGGTCGCTGGTGTGGATTGCGATGTTGCCAACGACGTCACTGGCAACGGGCGCGCCATCGGCCAAAATCGCCAGCTTACGCCCCATTTGCGCGAACCCCGACGTGCCAACCGGCGCAGGACGGGCAGGACAACCAGAGATGAAGGTGGAACATTCCGACATGCCAAATGCCTCGTGCACAGCCGTGTCGGTCGCATTCTCCCACGTGGATTGCGTCCCAAGCGGTAGCTTTTCACCGGCACAGAGACCGTGGCGCAGATCGGGCAGGGCAGGCATATCCGACCGCAGCAGACGCCGATAAACTCCGGGGGCGGCGGCAAAGATGGTGGCCCGATGCCGCGCCATCAGAGCAGGTAAATCAGCCGCAGCGGTGTCATCACGCGGGATCAGCGCGGTCGCGCCAATTGCCCAAGGGTCCATCAATCCGGTCCCAAGCGTATAGGTCCAGTTGAACGCGCCCGCGTGCAGCATCCGGTCGGTGTCGCGCAGCCCGTACCAGTCATCCCACATCATGCGCCGCGCCCAAACCGCCCGATGCGCATGCACGACAGCACGGGGCGTGCCTGAGGTGCCAGATGTGTGGATGAAATAAGCAGGGCTGTTCGGGTCGCCGTCCAGAATGTGCGCGGGTGAAAGGCCGTAGAAACCTTGCAATGCTGAGAGGTCCACGGATATCGGGGCGCCGATGTGCCACGTGTCCTCTGTTATGGCGGCGGCGGGCTTGATCCGTGCGGTGATCGCCAAAACCTCCGCTTGCGTCAATTGCATCGACAATGGCACAGGGATCAGCCCCACGGCGATACAGCCAAGAAACGCGATGGGAAAATCTGCACGATTGCCAAGCCGGATCACAACACGGTCGCCGGACACACAACCCGTGGACAAAAGCCCCGTGCCAACTCCAAGGATTGCGGCGTTAAGCTGGGCGTAGGTCCAATCCTCTGACCCGCAGGCATCAATGATCGACAGCGCAATCTTATCCGCGCGCGTTTGCGCATGCTGCATCACATAGCCCGCCATGTTGAAACGCGAAGGTGGCGCAGCAAAGGGTGTAGGCGTGGTAACGGATTGCATATGTCATCGCTATGCCGCTTGCCTTGCGGTTGCAAGCCCGCGGACCGATGCGTATGAACATGGCATGTCAGAACAGTCCGCATCCCAGCCCACAATCCGCATTGAACGCGCCGAAGGTGACGCCGCAAGCGCCGAGCCATTGGACCTTGGCGCGCGTGTGCGTGAATTACGCAAGGCGCAGGACTGGACGCTAGAACAGGCCGCATCGCGGGCGGGGCTGGCCCGCTCAACCCTGTCCAAGATTGAAAACGGGCAGATGTCCCCGACCTATGAGGCGCTTAAAAAGCTGGCGATCGGGTTGGAAATCTCTGTCCCGCAGTTGTTCACGCCGCCATCACGCGATCAGGTGAACGGACGCATGGCCACGACCCTTGCGGGTGAGGGCGGAGAGCTGATCACCACCACCTATGAGCACAACATTCTGGCCGAACCGCTGAGCAGCAAAAAGATGCTGCCTTACCGGACCCGTGTGCGCGCCCGCACGATGGAGGATTTCGACGGCTGGATCCGCCATGACGGGGAGGAATTCATGTATGTGCTGACAGGCCGCGTGACCCTGTTCACCGAATTCTACGAACCCGTCACATTGGGCCGCGGCGACAGCGTCTATTACGATGCGTCGATGGGGCACAACGTGGTGTCGGTAAGCGCGGATGATGCCACGATCCTATGGGTGACGTCGCTGGTTTAATCGCGTCCGAACAGCCGCATCAGCACGATATGCCCGATACCGACCCCGATCAGCTGCATCACAATGAACATCGCAATATGGCGTGGGTCGATGCCTGCGAATGTATCGGACAAGCCGCGCGCGATGGTGACGGCAGGGTTGGCAAAACTGGTGGATGACGTGAACCAATAGGCCCCCGTGATATAGATCGCCACAAGGGTCGGCACAGCGTCAGGGCGTTGGCGCAACCCGCCGAAGATCACGAACAACAGGCCAAAGGTCGCAAGGATTTCGGAAAACCATTGCGCTGTGCCGGTGCGCGGCGTGGTCGATGTCTGGAAAACCGCCAGATCAAACATCACATGGGTCGCCCAAACGCCGATGATCCCACCCGCGATTTGCGCCACGATATAGGGGGCGATGTCGCGCCTTACATGTTCACCGCGCAAGGCAAACGCCACCGTGACCGCCGGATTGAAATGTGCGCCTGATATGGGGCCAAGTGTCGTGATAATAACATAGAGCATACAGCCCGTCGCAATTGCATTGGCCAGCAACGCAACGGCGGTATTTCCGTCCGACAGCGCCGCGCCCATAATGCCAGAGCCCACGACGCCTATCAGCAACATCGCGGTGCCCAAAAATTCCGCCATTAGGCGCGTTGTTTTAGAGGGTGCCAATGCGTGTTAGCTCCTGCTTGAGCGTTGGTTTATCCATTGCCGCGATATCGAGGGCAAAGAACGCCTTGGCCCGTTTATAAAGCTGATTATAGGCAAGCGTGAACGCGGCGTCCCAATCGGCGGGCGCGGCCGCAGCGGGGTCTTCGACGCCCCAATGCACTTGGATCGGCGCACCCGGCCAGATCGGGCATTGCTCGGATGCGGCAGACCCGCAAACGGTGATCACGATGTCCATTTGGGGCGCGTCGTCCGCGCCAAATTCATCCCAGCTTTTGGACCGCAGCCCATCTCTGGGATAGCCATGTGCGGCCAAGTGGACCAGCGATTGTGGATGCACCTTGCCGGACGGTGTCGAACCCGCGGAATAGCCGGTATAGCGCCCATCCGAGCGATGGGTAAGGATGGCCTCAAGCAGGATCGACCGTGCCGAATTGCCCGTGCAAAGAACAAGGATATTCATGTTATTGGCTTATAAAACGACCTGTGCCGCACCCAGCGCAAGTTGCCCCGCACCAATCGCCGCACTTGTGCCGACCTTGGCAACGGAACACGCCTGAAGCCCGCCAAGGACCACCGCAATCATCATCAATTTCTTCATCATCATACTTTCAAGAATGAAACGGGCCGCCCGTTACGGACGACCCGGTATGTCTTAGTCCTCTTCATACCACCAGACGTCGGGCTGCCAACCCGGCCAGTCGCCAAAAATCGGCAAGTTGGCGGGATACTTTAGCTCTTTGTTAGATGCGACGCGGCTGATGTTCCATTGATAAATCGGCAGCACATAGCGGCCAGCGGTCAACACACGGTCCAATCCGGCCACAGCGGCGCGGAAATCATCCTGACTTTCCGATGTCAAAAGTCGCCCGATCATCGCATCCGCCGCAGCAGATTTCACACCCATCAGGTTGCGACCACCCGGCTCGTCCGCGCGTTCCGACCCGTAATAGGCGTATTGTTCATTGCCAGGCGACAGCGATACCGACCGACGGTAATAGGTCATATCGAAATCATAGGCGTCTGTGCGTTCTTTGAACTGAGCATTGTCAGCTGACACCACCGTGGGCGTCACGCCGATGCGCGACAGCGACTGCGCAAAGATATCAATGATCGCAGCCTGCTCAGAACGGCCATTCTGCACCAGAATTTCAAACGTAAACGGTTTACCATTGGCGTCAGCCAGTACACCGTCTTGAACGGTGTAACCCGCCGCCTCTAGCTGGGCGAGGGCGGCGCGGATACCAGCGCGGTTGCGTTCTGATCCATCCGAGACGGGCAGGGCGTAGCCTTCTATCGTGCCGGGGGTCAGTTCATCCGCGAAGGGTTCCAGAAACTCGTCGACGCGGCCCGTTGCAGGGCCATCTTTCATCGCAAGCGGGGAATTGGACCAATAAGACGTGATGCGCGGTTGCTGGCTGCCTGTCATCGCCTCGTTGATGAATTCAAAGTTGAACACATACAGCATCGCGTCGCGTACGCGCCAGTCGGAAAACACGTCGCGGCGCGTGTTCATCACATAACCCGTCATGCCAGAGGGCCGTGCATGTGGCAGGATAGCCTTGACGACCTCACCATTCTGAATGCGCGGGAAGTTATACTGCCCATCCCATTTGGCCACGTTGAATTCACGCTGCGTGTTCACGATGCCGATCTTGAACGCCTCAAACGCGGCGGTGTCATCGCCAAAGAATTCCAGCCGGACCTCATCCAGATTGCCGGTGCCAACCTTGAACGGAATATCCGCGCCCCAATAATCGGGATCGCGCTGGAAGGAGATAAAGCGGCCAGCCTCAAAATCAGCGATCTTATATTCGCCCGACACAATCGGGATGACATCCAGACCGCTATCGCCGAATTCAACACCGTCCCACTGCGCCTTTTTCAAAATGGGCCGCAGACCGGCGATCAGTGCCAGCTCTTTGTCCTCGACGTTAAAGGTGAACCGCACGGTGCGCGGACCAACCACTTCGAGCGTATCAACCTTGGCCCAGAAACCGCGATAGCGACCATGCCCTTCGGTGCCGAGGGTTTCATACGACCAAATCACGTCTTCGACAGTGATCGGGCTGCCGTCATGGAATTCTGCACCTTCGCGAATCGTAAATTCGACCCAATCCCGCTCTGAGCTGGTCTCAATCGATTCGGCAATTACACCGTAAAGCGTGAATGGTTCGTCCAAAGACCGGCCCATCAGGCTGTCACCTGTCAAATAACGCAGCTGCCAATGTACCGACCCTTTTTGGATATACGGGTTCAAACTGTCGAAGCTACCGACATTGGCCGTGACCATTTTGCCGCCTGTGGGCGCATCAGGGTTTGCGTAGGGGAGGTGCGCAAAATCTGGTGGAAGTGCCGGGTCACCATACATAGCTATGCCATGCTGCGGTTCGGCCATGGCGTATGTTCCGGCTAATGTGATCGACGCGGCGGCGCCGATACCGGCCAATTTCGCGAAAAACTCTGATTTCATTTTGGCGACAATCCCTCTGATCCCTGTGTTTATTACGTCTGACACTAAAGAGGGTTTTGTGACTTTTCAAACTTTTAGCTTGGATGCAGGCACGCAATTGCTTATAACAACTTCACTGCTCGATAGGTTTCTTGCCTGTATGAAACCTGCCTCAATAACTTTACGCCCGCCTTGTGCGGGCGTTTTTTTTGGGGCTTTCGTGCGATTTTCCTACCTTTTGACCCCATCAGAATCGGGTGGGAATCGGTTGCCCGTTTTCCCCAGCTTTAGACGTGTATTTTGCAGGTGCAGCATTTATATGAGACATAACATTTTCGTTTGATCAAGGAGCCGCCACCATGTCGTTGTCAGGGAAAACCGCCGTTATCACCGGATCAAACTCTGGCATCGGGTTGGGCATTGCCCGCGAAATGGCCAAGGCGGGGGCGGATGTAGTCCTGAACTCCTATTCTGATCGGGATGAGGATCACGCGCTGGCCGCTGACATCGCGTCAGAATTTGGCGTGAACGCCCGCTATATCGGCGCGGATATGTCCAAGGCAGACGACTGCCGCCGCCTGATTACAGATGCGGGCACATGCGATATTCTGATCAACAACGCGGGCATTCAGCACGTCGCCCCAATTGATGAATTCCCGACCGCCAAATGGGACGCGATCATTGCGATCAACATGTCATCCGCGTTTCACACCACTGCCGCCGCCTTGCCGATGATGCGCGACGCAGGGTGGGGGCGGGTGGTCAATATCGCCTCGGCCCACGGGTTGACCGCGTCCCCATTCAAATCCGCCTATGTCGCGGCCAAGCACGGGATCGTGGGCATGACCAAGGTCGTCGCATTGGAAACCGCCCAAGAACCCATCACCGCCAACGCCATCTGCCCGGGCTATGTGTTGACCCCATTGGTCGAGGCGCAAATCCCCAACACGATGAAAGAATACGACATGTCCCGTGAGGATGTGGTCAAGAATGTCCTACTCAAACGTCAACCGTCCAAGGAATTTGCGACCGTTGAACAACTTGGTGGCACCGTGAATTTCCTGTGTTCTGATGCGGCGGCCCAGATCACTGGCACCACCATCAGCGTGGACGGCGGCTGGACCGCGCTGTGATCAAGATCAATCTGGCCTTGCAAGGCGACGGCGCGCATGGCGCATTCACATGGGGTGTGCTTGATCGCATTCTTGAGGATGACGGGATTGAGATTGCATCCGTTTCCGGCACCTCCGCTGGGGCGCTGAATGCCGCCGCGCTTAAGGCTGGTTTGGTGTCAGGTGGACGCGACGGGGCGCGCGAAAACCTTGCGTAGGTCTGGGAACAGGTCGACGCCGTTGGCAATGACACGCTGTCAGGGTGGCTCGCTGCGTGGTCGCCCAGCACGCAGATCATGGCGAAATCATTGGAACTGTCCCCAATGTTTACAGCCCTCGACGCCATGCAGCGCAGCATAACGCCCTATATCTGCGGGCCAGCGACGCGTAATCCGTTGGAAAATATCCTGAACCAGCTGCATTTGACGATATCTGCGGCGATGCGGGGCCAGAGGTGCATATATGCGCCACAAACGTGCGATCTGGAAAAATACGCGTCTTCACCAGTGCCGAGATTACGCCAAAGGCGATCATTGCCAGCGCGTGTCTGCCGACGCTGTTCCAAGCCGTTGAGATCGAAGACCCCAAAACCGGCAAGCTAGAGGCATTTTGGGATGGTGGTTACACCGGCAACCCCGCGCTATTCCCGCTATTTGCACCGCGTTTACCGCAAGACGTGTTGATCGTGAACATCAACCCGCTGCGCCGCGAGGAGGTCCCCAAAGACACCCAAGCGATCCAGAACCGCATCAATGAAATCAGTTTTAACACATCGCTTCTACGCGAATTGCGCGCGATTGATTTCGTGAAACGGCTGATCGGTGCGGTCACGATGCCCAAGGGCGCGATGAAGGATGTTCCGGTGCATATGATTGCCGATGATAATCTGATGAATAATCTGAATGTCGCCACAAAAACAGTGCCTTCACCGGTGTTGCTAAACCGGCTACGTGATGATGGACATGCTGCGACGGATCGTTTTCTGGCCGCACACCGCGCTGATCTAAACGTGCGGGCGACAGTTGATTTGGACGTGATGTTTAACTGATCAACTTAATCGCAAGCGCCCACATCACCACGCCGATCAGCACATCCAAAATGCGCCACGCCCGTGCGGATTGCATGACGGGCGCCAGTAAACGCGCGCCCCATCCCAGGCTAAAGAAGAACACAAAAGACGCAGAAACTGCACCAATACCAAAGATATAGCGGTCGTTGATCACGTCATATTGCGTCGACACAGCCCCGATCAGCCCGAGCGTATCCAGATAAACATGCGGGTTCAGCCAGGTGAACGCCGCCCCCGTGGCCAATGTTGCCCACAGTCCAGCTGAGGTTCCTGCGATTTGCATCGCATAGTCGCCCACATAGGCCGCCCAGAACCGCATCGCGCCGTAGACCAGCAAGAAGACCGCGCCACCCCACGCCATGATCATCGGCAGCATCGGTGCCTTTTCGACAATCGCAGAAAACCCGAGCACACCAGCAGTAATCAAAATGGCATCAGACGTCGCACATAGCAGGCACAGCCAGAACACGTGCTGTTTGGCCAAACCCTGCCGCAGCACAAACGCATTTTGCGCACCAATCGCTAGGATGAGTGCAAAAGTAGTGGCAAAACCTGTCGCGGCGGGGCCGATCATTTCGCGGGCGGCTCCGTAGGATCTTTGCTATTGGGGTAAACCAGACCGGCTGAAATCACCAATTTCGCCGCATCTTCAACGGACATATCCAGCGGTTTGATGTTTGCCTTTGGTAAAAACAGCAGGAAACCGGATGTCGGGTTGGGCGTAGTGGGCAAAAAGACGGTTGTGATCTCTTCATCATCGGAAATCTTTTGCTTTACCTCGCCCTTGGCGGCGGTCGACACGAATGCAATCGCCCAGATGCCTTTGCGCGGGTATTCGATCAGGCAAGCCTTGTCGAACGACGTATCACGCTGGGAAAACACCGTTTCGGCAATCTGCTTCACGCCGTTGTAGATCGAGCGGACGACAGGCATCCGTTCCACAATACTTTCGCCCCAGCGCAGAAACGAGCGGCCCAAGATACCCTTGCCGACCCAACCAACAAGCATGGTGAAGATCAGGAAAACCACCACGCCAATGCCGCGCACGTTCACATTGATCTGTTCGGCGCCCTCGGCACGGAAATAGCGGTTGATTAGCTGTTCGGGTTGATAATTATCAGGCACAAACGGCCAGACCCAGCTGTCGATCCAGCCAACAACCGTCCAAATCAGGTAAAGCGTCAGCCCGATAGGTGCGACGATGATCAGCCCCGCCAGGAAGTTGGACCGCAGACGGGCAATGATCCCGCGGCGTGCTGTTTTATCCTCGATCGGGTTTTCCATGTCTTGCAGCCGTTCTTTTGTTCTACCGACATCTATGCAGGGGCCTGTGCGGCCACAAGCCTTGTGGGGTTATTTGGCCATTTCGCTGGCGATTTTTGCAGCCAAGACCGCGTTATTGCGCACCAAGGCGATGTTTGCGGTCAAGGACCGCCCCTCCGTCAGCTCAAAAATACGGCCCAGAAGGAAAGGTGTCACGGCCTTCGCGCTAATCGCTTGTGCATCCGCCTCAGCAAGGGCTTGCGCGATGACGGGGGCCAACACATCGGCGGGGATTTGTGCGTCAGCAGGGATCGGGTTGCAGATCAACTGCCCGCCCGACAGACCCATGGCCGTGCGCATCACTTGGCCCGCGGCGATATCGGCGGCGGTATCCATGCGTAGCGGGGCAGTCATATGCGACGTGGCGGACCAAAACGCGGGTAGCGTGTCTTGGCCGTATGCGATCACCGGCACGCCAAGGGTTTCCAGAACCTCAAACGTCTTTTCAAGGTCCAAGATCGCCTTGGCCCCAGCGGCCACAACCGTCACAGGGGTCTGCGCCAATTCGTGCAGGTCGGCAGAGATATCAAAGCTGGTTTCAGCCCCTTTATGCACGCCGCCGATACCGCCCGTTGCAAAAACATGGATGCCAGCCAAATGGGCACCAATCATGGTGGCCGCGACCGTTGTCGCGCCAGTTCCGCCCGTTGCGATGCACCCCGCCATATCGGCGCGTGACAGTTTGGCGACGCCCATAGCCTGACCCAATGCGTCCAGCTCTGCCGCCTCTAGCCCGACATGCAAAACGCCATTCATTACGGCAATCGTGGCCGGTGTCGCGCCATTGTCGCGCACGTCTTGTTCGACCAGACGTGCGGTTTCAACATTCTGCGGGAATGGCATGCCGTGTGTGATGATCGTGCTTTCAAGGGCGACAATCGCGGTGCCAGCGGCGCGGGCGGCGGCGACTTCTGTGCTGAATTGCATGGGAATGGTCATAGGGGTGTCTCTCCGGAAACGTAAGTGGTGGCGGCGTTTGAGGCGCGGGTGAGGGCGGCTATGCGGTCCATGCCTTGCGCCTCTGATGCGATATGGGCGGCCATAAACGTATCACCGGCGCCGGTGACGCGGGTGACCATGACGGCAGGGGGCGTGTGGCTGATGATGTCGCCATCCGTGCCCTCGGCGGCGGCGTTCCCCCCATCAGTGACCAAAACGCGGTGTGCACCGCGCGCCAACAGGCCAGCCGCCCCATCACAAGACGTCGCAAATTCGGTTCGGCACAGTAATCCGGCCTCTTCCAAATTCACATAAAGCGTGGCGGTCGGATGCCCCATCAACGCCAATAGACGTGCCGCCTTGCCCGGGGATGCAGGTGCGACGCGCAGGTCGGCCTTGGCGAAAAGGGGCGAGGTGGCAATGGTTTGCAACAACTCTTCGGTCAGGTTGCCGTCCAGTGCGACGGGGCCGTCGAATGGCACCTCTGCCGATCCCAGCGTCCCGTCGCGCAGGGCTTGCAATATCTTTTCTCCCGCAGCCTCTAGCGAGTGGGCGTCGGCGATGGCTGCGACCAGCCCGTTGGCGCCCTCAATCGCCATATAGACGTCCGTGGGTAGGTCATCAGACCGGTAAAGATGGTCACAGATCAGGCCCATGCGCTGTGCCTCTGTCACCAAATCCTCACCCTCGGCATCGCGGCCGATGGCGGACAACAGGGCAGGGCGCATCCCGAATCCGTGCAATGTCATGGCAATGTTCATCGCGACCCCACCGGGCAGGCGCCTGATCCGCCCCGGCACGTCAGAACCGACGCGCATATGACTAGCCGCACGCCCGATCACGTCCCACAGGACAGACCCAATGCAAAGGATATCTGGTTGTTGTGTCATGCCACGCTTGTGCCGAATGCGCGCGCCATGCGCAAGTTTAGGGAACCATGAATGTCATATTGGCCCAAAGCGTTTCCCACGCCGCACCTGTGTCAGCGGCAATCGCCTCTGACGGTTCGCGCAGCAGAACGGCATCCAGCATATATTCGTGGTCTGCTTTTACAGGGATCGTGGCGATCCCGTCGGCATCTGTGCGCAGCGTGAAAATCGTGACAGTGTCATCGTTAGCCTTTTCAAATACTTCGATCTGTTCATCGGCCCGCGGTTGGGTCTGATAAAACAGCTGCACGCGCATCCCGTCCGCCATGTCATCGACATAAGGATTGGTCAGCGCGACAATCTCAGTCAGCAAACCCAGTTGCCGGTCCGCACCCGCGGCATTGCCAACAGCAACAAGGGATTTGGAATAACGCGAATAGATTTCTTTGAAGCCTTCGGTCGGAAAACCGCGTTCCTCGTGGATGGCACGTTGATCGCCCAAATCCTTATGATCCAGGAATCTTTGAAACTTTTCCCAGGTTTCATACGTGATTTCAGCGATCTTGGCCTGATACGCGATGACGTTCAGGCCCTCTGCGACCGCAGGTTGGCTCATCGCAGGGTTGTCACCCAAACGACTGTCGACCTTGGTGCCTGTGCTGCCAGAGAAGTTGACAAAATACGTAAACCGGCGCGGCACGAAAGGTAATCTTGTCCCTTCAAATTCCTGACCGTTGACAATATTGGCTGTAATATTAACGTTCGGTTCAATCACATAGGCCTCCGGCTCAACCCACAGTTCATGCGCGCCAAGTGGCGTCGCCAGTAAACCAAAAATGAAAGCTAGTTTCCGCATGTCGTCGTCCTTTTCCACCCCTTTCAAACTGTCGTTTGTCCGACTATTGTCAAGCGCGTTCCTGATCTGGATCACGTCCCTGTCATCTGCCACCGCACATGAGGTTCTGCCTTCCATCGCGGATATGACCCATGAGGGCGAGATGGTGCAGTTCGACATGCGCCTCAACATCGAAAGCTTTATCGCGGGCATCAACCAGACCGAGGTTGAAGATACCAACGCCGCCCCAGAGGCCGCCACATATGATGAGCTGCGCGCACTGACGCCCGATGCCTTGTCCGCACGGTTTGATGCGTTCTGGCCTGAAATGGCTGACAAAATCACCATTTTAGCCGATGGCGTTGCCGTGACCCCGCAATACCCCGTGATCAGCATTGATTCGGTTGGTGACGTGGAAACCGTCCGCGCCACATCCCTCCAATTCAACGCGCAAATCCCTGCAGACAGCACCGCGGTGCAGGTCGGCTGGGCACCTGAATTTGGTGTGCTTGTCCTGCGCCAGATGGGTGTTGATGCGCCCTATGACGGCTATCTTGAGGCGGGTACATTGTCCGATCCGATCACGCTTGCGGGCGGCGATCAGGCGACAGGCTGGCAGACACTTCTGCGCTACATTCCCATTGGGTTTGATCACATCGTTCCAAAGGGCTTGGACCACATCTTGTTTGTGCTGGGCCTCTTCTTCCTGTCAGCCCGCATGCGCCCACTGATCACCCAAGTATCCCTGTTCACACTGGCACACACCATCACACTGGCGCTTGCCGCATTGGGCTATGTGACTGTTCCCGGGTCAATCGTTGAACCGCTGATCGCGGCCTCGATCGTCTATGTCGCGGTCGAAAACATCTTTATGAAAAACCTGTCGCCATGGCGACCTGTGATCATCTTTGGCTTTGGCTTGTTGCACGGGCTTGGCTTTGCCTCTGTTCTGGCCGAATTCGGCTTGCCCGATGGTGCGTTTGTACCAGCGCTGATCGGCTTTAACGTTGGCGTCGAAGTCGGGCAGCTTGCGGTAATCGCGGTGATGTTCCTGTGCGTTTGGCAGGCTCTGCGGGTCGACCGCGGCGCCAACGCAGCGTATCGGGGCAAGGTCCTTTACATCATCCTCGCCGCTGTGGCCGGTGTGCTGATGTATCTGAACCCAACCGCACTGCAAGCGCTGATCGAGGGGCCCACATGGGTCTTTGCCGCGCCATTGATGGGCATCTTCCTGCTGTGTCTGGCCTCGATTCAGTTCCGCGACAAGATCGACTCCTATCGCCGGATCGTGGCCATTCCCGCATCCCTCGCGATTGCTGCTGTGGGTGCTTATTGGGTGATTGAGCGGGTCTTTCTCTAGAAAACCGCCTCGCTTCTTTCGAAATACTCCCGTCGGAGGCATCACTGCTTGCATCCGGCGGGAACCCCCACTAAAACGCACCTACGAAATCCCCAAGCGGGGGCGGGCCGATTGGGGAGAAATCCCAATATGTCCACCGGTTGTCGCGATCCTCGCGTCGATACCCCCGCTCAAGGTTAAACCGGAAAAGGAATACGACCATGGCTCTACCCGAGTTCTCCATGCGTCAGCTCTTGGAAGCTGGCGTTCACTTTGGCCACCAGACAGCGCGCTGGAACCCAAAGATGCAAAACTACATTTACGGCAGCCGCAACGGCATCCACATCATGGACCTGACACAGACCGTGCCAATGCTTGACCAAGCGTTGAACGTGATCCGTGACACCGTTGCCAAAGGCGGCCGTATCCTGTTCGTCGGCACCAAGCGCCAGGCGGCTAAGCCTGTTGCAGACGCCGCAGAGCGTTGCGCACAGTATTACATGAACCACCGTTGGTTGGGTGGCACACTCACCAACTGGCAGACTGTTTCTCAGTCCATCAACCGCCTCAAGGCGATTGACGAAGCATCCGAGAACGGTTTTGCCGGTCTGACCAAGAAAGAACGTCTTGGCATGGAACGTGAGCAGGGCAAACTCGAAGCGTCCCTTGGCGGTATCCGCGAAATGGGCGGCGTGCCTGACCTGATTTTCGTCATCGACGTGAACAAAGAAGATCTTGCCATCGCAGAAGCCAAAAAGCTGGGCATCCCAGTTGTGGCTGTTGTCGACACCAACTGTTCCCCAGACGGCGTTGATTACGTCATCCCGGGCAACGATGACGCGGCACGTGCGATCGCACTTTACACAGACTTGGCTGCACGCGCAGCACTTGACGGCATGTCCGCACAGCTGGGTGCAGCTGGCGTTGACATGGGCGCCATGGAAGAGCTGGCCGAAGAAGTGATCGCTGAAGAAGAAGCTGCTGAATAAGCAACCGGCTGACAAATGAACACGGGGCAGGGGTCATCCTTGCCTCGTCCCAATTCAATTTCCCATACGGAGAAATAACATGGCTATTACCGCTGCAATGGTAAAAGAGCTGCGCGACAGCACAGGCGCAGGCATGATGGACGCCAAAAAGGCGCTGACAGAAAACGATGGCGACATGGAAGCAGCAGTTGATTGGCTGCGCACCAAAGGTCTGGCCAAAGCTGCTAAGAAATCCGGCCGTACAGCTGCCGAAGGTCTGGTGGCTGTTGCTGTCAATGGCGGCAAGGGCGTTGCGGTTGAAGTAAACTCCGAGACCGACTTTGTTGCGAAAAACGCCGACTTCCAGAAAATGGTTGCTGGCATCGCCGAAGTCGCACTTGGCACCAACGATGTGGACGCGCTGAAAGCGGCTGACATGGACGGCAAGTCCGTTGAGCAGACTGTGACCGACGCGGTTGCGATCATCGGTGAAAACATGTCCGTGCGCCGTATGGCCACCATCGAAGGCGGCTCTGTTGTAAACTATGTGCACAACGCAGCAGCCCCAGGCATGGGTAACATCGGTGTTCTGGTTGCAATGTCCGGCGAAAACGAAGGCTTTGGCCGTCAGGTTGCCATGCACATTGCAGCGGCGAACCCAGCGTCCTTGTCTGAGGCTGACCTTGACCCATCCGTGGTTGAAAAGGAAAAGCAGGTCCAGATGGATATCGCCCGCGAATCCGGCAAGCCAGAAGCTGTGATCGAGAAAATGATCGTTGGCCGTATGAAGAAATACATGGCCGAAGTCACATTGCTCAACCAGCAGTTCGTTGTGAACCCAGACGTAACCGTTGGCGACGCAGCCAAAGAAGCTGGTGTTGAAATCACCGGTTTTGTGCGCCTCGAAGTGGGCGAAGGCATCGAAGTTGAAAAAGAAGACTTCGCTGCTGAAGTGGCAAAAATGAACAGCTAAGTCTGACTTCAGATTTAACATGGGCCCGTCTGTTTACGCAGGCGGGCCTTTTTGTTTGTGAAATGACTGTGCTGCAGTGATGCGCGCCAGAGTTCCAACCCGATACTCCCCACACCTCAAGGCACCTACAAACCGCCGCACGACATCATCATCTACAAAAGTCTGTGTCGCGATAAAATCGACTGATCCAAGCCGAAGGTGCTATGTGTTCTGTGGGCGGTGGCCATATTCATTTCACCGTTACAGCACTCTTGATTGCTTTCAGTGATACGAACAGCGCGCCTATCGGGTTCACCTGACGTCGGCTAGCGGAATTGCCGCATGTGGCACAAACAATGCCGCGATCATCCTTGTTCTTTGTTAGTCCGCAGACGATTATGCCCAAGATAAACGAGGACCCGCAAAACCCATGAACGATATTCTAGACGGCCTGATCGCCGCGTTCTGGCTAGTTGTTTCGCTGGACCCCGAGTTGATCCAGATTAGCCTGCGGTCGTTGCAAGTCACGATCACCGCAGTCGCCATTGGCTGTTTGATCGGCGTGCCATTTGGCGCCTACCTCGCGGTGCAACGGTTCAGACATCGCAGATTGGTAATCTCGATCATCAATGCGCTGATGGGGCTACCGCCGGTCGTGGTTGGGTTGATGGTCTATATCCTGCTTTCGCGGTCGGGGCCATTCGGGGTACTGGGGCTATTGTTCACGCCCACAGCCATGATCATCGCCCAAGTCATCATTGTGACCCCGCTGATCACATCCATCGCGCACCAAGCCATGAGAGAGCTATGGGCCGAATACCACGACCTTCTGATTTCCTTGAACACAACCAAGTGGCAGCGGATCAAGACATTGATCTGGGACGGGCGGCGCAATTTGTTGACGGCAGGTCTGGCCGGTTTTGGGCGCGCCATCGGCGAAGTTGGGGCAATTATGATCGTGGGCGGCAATATCGACCAAGTGACCCGCGTACTGACCACCGCAATCGCATTGGAAACAGGCAAAGGTGACTTTGCCCTCGCGCTTGGTCTCGGGTTTGTGCTGATCGCGCTTAGCATGATCGTGAACATCACAATCCACAGCCTGTCGCGCACAGAACGGGACGGGCGCTGGTGATGGGGGATCTGCTACGCCTGCGCGATGTTGTGGTCCAAAAGCGGGGCAGGCGGGTCATTGGCCCGATTGACCTGACCTTGCTCGATCATGGTCCCACGATGGTTATTGGCCCCAATGGGTCGGGCAAAACCAGCCTGCTGCGCGTGGCCTACGGGATTGAGCGGCTGACCAGCGGCACCGTTGACTGGATGCAGGACACGCCCATGGGACGTGCGTTTGTGTTTCAATCACCCACCGTGCTACGGCGCAGTGTAGCCGATAACCTTGCTTATCCTTTGCAAATTCTAGGCTGGGACAAGGCGGCGATCAATGATGCTGTCGATGACTGGTTGGTCAAAATCGGGCTTGAAAAGCAGGCGAAAACGCCCGCAACGCGCCTTTCAGGTGGTGAGCGGCAAAAGCTCGCCATCGCACGCGCCTTGATCCGCGCACCACAGGTTTTGTTCCTTGATGAGCCTTGCGCCAACCTAGACGGTCACACCACCCGAGAGATCGAGGCGATCCTAACCGCAACCGCCCAAGCCGGCACTAAGCTGGTCATGGCAACGCATGGTATGGGCCAGGCACGGCGTTTGGCGACCCATACGGTGTTTATGCTGGATGGGCAGGTTCACGAAAGCGGCGGGGCAGATATGCTGAACGGTGCCGCGCAAACACCACAACTCACCGCGTTTCTACAAGGGGATATCGTCACATGATGAGGCTCATTTTCACGATGATGATATCGGTTTGGGGAACGTTTGCCGTGGCAGATTCCATGCGTCTGGCGGTCACAACATCCTTTGACAACTCTGGCCTTGCGGATGTTTTGTTACCCCAGATCAAGGCGGACATCGGGCTTGATGTGCAATTGCTGGTCGTCGGCACGGGGCAGGCGCTTCGGCTGGGCGCCGCTGGTGATGTGGACGCCGTGTTGGTGCATTCGCGCGCTGCTGAAGACGCATTCATCGCAGACGGACACGGCACACATCGCACCGAAATCATGTATAATGACTTTGTCATTATCGGACCACAATCAGACCCCGCAAACGTCCGAAGCACGGCAAGCGCCGCCGCAGCGTTAAGCGCCATCGCACAGTCCCAAGCCGTCTTTGTCAGCCGTGGTGACGATAGCGGCACACATAAAGCCGAAATCGCGCTTTGGGACGATGTTGCCTTTGGACCTTGGTATCGGGCCCTCGGGGCTGGCATGGGCGCGACATTAAACACAGCATCCGCAATGAACGCATACACACTGTCAGATCGCGCGAGCTGGCTGAACTTTGCCAACAAAGGCGATCTGCAAATTCTGTTCAGCGGCGACCCCAAACTGTTCAACCAATACAGCCTTATTCCAGTCAATCCGGCCAAAGGGTCCGGCATCAACCACACGCAGGCGCTGGCCCTTGAGGGGTGGTTTCTGGGTAAAACCGCGCAGCAGATGATCAACACCTACAAGATCATGGATCAACCGCTGTTTGTTTATAATGACAACAGTAGCACACAGTAATTCGTATATATATTACATAATACATATTATACGCTCCGCTTAATATCCGCGCTGATACCCTTATAGACATATATTTCAACGCGTTACGCAGCGCAGCCCATCCATCGCGTTTATGTCAGATAATGCGTAACCGCTTGTAGCCCGTCAATCTCTGCGCGCATCGTATCCCCTGCTACGACTGGCCCGACGCCAGCTGGCGTGCCTGTCATGATCACATCACCCGGCCCAAGATGATAATAGCGCGACAGATGACTGATCACCTCTGGCACTGACCACACCATGTCGGTTAGCGTCGCGTCTTGCTTGATGCTCTCGTTGACGGTCAAACAAATGCGTTGATCCGCAAGTGCACCAAAATCATCCTGCGGTGTAATCGCGCCGATCACAGCACCATTCTCGACGTCCTTACCCAACGACCACGGCCTGCGCGCGTCTTTGCCGTCCTGCTGGCGATCCCTGCGCGTCATATCCAGCCCGCAGGCATAGCCATGCACCGCGTCGGCGGATTGCTGCAAATCAGCCTCAAACACAGACCTTCCCAGCGTGACGACAAGCTCCATCTCATAGTGGAAATTCGACGTGCCTGGCGGATATGGGACGGTCTGGCCGCTTTGACACAGCGCATGGCAGGATTTCGTGAAATACCACGGCGCTTCGCGGTCCACTTCGCTACCCATTTCGGCGGCATGGGCGACGTAATTTCGCCCAACGCAGAAAATACGCCCCACGGCATAGCGCTGATCCGCCCCAACAATTGGTAAGGACGGCACAGCCCTTGGTGCAAAGATATAGTCTGACATCATCATCCTTTCGCGCAAAACCTGCGGTTCGCCTCTATTTATCCGCACATGGGGTAGCTATATATCAATCGTGATACAATCTTGCAGGAGCATCCCCCCATGACACAAGCTGATATTGGTCTGATCGGCCTTGGCACAATGGGCGCAGCCCTTGCACTGAATATTGCCGACAACGGATTTGATGTGGCGGTCTGGAACCGCACAACAAGCGTTACCCATGAATTCAAGAACGATGCCGGTGACTTAGCAAGTAAAGTTCATCCGCATGAGACGCTGGAATCGCTTATTTCTGGCCTTTCAAAACCCCGCGCAATCATTCTGATGGTGCCAGCGGGCGATGCTGTGGACCAGCAGATTGCAGCGCTGCGCCCCCTGCTCGACCCTGATGATATGATCATTGATGCGGGCAACGCCAATTTCCACGACACCAATCGCCGCGCGCAAGATGCCGGTGATCTGCCATTTCTGGGCATTGGCGTGTCCGGCGGTGAGGAAGGTGCGCGGTTCGGCCCGTCGATAATGGGCGGTGGCAAGCGCGCACATTGGGACCGCGTGTCCCATATACTGAAGGCGATATCGGCCAAATACGATGGCACACCCTGCGCTACTTGGATGGGCAACGAAGGTACGGGGCATTTTGTGAAAGCCGTGCACAACGGGATCGAATATGCCGATATGCAAATGATTGCAGAGGCTTATGGCGTGATGCGTGACGGCATGGGCATGTCCGCTGATGCGGTCGGCACCACATTTGCCACATGGGATAATGGCCCTCTGGATTCCTACCTGACCGAGATTTCCGCCAAGGTCGCCAAGGCCGCTGACCCCGAGACAGGCAAACCCATGCTGGACGTCATCGTTGATGCCGCCGGCCAAAAAGGCACCGGTCGCTGGACCGTGATCGAGGCCCAGCACCTTGCCGCACCGATCCCCGCGATTGATGCCGCCGTGGTGGCCCGCAACCTGTCATCCCAGCGCGCCAACCGCACCCATGGGCAGGATTTGTTTGGCGCAGCGCCGCAACCAATCGACGGTGTCAGCCTTGATGATCTTGAAGGCGCGTTGATCGCGGGTAAGATCATTTGCTACGCGCAAGGCTTTGAAATGATACGCAAAGCGTCCGATCAGTTTGACTGGGCCCTGCCCTTGCCCGACATCGCCCGCGTCTGGCGCGAGGGCTGTATCATCCGGTCCAAGATGCTCAATGACATGGCAGAGGCGCTGACCGATGATGCGGATCGCAATCTGATGTTTGCACCATTCTTTGCTGATCTGCTCAAAACGCACCATGACGCGCTGCGCCGTGTTGTGGCGGCTGCGGCGATTGGTGGTGTGGCAATGCCTGCACTAGCATCTGGGCTAGCTTATTTCGACGCGATGCGCACGGCGCGTGGCACGGCCAATATGATCCAAGGCCAGCGCGATTTCTTCGGGGCCCACGGGTTTGAACGTTTCGACGGGCGCCACGACCAGCACGGCCATTGGGGCGCCTAACCTAGCGCGTAGCCGGCCCCGCGCACCGTGCGGATGGGGTCGGCGCCGCCAGCCTTTAGCGCCTTGCGCAGCCGCCCCACATGCACGTCCACGGTGCGGGTATCGACATAAACGTCCCAGCCCCACACGCGGTCCAGCAGCATGTCGCGTGACCACACGCGCCCCGGCTTTTCCATGAATGTGACCAGCAACCGAAATTCGGTCGGCCCAAGCTTGATCGCTTGTCCGGCCCGTACAGCGCGATGCGTTTCCGTGTCCAGCGTGATATCATCAAAGCTAAGCACCTGCCCTTGGGTCGCGGGCCGCACGCGGCGCAGTTGGGCACGCACACGGGCCATGAATTCGGACACCGAATAAGGTTTGACAACATAGTCATCAGCACCCGTTTCAAGGCCGCGGACGCGGTCCACCTCCTCTGTGCGGGCCGATAGCATGATGATCGGGATGCTGCGCGTAGCGGCGCTGGATTTCAGCTGGCGGCATACCTCAATCCCCGAAACATGGGGCATCATCCAATCCAGCACGATCACATCGGGCGGATCTTCGACCACGATCAACAACGCCTCTTCACCGTTGTCGGCTGGGGTCACGCGGTAACCCTCAGCGCGCAGGTTATAAACCAACACCTCGCGTTGGGATGCCTCGTCTTCGACCACAAGAATATGCGGGGTTTGATCGGCCATACCGCCCTAGTCCAGTTCCGAGACAAAGGCGGTTTGGTCACCCTTCGGCCGTGCCTCTTCCGGCATGACGCCGGTTTCCAGATAGATCACCTGTTCGGCCATATTGGTCACTAGATCACCCATGCGTTCCACGTTCTTGGCCATAAAATGCAGGTGCATAAAGGCGGTGATATTGCGCGGGTCTTCCATCATGAATGTCAGAAACTCGCGAAACAGCGCGTTATACATCTGGTCCACATCATGATCGCGCTGGCGCACATCCTCGGCCAGTTCCGCGTCACCGCGCAAATAGCTGTCGATCAAGTCCTTTAGCATCGCCTGCACCTCGCGGGCCATACGGCGCAGGGCGGCGTCCGATCCACTAATCACCGGCATATCAACCAAGGTGCTGGTCCGCTTGGCCATGTTTTTCGCGTAATCCCCGATGCGTTCCATGCTGGCGGCAATCCGCAGCACAGTCAGGATCACGCGCAAATCCTTGGATACAGGTGCGCGCAACGCAATGATGCGCGCCGCCTCTTCGTTGATTTGCAGCTCGAGCGCGTCAATCTGTTTGTCCCCTGCCCGGACTTTTTCGGCCAAGGCTAGATCACGGGTTTCCAAGGATTTAGCCGCGGATAGGATCGCCTCTTCGACCATGCCCCCCATTTTGATCACAAGAGTTTGGATCGCATCAAGGTCGCGGTCATAGGCGGATGAGATATGCTCATTCATGATCGTCGCTCCTTACCCGATCCGGCCGGAAATATAGCTTTCGGTGCGCGGGTCTTCGGGGTTGGTGAAAATTTTATCTGTCTCGCCGAATTCCACAAGGTTACCGAGGTGAAAAAACGCAGTTTTCTGACTGACGCGGGCGGCCTGCTGCATGGAGTGGGTCACAATCACAACGCTATAGGATTGGCGCAGTTCGTCGATCAGTTCCTCCACTTGGGCGGTGGCGATGGGATCAAGGGCGGAACACGGCTCGTCCATCAGCAACACCTCGGGCGCGGTTGCGATGGCGCGGGCAATGCACAGCCGCTGTTGTTGGCCACCAGACAGGCCCGTGCCGGACGCATGAAGCCTATCCTTGGCCTCATTCCACAACGCCGCCTTGCGCAGCGCGTTTTCAACGATCTGGTCCAGATCATCCTTATCCCGTGCAAGCCCGTGGATTTTGGGGCCGTAAGCCACATTATCATATATGGATTTGGGAAACGGGTTTGGTTTCTGAAACACCATGCCGACCTTGGCGCGCAGCTGCACAGGATCGACCTTGGGGTCGTAGATATCCTCTCCGTCGATGCGGATGTCACCGGTCACGCGACAGATACCAATCGTGTCGTTCATACGGTTGATACACCGCAGGAATGTGGATTTGCCGCAGCCCGACGGGCCGATGAAGGCAGTCACCTCTTTGTCGGCGATCTCGACGTCCACGTCCTTGATCGCATGGGTGTCGGCGTAATGCACTTGCACGCCTTTGGCAGAGATTTTGGATTGGGTCATGGTTTTGTCTTTCATTCTACCAGCGACGCTCAAACTTGCGGCGCAGGAAAATTGCAATTGCATTCATGATAAGAAGGAAGATGAGCAGGGTAATGATGGCGCCTGATGCCCGTTCCACAAAGCTGGGATCAGCGCGTTGGGTCCAGTTGAACACCTGCACTGGCAGGGCTGTCGCCGCCTCGCCAAACAGGCCCGCGTCGGGGGTATAGGCCGCGGGATATTCGCGCACAAAGGCCACCATGCCGATCAGCAGCAAGGGCGCCGTTTCGCCAAGCGCTTGCGCCAGCCCGATGATCGTGCCCGTCAGGATGCCCGACGCGGCCAGCGGTAACACGTGGTGGAACACCGCCTGAATTTTTGACGCCCCTACCCCCAAGGCCGCATCGCGGATCGAGGGGGGCACAGATTTCAGCGCGGCGCGGGTCGAAATGATGATTGTGGGCAGCGTCATCAACGTCAGGCACAACCCGCCGACAAGAGGCGATGATTGGTTGAACTCCATAAAGTTAATAAAAATCGCGAGCCCGAGGATCCCATAAACAATCGACGGTACCGCCGCGAGGTTGGAGATATTCACCTCGATGATGTCGGTCCACCGGTTCTTGGGCGCGAATTCTTCGAGGTAGATCGACGCCGCCACACCAATCGGCAAGGCCAGTACCAGCACCACGATCATCATGTAAAGCGAGCCGAGGATCGCGACGCCTAGCCCCGCCGCCTCTGGCCGTTGGTCGGATGCGTCAGGGGCCGTCAGGAACGCCCAGTTGAACGTGGTGTCAACGACGCCCACGTCAGCCAGCGCTTGTGCCAGTTGCAGTTCTTCGGGCGATGTATTGCCGTCCAGTGCCGCACTTTCCATCGTCACGCGGCCCTTGAAATAGCCGTCGATGCGGCCGTTCATCAGCAGTTTGAATTCCATGTCGGTGCCGACAATGTCCGGGTCGGCCAACACGGCGTTGCGCACGGTTGCTGATGCCTCTTTCGACAGCATCTTGCCGATGGTTTTCGCATTCAGGTCTGTGGCAATTCCCAGCTCCTCGACCGTGGCGACCATGCCGTCGCGCAGCAGGCTAGCATAGCCGATGGTCGTAACCTTTTTCATCACAGCCAAATCGCGGGTGCCGGATTTGTCCAGCTTGGCCGCAGGCAGCGGCACGGTGATCGTCGCATAGGTTTGTTTGAACGCAGAGCTGCCAGTGGACACCACGGACGTCAGCAGCAACGCCAAGGCGATCATGGCCACAATGATCGCGCCCAGCCCGTAGGCCTTGAACCGTTTTTCAGCGGTATTGCGTTTGCGGGTCAGCGCATCGACCGTCAAAAGGGATTTATGGGTCATTCGTACTGCTCCCGGTATTTGCGCACGATAAACAGGGCAAAGACGTTCAGCCCCAATGTGATCACGAAAAGTGTAAGGCAAAGCGCGAAGGCCACCAGTGTTTCGGGGCTGGCGAAATCGGTATCGCCGGTCAATTGACTGACGATTTTCACGGTCACGGTTGTCATCGCCTCGAACGGATTAAGTGACAGGCGCGCGGCGGCCCCTGCCCCCAAAACCACGATCATTGTCTCACCAATTGCACGTGATGCCGCCAATAGGACCGCCCCCACGATGCCCGGTAAGGCGGCGGGGATGACGACCTGCCGGATCGTCTCAGACTTTGTGGCGCCAAGGCCGAGCGAGCCGTCACGCATCGCCTGTGGCACCGCATTGATGATATCGTCCGACAACGAAGACACGAAGGGGATCAACATGATGCCCATGACCAATCCGGCGGTCATCACGCTGGACGCGCTATCGCCGAACCCCATGGGGGATGCGAAATAATCCCGCAAGACCGGCCCCACGGTGATCAGCGCAAACAGTCCGTAAACGATGGTTGGAATACCGGCGAGGATCTCAATCGCGGGCTTCGCCACGCAGCGCATCCGGCGGCCTGCATATTCCGACAGGTAGATTGCGGCAAACAACCCAATCGGCACAGCAAAAAGTAATGCGATGAAGCTGATGTAAAGCGTCCCCCACAGCAGCGGAATAATACCAAGCGCGGAATCCCCCCGAAAGTTGGGCGACCATTCTGCCGAGAAAAAGAAATCCGACCAGCTGTATTGGGCAAAGAAGTTGCGCGTCTCAAAAAGCATCGACAACACAATCCCCACCGTGGTCAGGATCGCGATGACGGATGCACCAATCAAGATCAGCTTGATCCATGCCTCGGCCTCTGTGCGGGCGCGTTGCTGGGGTGAGACGCGCAGCATCGCGGTCATAAACGCGACGCCAGCAACGATCACAATCAGCCAGCCAAACAGCCCGCCACCACCCGCAAGCGCACCACCGATCACGACGGCAATCGTGGGGATCAGCACGCTTAGCGCGGTGTTCAACCCGTATTGGCGCAGCAAAGCGGCCAACTGGCGCTGATCACTCCCCACACTGGCCCGCACCTTGGCAGGTGCCGCATAAAACCCGATGATCATCAGGCTGAGGGCAATCAATAATGATAATGAAATCGACATCTATCGGCAGCTTTCTAATGGGATAAGGGGGCCACGCAAGCGGCCCCCTCTGCATAATAGTTGGGGATTACATGTCGCCCATTTTGACTTCGTTCATGACGGTGTCTTGCACGTCTGAAAGTTCCGGATCGGACACCAGACCGTATTCCGCCAATGGCCCGTCAGGCCCCGACACATCGTCAGAGACGAAGAATTCCGCAAAATCCTTGAGCCCCGGAATGACGTCGATGTGGGCCACTTTGATGTAGAAATACAGCGGGCGGGACACTGGATAATCACCCGCCGCGATGCTTTCGGTTGTTGGCACAACACCCGCCATTGTGGCGACTTGCAGCTTATCAGTGTTGTTTTCATAAAACGCGAGGCCAAAGACACCGATGCCGTTTGTATCCGCCTCAATCCGCGCAAGGGTTTCGGTGTAATCACCGTCCACATCAACAGACCGCCCGTCGGTACGGATCGCCATGCACTTGCCCTCTGCCGTGTCATGATCAGCACCTGCCGCGATCATGGCGTCCAGAAAACCACCCTCAGCGCAGCCCGCCAGAATGACCTTTTCCTCGAACACTTCACGGGTGCCGTGTTTTGTGCCCGGGATAAACGTCTGAATAGGTTGGTCGGGGAAATCTGCGTTGACCTCATTCCACGATGTGAAGGTGTTCGGTACCAAGGCGCCGTCGATGAAATGCTCAGCCGCGAGCGCCTTGTACCAATCGGTTGGTGTAAAGGCGAAATCGTTGCCGTTAATGTCGGACGCAAACACGATCCCGTCATAGCCGATCCGCACCTCGATGATGTCGGTCACACCGGCCTCAGCGCAGGCTGCGGCCTCGGTTGGTTTGATCTGGCGGGACGCGTTGGCGATGTCGATGGTGTTTTCGCCCACACCTTCGCAGAACCGTTTGAGGCCGGCGGATGATCCGCCCGATTCCACCACAGGTGTCGGATAGTCAAAGTTCTCGCCAAATAGCTCGGCCACAATGGCCGCATAGGGTAGCACGGTTGATGATCCGGCCACTTGCACATTATCGCGGGCGTAGGCGGTGGTTGCGGCAATCGCTGCCACGGCAACAGATGAAACTGTCAGCTTCAGAATAGACATGGGAACTCCGATATGTCGCTCTGTCAGATCGCACCCCTTGCGCGATCCGTTGACACGAGACATACGGCCCGTTCCCAAACCTTTTGTGACGTTTATGTAAAAGTTTTATGACAGCCCAAAGTCAGGCGGGCAAAATCACCGTGATGGTCGTGCCTTGCCCCGACTGGCTGGTGATTTTCAGACGGCCACGGTGGCGGTTCACGATGTGCTTTACAATCGCAAGGCCGAGCCCGACACCGCCAACGGCCCGCGACCGATGAGCGTCGACACGGTAAAACCGTTCCGTCAGGCGGGCGATATGATGCGGCGCAATGCCGTGTCCCTGATCGGCTATGGTCAGCTTAGCACCCTGCCCCCGGATCGGCGTATGATGTGTGACAGGATCAACCGCAATCATCACACGCCCGCCGTCACAGCCGTATTTCAGCGCGTTTTCAACCAGATTAATTACCACCTGACGTAGTTCGCCCTCGTCACCGATGATCTGCACCGCGCTACCGGGCAATGTGCAATCGAGTGCGATATCCGATTTCACAGCGATGAGATCAAGCGTATTGCGCGCCGCCTGCACAACGTCGCGCAGGTCAATCACCGCGCGGGGTTGCTGGTAACCGTTGCCTTCCAGCTTGCTCAGCGTCATCAGCTCGTTCACCAGTTGGGTCATGCGCCCCGCTTCGGCGTCCATAAGGCCCAAGAACCGATCCTGCGCCGCGGGATCATTGCGGGCCGCACCGCGCAGAGTTTCGATGAACCCCGCCAACGCCGTCAGGGGCGTGCGCAATTCGTGACTGACATTTGCAATGAAATCCGTGCGCAGACGGCCCGTATTTTCGGCGTCAGTCCGGTCAATCAAGCTAACCATCACCATCTGATCTACAGCCGTAATGTGCATGTCGTAACTTGTGGCGATCCCGTGGGCACCAGCCTGAAAAGGCACCATCAGCGGCGCGCCGTCCGCGAACACCTGTTCAATCGCCTCAATCACATCGGGTTGGCGAAACGCGGTGATAAAGTGGCGCCCCAACAGATCTGCGCCCATCGCCTTTGAAAAAAGCGCATTTGCAACCGCCAGCCTTTGGTCGGTACTAATGACAGCCGCGGCGATGGGTAACCCATTCAAAAACGCTATACTTTTTTCCATTTTCCACTTTGCCATCCGTGGTGACCACGCTCCACGGCCCAAGTTTTATTTGCGTCCCTGCGGAACAAAGCAAACCACCGTACCGTTTACTAAGCAATATTTACCTTAATCGCTACGCACAATGTGAAAGCAGATCAGATGACACAGTATTCAATGGACGGTGGTTTTCCTCGTTGCAAGAACTTATCCCGAACCATGCCAAAAGCACACTTGTGGTCGGTGATATGGCACGTTGGAAGGCCCAAGGGCGTAACCTGCCCAACATGGAAGGGCTGAAGTTTATCGACCTCCACGCGTTAACCGTTGAGGTGTTACAGGACCAAAAGCCCGACATCATCCTGTCCCCCTTGGTGAGCGAGGATTTTGATGCCGTTGATGTCGCCGGCGTACTGTCGGCACTGGCCTATGACGGGCCATACCGCGCCGTTACAAATACGCTGCCTAATCCCGAAATAATCCGCAAAGAGGTGCGCAACCACGCGCCATACCTCGACTTTGATCTTGTTGTGCTGCCGATGCTGGCACCGCAAAACTAGGTCAGTGTCGCGGCGGCGGCTGTCATTTCCGATATCAGCAAGTCAGCGTCTTCGATGCCGACCGACACGCGAAAAAACCCTTCGGATATGCCCAAGGCGATGCGCCCTTCTGGCGTCAGACCACGGTGCGACGACGACGCGGGATGCGATAGCGTTGTGCCTACATCCCCAAGTGTCGGCGCAAACGCAATCTCGGACGCGGCGCGTGTGAACGCATTGGCCGCCTCGCGACCACCCGTCAGCTCAAACGACAGCATATTACCCCCGCGTCCGTTCAACAATCCAACGGCGCGGTTGTGATCGGGGTGGTCTGGGCGCGTGGGATAGATCACACGCTTGACGCCCGGCGCATTGGACAGCGCATCGGCCAGTTTGGTGGCAGTCGCCTCGGCCTTATCAAACCGCAACTCGAATGAGTGCAAACCACGTTCGGCCAACCAGCAGTCAAAGGGGCTTGGGGTCAGACCCCATGTGACGTTCGCATCGTTAATGGCTGTGCGCAGCGCCGGATCCGCCGCCGCGACATAGCCCAACGTCGCATCCGAATGCCCCGCAAGCAATTTAGTCACCGAATGCACGACGATATCCGCGCCGTTATCAAACGGGCGGTAGCTGCGCGGTGTGGTGAATGTGTTATCCACCACCAGCAACGCGCCAACTTCAGCCGCAAGTGCTGCAATCGCGGGCATATCAGCCACGCGGATTGTGGGGTTTGACACAACCTCAACCACGATCATTTTCGTATTGGGCCGCACCGCCGCACGCATTGCGGCAATATCCGTAGGATCAGCCAGCGATGTTTCGATCCCGAAACGCGGCAGATCTTGGGTCATCAACCGCAGCGTCCGCCCATAAAGCTGGTCACCGCCCAGCACATGATCGCCTGCGTTCAAACAGCCCAGAAACACCGCAGAAATTGCGGACATGCCAGAGCCGGTGATTATCCCGTCTGTCGCCCCTTCGAGCATATCGATTTTTCGGGCCAAGACTTGAGCGTTGGGGTGCCCTTCGCGGGCATAGGTGAACCCGCTAGCGTCCGCATATTGCGCGTCCAGCGCGTCAGGGTCAGGCGACGCATAAACGACAGATGGCTGCAACGGAGTGACGACAGGGAGCGATACGGATGTCGGCCACGGCGTGCGGCGCACAAGGCTTTTGGGGGGTATCGTCATGTCAGACCTCTTTCAAATCGCGGGAAAATCGGGCGGCGTTTTCGGCATAGTGAAGTGCGGATGCACGCAGACCTGCGATGGCCGCATCATCAAGATCACGCACAACCTTGCCCGGCACACCCATAACAAGTGATCCGTCTGGGATCACCTTGCCTTCGGTGATCAGCGCCCCTGCTCCGATCAGGCAATTGTTGCCAATCACGGCGCCATTCAAAATCGTGGCGCCCATGCCGATCAAGGAATTGTCGCCGATCGTACAGCCATGCAGCATCGCCTTATGACCAATCGTGCAGCCAGTACCGATCGCAAGCGGAAAGCACATGTCGGTATGCAGCACACAGTTTTCCTGTACATTGCTGCCAGCGCCCACAGTGATCATTTCATTGTCACCGCGCAGCGTGGACCCAAACCAGACAGAGGCACGCGCATCCAGCGTCACCTTGCCGATCACATAGCACCCCGGTGCGACCCACGTCGCAGGATCAATCACAGGTGTCGCGTCGCCCAATGCGTAAATCATCACCGGTCCTCGAACTGGGTTTGCAGGTCGCGCACATGGTTCATCAGATCAGGCTGTTGGCTGGCGCGCAGACGTTCTGCGGAAATGATCGTTTTCAGACGCTCTTCTGTCAGGTCCAGATCATCGTTGACCATGACGTAATCGTAGCCATCCCAGTGGGAGATTTCATCCCAGCTTTTCTGCATGCGGCGTTCAATCGTTTCAGGATCATCTTGGGCGCGGCTGACAAGGCGACGGTGCAATTCAGGAATGCTGGGCGGCAGGATAAAGATCGACAGCACGTGATCGCGCAGCGCCGAGTTACTAATCTGCTGTGCGCCCTGCCAGTCGATATCAAATAACACATCGCGGCCTTCGTCGATTGCCGCCTGCACCGGCCCCTTGGGCGAGCCATAGTAATTTTCAAACACCCGCGCATGTTCCAGCATTTCACCGTCGGTGACCTGAGATTGGAATTCTTCGGTGCTGACAAAGAAATAATGCTTGCCATCAACCTCCCCGTCACGTGGGGCGCGGGTCGTGGCCGAGACCGAAAACCGCAGGCTGTCGTCCCATTTGCGCAACCGTCCCGCAAGGGTAGATTTCCCGGCACCCGAAGGTGAGGACAGAATGATTAAAAGGCCGCGTCTTGCCATGGTCTTACTCCACGTTTTGGATCTGTTCCCGCATCTGATCAATCACAGCCTTAAGATCAAGTCCAATCGCCGTCAGCGCGGCTGCCCCTGCTTTGGAACACAAGGTGTTTGCTTCTCGGTTAAATTCTTGGGACAGGAAATCTAGCTTGCGGCCAACAGGCTCAGCACTGTTCAAAAGCGCGTTTGCGGCAGTCACATGAACGCTCAGCCGGTCGATTTCTTCGGTGATGTCGGATTTCACGGCCAACAGCGCCAGCTCTTGCGCCAGACGGTCGGGGTCCACGTCGGCCACATCTTGCAAAACGCGGGCCATGGCATCCGTTAGCGCCTGCTGCTGGGCCGATTTGCGGTCCTTGGCGGCAGTTGTCGCCTGCGCGGTCAGTGTCGCGATCTGGTCAATCTGGGCTTGCACCACTTTACCCAGTGCGGCTCCTTCGGCCGCGCGCATCGCCACAAAATCCGTGATCAGCGCGTCCAAATCGCCCGATAGCGCGGCGATCAGTGCCGTGTTGTCATCAGCAGCCGCGCTGCCTTGCACCATCACACACTTTTGCCCCAGCACATCCGCCGCATTAGGCTGTGCCAGTGTGACACCCATGGCAAAGGCGCGTTCCTGCACGGTATCAAGTGCGGCCAGCACGACGTCCAGTTGTGCGGGATCAATCTGCATCGT
This sequence comes from Yoonia sp., assembly GCA_029250945.1. GTDB lineage: Bacteria > Pseudomonadota > Alphaproteobacteria > Rhodobacterales > Rhodobacteraceae > Yoonia. The sequence continues at coordinate 72,581 of JAQXEG010000009.1, forward strand.
TTGCGCGCCCTCTTCGCGGGTGATCCGCAGGTTCAGCGTGACATTGCCCCGCGCCATTGCCTTGCCCATCGCAGCGCGTGCCTTGCTCTCTAACCCGTCCAGCCAGTCGGGTATGCGCACCCGCAGGTCCAACCCACGTGCGTTCACGCCCCGCATTTCCCATGCCCAGCTATGGGGGCCAAGTTGGCCTGTGCGGCTGGCATATGCGGTCATGGAACGGATCATTTTGGCGGGTCCTTTGGTAAATCTGCCTTGAGGTTTAAGCCAAGCCACCCCGCCCGATCAAGCAGGCCGCAGCGGCATCCTTTAACCTATTAACATTTGTTTAAATGAAAACCGCGTTCAGATTTGTTAAATAAGTCTAAATAAAGGCAGACCGCCTTATCCCGCCACAGCCGCACCAAGAGGCATAACTATGACCTCGCATTTTGATCTGTCCACATTGACACGTCGCGCCGATGATCGCATCCACCCGATCCTTGCCGTGCATATCGAGACCGCGTTTTCGGAACCTGCAGTCATTGCCCTGCCGTTACAGGCCCAAGCCAAGCTGCTGCGTAAAAAGATCACGCGCAGATGCTTTTGCTGCCGTTGGCCGATGAAACGGGCGAAATCACGCGGATCATGGGCGGGCTTGTGACCGACGCACCCTTGGGGCCGCGCCAGCGCCGTCTATCAATTGACGATGCCCAACCGATCCGTGTGGAACCTGTTGCAAGCCGCGCCACACCTGTGATGGTGCCACAGCAAAGGCTGGGCAATTTGCATCGCCCGGCCTTGCGTTTGGTTGTCGATAACGGCTGATTAGCCAGCTTTGGCTTGGGCCATCCCCGCGCGGCGCGCCGACAATTCCTCTGACACAAGGAACGCCAGTTCGAGCGATTGGGACGCGTTCAGACGTGGATCACAGGCTGTGTGATACCGGCTCGACAAATCCTCATCCGTGACAGCGCGGACACCGCCGGTGCATTCGGTGACGTCAGCGCCTGTCATCTCAAAGTGAACGCCGCCGGGCACTGTGCCTTCGGCGTTGTGGATGGCAAAAAATTCACGCACTTCGCGCAGAACACTGTCGAATGGACGGGTTTTATAACCCGTTGTCGACTTGATCGTGTTGCCGTGCATCGCATCACAGGTCCATGTGACGTTAGCACCCTCTTCTTCCACGGCTTTGATAAGTCGCGGCAGGTGTTCACCAACAGACCCCGCACCAAAGCGGTTGATCAGGGTCAAACGACCCGGCTCGTTCTCTGGGTTCAGGGTCGCCATCAGGGATTTCAGGTGACCTGTTGTCATGGATGGGCCGCACTTCAACCCGATCGGGTTTTGCACGCCTTTGCAGAATTCAACATGCGCACCGTCAGGCTGACGGGTGCGGTCCCCAATCCAAATCATGTGACCTGACCCTGCAAGCCATTTGCCGGATGTGGAATCAACACGTGTCAGCGCCTCTTCATATTCCAGCAACAACGCCTCATGAGAGGTATAGAAATCGACCGTTTGCATGGCATGGGACGCCTGATTGCGGATGCCAGCGGCCTCCATGAAATCAAGTGTGTCACCAATGCGTTCCGCCATTTCACGGTATTTCTCGGCCTCGGGACCTGCGGTGAAATCAAGCGTCCAAGCGTGAACCTTGCGAACATCGGCATAGCCACCCGTGGAAAACGCCCGCAACAGGTTCAGCGTCGCCGCCGCCTGCAAATACGCCTGCTCCATACGGGTCGCGTCGGGAATACGGGCCTCTTGCGTGAACTCGAACCCGTTGATGATATCACCACGGTAGCTTGGCAGCTCAACACCATTGGCGGTTTCTGTCGGCGCAGAGCGTGGTTTCGCCATCTGACCGGCCATGCGGCCCAATTTGACCACAGGCACCTTGGCGCCGTAGGTCAGAACCATCGCCATCTGCAACATCACCTTGAATGTGTCGCGGATGCCGTCAGCAGAGAATTCGGCAAAGCTTTCGGCGCAGTCGCCACCTTGCAAAAGGAATGCGTCGCCGCGACTCACTGCAGCAAGCTCATCGCGCAATTTGCGGGCCTCGCCTGCGAAAACCAACGGTGGATAACTGGCAAGACGGCCTTCGACAGCGTTCAGCGCGCTTTCATCGAGATAGTCAGGCATCTGGACCCGGGGCTTTTTGCGCCAGTCAGATTTTTGCCAATTCGTCATCGTCTTGCTCCAATATATCAAGTTTTCCGCCACTGTTAGCGGTAGCGTTGTCGGTATACCTTTTGATCCGCAAAAGGCAAATGCCACAAGGCACACAAAATAACCGAATTGCAAGCGTTGACGTTTAATCAATCCGTTGCGATAGGGCTTGCCGCAGACCCTCAAAGCTGATGTGATCTAAAGACGACCTATGTAGAAGAACCCTGCCATGCAAGTCCAACCCCAAACAGTCGATGTCGACCACAGCGGGAAGCCCCGTCGTTTTGTGTTCGTTCTGATGGAAAGCTTTACAATGCTGTGCTTTGCCTCAGCGATTGAAAGCCTGCGGATTGCGAACCGTACAGCGGGCAAACAGCTGTATGATTGGAAGATCATCGGCGAAGGTGGCGAAACGCGGACCTGTTCCAATGGCTGTGTGTTCAACGTGCAAGATGACCTGTGCGAGCTGGAACGCGACGATACTATTATGTTGTGCGGCGGCGAAGATGTGCAGCGCGCCACGACCAAACGCACCCTCAACTGGCTTCGCCGAGAAGCACGGCGTGGCGCCACGATCGCGGGGCTTTGCACCGCAGGTTATACGATGGCGCGTGCTGGCCTTTTGGACGGGAAAAAGGCCACAATCCACTGGGAAAACCAAGACAGCTTTATCGAGGAATTCGATGAGGTTGAATTGACGAAATCCGTGTTTGTTGTTGATGGCAACCGGATCACAACCGCAGGCGGCACAGCGTCCATCGACCTGATGTTGAAAATGGTCGCGGATGATCACGGTGAGGAACTGGCCAACGCAGTTGCCGATATCCTGATCTATTCGTCAATCCGCACGGACCAAGACACACAGCGTTTGTCGATCCCCACACGGATCGGTGTGCGCCACCCTAAACTGTCCAAGGTCATTCAGATCATGGAAACCAACATCGAAGAGCCGATCAGCCCTGCAGTCTTGGCCAAGGATGTGGGCATGTCGACGCGCCAGTTGGAACGTCTGTTCCGTCGCTATCTGTCGCGCAGCCCAAAGCGTTATTACATGGAATTGCGTCTGCAAAAGGCGCGCAACCTGCTGATGCAGACAGATATGACTGTGATCAATGTGGCGCTGGCCTGCGGATTTGCATCGCCATCGCATTTCTCAAAATGTTACCGGTCGCATTACGACACGACCCCCTACCGCGAACGCGGCACGCACGCGACGCGGCTGTCAATTTAACCTGCATGTCGGTTTACCTACAAAAACCGGTATCTTAAAGCTAATTACCCTAGCGTTCGCGCTTTTCTTTTCCGATATCCCTGTCTAGTTTGTGCGTTAGGATTTTTATCCACCTAGGGAGAGAAACATGAAAAACCTACTTATGGCGACAACCGCCATTTCCATGATGGCTGGCGCAGCATTCGCTGACGGCCACGCAGAAGATGTCAAAATCGGCGTGATCCTCGGCTTTACCGGCCCATTGGAATCCATCACACCAGCCATGGGCGCAGGCGCTGAGCTGGCGATGACCGAAGTGTCCGAATCCGGCGCACTGCTGGGCGGGTCCACCGTCACGTCTGTACGTGCAGACAGCACATGCATCGACGCGGGCGCGGCCACAACAGCCGCTGAACGTCTGGTCACAGCCGACAAAGTGAACGCCATCATGGGCGCTGACTGTTCCGGCGTTACAGGCGCGATCCTTGCAAACGTTGCTTTGGCAAACGGCACAGTGATGATTTCGCCATCCGCGACATCCCCGGGCCTGTCCACAGCAGAAGACAACGGCTTGTTCTTCCGCACCGCACCATCTGACGCACGTCAGGGTGTGATCATCACCAACATCCTTCAGGATCGCGGCGTTGAAGAAGTGGCACTGACATACACAAACAACGACTACGGCAAAGGTTTGGCTGACGCATTCCAAGCTGCGTTCGAAGCAGCTGGTGGCACAGTCACAATCTCCGCAGCCCACGAAGACGGCAAAGCCGACTACTCCGCTGAAGTTGGTGCATTGGCATCCGCTGGTGGCGAAGTTCTGGTTGTCGCTGGTTACGTTGACCAAGGTGGTTCCGGTGTGATCCGCTCCGCACTCGACACAGGCGCATTCGACACATTCTATGTGCCAGACGGCATGGTCGGCGCAAAGCTGAACGAAAACTTCGGTGCTGAACTGAACGGTTCTTACGGCGCCTACCCTGGCACAGACAGCCAAGGCGCTGCTGACTTTGCAGCCCTCGCAGAAGCAGCCGGTTTCGACGGCACATCTGCATTCGCACCAGAATCCTATGATGCTGCTGCGCTGATCATGCTGGCGATGCAGGCTGCAGGCTCCTCTGCCTCAGCAGACCTCAAGGACCACGTCATGTCCGTTGCAAACGCACCAGGCGTTGAAATCTTCCCTGGTGAGTTAGCCAAAGGCCTTGAAATCCTCGCAAACGGCGGCGAAATCGACTATGTCGGCGCATCTGCCGTTGACCTGATCGGCCCCGGTGAATCCGCTGGTAACTATCAGGAAATCGAATTCGCCGACGGCGTATATTCCACAATCGGCTACCGCTAAGCCGACCTGAAATGACGGAATGGCGCGAGGGAAACCCTCGCGCCATTTCAATAGGTTACAGCGCGTTGTGCACGCGCTTTGGGGGGCTAACATGATCGTTGTTGAAAATCTGGTGAAAACCTTTGGCGGTTTTCATGCCGTAGATGGTGCGTCCTTGCGCATCGAAGAAGGCACAATTACCGGACTTATTGGACCGAACGGTGCCGGAAAAACCACTCTTTTCAATGTAATCGCAGGCGTTCTTGAACCAACGTCCGGCCGCGTGACGATGCACGGCGAGGATATCACAGGTCTGCCGCCGCACCAGCTGTTCCACAAGGGGTTGCTGCGCACGTTCCAGATTGCACATGAATTTTCGACCATGACCGTTCGCGAAAACTTGATGATGGAGCCCGGCGCACAATCAGGTGAAACGCTGTGGAACGCATGGTTTGGCCGCAAACGGATCGCTGACGAAGAACGCGCCCTGCTGGCAAAGGCTGATGAGGTACTCGAATTCCTGACCATCGACCATCTTAAGGATGAAAAGGCAGGCAACCTGTCCGGCGGTCAGAAAAAGCTGTTGGAGCTGGGCCGCACCATGATGGTCGAGGCCAAGATTGTGTTCCTAGATGAGGTTGGCGCAGGCGTGAACCGTACCCTGCTGAACACCATCGGCGATGCGATCATCCGTTTGAACAAAGAACGCGGTTACACATTCGTTGTAATCGAGCATGACATGGATTTCATCGGCCGCCTTTGCGACCCCGTCATTTGTATGGCCGAGGGCAAGGTTCTGGCCGAAGGCACATTGGCCGAAATCAAAGCCAACGAGCAGGTGATCGAAGCCTACCTTGGCACCGGCCTGAAAAACAAAGACCAGCTGGCGCAGGCTTGATGGGACAGATTTTGAGTATTTTGAAAAAAGCGAGGCCACATGTCTGAGCCATTTTTGATCGGTGATGCCATGACGGGCGGTTATGGCACGGGTCCCGATATCCTGCATAGCTGCACAGTGTCCGCCGAAAAGGGTGAAATTGCTGTGATCGTCGGCCCGAACGGCGCCGGTAAATCGACAGCGATGAAGGCCGTGTTCGGCATGTTGAACGTGCACGGCGGTGCTGTGCGGTTGGATGGTGAGGATATCACTCATCTGTCGCCCCAAGAACGCGTCGTAAAAGGCATGGGGTTTGTGCCGCAGACATCCAACATCTTTACGTCCATGACGGTCGAGGAAAACCTCGAGATGGGTGCGTTCATCCGGACAGATGATTTTTCCGACACGATGACCCAGATTTATGACCTATTCCCGATCCTGAAAGACAAGCGCAATCAGGCTGCGGGCGAATTGTCGGGCGGTCAACGCCAGCAGGTTGCCGTGGGTCGCGCGCTGATGACACAGCCCAAGGTGCTGATGCTTGATGAGCCGACAGCAGGCGTATCACCCATCGTGATGGATGAGCTTTTTGACCGCATTATCGAGGTATCCCGCACGGGCATCCCGATCTTGATGGTGGAACAGAACGCCCGCCAAGCGCTTGAAATCGCGGACAAAGCCTATGTTCTGGTGCAGGGCCGCAATGCCCACACCGGCACCGGCAAAGAGCTCTTGGCAGACGACGAAGTCCGCCGCAGCTTCCTCGGGGGATGATCAGGATGTTGACACTGATGGCCCCCTTTGCCAGCCCTGTTGCTGCTGACGTTTTGAGCTGTCAGATGGGCGATAAAACCGAGATCACATTCGAGATTGACCGCGACCAATTTATCGATCCGATTGACGCCGCAGAACCAACCCAGCGCAAGATCACGATCGTGACTGCCGGTGCCGCCACATTCCCCGCCGAGCCGTTTATCATCGCTGGCATGCGCGGGTTTTACGCGGACGGTTTGGGCGGCTCATCCGTCATGTTTACAGTCGCACCCGACGGGTCGGCCACCTATTCCAATGCACGGTCCGGCGAAAAGCTGACCGGTATCTGTAAGGATCAATAATGGATTTCTTGAACGCCATTGTGGCATTTTCAAACTTTGTGGTCGTGCCGGGCATGGCATACGGCGCGCAGCTGGCACTTGGGGCGCTTGGCGTCACATTGATCTATGGCATCTTGCGGTTTTCGAACTTTGCCCATGGCGATACGATGGCCTTTGGCACGGCGATGACCATTTTGGTCACTAACGGGTTGCTGGCGCTGGGGATCACGTTTGGGCCGCTGCCAACCGCCCTTCTGGCGTTGCCGGTCGGCATTATTGCGACCTGTTTGCTGGTGCTTGGCACCGATAAGCTGGTCTATAAATTCTATCGCAAGCAAAAAGCCGCCCCTGTGATCCTTGTGATCGTTTCAATGGGTGTGATGTTCATCATGAACGGCGTTGTGCGTTTCATTATCGGTGTGCGCGATATCCGTTTTGCCGATGGTGAGCGTTTCATCGTTTCCGCCCGCGATTTCAAAGCAATGACCGGTCTGAAAGAAGGGCTTGCCATCAAAACGACCCAAGGGATTACCGTTGTCGTCGCGGTGATTGTTGTGGCTGTCTTATTCTGGTTCCTGAACAAAACCCGCACGGGCAAATCCATGCGCGCATTTTCCGATAACGAGGACCTCGCGCTGTTGTCAGGCATCAACCCTGAACGGGTCGTGATGGTCACATGGATGATTGTTGCCGCCCTCGCCACCACGGCGGGTGTGCTATACGGGTTGGATAAGTCGTTCAAAGCCTTCACCTATTTCCAACTACTGCTGCCGATCTTTGCCAGCGCCATTGTTGGCGGCCTTGGCAATCCACTGGGCGCAATCGCAGGTGGCTTTGTCATCGCATTCTCAGAGGTGACAATCACCTATGCGTTCAAAAAGGTGTTGATCTATCTGCTGCCCGAAAACCTTGAGCCTTCGGGCCTCGTGCAGCTTTTGTCCACCGACTATAAATTCGCGGTCAGCTTCACGATCTTGATTATCGTGCTGCTGTTCAAACCGACCGGCCTGTTTAAGGGGCAATCCGTATGACCATTTCATTCCGTAATGTGATCCTCGCCGCTGTTGTGGCCAGCCTGTATATCATGGTTGGTGCGCTGGATTGGGGGATTTTTCCCGGCTCTTGGAACACCGCGCTGACCATGCTGAACTTTGCGCTGATTGGCGCGATTATGGCGCTGGGTGTGAACCTGCAATGGGGGTTTGCTGGCCTGTTCAACATCGGGATCATGGGGTTCGTCGCATTGGGTGGCTTGGCCGCTGTGTTGATTTCCATGCCAACGACGCCGGGCGCATTTACAGCGGGCGGCTGGTATGTCCTGATCGGCCTGGGGCTGGGCGTGGCCACGATTGTGGGTGCGGTCAAGCTGTACGGCTGGCTGCCAATGGGGCGCCTGCGGACGTTGATAACGCTTGCGTTGATCGTGCTGGGCTTCTTTGCCTTCCGGTCTGTGTTCGATATCGGCGTGGACGCGATCGAGGATATCAACCCAGCCGCAACCGGCTATTTGGGTGGTTTGAACTGGGGCGGTGAAAACTATAAAGACAACGGCTGGCTGACCATCGTGGCGTGGCCCGTTGGCGGCATGTTTGCGGCAGGTGCGGCGTGGGTGATCGGCAAGACAGCATTGGGCCTGCGGTCCGATTATCTGGCGATTGCGACGCTTGGCATCGCGGAGATCATCATCGCGATCATCAAGAATGAGGACTGGCTGTCGCGCGGCGTGAAAAACGTCAACGGCTTGCCGCGCCCCGTACCCTACGAGATTGACCTGCAAAACGATCCCGGCTTTGTGGAAAGTGCGGCTGCGTGGGGGCTTGATCCCGTCAATGCGTCCACATTGTTCACCAAGACCAGCTATGCGCTAATGTTCACTGTGGTGCTGGTGATCCTCTTGATCCTTGCGCAACGCGCGCTGTCCTCCCCTTGGGGCCGGATGATGCGGGCCATTCGTGACAACGAAGTCGCGGCCGAGGCGATGGGCAAACACGTCACAGCACGGCACCTGCAAATCTTTATCCTCGGCTCCGCGATTTGCGGTATTGCGGGGGCGATGATGACGACACTCGACAGCCAGCTGTCACCAACGTCCTATCAACCGCTGCGCTTTACCTTCCTGATCTGGGTGATGGTGATCGTGGGCGGTTCGGGCAATAACTTTGGCGCTGTGTTGGGCGGGTTCCTGATCTGGTGGCTCTGGATCATGGTCGAACCGCTGGGTGTTCTGATTGCAGAATACACGACCGCAGGCTTTGCCGAAGACCACTGGTTCCGCATCCGGATGGAGGATGCCGCAGCACACTTCCGCCTGTTTACCATGGGTCTTGTGCTTCTTCTTGTGCTCCGGTTCAGCCCGCGCGGGTTGATGCCAGAAAAGTGAAGATCGGGTTTCTGCATACCGCGCAGGTCCATGTGGCAACGTTTGATGCGTTGCTGGACGGCACGGGGCGGAGGCCGTGCACCACGTTGATGAAACCCTGCTGGCCCGTGCACAATCGGATGGGCCACCGGCCGTGCGTCAAGACGCACGCTACGCAGTTGGCACATTAGAACAGGCCAATGCGATCGTCTGCACCTGTTCCACACTGGGACTCCTTATGGATGGGTTCGATATCCCCCACCTGCTTTGTATTGACCGCCCGGCGTTTGAGGCTGAGGTCAGTTACGGGCCGCGCATCATGCTGGTGATCTGTCTGGCCAGCACCAAGGACGCATCAGAACAGCTGTTGCACGATTGTATGGGGTCCAATCAGATCACGCCGACAACCGTAATCTGCGCAGATGCATGGCCCGCGTTTGAGGCTGGCGACACAAACACCTTCCATACCATGATCGCCAATGACATCAGGCAAGCCGCCGCGCAGCAACCGTTTGACGCCGTCATCTTGGCCGAGGCATCAATGGCTGGCGCCGCTGCGATGCTAGCTGATCTGGGCATCCTTGTGCTGGCCACGCCCGCGATTGCAATGCAGGCCGCCCACGCCATTGCGCAAGGCCAGACAGACCGCTAAACCAAACCCGTTGAAGTTGTGAAAGGCCACAAAATGGCGCTTGTTTTCCGTTGGTTGATGCGGGTGGTCACCTTGATGTTTGTGCTGGTCGTTGGGGCGTTTTCGCTGGCCTATTACTTTGCCGCGCGGTCCCTGCCCGACTACGACATGGAGGCTGCCGCACTTGGCCTGAACGCCCCCGTCGAAATCGTGCGCGACAACGCCAATGTTCCGCATATTTTCGGCGAAAACGATGCGGACGTCTATTTCGCCCTCGGCTTTGCCCATGCCCAAGACCGGCTGTGGCAGATGACCATGCTGCGCCGCACCGCCCAAGGGCGGCTGTCGGAACTTTACGGCGATCGCACGTTAGAAATCGACAAGGTGCTACGCCGTTTCGACCTGTACCGTCTGGCAGTGTCATCCGTGAACGCCCAAGACGCGGCCACGACCACCGCGCTAGAGGCATATTCCGCTGGCGTGAACGCATGGCTGGCCGAGGTGAACGCGGGCGCACGTGGACGCGGCGCGCCAGAGATGTGGCTATTCAATCACCCCATCGCACCGTGGCAACCCGCCGATAGCCTTGCGATCCTGAAGGTGATGGCATTGCAGCTGTCATCGCATCTGGAACGCGAGGTACTGCGCGCACGCGCGTCGCTGATGCTGCCTGCAGAACGGCTGATGGATATTTTGCCCGACGATCCCGGCACAGGGATCGCTGCCCTGCCCGACTATGCCCAACTGGTGCCGGGTCTGCCGCGCTACACACCCAATCAACGTCTGGCTTACGGTCCGCTGAACCCGTCCAAGGCGCCTGAACTGGCTGGCGCATCAAACGCATGGGCCGCAAGCATTGATCGCGCCGCTGCGGGCGCCACACTATTGGCCAATGACCCGCATCTTGGGCTGACCGCGCCAACGATCTGGTATCTAACGCGGTTGGAGCTAGAATCCGGCGGCGTCATCGGCGGCACTATTCCCGGCATGCCTGCGTTGCTGACCGGGCGGAGCGCCGATCTTGGCTGGGGGCTGACCAGCAGCTATCTGGACGATCAGGACGTGTTCCTAGAGGAGTTGAACCCCGATAATCCAGAAGAATACCGCACCCCAACCGGTTGGGCGCCCTTCACATCCCGTGACAGCATCATCCAGATCAAGGATGCGCGCCCCGTCACCCTGAAACTTCGTTGGAGCGTGAATGGCCCCATCATGCCAGCCGCACAATATGATCTGGGTGGCATCACGCCGCCCGGTCATGTCGCGGCAATCGGCTGGACTGCCCTGTCGGACCGCGACACATCCATGTCGGCGGCTTTGGCCATTGTGGGCGCGCAGACCGTGCAAGGGGCCATTGCCAACGCCGAAGAGTATATCGCACCCGCACAGAACCTGACGCTCGCGGATCGCAACCAGATCGCGATGAAGGTGATTGGGGCCGTGCCTGCCCGCGACGCAGCACACCAAAGCAAGGGACGCCTGCCCACCTATGGCTACTTGCCCACGAACCGCTGGCAGGGGCGCCTGCCCTATGCTGATAATCCGGAATTCGTTAATCCCACCGGCGGCATCCTTGGAAATACCAATAATAAGGTCATCGACCGCCCGTTCCCGAACCATGTGTCCTATGAATGGGGCGATACGCAGCGGATCAACCGCTGGCAGCGCCTGATGCAAAGCCGTGCGGTCCACACCCGCGAAAGCTTTATCGAGGCGCAGCTGGATACCGTCAGCTTTACCGCGCGCTCACTCCTTCCGTTGATCGGTGCCGACCTGTGGTTCACGGGCGAAGCTGCCCCCGATGGTACACCTGAACGACGCCGCCAAGACGCGCTGTCGTTACTGGCCGCGTGGAATGGTGAGATGAACGAACACCTGCCAGAGCCGCTGTTGTATGCAGCATGGTTGCGCACATTGCAGGACCGGTTGATCCGCGATGAAATGGGCCCGCTCGGATCCGAGTTTACCCACCCAAACCCTGTGTTCATCGAACGTGTGTTCCGCGATATCGACGGGGCATCGGCATGGTGCGACGTGCTGCAATCGGCACCTGTAGAAACCTGCACTGACATTGCGCGACAGTCGCTGGACGAGGCACTAATCTGGATCGGGGAAAACGCCGAAGGATCTATCGAATCCCTGCGCTGGGGCGACATGCATCAGGCAACCCATGATCACCCCGTCCTTGGTACAGTGCCTGTGTTGAACTGGTTTGTGAATATCCGCCAATCGACCAGCGGTGGCGACAACACCCTGCAACGCGGCCGCACATCAGGCACCGGCCCCAACCCGTTCGAGAACGTGCATGCGGCTGGCTATCGCGGTGTGTATGATTTCGCCGATCCCGATAGCTCGGTCTTTGTGTCGGCGACGGGTCAATCCGGCCACCCGTTGTCACGCTACTACGACAATCTGGGGGAACTGTGGCGGCGCGGGGAATATATCCCCATGTCGCTTGACCCCGACCTTGCACGTGCGGCGGCGGTCGGCGTTACACAATTGGTACCAGCGGCAAATTAAAGACGGGTAAACCGCTCTTTTTGCAGCAGGGTCCAGAACACGGTCAGGGTATAGCCGTCGTCGGTCATCTGCTGATCAGTGACAATACCTTGGTCGAACAACCACGCGCGCTGGCGACCATCAGCAAAGGACAGCGTCAGCACCTCTTCGCACCGCGGATCTTTAAGATGTACGGCCAGTGACCCCATCAGATCATCCATACCAGCACCCGTCGCTGCGGAAATTGCGTAAAGATCATCCTTGCGCGCGGCCTCTGTTTCGGCGGCGGCGCGGGCGTCATCATCCAGCAGGTCGGTTTTATTCCAAACCTCGACCATGGGCGCATCTTCGGGGATGCCAAGCGTGCGCAGAATGGTCATGACATCGGCGGATTGTTCTTCGGTCTGCTCATGGCTGATATCGCGCACATGCACGATCAGATCGGCATCCAGCACCTCCTCCAACGTGGCGCTGAACGATGCGACCAGTTCGGTGGGCAGATCACTGATAAAGCCCACTGTGTCGGACATGATCACCTCATCCCCCGACGGCAGTGTGATCTTGCGCATGGTGGGATCAAGCGTGGCGAACAGCATGTCCTTGGCGAACACCTCTGCCCCCGTCAAACGGTTGAACAGCGTGGATTTCCCTGCGTTCGTATAGCCGACAAGGGCGACAATCGGGAACGGCACCTTGGCACGGGATGCGCGGTGCAATTCGCGGGTTTTCACGACCTTGGCCATTTGTTTGCGCAGGCGGTTCAGCTGGTCATCAATGGCGCGGCGGTCAGCCTCAATCTGGGTTTCACCCGGACCACCGACAAAGCCAAGCCCGCCACGTTGCCGTTCAAGGTGGGTCCATGCGCGCACAAGCCGCGTGCGCTGGTACGACAGCGCGGCCATTTCGACCTGCAACACACCTTCGGCGGTGCGCGCACGGTCGCTAAAGATCTCGAGGATCAGACCGGTGCGGTCCAGCAATTTGACCCCCCATGCCTTTTCCAGATTGCGCTGTTGAACAGGCGTCACAGGCCCGTCGATCAGAACAAGCTCCACCTCGTTGTCATGAAACAAGACGCGCAGCTCTTCGATCTTGCCTTTGCCAAGCAACATGCCCGCATGGATTTTCGGCAGGCGAACGACGTCAGAGCCGATAACCTGTAGATTCGGCAAAGCCGCAGCCAGTGCCACAGCCTCGGCAAGCGCGGGGCCAGCGTCCCTGCGGGTATGGTCGGTTTTCAGATCAGGGTGAATCACCCAAGCCCGTGTTAGCGGGGTGTCGTGTTCAAGCAAACTTATTCTTCGCCTTCATACAGGCTGATGGGCTGTGCCGGCATGATCGTTGAAATCGCGCTTTTGTACACAAGCTGTGACTGGCCATCGCGGCGCAAAAGCACGCAAAAGCTGTCAAACCAGGTGATAACACCCTGCAATTTAACACCGTTCACCAGAAAAATGGTGACAGGCACTTTGGTCTTACGAACATGGTTTAGGAATGAATCCTGAAGATTTGCTTTATCGGCCGCCATTTGCGGGACCCCTTTTTATTCTTCCGGTCGCGTATCGACCTCTTCTCCGATTAATTTATCTAGTATGTAGGCAGCTTTAGAAAGATTCCAGCCCCTAAATCCCTAGTTCCGCCAGATCTCAGGGTTGAAAAGCGCAATGATCGCCAATGTTTCCAACCGCCCCAAAACCATCGTCACGGCAAGGATGATTTTCGCGCTATCAGGCACGCCAGATATCAGAGTCGGGCTTTCGGCGGCCACATGCGCCAACGGACCCGTTGTCGATAGCGCGGAAACAGCCAGCACCATCGCCGTTTCGAACTGCACGCCTGTCAACGACAAGGCGACCATCACGGCCGCGACGGATAGCGCGAACAGCATGAAAAACACCCACGAAATATAGGCGCCTTGCTTGCGGATGCGCCGCGCCTCGCGTCCGCCACCACCCACAGACGACGGATGCACAAGCCGTTGCAATTCCCGTTCCGAATGACGGTAAAGCGCGTAAATCCGCAGCAGTTTGACACCGCCCGCAGTGGTCGCCACCCCGCCGCCGATCAATGTCAGCCCGACTAGCAACAGCCCCGGCGTCTGCAACCCCGACCAATCCGCCGCATCCAGCCATTCGCGGGATTCAAACCCAGTGGTCGTCAGGAATGACGTGACCGTGAACAAAGCCCCCCAGATCGCTGCAAGCATTTCGCCAAACGACGCGGTGCTTTCTTCCTCGATCGAGCCTGCAAAATGGCGCAAGAACAATAGCGCCGTGACCGTCCCAATCAGCGCGAGCCCCATGCGAAATTCAGGATCGGAGCGCAGCCCCTTGTCGTTTTCACCCAAAAGGCCCGGGCTAAAGCTAAGCCGGGACACGGCAAAGACGAAAAACACAAGGATCAGGATTTCACCCCAAATACCCGATGACGCGTCATACAGGCCACCAATCGGCGTGATGCCGGAGGTTGACAGCACCGACATCGCATGGATTAGCGCGACATAGGGCACCTCGCCCAAGCTAGTCAGCCCCACCCACAGCAGAAACGTCAACGACACGTAAATCGGCGTCAATTGCAGCGTGTAGCGCATCAATCTGTCCGATGGGTCGGCGATATTGGCTATCTGGTGGAATGCGCTGGCGACGGCGCCCTTCCCCGCTGTGCCGGTTGACCGCACCTCAAACCCGCCTAGGTTCATTGGCGCGAAAATTGATACGGCCGTGATCCACACCAACAACCCGCCCATCCAACCGACAAGGCCGCGCCACAGGTGTTGCGACGGGGTCAAACGGCCAATGTTGTCATAGACGCTGGCGCCAGTGGTGGTGAAGGATGACACCATTTCGAACCACGCGTTCAGCAGGCTGGTGTTACCCACCGCCTCTTGGAACGGGACGGCGAACATCAGCGGCAGCACCGTGAACGCGGCCAATAGCGCGGTTAATTGGCTGCGCGCCACGCTTTTGGGGTCAAAATCCAACGTGGCCAAGCCAATGATCAGCGTCAGTATCCCGCTAAGGATGAACCCGTAAAAGAACACCCGCATCGTTTGAAAATCTGACAACGCCAACCCATGCGACGCCGGCACCAGCATCGCAGCAGAGCCAAAGCCCATCAGCACGACGAAAAAGGGAACCCGCCGGAGAAATTCCATTAGAAAAAGTCGATCGAGACCTGTAATAGGCGCTCAATTTCCGACACATCATCAGCCATCGCGAAAATGGCAATTACGTCACCCTCGTCGATGCGGGTGTCACCCTTAGGTTTCGTGGCTTTGCCGTCTTTCATCACCGCGCAAACAATCGTGCCTTCGGGGAAATCAATATCCTTGATCCGCTGTCCCGCGATGGGTGACGTGCCAAGCACCTGCGCCTCGATCACTTCGGCCTCAGCGTCCCCAATGGAATAAACGGCCCGCACACGGCCATGGCGAATGTGGCGCAGGATCGAACTGACCGTGGTGGCGCGGGGGTTGATATATGCCTCGATATCCAACGGCCCCATCAGCGGCACCAAGGTCGGATCGTTGATCAGCGTAATCGCCATCGAACAGCCCATTTCCTTGGCCCGCACAGAGGCGAGCATATTCGTCTTATCGTCATCCGTCACAGCCAGCACCGCGTCAGCGGATATGATACCCGCCTCGTCCAGCAACCCGCTATCAAGCCCGTCACCATGTAGCACAATCGTCCGGTCCAACAGATCGGCGGCATTTTCCGCGATCTCGCGATCCTTCTCAATCACCTTTACGCGGACGCGTTCGGTCCGCGCCTCAAGCGCGCGTGCGACACCTAGGCCAACATTTCCGCCGCCCACAATGACGATCCGTTCTTGTTTAGCATTCGTTTTGCCAAAGATCTCAAGCGTGCGGGTGCGGTCGCCGGTATCCGTGAACAGATAGCATTCATCACCCGGAAATAACTGATCGCCAGCGGACGGTACAAACAATGTCCCTTCGCGACGGATACCGACAACAAGGGCGCGCAGGGTTGAAAACAGATCGGTTAGCTGGCGCAGCGGCGTGTTGATCACGGGGCAATCTTCGGCAATCGTGATGCCAAGCAAATGCGCCTTGCCGTCCATAAAGCTTTCGGTGTCAAAGGCGGCGGGTGCTGCCAAGCGTTGCAACGCGGCCTCGGCCACCTCTTTTTCGGGACTAATAACCACGTCGATTGGCAAGTGATCGCGACGGTATAGATCAGAATAAATCGCCGTTAGGTAACTTTGCGACCGCAGTCGCGCGATTTTGCGCCGAATGGCAAATACCGAATGGGCCACCTGACAGGTGACCATATTCACCTCATCCGAATGGGTGGCAGCGATGATCATATCAGCATCCGCCGCACCGGCACGTTCCAAAATATCCGGATAGCTCGCGAAACCGGAAATCCCTTGCACATCAAGGGTATCTGTCGCGCGGCGCACCAATTCAGGGTTGTTATCGACAACCGTGACATCGTTCTTTTCCCCCGACAAATGGCGGGCAATTTGCCAGCCGACCTGTCCCGCGCCGCAGATAATCACTTTCATGATGACACTCCTTCAAGGCCCCTACGCGTGACAGAACATCGGCGGCAGGTCAATTCAGCTCTCGCCCTCGACAAAGGCCACGCGCCCGCCCGCCTTATTGGTCGTCACAACACCCAGCGATTTCAATTTACGGTGCAAAGCAGAGCGTTCCATGCCCACGAACGACGCGGTGCGGCTGATGTTGCCCCCGAACCGGTTGATCTGGGTCAGCAGATATTCACGCTCAAACAATTCACGCGCATCGCGCAGCGGCAATGTGGCAAGCCCACCTGACAGCACAATCCGCCCCTCATCCACAGCGGCGGCCTCATCTGATGGAGGCAGTTCCTTGGCGGCGATCTCATCGCTGTTTTCCCCAAGAATAAGAACACGTTCCACGACGTTCTTTAACTGACGCACGTTCCCGGGCCACAGCATCGTTTGCAGCAATGCGCGCGCATCATCGGCCAATTTGCGCAGCGGCAAACCTTGGGTCTTATTAAACGTCTCAATGAAGTATTCGGCCAGCACAGGAATATCCTCGCGGCGTTCCTCTAAGCTTGGCACAGGGATCGGCACGACGTTGAGACGGTGGTAAAGCTCTTCGCGGAATGTGCCCGCGTCAATCGCGGCGGCCAGATCACGGTTTGTGGACGAAATCACGCGCAAATCAACCTGCACCTTGTCCGTCCCGCCAACCCGCTGGAACCGCTGATCCACCAGCACGCGCAGGATCTTGGACTGTGTACCAAGCGGCATATCGGCGATCTCTTCAAAGTAGATAACGCCGCCATTCGCCTCTTCCAATAGGCCCTTTTCGATGCCTTTTGTTCCACCTTCACGACCAAACAGTACCTCTTCCATGCGGTCAGGTTCAATCGAGGCAGAATTCACGGTGATAAACGGCGCAGAAGCGCGATTGGAATTGGAGTGGATATACCGCGCCGCGATTTCCTTGCCCGCGCCAGCAGGGCCCGTCAGCATCACGCGCCCGTTGGATTTTGTAACCTTGTCCAACTGTCCCTTGAGGGTGCGGAACGCCGCACTATCGCCAAGCATATCGGTATTGGCCACATCACCACGTTTAAGCTCAACATTCTCGCGGCGCAGCTTAGCGGTTTCCATTGCGCGGCGAATAACGACAAGCAACTGGTCGATATTAAACGGTTTTTCGATGAAATCGTAGGCACCTTGTTGGATCGCCGCGACAGCAATTTCGATATTGCCGTGACCTGAAATAATGACGATCGGAATATCGGGGTGGTCCCGTTTGACCGATTTCAGAATATCGATCCCGTCCATGTTGCTATCTTTCAACCAGATATCGAGGATCATTAGCGCCGGCGGTGACGCCGCGATTTCGGTCATGCACTCATCCGACGTGCCCGCGAGCCGCGTTGTGAACCCTTCATCTTGCAAAATGTCGGAGATCAATTCGCGAATATCGCGTTCGTCATCAGTGATCAGAATATCGCCCATGGGTCCCTCTTAGTCGGTTGTCTTGGTGACGGCGGCGGTTTGCCCCGTCGGAAGTTGAATGATCGCGGCGGCACCACAGTGACCGTCGCCATGAAAGTCCGGCGCATCCGTCAGTGTCAGCACGCCGCCGTGTTCTTCGATAATTTTCTTTACTATGGGCAGGCCCAGCCCCGTGCCACTGTCGCGCGTCGTCACGTAGGGTTCAAAAAGACGAGCACGATCCGCAGGCAGCCCGATCCCATTGTCAGCAATCGTAATCGTGACGGCCATGTCATTGACGTCCATCTCAACACGGACCTCGGGCTTGTAATCCTCAGGCGCATGTTTTTGTATGCAAGTCTCAGTCGCTTCGCCCGCGTTCTTAATCAAATTTGTCAACGCTTGACTGATCATCGTATCGTCCACGTCAAGCGTCACAGGCACGTCCGGCAAGAACGCGGTGATCGTCACATCCGGCTGTCCCGCCTCTTGCAATGTCACCGCATCACGCAAAATGGCCGTGACGTCGGCATTCCGCAACTCTGGCTCCGGCATGCGGGCAAACTTCGAAAACTCATCAACTATGCGTCGTAAGTCATTGGTTTGACGCACAATAACGTCAGTCATCTGATCCAGCTTATCGCTTTCGCTTACCTCTTTGGAAAACTTGCGCTTGATCCGTTCAGCCGACAATTGAATAGGCGTTAGCGGGTTCTTGATCTCATGCGCGATACGCCGCGCCACATCGCCCCACGCGGCCATACGCTGCGCGCTGACAAGGTCGGTCACGTCGTCAAATGCGACAACATACCCTTCCAGTTTTCCACGATCATTGCGCCGCGGCGACATGCGCACCAGCAGGCTTTCCTGTTGGCCGTCACGCACCAGATTGACCTGATCCTGCGCGACTGACAGGCCCTCTGACTTCATCCGGTTAAACAGAGGCCCAAACTCTGGCACAGCCACGGCAAGCGCGGCATGTTCCTGCTCCTCGCTCACGGCAAGCAGGCGCTGCGCAGAGCGGTTGGCGAAATCAATGCGCCCCGTTTCATTCAGACCAACAACGCCCGACGTCACAGACCCCAGCACGCTATCGAACAGCCGCCGTCGCCCTTCGGTCTTGCGGTTCGCCTCCAGCAGCTCATCACGTTGGCCCTTTAGCTGGGTGGTCATTTGGTTAAAATACGTGCCCAGTTGAGAGATTTCGTCGTCGCCATCATCCTCGATCACGCGCACATCCAGATCACCGGCACCGACCCGCTGTGATGCGTTGACCAACCGCCCGACAGGGCGCGATAGCCGTTCGGCAAACCATAACCCCAGCCAAATCGCAGCAAGGATCAAGATCACCGCAAACCCCAGATAAATCAGACCAAAGTTGAACAGCAACCGTCCGCGATCGTTCTCAAGCTGTTCATAAAGCGCCACAGTTTCAGTGGTTTGATCCAACAGCGACAAGATTCCACCGTCCACCGCACGGGTCACATAGACATAGCGATCCTGGAACCTTGGCATCGCAATCAGGGCGCGGAATTCGTTGTTATCAGGATCCTCGATGATCTGGATGCCATCGGTGTTTGCGATTGCGAAATCGGCGGCAGCCGGTCGTTCAAAGTCAAAATCATAGGACCCGGCCCCACGGGTCATGATGTCGCCAGCGCCGTTAATAAAGAACGCCTCGGTCAGGCCGCGATCAATCTGGTTTTGCACCTGTGCAATCGCTTGACGCACATCCCCATCATCCATGAAAAATGACCGCAACCGCTCAGTACTAAGATAGGCGGCAAGCGCTTGTGCATCGCGGGTCAACTCGGCGCGCTCTTCGATCTCATAGGCTTGCGCAGTGGTCAGCGACGTCGATAATACGGTGCGCACGCGTTCTGAAAACCACCCCTCTAGGCCGACATTCAGCGTGAGCATCGCAAAAATCGCGACCAGAACCGTGGGAATGAGCGCCAAAAGCGCGAATACGCCCGTCAGCCGCAGGTGCAGCCGTGATCCTGCCGATTTTGCCCGCCGCGCGGCGATCATGCGGGCCACACGCTGCATGACCAAGGCAGCTACGACCAGCACGTAAATCAGATCGGCAAGCAGGATCAACCGTAGCGTGGGCGACGTGGACGACTGCACCACCGGCCCTAGCACGACATAAGTCAGCACAGCCAGAACAGGCCCCAGAACCACAAGGCCAAGAACGGTCGCGTTTTGTACGGCGCGCCTGCGACGCCACCGGCTAAACCGCGCGAAATTCATTCGTGTAAGACTACGCTGCACGCGTATCCCACCCCTCAAATTGGTGAGGTTGCCCCCACAAACCACCAAATCCCGTGCCGCGCCCCAGATGTTGCTGCGACTTGTGCGCCACGGTGATGTTGCGGTTTTACATCAATTTGCGGCGGCGTGTCACGTGGATATCGAGCTCAGTGATCTTCTTGCGCAAAGTGTTGCGATTGATGCCGAGCAAATCGGCGCATTTCGCCTGATTTCCGCCTGTCGCGTCCAATGCGATTTCCAGCAAAGGGGTCTCAATCTCGCGCAGAATGCGGGTGTAGAGCCCCGGCGCAGGCAGCTCTCCGCCATGCAAATCAAAATAGCGGCGCAGATGTTTGCCAACTGATTCCGATAGTTTTTGACTGTCAGCGCCGCTCACCAATGGTTCAATCGCGGGCTGGCTACTCAGCACTGCTTCCACCTCGGTGCGCGAAATCTCAGGCTCGGTCGCGGTGAATACCATCCGGCGCACAGCATTTTCCAACTGACGCACATTGCCCGGCCAGCTATAGCTGCGCACAAGGTCAGCCGCAGCCTCACCCAACCTGCGTAATGGTGCGCCTTCCCGCTCGACCCGGGCCAGAAAATGATCCGCCAGCAGCGGGATATCATCAACGCGTTCGCGCAAGCTTGGCACAGGAACGGTCACGCCACCCAGCCGATAGAACAGGTCCTGACGAAATTGGCCGTTTTCCATACGTGCGATCAGGTCAGACTGGGACGTGGCCATGATCCGCGGCGCCGTATCCCCCAGCGCGTCCAGCATCCGCACGATCCGGCCTTGCGCCATATCTGACAGATCGGCGACCTCATCAAACACCAATGCCCCCCCCTTTGCGCGGGACAACGCTGTTGACGGGCCGTCCATCCCTTCCAGATCGGGGCCGGACACCACGACATATGGCAGGCTCCGCCGGTCTGAAAAATCGTGGATGGCGCGGGCAATCAGGGATTTACCCGTCCCACTTTCGCCGGTGATAAGAACAGGCAGGGCGGTGTTCATAACACGTGCAACCAGCCGATAAAGATGCTGCATCGCGGGGGTCCGGCCGATCATCGGCAAATCGCCACCTTCATCCGCCACCACTGGATCGCGGGACACAGGCACCTTCCGCTTTGCGCTCAATGCGCGGGCCGAACGTTTCATCAAGTCCGGCAAATCAAACGGCTTGGGCAGATAGTCGTAGGCATCGGCTTCGGTCGCTTGGATCGCGGTCATGATCGTGTTCTGCGCGGAAATCACGATAACAGGCAATCCGGGCCGCGCCTTTGCGATCTTGGGCAATTGATCAAGGCCATTACCGTCCGGCATCACCACGTCAGAGATGACAAGATCACCCTTCCCTTCTTCGACCCAGCGCATCAGCGTGACAAGCGACGACGTCGCGTGGACCTTGCACCCCGCGCGGGTCAAGGCTTGGGTCAAAACGGTGCGAATTGTGCGGTCGTCATCTGCGACCAGAACAGTGCCATCCATCAGTTTGTTCCTTTCTTATGTGCAGCTAACGGCAGGGACACGCGGAACACGGTCCGCCCCGGCACGCTATCCACAGAAATCCAGCCGCCTGCGTCGCCAATCAGCTTAGACACCAGCGCCAGCCCAAGGCCGGTGCCGTTTTCGCGCCCTGAGATAAACGGTTCAAACACGTCATGGGCGATGTCGGGCGGCAGGCCCGGTCCGTCATCGATAATCTCGACCTGTAATGGCAACCGCGCGTTGGCGCCATCGGCGCGGCGCAGCCGCAGGGACGGATCGTAAAACGTGCGCAGGCGAATCAAACCGCCCTGCGCGCCCGCCTCTGACGCGTTCTTGAGCAGGTTCAAGAACACCTGCAAAAGCTGGTCTGCATCCGCAAGCGTGTGGGGCAGCGACGGGTCGTATTCTTCGACAAATGCCATATGCGCGCCAAAGCCAACGGCGGCCGACCGCCGTGCCTGATCCAACACATCGTGCAGGTTGATCGGCTGTAGATCGGGCGCCTGCAGGTTCCCAAATTGCTCAACCTGTTCGAGCAGTTTCACAATCCGGCGGCATTCATCCACGATCAGGTCAGTCATTTCCTGATCTTGCGCCAGAAGGTTCATCGACAACAGCTGTGCGGCCCCTGTGATCCCGGCCAGCGGGTTCTTGATCTCATGGGCCAACATCTCGGCCATGCCGATGGCGGATTTGGCGGCCTTGCCTGTGTTATGCGATTGGGTCATGCGGCTGGCGATTTCGCGGGGGCTGATCATCATGATCATCACGCCTGCCACACCTTGATGCGGGGCAAACTGAATATTGCACTGCATCGGCGCACGCTCGCCGCTGCCGACATCCACGTCGTTCACGAACAAAGGGGCGCGATTGTCACGCGCACGGGTGAACGCATCCTCAAGCGGAGCGTCGATCATCACCTTGTCCCAGACCGGATGCCCGATTAGCGCCTTTGACGACAGGTTCAAGAATGCCTCGGCTGCGGCGTTGCTTTCGATGATCGTGTCATCAGCGTCCAGCAGCAACGCTGGTACAGGAAGCGACGCCCAAAGCGCTGTATCACCGGTCATGACGCCACCCCTTGCAATAACGCATCGGGCATCAGGCCAAGCACCTCAGCCGGTGTGGCGGCTGTCAAAACCGCACGGCGCACATCGCCCTGCGTTCCGGCACCGTCCATATACCAGCCCAAATGCTTGCGCGCGACTTTGCGGCCCAGCTCAGCCCCGTAGAAATCCAGCATCGCCTCGTAATGGGTGCAGACCATGTCGACCAAATCAGTCCCGGCTGGCACAATGGGCGCAGGTTGGCCGTGCAACGATGCGGCCACCGCGGCCAGTACCCAAGGGCGACCTTGCGCGCCGCGCCCGATCATCACGCCATCCGCATGGGATTGGGCCAAGGCCCGTGTCGCGGTGGTCGCATCCACAATATCGCCATTGGCAATGACGGGAATGTTCACCGCGTCCTTGACACTTTTGATCGCGGCCCAATCGGCGGCCCCTTTGTAAAACTGGCACCGTGTCCGCCCGTGGATCGTGACAAGCTGGATACCCGCCTGTTCCGCCCGCGCTGCCACCTCGGGCGCGTTCAACAGGTCATCATCCCAACCCAAACGGGTTTTCAGCGTGACCGGCACATCAACCGCATCAACCACCGCCGCAATAAGCCGCAGCGCGTGGTCAGGATCACGGAGCAACGCAGACCCTGAATACCCATTCGTGACCTTTTTGGCCGGACACCCCATGTTGATGTCAATCATGGCGGCCCCGTTATCGGCGACCATGCGCGCGGCCTCGGCCATCCAATAGGCGTCGCGCCCCGCGATCTGCACCGCCGTCCCGTCCTGATCATAGCCCAGCTCAGCCCGTTCGCGCACACCAGGCTTGGCTTGCACCATTTCCTGGCTGGCGACCATCTCGCTCACGACCCAGCCGGCACCGAACCTACCGACCAACTGGCGAAACGGCAGGTCCGTGATGCCAGCCAAAGGCGCAAGCGCGATCGGTGGCGCAAGCGTCACGGGGAGGATAGATATCGAATCGACATGGGCCACGGTTGGGCAATCCTTTGAAAACTTCGGATCAAAATACCCAGCGATCAGGCCCGCCACAACAGCTTGCTGCGTAAAAGTAGGGCAAAAGCCGCGTGCTGCACAATTTTTAAGCACAACACTTTAGTTTGCGCGTATCTGTCAGAGGCATTAGACATTCCCCAACGAAGAAGGGGCAGCATGACCATAGCAGTGATCATCGTCGCGGCAGGACGCGGGCGCCGTGCGGGTGGCGATATGCCAAAGCAGTGGCAGGACCTGTCCGGCAAGCCTGTGATTGCCCGCACGCTTAATGCGTTTCGCGGTGTCGCGGACCAAGCTGTCGTCGTCCTGAACCCCGATGATATGGATTATTGGGAGACGCTTGGCCTGCATGCTGATCAGGTGGTTGCAGGGGCTGATACACGTGATGGATCCGTGCGCGCTGGGCTTGCCGCACTTGCGGCGACGCCGCCCCGATATGTGCTGATCCATGATGCCGCCCGCCCGATGGTGTCCGCGACGGTCATCAATGACGTGATTGCCGCGCTTAAGGATCATGCAGGTGCTGCGCCCGCCGTTGCGGTATCCGATGCCCTATGGACAGGTAACGCCGGATTGGTCACCGGCACACAAGATCGCGCTGGCCTATACCGTGCGCAAACGCCCCAAGGGTTCCACTATGACGCGATCTATGCCGCGCATTTGGTCCGCAAGTCACCCGCCGCAGACGATGTTGAGGTCGCGCGCGATGCGGGATTGGACGTGGCCATCACGCAGGGTGATCCACGCAACATCAAGATCACGAACCCTGAAGATTTTTCACGCGTTATCAATATGCTAGGACCCGATATGGATGTAAGATGTGGTAACGGATATGATGTCCACCGCTTTGGTGACGGGGATCATGTCTGGCTATGTGGTGTGCAAATCCCGCACGGGCGCGGGCTTCAGGGGCATTCGGACGCGGATGTGGGGATGCACACGGTGACAGATGCGATTTACGGTGCGCTGGGCATGGGCGACATCGGTCAACATTTTCCGCCATCTGATCCGCAATGGAAAGGCGCGCAAAGTCATATCTTTTTGACCCACGCCGTCGGACTTGCCCGCGACTACGGGTATCAAATCAGCAACGTGGATTGCACGCTGGTCTGCGAATACCCCAAGATCGGCCCGCACCAGCCCGCCATGAAGGCCGCACTGGCCGCCATAATGGACCTGCCCGCCGACCGGATCAGCGTCAAGGCCACCACGTCAGAGCGCCTTGGCTTTACGGGCCGCGAAGAAGGCATCGCATCCATCGCAACAGCCACATTGGTGAAATCATGACGCTTGTCTCACTTATCGCAACGGTTGGCGGCATGGGGCATCTGCGCCCTGCCCCCGGCACATGGGGATCACTTGCGGGGCTGGTGCTTGGCTGGGCATTGGCCAGCATCACAGGCTGGATCGGGCTATTGATCGGCACCGTGATTGTGTTTTACGTCGGGCGTTGGGCCACCGATATGGTCACACGCGGCACCGACAACCATGATCCGTCAGAGGTCGTCGTCGATGAGGTTGCGGGCCAATGGGTCGCCCTTTTGCCCGTTGTAATCGGCGCCTCCATGTCCAACAGCGCGCTGCTAGACCTATGGCCGGGCTGGATCGCCGCATTCGCACTGTTCCGGCTGTTTGATATCAAAAAACCATGGATCGTGGGGCATTACGACCGGATAGATACGCCACACGGCGTGATGATGGACGACATCTGTGCCGGTGCGATGGCCGCCGTGGGTGTTGTTGCCCTTGCTGCCGCAGCGCATCTGGTGATGTAATGAAAGAAGCTGCCGCAATTTTGGCCGCCGCCCGCGCCACGGGCGATTTGATCGCCACCGCCGAAAGCTGCACAGGCGGCATGGTATCCGCCGCAATCACGGATATCGCCGGGAGCTCTGCCATTTTTGACCGCGGGTTTGTCACCTACACAAATACCGCCAAGATGCAGATGTTAAGCGTCAAGGCGCAGACGCTAGCCGACCATGGCGCGGTATCCGAACAGGTCGCCGCCCAGATGGCCGCAGGCGCAATTACCCAGTCCGACGCCACACTTGCTGTGTCGATCACGGGCATCGCCGGCCCCGGGGGATCGGATCACAAGCCCCAAGGGCGCGTCTGCTTTGGACTGGCATATCGCGATGAAGTCACGACGCAAACCGTGGAATTTGGTGCGCTGGGCCGTGCGCAGGTCCGGCTTGCCGCCACCAATCACGCCTTGGGGCTTTTGCGACAGGCGCTTACAAAATAGTCGGACGCACGGCATTTCGCCTATAAAAGAGGCAGTTTGCAAAACGCGCAGGTTTTACGCAGTAATTCCGCGGCTGCCGCTTTTCCGAACATCTCCGTCCCCCTAGTCATAGCCCCACGTTTTTGACCAAGGGGGTTTTACAATGAACGGTGCAGATACCGCATGGATCATCGTCGCGACGGCGCTGGTTCTTTTTATGACATTACCGGGGCTCGCGCTGTTTTACGGCGGGCTTGTGCGGGCGCGCAACGTGCTGAGCGTGTTCATGCATTGCTATGCGATCGCCTGCTTGATGAGCATCCTTTGGTTCGCATTCGGCTATTCCATCGCCTTTGGCAGCGGCACATCAGGCTACTGGGGCGGCTTGGACAAGATGTTCCTGAACGGTATCGACGCTGACACATTGGCGGGCACCCTGCCCGAGGTGCTGTTCTTTGCCTTTCAGATGACATTCGCGATCATCACACCGGCGCTAATTGTGGGCGCCTATGTGGAACGGATTGGGTTTGGCTTTGTGCTGTTGTTCTCGGGCCTGTGGATACTGCTGTGTTACGCGCCCGTTGTGCATTGGATTTGGGGCGGCGGTATGCTGGCCGATGGCGGCATCTTTGGCGAGGTTGGCGTCCGTGATTTCGCAGGCGGTATTGTTGTGCACGAAACCGCTGGCCTTGCGGCCTTGATTTTGGCGGTGTTCCTAGGGGCGCGGCGCAACCAGACCACACCACCACACAACCCCGGCATGGTGATGATTGGCGCGGCGATGCTGTGGGTTGGCTGGTTCGGCTTTAACGGCGGGTCACAACTGGCCGCTGATGGAGGTGCTGCGATGGCGCTGACGGCCACACATATTTCGGCCGCTGCGGCGTCGCTGACATGGGCCCTGTGGGAGCGGATTAAGTTTGGCAAATCATCCCTCGTGGGTTTGGTGACAGGCACAATCGCAGGGCTTGCATCCATCACGCCCGCCTCTGGTTTCGTTGGTCCGGTAGAGGCGCTGATGATCGGCTCAATCGCCGGGATCTTGTGCCAAGAGGCCGTAACGCTGATCCGCAACAAGGTGAAAATCGACGACACATTGGATGTGTTTGCGGTGCACGGTGTCGGCGGTATCTTTGGCACGATCATGATCGCCGTTTTCGGCGCGGGCACATGGGCCGCACAGCTTGGATCGCTGGCGATTGTAGGTGTTTACACAACGGTCGTGACGGTCGTTCTGATCTATGTCTGCAAGGCGATCACACCCCTGCGCGTGGATCACGAGACAGAGGTCAACGGCCTCGACCTCGTGGTGCATGGCGAACGGGCCTACGACATCACAAGCTAAGTTACACGGGGCCGCCTGCGCATGTGGGCGGCCTATTCTACATCAGCGCCGCAAGGGTCGGGCCAGCATTATGTCCCGCCAAGGCGCATTGGATTTCAGCGGCCCGCGCACCGCCGATCAAAGCCGCCGCCTTGGCCATCACCTTATCCTGACGCACCGACAGCGATTGCGGCGCACGCAGATCGTGGCTTGCCGTGACAGTGCGCCCATCGGCATAGGTCACCCCCACAGTTGCGGCCGTCTCTGACACGGCGTCGTCAAAGACAATGGTCACCTTGTCACGCAACGCCACACTGGATGGGGGCAAGTTGAACGGCTCGGCAAAGCTGTTCAGATCGGCGGTATCCACACCGCTTGCGGCCATCGCAAGCACGGTGCCATAGCTGAACTTTGCGCCCAACCCAGTGTCCGGCGCGATCTGGTTGCAAACCGTGGCCCACCGCGGATTAGTGCGCACCGTGATGGTGGTGAGTCCGTCCATGTCGCAGGTCGAAAATGCCTCAAGTGCGGCGTGCAAACCGTGGCAACAGGCGTAAAATTTATGGCTGACATCCATCATGAACCAATCCTGCCCGATCCGGTCTAGGGCCGATATATCCGCAGCCCCCGCCGAAAGGTCGCCATATATCTCCGCCGCATCAGGGTTCGCCGTCACGGCGTTCTGGATCAGCAACGCGGCCTCGACCGCTGCTTGGGCGGCAAAACCTGCGTTCATCGGCTTGGCCATTGTGCCAAATTGCGCCTTCAGCCCGCCCGCACGCGACGCAACCAACCCGAACCCCATCCGCATCTGCTGCGCCGAAAGCCCCAGGATATATCCCGCCGCGGCAAACCCGCCAAACGCGCCAGCGGTTGCCGTCTGATGAAATCCAGCCTGATAATGCGACCGCCCCAGCCAAAGGCCGACCCGCACCGCAACCTCTGCGCCAAGCAACGCTGGCAGCACGATGTCACCATCCCGATCATGCATCAGCGCCATAACCACCGGCAGGATTACAACCGACGGATGACCGATATAGGCAAAATGCGTGTCATCATAATCCAGCGCATGTGACGTGGCCCCATTGATTTGGGCGGCATAGCCAACGGGATATAACTCACGCGCACCGAACACTGGCGCGCACCCACCAGCGGTTGCCGCCGCCCGCGTTGCCCGCGCCACAGGTTCATCCGCGCCCGCAATCCCGCAAGCCATCCAATCAAGGATCGACATTTCCATGACCGCACGCGCATCGGGATCGGGCGTTGGGCCACTCGCCACTAAATCCGCGATCCGCCCAATCACATCAGCCATAAAGCACCTTTGCGCGGTCTTCGAATGATCGCACGATCCGCTGCATCGCCTCGTAGAAAAATATGCCAGCTGCGCCTTGTAACAATCTGTTTTTAAATTCAAAATCGACATCAAAGGAAACGTTGCAACCGCCTTCTGTGTCGCTGAACTGCCAGCAGCTTTCCATATATTTGAACGGGCCGTCCAGATAGGTGGTATCAATCCGTTTTTCATCCACGCGCAGCAGAACACGGCTGCCGAATGTTTCGCGAAACACTTTGAACGAAACGACCAGATCGGCCAGCATTTCCACGTGATCCCCATGGTCCACCGTGGACCTGATCCGCGCGGCCGCCGTCCATGGCAGAAACTTCGGATAGCTTTTTACATCTGCCACAAGCGCATACATCTGCTCTGCTGAGTAAGGCAGAAACTTTGTTTCGGAATGCGTGGTCATATTCGTTCTTTCGGCAGTGACTTCACCCACCGATGTCGTAGAATGGAGGTAGAAAATCAACCCTTTCGTCCACTTGGGGGCCACATGCCGCACGAACCTTATGTCATCGACACGATGATCAGCGCCAAATCCATAGCCGCACGGATCGAGGAATTGTCACGCGACATTCACGCTGAATTCAAAGGCACGGATAAACTGGTGGTCGTGGGCCTCCTGCGCGGCAGTTTTGTGTTCATCGCCGATCTGGTGCGCGAACTGGACCTACCCGTTGAGGTCGACTTCCTTGAGGCATCATCCTATGGCGACGGCATGGAAAGCAGTAGAGAGGTTCGCATTTTCAAAGACTTGCGCGGCGCAATTGAAGGACGCGATGTTTTGGTTGTTGAGGATATCATCGACACTGGTCACACACTGGCCCATGTGCACGACTATCTGATGACCAAGAAACCGGCCAAGATGAAATCAATCGCCTTGCTGGATAAACCCGCCCGCCGCGAGGTGGATTATAAACCCAATTGGATCGGATTTGAGATTCCCGATGAATTTGTTGTGGGCTACGGCATCGACTTTGCGCAACGTGACCGGAACCTGCCCTATGTCGGAAAGGTACGGTTTACAGGCTGATGAACCTACGTTGGCTATTGATGGCGAAACGCTGGGCCCAAAACCCGCCCAGCATGGGCAAGATGAAATTTGTCGTGGCGATCGTGCTGCTTTGCATCGCTTTGTACGCAATTGAACGGATTTGGGGCTGGCCCGATTGGCTGACGCCAGATCGGGTCCAGCGCAGGTTCTAAGACTTGCCCAGCTTGGCCAATCGTGCGTCACGCAGCCGTGCGAAATCATCGCCCGCGTGATAAGATGACCGCGTCAACGGCGATGCCGATACCATCAGGAACCCTTTGCCGAATGCGGCCTTTTCATAGCTGCTGAATTCCTCGGGCGTGACAAAGCGGTCAACGGCATGGTGTTTTGGCGTCGGTTGCAGATATTGCCCTATTGTCAGGAAATCAATGTTGGCGGCGCGCATATCTTCCATGACCTGAATGACCGATTGGCGGTCTTCGCCCAACCCAACCATGATCCCCGATTTGGTGAACATGGACGGGTCCAATTCCTTGACCCGCAGCAACAGGCGCAGCGAATGGAAATACCGCGCACCAGGGCGCACCTCAGGGTATAGGCCCGGCACGGTTTCAAGATTGTGGTTAAAGACATCAGGCTTCGCATCCACCACGATCTTGAGCACGTCATCGTCGCAGCGAATGAAATCGGGCGTCAGAATCTCGATTGTGGTGCTGGGTGATTGGCGGCGGATCGCGCGGATGGTCTGAGCGAAATGCGCCGCCCCCCCGTCCTCAATATCGTCGCGGTCCACAGATGTGATGACAACGTGGTTCAAGCCCAGCTTTTTGACAGCATCGGCCACGCGGCCCGGTTCAAACACATCCAGATCCTCGGGCGGTTTGCCGGTTGCGATATTACAGAAGGTACAGGCGCGCGTGCAAACCTCGCCCATGATCATCATTGTGGCGTGGCCTTGGGACCAGCATTCGCCAACGTTGGGACAGCCCGCCTCTTCACATACCGTCACCAGCTTATTCTCACGCATAATGTCGCGGGTCTGCTTGTAGCCTTCGGACGTGGGCGCCTTGACCCTGATCCAATCCGGCTTCTTGGGTTGGGCATTATCGGGGCGCTTGGCCTTTTCAGGGTGGCGTTGGGCAGGGATTTTCAAATCACGCAAAGGATATCCGATCTTGATCAGTTATCTCTAAACTAGTCCGGCAATGGCGCGGCTTCAACAGATGTCGTCGCAATGCGGCCATGTCAGCACTGCATCACCCGATCATTTGGCTGGATTTGCCCAATTCGGAATAGTGACGGCCAAGCCGTTGTAGTGCGATCCGAAGTACAATCTTGCCCGATCATGCCGACCAACCCATTGCTTTTTCGATGCTTTCCAGCCCCTCCAGCAAACAACAACAGCGATACGCCACATCCCCAAGGCCCGGACTGAGGGTGCGCAAGGCATCCTGCACACGTGCCAGCGCGTCAGCGGACGCCTTGGCAACATTGCCACCGGGTTTGGATTGCAAAAACTGATCAAGCTCTGCGGCCAGAATGCTTCCCATTTTTGCTAGTTCATAATCCTCGCGCAGACATTCGCCCGCGCTGACCAGATCACGATCCAGAAATGGCTTGCCATCGCGGTCGCGCCGACGGGATAGACCGATCAACGGGCTTTCGAACGCTTGATACCGGCTGCGGCCCGTATCGCCTTCGATCGCGGGGATGTCCCATGCATCCGACGGGGCCAACAGCATCCGTGCCTCGGCAAAGCCAGAGGCTGCGTTTTCATCCTGTGCGGTCAACCGGCGCAAAGATGCACGGCCAAGATTGGTCACAAAGTACCGCACAATCCGGCCATCAGGCTCTGAGCATTTGATCAAGTCCTTCAGCGCCATGGCCTGCGCAATTTCGCGGTCCACAACAGCCGTGCGTAGCTGTTCACCCTGCGGTGTTTCGCGCACAATCACGGCCGTTTCAATGTCACGCGCCACCTCCATCACAGCACCGGGTTCGCACAGGCGGCGCAATACGCGCTTAGCCTCTTGATCAATCAGCGCCTGTGTCAGGGTAGTGTCCTGATCGGGCGATCCTTTCCAACGGTCAATTTTCATTGTCGTGGTTTCCTTGTCCACGCCAGACAAAGCACGAAGAGCATCATCAACCAGCGGATTGTCACGCCGACTTTCAAACCGGCGCACTTGGCGCAGGATCGTTGACGGATAGCAGTTATTTTCACGCGCCAAAGCCCGGATCGACTAGCCGCGCTCAGTATGCGCAAGATAATGCAAGGCAGCGCGCGGCACCCACTCAGGTGCCTCGGACGTATGGATGGACCCGTTTGGTTCTGTCATTTTCAAACCTCTGCATCACACAAATCGCGGACTACTACCGGAAAAATAGATTCGCATTTAACAATTTCACCTCTGCAGTATTCCTTACCCAATGGTTAATTGTTTCCGACTAGGTTCACTATTGTTTCCAAAATCTAAATAATAATTAGAGACCTGTACGCAGCCTGCACACATCGGGCAACACCACAGCGGCCCATGCCAAACTGATCCCAGATACTAGAACTGGGGAATGAAATGCTTGATATTCAATCAAGTTTAGCGCGGCTGCAGCGCCCAAAAATCCTGATCAACGCCGCTCGCTTTGGGCTGGACGATTATACACGCGGCACACATCTGTCGCGTATATTGAAAATGATCCGGCCCCGAAACCGGGACCGGCCATTATGCAGCTGCTAGAAATAGAATACGGCCTGAACGAAGAGCGGCTCCAAAAGCGGTCCACCTATTTCGTAGCTCGCCATGTGGATGTCATGATCGCGCTCACGGCCGAGGCCCAAGCGTTACAGGCCTCCCAACGCGTTAGATAAACGCGTCAGGCATGCTCGCCTTTTTGTCGGCGACATAGGCACGCAGACGGGCTTCGATCTCTGGATCAAGGGCGGGCTGCTGATAGGTGTCGATCATCTTTTGCACCCGTAACGAGGCAAGAGCCTGCGTATCGCGCGCGCCCTCTTCTTCCCATGTCTCATATGGCTTGTAGTCGAGCAGATCAGACCGCCAGAACGCCGTCTTGAAATTATCTTGGGTGTGCTGGCAGCCTAGATAGTGACCGCCTGGCCCCACTTCGGCAATTGCGCCCATCGCTTGCGCGTTCTCGGACATATCTACGCCCGCGGCAAAGTGGTGCAGCGTACCCAGCTGATCGGCATCCATCACGAACTTTTCAAACGACGCGACAAGCCCGCCTTCGAGCCACCCGCAAGAGTGCAGCATAAAGTTGACACCTGACAACAAACCCATGTTCAGGGAGTTTGCAGTCTCATAAGCAGCTTGCGCATCCGGCAGCTTGGACCCGCAGAACGACCCAGCAGAACGATATGGCAGCCCCAAACGGCGTGCCAGCTGGCCCGCACCATAGGTGATGTGTGATGTTTCCGGTGTGCCAAATGTCGGCGCGCCAGAGTTCATGTCGATGGACGTCACCATCGTGCCCATCACAACAGGCGATCCCGGACGCACGATCTGGGAATAGGCCACACCCGCCAGAACCTCGGCCAACACTTGTGTCAGCGTGCCCGCCACGGACACAGGCGCCATGGCCCCACCGACGATGAACGGGCTGATGATGCTGGCTTGGTTGTTTTCAGCAAACACCTCAAGCGCACCCATCATAATGCTGTCGAATGTCATCGGGCTGTTGATGTTAATGAGCGACGTCATGACAGTGTTTTGCTGCACGAACTCTTCGCCGAACAGAATGTTGCACATATCAATGCTGTCTTGGGCGCGTGATGGCTCGGTCACGGATCCCATGAACGGCTTGTCCGACAGGGTCATGTGGGCCAGCAGCATATCAAGGTGACGCTTGTTCACAGGCACATCAGTCGGCTCACACACGGTGCCACCGGAATGGTGCAGCCACTTGGACATATAGCCAAGTTTCACGAACTTTTCGAAATCAGTCATTGTCGCATAACGACGGCCACCTTCGGCATCGCGCACAAACGGCGGGCCGTAAACAGGCGCGAGGACAAGGTTCTTGCCACCCACGACAACGTTCCGCTCTGGGTTACGCGCACATTGCGTATATTGCGACGGGGCCGTGGAACACAGCTTGCGAGCCAGACCACGTGGAATGCGCACACGTTCGCCTTCAACCTCGGCACCGGCTGCTTTCCATCTCTCAAGCGCTTCTGGGTTATCAACGAAAGCCACGCCAATCTCGGCCAACACGGTTTCGGCGTTTGCCTCGATCACCTCAAGGGCTGCGTCGTCCAGAACTTCGTAGTTGGGGATGTTACGCTCAATATACTTGGCGGTCTCAACGCTGACGGCTGTGCGTTCGGCGCGACGTGCGGCACCACCGCCACCACGGGCGCGACGGGTTGGTTTTGTGGCTGCTTCTGACATCTGAGATCCCCAAGAGTTGAATTGCTTGTGCGTGTTCTAACGACCTGCGCAGGCAGACCACCCATAATTAACGTCGCTTAAGATGCAAAAGCGACATTGGGGCAAAAGCGACATTGCACGGTCTTGCGCCCCTGCCCCCATCAGGGTTAAACCGCGCCATGGATATACAGACACATGAACGCCTTCTGATCATCGACTTCGGCAGCCAAGTGACCCAGCTTATTGCGCGGCGCTTGCGGGAACTGAACGTCTATTGCGAAATTCACCCCTATCAGGTCGTGGATGACGCGTTTCTTGCTGAATTTGCGCCAAAGGCCGTCATCTTTTCCGGTGGCCCCGATAGCGTCACCCGCGAAGGATCGCCCCGCGCACCGCAATCGGTGTTCGACATGGGTGTGCCAATCCTAGGCATCTGCTACGGCCAGCAAACCATGATGCAGCAGCTTGGCGGCCAAGTGCTGTCAGGGCACGGCACCGCCGAATTTGGCCGCGCCTTCGTGACGCCGCAAAACAAATTGCCGCTGCTTGATGGCTGGTTTGCCGATGACAAAGAACAAGTCTGGATGAGCCACGGCGACCACGTATCCGAAATCGCACCCGGGTTTGAGGTGTATGGCACCTCGCCCAACGCACCATTCGCCATCACCGCAAACGTGTCGCGCAATTTCTATGCCGTGCAATTCCACCCAGAGGTGCACCACACGCCAAACGGTGCCAAATTGTACGAAAACTTCGTGAAAATGGCAGGTTTCACCGGTGATTGGACCATGGGCGCCTACCGAGAGGTTGCAATCCAAGCGATCCGTAACCAAGTCGGCGACAAGCAGGTGATATGTGGTCTGTCCGGCGGCGTCGATTCGTCCGTGGCCGCCGTTCTGATCCACGAGGCGATCGGTGACCAACTGACCTGCGTTTTCGTCGACCACGGCCTCTTGCGTCAAGGCGAGGCCGAAGAAGTCGTGACCATGTTCCGCGACAACTACAAAATGAAGCTGATCCATGCCGACGAACAGGAATTGTTCTTGGGCCAACTCGACGGGCAATCGGACCCCGAAACCAAGCGCAAGATCATCGGCAAACTGTTCATCGACGTGTTTCAGAAATACGCCAACGACATCGACGGTGCGGAATTTCTGGCCCAAGGGACGCTGTATCCCGATGTCATCGAATCCGTGTCATTCAGCGGTGGCCCATCTGTGACGATCAAAAGCCACCACAACGTTGGCGGCCTGCCAGAGAAAATGGGCCTGAAACTGGTCGAACCGCTGCGCGAATTGTTCAAGGACGAGGTGCGCGCGCTGGGTGTGGAACTTGGCCTGCCCAAGTCGTTCATCGGACGGCACCCGTTCCCTGGCCCCGGCCTTGCCATTCGTTGCCCCGGTGAAATTACCCGCGAAAAGCTGGCGATCCTGCGCAAGGCGGACGCCGTTTATATCGACCAAATCCGCAAACACGGGCTGTATGATGATATCTGGCAGGCCTTTGTCGCGATTTTGCCCGTACGGACGGTTGGCGTTATGGGCGACGGGCGTACCTATGATTTCGCATGCGCATTGCGCGCTGTGACATCCGTTGATGGAATGACCGCGGATTACTATCCATTCAGCCACGAATTCCTCGGTGAAACCGCAACACGCATCATCAACGAGGTGGCGGGCATCAACCGCGTGACCTATGATATCACGTCAAAGCCACCCGGAACAATTGAATGGGAATAAGGTTATTTATTATAACCTTATTTACCGTTCCTCATGTCGCGGGCGCGCAAGATTTGACATGTTCGGGGCAAGATCCTGCGTGGGCGATAACAACGACGCAAACGCAGGCAACCTTTGTCTTCGACCGTATGTCCGAGATGGACATCATGCAGGATGATGTGGCGCTGCACGCGGATCATACCCGCGCCATGACTCTAGTGGGACCACGCGATAGCGGCATTTTGATTACAACAACGTCGTCCTGTAACAATTTGGAATTGCAGGGAACTTATCTGACGCAGCGCGGCGAAAGCCTGATCATCCTATCGGGATGTTGCACCGTTCAACCGCGATAAGCCTGCACCAATAATTCGGGTCCAAATTCACCAACCGCACAGGTGGCGATATCTCTCCGCTGCCCGATCGCGAACCAATCGTCGCGGTCAGCCAGTGGTGCGGGCATCACAGGTCCGACCCGCAGCGGATTTCGCCCCCAATGAACGCCGGGAAACGAGTCTTCGTCAAGAAATTCGGTCAGCGATGTGGGCGCGATCCCTGCCCCCAGAAAAAGAACCCCACGATGCAATCCACCTGCCGCTCAACATAACCGCGCAGCGTGACCTCTTCGGACCGGCGGGCGCGAATGGTGCGCAGTGCCACGTCAGCCACACCGTGCCGGACCTGCACCGCAAGCCCCAGCACGTGCGCCAATGCATAGGCGGCACCAGGCCGGTCGATCAGCAAAATCTCATTCGCGGAAGTGCAATAAGCCGCGCGTGATGACACGCCTTCATCCGCGCCGCACATGCCGGTGATCTGATCGACGACGCGCACGATTGGCATCTGGAAAAAGCTATTGCGCGCGGTTTAGGAAACCTTGTCGATATCATTCGTGGCCACTGGCCCCGCTATCGCCACGGCTAAAATCGCCAAAAGAAACTTCATTTTCCGCCCTCCGTTGATTGAACCACGTAGTACAGTGGTTGTAAGTTTCACCTAAACACGCTGATTTTGGCAAAGGGCCGTGCGCATGACACCCACATTACGGGCCGCGATCTGGATGATCGGCGCGATCACCGCCTTTACGCTGATGGCCGTGGCAGGACGCGCCGCTGCGCTTAACCTCGATACGTTCGAGATCATGTTTTACAGGTCCTGCGTCGGCTTTGCGATTGTGATGGCTTGCGCGGTGGGCTTTGGCACACTGGATCAGGTCCGCGCTGACAGGCTCGGCCTGCATTTCATCCGCAATGTCGCGCATTTCACAGGCCAAAACCTGTGGTTTTACGCGATTACCGTGATCCCGCTGGCCCAAGTTTTCGCTTTGGAATTCACAGGCCCCATCTGGGTGATCCTGCTGTCGCCTTTGATCCTGAAGGAACGGATCAGACCACTTGGCATCGCCGCCGCGATCATCGGGTTTATCGGCATCTTGCTGGTGGCCAAGCCCGGGGGCACAACAATCAGCCCCGGCATCATCGCCGCGGCGCTTTGTGCGATTGGATTTGGGCTAACGGCGATATTCACGCGGCTTTTGACCAAGACCCAGACAATCACCTGCATTCTGTTCTATCTGACGGGGATGCAGGCCATTTTTGGGTTAATCTGCGCGGGTCTCGACGGGGATATGGCGTTACCGACGGCCATTACACTCCCATGGATGATCTTGATCGGGATTGCGGGGCTTACAGCGCATTTTTGTCTAACCAAGGCGCTGTCCATCGCGCCCGCAACTCTTGTGATGCCGTTGGATTTTCTGCGCTTGCCGATCATCGCAGTGGTGGGAATCATCCTATATGCCGAACCCGTCGATATCTGGGTCATTGTGGGTGGTACGCTCATTTTCGCGGGGAATTACGTCAATATCCGTTTTGGACATGCAAAAAGCCCCAAATAGGCTTGTATTTTTGTGACGCTGGGTCGACGAAAATGCGCTGACGCTGCGTCAATAATTGACGCAAACGGCAGCGGGTTTCTGAAGTGACACATCACAAACATGCTCATGCAGGGATGAAGACATGAAAAACACTCTCACAATTGGCGCAGCGCTTTTGCTGACCACATCCGCGGCTTTCGCGGGCGGCATCGACCGGTCCGGCCAAAGCATCGGCGCAATCTTTGAAGAAGGTTCCTATGCGGAACTGTCTTACGGTAGCGTCACACCAAGCATCACGGGCTCTATCCTTGGCGGCAATATTGAATCAGGCAACATCGCACCATCATACGGCCAGCTTGGTCTGGCATATAAGCGTGACGTGAACGATCGCGTTTCTGTTGCATTGATCATCGACCAGCCATTCGGCGCAGCCGTTGCCTATGGCGGCACAACATACCCACTGGCCGGCACAAGCGCCGAAGTGAACGCTACTTCGACCACTGCTGTTGGTCGTTACAAATTCAACGACAATGTCAGCGTCCACTTTGGCCCCCGCTATCTGGCGGCTGATGGCAACTATACATTAGCGGTTGGTGGAGGAACGCTTTACACATCCACGTACGAGCAGGGCACAGGGTCCGGTTATGTGGCCGGTGTTGCATATGAGCGTAAAGACATCGCACTGCGCGTTGCACTTACATATTCCAGCGCAATTGATCTGGAACTTGAAGGGTCCGCTGGCGATCTGAACGCTACCATGCCAAAATCCTGGAACCTGGATTTCCAATCCGGCGTTGCAGCTGACACGCTTGTCTTTGGCTCAATCCGCCACGTTGGTTGGAGCAAAGCGGTTATCCGTGACGCCGCATTCGGCGATCTAGTAACTTACGACCAAGACACAACATCCTACACATTGGGTGTTGGTCGCAAATTCTCTGACAGCTTCTCTGGCGCACTTTCCGTCGGTTATGAAGAAGAGCAAGGCGGCACAGCCAGCAACCTGGCACCAACAGATGGCAACATGAGCATCGGCATTGGCGGCACATACACAATGGACACCGGCATCGCGCTGACAGGCGGCATCCGCTACGTCATGACAGGTGACGCGTCCAGCGATGTGCCAATATCTCAGACAGAAGAGACACCGTCCGACTTTAGCGACAACTCCGCTATCGCGATCGGCCTGAAGGTTGCTTATTCTTTCTAAGCCTTTCTGACGTAATCATGAAAAAGCCCCACCAATTTGGTGGGGCTTTTTTGTTGCGCAAGAAACGGATTGAATTGCAGCGCAGGCTTAGCCACTAACCGCGGATGCAAGTTCAAAAAACAATCTCTGCCCAAGCTTGGTTCGAGCTGATGATCCTTTCGCTCATTTGGGGCGGGTCGTTTTTGTCAATCCGTGTGGCCTTGGATGAAATCGGCCCGCTAACGGCCGTCGCACACCGCACAGGTTGGGCCATGCTGATCCTGTGGGCCTATGTCGTGATCCGCCACTTACCGATCCCCACATCGCCTCACATCTGGCTGGCGTTTCTGGCGATGGGCGTGTTGAACAACGTGATCCCGTTTTCATTGATGGCGTGGGGGCAGTTGCATATTGAAACGGGCCTGACATCAATCCTGAATGCGTCCACGGCGATTTTCGGTGTCATTGCGGCGGCAATCTTCTTCGCGGACGAACGGCTGTCAACGCGCAAGGTCGTGGGCGTCACGCTTGGGTTTTTCGGGGTCGCCACGGCGACTGGTCTGTCATCATTGGCCAGCTTTGACGTGCGCAGCCTTGGCCAGCTGGCCGTGATCGGCGGCACAATCTCCTATGCTTTGGCAGGCGTTTGGGCGCGCAAGATATTGTCGGGCCTCCCGCCACAGATCGCAGCCGCGGGCATGGTCACAGGGGCAAGTATCATCATGATCCCAATGGCTTGGATCGTCGAAGGACCGATCAGCCTATCATTGAAAACCGACACTTGGATAGCTATCGGCTATTATGCTATCGCTGCAACTGCGCTGGCCTATCTGCTTTATTATCGCGTCCTGGCCATGGCGGGATCGGGCAATTTGATGCTCTGCACCTTATTGATCGCACCCGTCGCTATCGTCCTTGGCGCCCTTGTGCTGGATGAGGCGTTGCCAACCCGCTCCTATGTCGGCTTTGCGCTACTTGCCGCGGGCTTGGTCATTCTTGATGGGCGTCTGCTAGCCCGTCTAAAACGGCCCTAGCCGCCCGCAGCCCCGGCGCATCACCACCCTGCCCGAGCCGTTCCATTGTGGTTGCCATCGCGGCCATTTGCCCGCTGGGGTCGTCCAGCACAGCCAACGCGGCGTCGGCAATCGCAGCTGGTTCACAATCTTTGCCGATGAATTCGGGGATCACGCGGGTGTCGCTGACCAAATTCACCAATGTGACCGTGTCCACCAACAACATGCGCGAGATGATTACACGACTGAGCCACGCCATATCGTAGGCGATGACCATAGGTGTGGTGTTCGTCGCCAATTCCAACGAGACAGTGCCAGAGGCAGCAACCGCCATATCCGCAGCCGCAAACAACCCCGCCTTGGCGTCGCGTTGATCCGCATCCAGCACCTGCACCGGCACGTCCCAATCGGCCACGGTATCGCGCACGATCTGGGTGACATTGGCCGTTGTGGGGATTGCGAACCGTGCGGTGGGATGGCGGGCGGTTATCAGGGCTGCCACTTCGCCAAAGCGCGGCAAAAGCCGGGATACTTCGCCCCGACGACTTCCGGGAAGCAGCATGATCAACGGGCCATCGCCGTACCAAGAAGCAGCCTGATCCGGGGTTGCCATCGGATCGGTGACCACAGGATGCCCGACAAAGTCACAGCGCATCCCAGCGGCCTGCATGAACGGCGGCTCAAACGGGAATAGCGCCAGCACCTGATCAATATGCTTGGCCATCTTGGCCGCGCGGTTTGGCCGCCACGCCCACACGGTCGGGGCCACATAATGCACACAGCGAATATCGGACCCTGCCTTGACCAGCTTCGCCACGCGCAGTCCGAAATCGGGACTGTCGATTGTGACCAGCACATCAGGCTTGGTGTCAAGCACGGCCTGCGCCATGTCATGCACACGGGCCTTAAGCGCACGGTATTTAGGTAGGATTTCCGCCAACCCCATCACCGAAAGCTCATCCA
This sequence comes from Yoonia sp., assembly GCA_029250945.1. Classification (GTDB taxonomy): domain Bacteria; phylum Pseudomonadota; class Alphaproteobacteria; order Rhodobacterales; family Rhodobacteraceae; genus Yoonia. The sequence goes on from JAQXEG010000009.1 coordinate 113,549, forward strand.
TCAGAAAACGGGATTGTAGCCCCTGCGCCTGCATCAGCGGGCCACCCACACCGTCAAATGTGATGTCCGGCACAAGCGACGCAAGGCCGGTCATCAGCGCGGCCCCCAGCTTATCACCTGACGCCTCGCCTGCGATGACAAAGACGCGCATCAGTTTTCGGTCTCAGGGCGGATCCACAGCACCTTGCCCGCAGCGTTCAGAATATCCAGCACATCGGGTTGGTGCAGAACCATGACACCACCCGCCGTGATGACGATGCCATCTAACCCTGCATCCACGACCGCCTGCGCCGTATCTGGGCCAATCACGGGCAAATCGGCGCGGCGGTCTTGCGTCGGCTTCGGCGCCTTATACAAAATGCCGCTTTCTGCAATCACGGTGCCAAGCATGGCGTCAGTACCCTGAGGCCCCTCTTCTGCCAGCAATTTTGCGCCTTGAATCACACAGGCCTGTCCACGGTCCAATGCGCCCAGCTTGGCGATCACACGCTCGCCCAGCACAGCTTCGGCCATCATTTCGCCGTTGGGTTTCTGCGCCGTTGGCACCCCCGCGAAGGGCAGTAACGCTGGCACCAGCGTGTGCGCCGCGACAATGATCAGGCCGTGCGCCTCAATGATCTGCATCAAGGCCCGCAATGCGCCATCATCGCCTTGAGCCATCGCCGCTTGGATCACGGGCACAAGCGGGCGGGTCGCGGCATCAATCTCGGTGGGATCAATTTGCGGACGCTTCACAGCACCGGCAAGGCAAACGCGGGTCACGCCGCGTTGCGTCAGATCGGCCAGAAAACTGCCCAGATGTTCCAGCCGGAATGTCACATCCACCGTCAGATCAGGCACGAACCCATCAAGCGCACAGATCATATCCACGTCAGTCGCGGCGGCAATCGCAGGCGGTAACCCACCCGTTCCGGCAATTAGCGCCAGCATCAGCTTGGTGTCAGGAAATTACGGTCGGTTTCACCCATGATGAAATCAACCATCTGCTGCACATAGGCGCTGTCGGTGTCATCGGCCAGCCGCGCGGCACGCTCATGAAACGTGCCATCACCATCCTTGAGCATCTGGAACGCCGCACGCAGCGCTGTGATATCGGACCGTGCCACACCTTTGCGTTTCAAGCCCACAAGGTTCAACCCATCCAGTTTACCCCGTGGCCCCATCACAAGCCCGTGCGGCACAACGTCGTTCGTGACCATCGACAATGCCCCGATAATCGCGCCCTGCCCGATACGGACAAATTGGTGAATGCCGCAAAGCCCGCCAATGATCACGTCATCCGCGATGATGCAATGCCCCGCAACAGCGCTGGAATTCACCACGATCACGCGGTCGCCGATATGGGCATCATGGGCAATGTGGCAACCAGCCATAAACAGACCATCGTCGCCAATCCGCGTCTCTGATCCGCCGCCAGCAGTGCCAGTGTTGATCGTCACATGTTCCCGAATACGGTTACGCTTGCCGATCCGCAGCCGTGTCTTTTCGCCGGCAAATTTCTTGTCTTGGGGAATTTCACCAATCACAGAAAACGAAAAAATGACGGTCTCATCGCCGATATGCGTATCCCCAGCGATCACGACATGTGATTTCAGTTCAACCCCCTGCCCAAGCACCACTTCTCCACCGATCACACAAAATGGCCCGATGCGGACGTCCGCGCCGATTGTGGCACCATCTTCGATCACGGCAGACGGATGGATATTTGTCATCAGGATTTCAGATCCATCATCGCGGTGAACTCTGCCTCGGCGGCTAGTTCGCCCTCGACCGTGGCGACGCCTTTGAATTTCCAGACCTTGCCACCAGGTTTGCCGCGGGTCGTTTCCAGCTTCATCTCAAGCACGTCACCCGGCACAACCATGCGGCGGAATTTGCAGTTATCAATTGCCATGAAATAGACATTCAGATTGTCATCAACCAACCCAAGGCTGGTGCCGACCATCACGGCGGCTGTCTGCGCCATCGCCTCGACAATTGTGACGCCGGGCATGATGGGGTTGCCGGGGAAATGTCCTTGAAAATGGGGTTCATTCATCGTGACATTCTTGATGCCAACGGCCGAATTGATGCCGTCGATATCGCGAACCTTATCCACCAAAAGGAACGGATAGCGGTGTGGGATGATCTGTTGGATCAGCTTGATATCAGCGGTTGTCGGCGTGTCGGTCATACGAATGGGTCCATTTAATAAGTCTGCGCTATCCCTAGCAAAACCGCGCCATTCCAGCAAGGGAACCCGTTAGTTGTCGACCGTCGATCCATCACCCAGCACCGCATCAATCCGCGCAACGGCAGCAGCTGTCATATCAACCGAGCTGTGGCTGAGGAAAACAATCCGCTGGTCGAGGACAGCAACCGCGCCGCGTTCCAGCATAAGATCGCCCAGAATGGTGCCCACGGCCTCTAGGAACACGCGAGGTCCAGCATCACGATCCGCCTCGAACGCCGCAATCGCGGCATCGCGGGCGCGACGGATCCCTTGGACGCGCTGATCAAACTCTGCCGCTGCGGCGCGGAAATCAGCGGACTCCATCGTCGGGCGCCGCTCGGTCAGCTCTTGTTCTTCTGCCGTTAGGGCCGCGGTGATCTTCTCATTCTCGTCCTGCAAGGCCCGCGCACGTTCCTCAAGATTAGCGGCAATACGGCGCCCGTATTGTGTGGCGCGATACAGCTCTTCCGTATCGACCACCACAATCGCAGCCGCCGCAGATGGCGCATCTTGGGCCGCGGCAGATGTTAACCCGCCAAAGGCCAACATCAGGCCAAGAAAACAGGCGCGCATCAGAAGCTGGTCGAGATGGTCATGTCAAACGACTCGGTGTTGTCAAACTCCTGTGCGTCAAGCGCCTCGGTGAAGTTGAACCGTAACGGGCCAAGCGGCGTTGTCCAGAAGATCGACAAACCAGCCACGGTGCGACCCGTGAAATCATTGTACAACACGTTGGTGCCAGCGGGTGGCGTGCGGCCGATGTCCCAGACAGATCCAAAGTCGATGAACGCACCGCCGGTGATGCCATATTCGCTTGGCAAACCGATCGGGAATTCCGCCTCAAGCCGGGCAACCGCAAACATATTGCCGCCTAGCGCGTCATCCGACACCGCGTCGCGTGGGCCAATCCCACCCGGCTCAAACCCGCGCATCAGGCTGCTACCGAGGAAAAAGCGGTCTGTGATCCGACTGTCCCCGCTGGAGAAGTTCAAAAGGCCAGCCTCAAGCGTGGCGCGCAGGGTGACTTCCTCGTTCAGGACCTTGGTCTCTGCTGCGGCAGTTGCGGTTGTTTTGATGTATTGCGCATCGCCAAAGCCGAATTCCTGACCAAAGCGCAGCAGCACACCTGCGTTGGGATTCAACCCCGTACGGCGGGTGTCAAAGCTGTAGGAATAGCCAAGCGAGTTGGCACCAATACCGCCCTGTGCGGCGTCTTCAAAAATCAGCGCACTGGCATCCGTATCCACATCCGTAATGTCGGTGTAACTGAATGCGTAATGGACGGACAGACGTCCGTTTTCGCTGACGGGAAAGCCGAACGTTGGCTGGAATGTGAATTCCTCGGTGTCATACAGCGCGTTTTCATTGTCCGTGGTCTGGTAGCTGAGGTTCAGACCAAAGCCCAAATCACGGCCCAAAAACTGTGGCTCTTGGAAAGAGAAGTTCAGCTTGCGGTTACTTTCGCCAGTCGACAGTTGGACGTTGACGTTCTGCCCCCGCCCCAAGAAGTTCCGCTGGCGATACGCAGCTACAAGGCCAAGACCCGTGTCAGAATTATAGTTCGCGCCAAAGGAGAGCGAACCGGTATTCGCCTCGTCCACGTCGACGTCCACAATCACTCGGTCAGATGACGACCCTTCGCGCGCATCAACGCGGGCATTCGCGAAAAAGCCAAGCGCACGGATGCGTTCCGCGCTTTCACGAATTTGGCGCGGGTTGAAAGGGTCACCCTCAACCGTGCGGAATTGGTTGCGCACAACGCGGTCCAGCGTGGTGTTGTTACCCTCAATATCAATCCGCTCAACAAAAATGCGGGGGCCGCGCACCAGCGCAAATTCTATATCGAGCGTCAAGTCGCGGTCGTTGCGGGAAATGCGTGGATCAACCTGCACGAAGTTCAGACCTTGGCGAATGGCAAAACGTTCCAAACGCGCGATTTCCAGATCAATCACGGCAGGAGAATAGGTCACGCCACGACGCAAGCGCAGCTCATCCTCGAATAAGGCAGCGTCCGCTTCTGGCAATTCGCTGGTGACAGAAACATCGCCAAATGTGAACGCCTGCCCCTCTTGCACGTTGAAGGTGATCAAATAAGCATCGCGCTCAGCGGTCAGGGACACGTCGACGTTCTGCACCTCAAAATCCACGAAGCCACGGGATTGGTAAAAATCTGTCAGCGCACGGCGGTCGAATGCGATGCGGTCCTCAACAAACGTATCGCGCGAAATGATTGCCCGCAGGATACCCGCTTGCTTGGTTTCCAGGACACGGCGCAGGCGTCCTTCGGAATAGGTACGGTTGCCAACGAATGAAATCCGCTCAATCTCTGTCACGCCAGCCTCTGACACGGTGAACACAAGGTCGACGCGGTTGTCGGCACGGCGAATGATGCTGGGGCGCACGATCGCGTTGATGCGGCCCTTGCTCGCGTAAACTTCGGTGATGGCGGCGGTGTCAGCCTCTGCCTGTGCTGGCTTGTACGCGCGGCGCGGCCGGGATTGTACGACGGCCAGCAGGTCGGCATCGCGGACCTTGATATTGCCCTCAACACTGATCCGGTTCAAGGTCGGGCGCTCAACCACGTTAATCACAAGCGTTCCGCCGCGGGTCGTCACATCGACCGTCTCAAACAGGCCCGATCCGCGGATACGCTGGGCCGCATCGTTCAATTCGCCCGCACTGACGGTCGCACCACGGGTGATTCCCGCGAATGTCAGGATCGTGCCATCCTCAACCCGCTGGTTGCCGTCGATCTGCACCGCGTTGAAGGTGAAGTTTTGGGCGTTGGACTGGGTCGCGAAAACCGCGCCAAACCCCAGTAACAAAACGAAAAATAGCCGTTGCAGTGGCAAAGCAAGTTTCGCATCTGCGCGTGTTTGGACACGGTTCATGATTTTCGCCTGTTTTTAACATACCGTTACACCCGAATTACCCATTCTGGACAGGGTTGTCAAAACGAACAAGCGCACCCCGAAGGGTGCGCTGCGATCAAGTCCACGTCACATGTGAAGCGATTTAGATAAGGGCGGTGTACGACCCGGCATAAAGTGCGGCGACAAACGCCCCAATCATCATCAGACGATCCATGTTCAGACCCACCAAAAAGGATAGTCCTTTGTAACCTTGGCTAAGTGTTTGCATGTCCAAAACTCCTTGTGCGTTGAACGTGAGGTATTGATCAATCAAGGCACGAATGTGGCAGAGCTATGACGGTTTTATGGGCAAAGCACCAAATCGTTTAGCAATGCGAATGACATCATGGTCAGGATCAGGGCCAATCCTGCGATCATCAGCACATTGAATGCGCGCTCCGACGGCTTGCGGCGCAAAACCGCCTCATAGGCATGAAACACAAGGTGTCCGCCGTCCAGAACAGGGATCGGGAACAGGTTGATCATGCCCACAGCCGCCGACAACATGCCCAAGAACCAGATGAAATCCTGTGCGCCTTGGGCCGCCATGGACCCGCTGGTTTGCGCAATGGCCACGGGGCCTGAAAGGTTGCAGGTTGAAATCTGGCCAGATGCGATATGCCACAACCCCGACAGCGACGACGACAGGATGCGTGACAGCATGTTGGTGCCGTTCTGCACGGCCTCCCACGGGCCTAGGGTCTCTGTTGCGGCCTCAAAGAACGGCTCGCCCGACACACCGATCAGCCAGCGGGTTTCAAATCCGCCCTCAGGCAATGGCAAATCTACGCGGCGCGGCGACAGTGTAATTTCAACCGTTTCGCCAGCGCGCCACAATGTCAGCGCCAGTGGCGCACCGTCAGCCGCATTCACAGCGGCCACAATTTCGTTAAACGCAACAATAGGCGTGCCATCAATGGCCGTGATTACGTCATCCTTGCGCAGACCTGCGTCATCCGCGGCAGAGCGCGGGTTAATCCCCGACGCCGCGGGCGGTATCAGATAAGGACCGGTCACAGACATCGGCACACCATCGCGCACAACGTCATATGTCAGCGTCGCTTGCACAGGCAGTCGGTCCACCAATGTGCCGTCGGTGCCGAAAGGCAGCCCTTCGACGGCGATCATCTGGTCCCCTGCCATTAGCTCGGACGTGTAGATCGGGGGCAAATCACGGCTGTCTTTATACGTCAGCGGATCGGTCACTGTCCCGTTGAACATCGACCCACCCGCGAAAATCAGCGCCGCGAGGATGAAGTTGAACACAGGGCCCGCCAACACGGTCAACGACCGCGCCCAAAGAGGCGCACCAGTCATGGACCGGCGTATCTGTGCCGGATCCACGTTATCGGTTGACCCGCCCCCTGCCGCATTCGCATCACCCAAGAACCGCACATAGCCGCCAAACGGCAACGCCGCGATCTGCCACTGTGTGCCGTGGCGGTCCACCCGCGACAGCAACACAGGACCGAACCCAAGGCTGAACACCTCGGCATGGATGCCGCACCAGCGGCCCACGATGTAATGCCCGTATTCATGGATCGCCACGATGATCGACAGCGCCACGATGAACGCGACAAGCGTGAAAACAGAGCCGCCAAGTGACGGTAAAAGCTGTGAAAAATCCAAAGGACTATCCTATGTTACGCATAACCTCATCAGCACGCACACGCGCCAATGCATCAATTTCCAAGACATCATCTAGGACGATCTGGGCTTTTTGCAGTCCTTCGCTGGCCGAGATTTTATCAATCGTAGCCGCCACGACCCGCGACATGTCCAAAAAGCCGATGCGCCCGTCGATAAATCCGTCTAGCGCGCTTTCTTTGGCGGCGTTGAACACCGCACCGGACAAACCACCGGTCCGCATTACGTCTGCCGCAAGGTCGAGCGCGGGGAAACGGGTGTGATCTGGCGCCTCGAACGACAACTGTCCGACCTTGGCCAAATCCAGCCGTTCAACCGGCACATGACCACGATCAGGCCAATGTAGCGCATAGCCGATTGCGTGGCGCATATCGGGTGGCCCAACATGTGCCATCAGTGCGCCATCCGTGAAACCCACCAGCGCATGCACAAGGCTTTCGCGGTGAACAAGCACTTCAATCTTGGCGGGGTCAATGCCAAAGAACTCTTTTGTTTCAACAAGCTCCATGGCTTTGTTAAACATGGAAGCACTGTCAATTGTGATCCTTTGCCCCATATCCCAATTAGGGTGTGACGATGCCTGTGCGAGCGTTGCGGTGGCCAGTTTCTCCAACGGCCAATCCCGGAACGCACCGCCAGAGGCCGTGATGATGATCCGCTCAACCGCGGCCATATCTTCGCCCACAAGCCCTTGGAAAATGGCAGAATGTTCGCTGTCGACGGGTAGGATGGTGGCCCCGTGATCCGCCGCCGTTTGCATCAACAACGGCCCCGCCGTCACCAGCGATTCCTTGTTGGCCAAGGCCAGCGTGTTGCCTTGTTGTAATGCGGTCAGGCCCGGCACAAGGCCAGCGGCGCCTACAATTGCGGACAGAGTCCAATCGGCTGGGCGCGTTGCGGCCTCGGCAATGGCGGCATCACCGCTGGCAACCTTAATCCCCGTGCCGAATAGCAAATCGCGCAGCTCGGCGGCCATGTCGTCATAGCAGGTAATCGCCACATCAGACTTAAAACGGACCGCGTCCTTGGCCAGTTGGGCCACGTTGCGCCCGCCGGTCAACGCCACAACGTCATAAAATTCGGGATCGCGACCAATCAGATCCAGCGCGCTTTGCCCGACAGAGCCCGTCGCGCCAAACACCGTCACACGTTTCAAAAGGCAACTCCGGGGATGTTGAATACTGCGGCGATGATCAGCATGAACAATACAGCCCCCAACAGCGCATCAAAGCGGTCAAACAGCCCGCCATGTCCAGGGATCAGGGTCGAGCTATCTTTAACCTTCATCCGGCGTTTCAGCGCGCTTTCGGCGATGTCACCCATCTGGCTGGCAAACGACAGAACCATGGAAATCACGATGATCGACAGGCCTGCGTTCGTGAACAGCGTGAACACAAAGCCCACGATCCCTGCCCCGACCCAGCCCGCGCTGGTGCCGGACCATGTTTTCTTGGGGCTGATGGATGGCCAAAATTTCGGGCCACCAAAGGTGCGACCTGCGAAATAGCCGAATACATCCGTCACGATCACAACCGACATCAACCACAGCAACCAGACAAAACCGTAATTCGCGCGAAAATGCAAAAGACCGTAGCCCGCGATTGGAATGGCCAGCGCAAACAGCACAAATGCCCTCCGTTCCACCCTGATCTGGCTCGCGCCAATCGCTGGCACAATCAAAAACAGCGCGTAGGCCCAATGTTCCGTCAACGTCAGTTGTCCCGACATGACCGATGCCGTCAGTGCGGCCATCAACATGCCCGGCGTGGGGCGATCTGGAGCGATCATCATCCACAATTCCCAGATCATCACCGCCGTGACAAAGACGACAAGCATCTGAAACCAGACGCCACCAAGGATGACGCCAATGGCACCAACGATTGTCATGGCGACGCTTGATACGATACGGACGGTCAGATCGTCCCAGCTGCTCGTTTTTGCAGGATCGGCCATGATTACGCCGTCACCGCGCCAAAGCGCCGGTCGCGGCCACCGTAGTTGCCGATCAACGTGCCTAACTCCGCAGATGTGAAATCGGGCCATAGGGTATCGATGAATTCATATTCCGCGTAGGCCGATTGCCAGAGCAGGAAATTACTGATCCGCGCCTCACCACTAGTGCGGATAACCAGATCGGGGTCGGGCAAAAACCGCGTGTCGAGGAATTTGGACAGGCATTCAGCATCCACATCCTTGTGAGACAGACGCCCCTGCTCAATCTCAAGCGCGAGGCGTTGCGCCGCGCGGGTCACCTCATCACGGCCACCGTAGTTGAGCGCGATAGTTAGATGCACCTCGGTATTGTCAGCGGTGAAAATCTCCAACTCATCCATCAATGAAACAAGCTTATCGTCCAGCTTCATGCGATCGCCAATGAAACGCACGCGCACGCCATTTTCAAAGAGGGCTTTCGCCTCTTTTTCGATGTAGCGACGAAACAGTTTCATCAGGCCCGCAACCTCGGATTGGGTACGTTTCCAATTCTCGGTCGAGAAGGCAAAGATTGTCAGGTATTTGACCCCCAGATCGGGGCAGGCCTCAACGATTTCGCGCACGCGGCGTGCGCCGGCGTGGTGGCCAAACAGGCGCGGACGTCCGCGTTGCTGCGCCCAACGGCCATTGCCATCCATGATGATTGCGACGTGATTGGGACCGCTCGCGTGGTCAGTGATATCTTTGGCCACTTGTTCGGCCTCCCTTTGGGTCAGACCTGCATGATCTCTTCTTGTTTGATTTCAAGGGTCTCATCGACCTTCTTGATGTGCTCATCCGTAATTTCCTGCACGGCACCTTCCCAGAATTTCTGGTCATCTTCGGACAGGCCATCGTTCTTGGCCTTTTTGATCTGGTCCATACCATCGCGGCGCAGGTTGCGGATCGAAACACGCGCGCTTTCGGCATAGTTGCCCGCGACTTTACCAAGCTCGCGGCGGCGTTCTTCGTTCAATTCAGGGATCGGCAGCATGATGATTGTGCCGTTCAGCTGTGGGTTGATGCCCAGCCCGCTTTCGCGGATCGCCTTTTCGACCTTCCCGACAAGCCCCTTGTCCCAGACATTGATCGTAACCATGCGTGGTTCGGGGACATTGACCGTGCCGACCTGATTGATCGGTGTCATCGACCCGTATGCGTCCACCATCACAGGTTCCAGCATTGAGCCGGACGCGCGGCCCGTACGTAGCGATGCGAATTCCACACGCAAATTTGCGATGGCTCCTTCCATACGGCGGGCAAGGTCATCGGTATCAAGCATAAAATCGTCGGACATTGTCTCTCTGCTCTTCCCGGCTGCTGCGGGATTATCTATGGATTTCCTCTGCTATATCGCAGGTCTCATCCTGTTGTATAGTGCCACGCCCAGCCCTAATCAGGTTCATTTGCGCAGATTTTCATCAGTTTTCGGCAAGTCTGTGCCTAATCGGACACTCGGGTATAGGTCCCCTCGCCCGCAAGGATGCCCTTGAACCCGCCCGGTTCGTCCAAGCTAAAGACGATAATCGGCAGGTTATTGTCACGGGCCAATGCAATGGCAGACGCATCCATGACGCCCAGATGCTTTTGCAGCACCTCATCATAGCTGACGTCGGTATAGCGGACGGCGTCGGAATGTTTGGCGGGGTCTTTGTCATAGACGCCGTCAACCTTGGTGCCTTTCAGGATCGCCTCGCAGTTCATTTCATTGGCGCGCAGGGTCGCGGCAGTATCCGTGGTGAAATACGGGTTGCCTGTACCAGCAGCAAAGATGCAAACGCGCTTTTTCTCAAGGTGGCGCACGGCGCGGCGGCGGATATAAGGCTCGGCCACTTCGTTCATCGTGATCGCGGAAATCACGCGGGTGTGGATGCCCAGCTCTTCCAATGCGGATTGCATCGCAAGCGCGTTCATCACCGTGGCAAGCATCCCCATATAGTCGGCCGTCGTGCGTTCCATGCCCTGCGCAGACCCTTGCAGCCCGCGAAAGATGTTGCCGCCCCCGATGACCATACAAATCTCGACACCCATGTCATGCACCGTCTTCACTTCGCGTGCAACGCGGGCAACCGTGGGCGGGTGCAGACCAAAGGCTGTGTCGCCCATCAGCGCCTCGCCCGAAATCTTTAGCATTACCCGTTTGTAGGAGGTTTGTTCGGTCTCGGCCATGTGCTGCCCCTTTTGCGCATTTGGATGTGAACTCAAACTTAAATGCCGCAAAAACCGCCATGTTACAATCCGATAGGCCACAATGGCACTCAAAAATCTGGATTGCCCTGTCTGATACGGGTAAGAGCGCAGCCATGATCACGATTGCACCCACACAACCCGTTCTGATTGCCGGTCCCACAGCATCTGGCAAATCCGCGCTGGCGCTGCATATCGCCAAAACGCTGGGTGGTGTGGTGGTGAATGCCGACGCGCTGCAAGTGTTCGACGGCTGGCGCATCCTGACAGCCCGCCCCGATGATGATGAGCTGTCACAAGCCGATCACGCGTTGTATGGGCATGTGCAGTTTGATGCGCCATATTCCACGGGCCAATGGCTGCGCGATGTGCGCCCCTATCTGGATGGCGCGGTGCGGCCAATTATCGTGGGCGGCACAGGGCTAAACTTTGCCGCACTGACGCAGGGTTTGGCCGATATCCCGCCAACGCCGGATCAGGTGCGGTCCGACGGCAACGCCATGGCGCTTGGCGCTATGCTGGATCAACTGGATCAACGGACCAAGGACCGGATCGACATCCAGAACCGGATGCGTGTTCAACGCGCGTGGGAGGTGCTGACCGCCACTGGCCGTCCGCTTGCCGATTGGCAGGACGCGACACCACCCCCGCTGGTCGATATCAAGAGCGCAGCAGCCATCACCCTTGATGTGCCGACAGACTGGCTGAATGACCGGATCGTGAGGCGGTTTGACCTGATGTTGGACACAGGCGCAGTGGATGAGGCTGCAGCCATGCTGCCCACATGGGACCCTGCCAATCAGTCATCCAAGGCCATAGGAGCACCCGAAATGATCGCCCACCTGAAAGGCGACATTACACTAAAAGAGGCAAAGTCCCGCGCCGTGATCGCATCACGCCAATACGCCAAACGACAGCGCACTTGGTTCCGGTCCAAACACAAAAGCTGGGTGAAACTGGATGTTTCATCCACAGATTTGTCCACAGCAATCTCATAGGTTGTGCGCATTTAGCATTGTTTATTGGCACATCGCGGGCCACAGCTTGGATCATTCAACCGAAAGCCTGACAGATGCAACTGGCCACTGAGCAACAACTGACCGCCCTTGGGATCGCGCCCATTGGGCATAACACCAGCGGTGGCCGCTGGCGCACTGAGGCCATGCGCAGCCATGCCACCCCTCGCCTGCTTTATATCACCAAGGGGCAAGGCCGGATTACCGTCGCGGGGCTCACACGTGGTTATGGCCCCAACAACCTGATCTTTGTGGCTGCGCACACGATGTAAGGGTTTGATACCGGCCCGACCGTTTTCGGTCACATGCTCACCATTCCTGCCCCCATGGCCGCCAAATGGCCCGATGAACCCGTGCATCTGCGGATGCGCGACGTCATTGTGCAAAAGGAATGGTTCTTGATGGTCGAAGCCCTCGAGCGTGAGCTGAGCAATGCCGGTAACACCCATTCACGTGCCGCACATTACCACCTTGGGCTGATGGCCGTGTTTTTTGATCGGCTCGTGGAAAAATCCCCCGCTGACACGCTGCAGACACGCCGCCGCACAAGTGCCGCGCGCCTTGTGGCAGCCTATAGCGATCTGATCGCACGCGATTACCGCAAGGAACGCGGCGTGGCGGATTATGCCAACATGTTGGGCGTGACGGCGACACATCGGACACGGTGTTGCAACCAGACCTGCGGGAAATCCGCGCTGGCGCTGCTGCGCGACCGTATCAACTATGAGGCCTGCGTGCTTTTGCGCGAAACCCAAACGCCTGTGAACGAAATTGCGGCCCAGCTCGGCTTTGTCAGCGCAGCTTATTTCACCCGCAGCTTTGCATCCCAAACCGGCATCACCCCCAGCGATTTTCGCAAGCACGGTGCCCCAACGCAGCAATTCATGCCGCCATCATAGCGCTTTGGAATGAAGCCAACCATGCGCCCGAAATGTCGCAAATGGCGCCTAGACGCGTCGTAAATGTGATCAGAATTTACAATGCGCCGGTTGACGTCCCCCCAAAAAAAATGCGCTATGGTTGGGATCGGCGCTGTCGCTTTTTGAGGCAGCAGCAGTTGGACGCAACAATACGTCCCATCTGTCCGCTCAATAAAAATATGTGTCACAGGGAGAGACGAATGACGCAAGTAACACAAACAAAGATGCACCCAGCCGCAACGATGTATGCAGCAGAGGAAAAGGCAGGCAAACTCAGCCGCCGTGAATTTCTGTCGCGCACAACGGCATTGGGCCTGACATCTGCGGCTGCATACGGCCTGTTGGGCCTGAACGCGCCCGCTGAGGCCGCCGCACACGCTGCAATGGGCGGCACCGTGCGGATGCAGATGGAAGTCCGCGCACTGAAGGACCCACGCACATTTGACTGGACGCAGATGGCGTTCATCTCAGCGGGTTGGCTGGAGTATCTGGTAGAATATAACTCCGACGGGTCGTTCCAGCCAATGTTGCTGGAATCATGGTCTGTGAATGACGATGCGACAGTGTACACATTGAACGTGCGTAAGGGCGTGAAATGGAACGACGGCTCTGACTTTACCGCCGAAGACGTTGCGCGCAACATCACCGGTTGGGCTGACAAAAAGTTCGAAGGTAACTCTATGGCGGGCCGTTTCGCGGTTCTTGTTGATCCAAACACCGAGCAGGCCATCGAAGGCGCTATCGAAGTTGTCGACAGCCACACAGTGAAACTGAACCTGCCAGCCTCCGACATCTCGTTGATTGCGGGCATGGCTGACTATCCTGCGGCCATCGTGCCAGCAGGCTTTACCGCCGACACAATGATGTCCAACCCTGTCGGCACTGGCCCCTACTTGCCGGATGAGTACGAAGTACAGGTCAAAGCATCGCTCGTGCGTAACGAAGGCCACGACTGGTGGGGCTATGCGGCTGGCAAGGGCGCGTATCTGGACCGTATCGAATACATCGACTACGGCACAGATCCGGCAGCTTGGGTTGCAGCAGCAGCCGCTGACGAAGTTGACATGTTCTATGAAACAGTCGGCGACTTTGTGGATATCGTTGAAGGTATCGGTTGGGAACGTTCCGAAGTGGCATCCGCAGCGACGATCGTTATCCGTCCAAACCAGCTGGCCGAAGTTGATGGCGCGACACCTTATGCAGACAAACGTGTGCGTCAGGCGATTGCAATGGCAGTTGATCCCGCCGTCCTGCTGGAGCTTGGTTATTCCAACCGTGGTGCCGTGGCCCGCAACCAGCACGTAGGTCCGATGCACCCTGCATGGGCTGATGTGCCTGCGCTGCCATATGATCCGGCAAAAGCGTTGGAAATGCTGACCGAAGCCGGCATGGCCGATTTCGAAATGGAAGTCAGCTCAATCGACGATGACTGGCGCAAGAACACCACAGCGGCTGTTGTAGCTCAGTTGCAGGATGCTGGCTTCAACGCCAAGCACACTGTGATCCCGGGCTCGACGTTCTGGAACGACTGGACGAAATATCCGTTCTCTTCCACGAACTGGAACCACCGTCCGCTTGATACACAGATCTTGGGTCTGGCGTACCGTTCTGGTGAAGCTTGGAACGAAGCTGGCTTTGCCAATGCTGAGTTTGACGCGCTGCTGGCCGAAGCCAACTCTATCGCGGATGCAGATGCGCGCCGCGAAGTGATGGCGAAACTGCAAGCCATCATGACCGAAGAAGGCGTGACATTGCAGCCATACTGGCGCTCGCTCTACCGTCACTCCAAGCCGGGTTTTGTAGGCTGGGATATGCACATTGCGTATCTGCCGCAGATCTACAAGATCGGCATGGCTGCCTAAACCAGCTGACAAATTGGGCCGCGCTACATTACGTAGTGCGGCCCTTTTTTACCGTATTTTGCTCGCGCATTTGGGCCAACCCAAAGCCGCACCGATTTCCCGACGGACAACGCACCGTCACTGCCAACAGGGGCCTTTATGGGACTGTTTATTCTGCGCCGCCTTGGGGTCATGATCCTCACGGCGATCTGCCTGACGTTTATCGTGTTTTGGTTGACCAACCTGACACCCAACCTTGAAAAACTCGCGAAGACACAAGGCAACTTCCGCATGTCGGATGAGGCCGTGACCAGCTATCTGACCAACCGCGGCTATATGCAGCCCCTGCCCGTCAAATATGGCGAATGGCTGGGCGTGTTGCCGGGGTACGAAATTCAGGGTGCTGATGGCGAACTGCGCCGCAGATGCGACGAAGGGCAAACGTTTTGTGGGGTCTTGCAAGGTGAATGGGGCTTCTCAACCGTCTTTAAGGACGATGTTAGCAGCATCATTTCCACCCGCCTGGCCCTGACGGGCAAATTGATGTTCTGGGTCATGATGGTCATGGTCCCCGGCGCGCTGATCATTGGCGTTCTGGCGGGCATGCGCGAGGGGTCGCGCACGGACCGGTCCCTGTCGATCGTTTCAATCGTCTCGACCGCGACGCCGGAATACGTATCAGGTGTTGTGTTCATTTCGCTATTCGCGACCGGCACCTTTGGGATGCAGTGGTTCAAGGGCACGGCGACGGCGGCCATGGACAATGCGACGTTTGAAAACTTCCTCCTGCCCGTCATTACCATCGCGCTTTATGGCATGGGGTATATTGCACGCATGACCCGCGCCTCGATGACCGAGGTCATGACAGCCCAGTATATCCGCACCGCACGGCTAAAGGGCGTGGCGTTCCACACGATCGTCCTTAAGCACGCGTTGCGCAACGCACTGATCGCGCCGTTCACCGTGATCATGCTGCAAATTCCGTGGCTGCTAAACGGCGTTGTCATTGTCGAGACCTTGTTCAACTATAAAGGTTTCGGCTGGACGCTTGTGCAAGCTGCATCCAACAACGACATCGAACTGCTTTTGGGCGTGTCTGTTGTGTCCGTCTTTGTGGTGCTTGTCACACAGCTGATTTCCGACATCGGCTATGTGTTCTTGAACCCACGCATCCGCATTTCTTAAAGGAACCTCGCCATGGAATCCCTCACTTGGACCGGCGCAACAGGCGCCTTTTTGAACCCGATCTGGACAATGACTCTGGCGTGCCTTGCGCTTGCGGTGGTGCTTCAGATCATATTGTCATTTTTTGCAGCCCCCGCGACGCTGCAATCCAACCCAGACGGCACATTGGCCAAGCGCGGTGGCTATTTGGGCGGCGTGGAGCGCGTCACCAAGGTCGCCTTCATGGCCCTGCTAGCGCTTTCGGTGTTGTATGTGGTGGCGGGCATCGTCACCCCCTACGGCACAAGCGGCATCATCGGCGTGATGTTCAAACGTTTCTTGCCCGTCTGGATCGCGCTTATCGTGACTTTCTCGGTTTCGATCTACTTTAAACGCAACCTCGGCCTTTACGGCAAACTGTTCGACAGCACCGTTGGCATGGTCGGCTTTGGTATTGTGATGTTCTGGGTGTTCACCGCAATTTTCGCGGGCGCATTCGACATGCTTGTGACCCACAGCGAATTTTCACAAGTGTCCGGCCTAAAGAACAAGGTCCCCGGCGTCCCCATGCCAGAAGGCACAGCCGGCGATTGGCCCCACTACCTGCTAGGGGGCGACAACCTTGCGCGCGACATCTTTAGCCGCGTGGTCAAAGGGTCCATGGTCGTGATCGCCGTTGCACCGTTGGCGACATTGTTCGCCTTTATGGTGGGCATCACACTCGGCTTGCCCGCGGGCTATTACGGTGGCCGCCTTGATACGATCCTGTCGTTCATCGCGAACCTGATACTCGCCTTTCCGGTCATCTTGCTGTTCTACCTGCTGGTCACACCGGAAATCGTGGAAACAGGCATTCCGTCCTATATGGCCGCGTTCCTGTTTGTGTTCCCGCTGGTGTTCTTTGCGGTGCTTTTGAATTCCCGCTTTTACACGCAGCCCGCCAAACGCACTCCGATCCTGATTGTTGTGCTAGGTGTGCTGGCGTGGCTATACCTGTCGCTTATTTCGCAGTCAGGCACGGTTCTGAACTTCTTGCCAAGCTGGCTGGATGGGTTCGACGTAGATGCGGGTATCCTTGTGGTGTTTGTGTCGGTCGTGTTCGTCAACTCGCCCACCGTGTTCCGTATTGTGCGTGGTCTGGCCCTTGATTTGCGGACACGCGACTATGTCGCTGCGGCCCAAACCCGTGGCGAAGGTGCGTGGTATATCATGCTTTGGGAAATCCTGCCCAATGCACGTGGCCCGCTGATCGTCGATTTCTGTCTGCGCATCGGCTACACAACCATCCTTTTGGGAACGCTCGGGTTCTTTGGCCTCGGCCTGCCGCCCGAAAGCCCTGATTGGGGGTCCACAATCAACGAAGGGCGCAAGCTCTTGCTAATCTACGCCCACCCTGCACTGCCACCTGCGATCGCACTTTTGTCGCTGGTGCTGGGTCTGAACCTGCTGGCCGATGGCCTGCGCGAAGAATCTCTGAAGGATTAATCTCATGGAAAAGCAAGATTACGACGGCCCCATCCTTGAGATCGACAAACTGTCCATCTCGTTCTTTACGCGCTTGCGTGAAATCCCAGCGGTCATGGATTTTTCCGCCACCATCCAACCCGGTGAGGCATTGGGCCTTGTCGGGGAATCCGGTTGCGGGAAATCCACGGTAGCGCTTGGCGTCATGCAGGATTTGGGCGTGAACGGCCGCATTGTTGGCGGGTCCATCAAGTTCAAGGGCGAAGAGCTAAACACAATGTCGCCCGAACGGCTGCGCGATATACGCGGGTCCGAGATTGCGATGATCTATCAAGAACCCATGGCGTCGCTGAACCCCGCCATGAAGATCGCCAAACAACTCATGGAAGTCCCCATGATTCACGAAGGCGTGTCCGAGAAAGAGGCATACGCCCGCGCACTCGAGGTCGTGAAAGACGTCAAACTGCCCGATCCCGAACGCATCCTGAAATCCTATCCGCACCAGCTGTCAGGCGGTCAACAACAGCGCATCGTGATCGCGATGGCGTTGATGTCCAAACCATCGCTGCTAATCTTGGACGAACCCACAACCGCATTGGATGTAACGGTTGAGGCCGCGGTGGTCGAATTGGTCAAGGATCTGGGCAAGAAATACGGCACCTCTATGCTGTTTATCTCACACAACCTTGGCCTTGTGCTGGAAACCTGCGACCGCATTTGTGTGATGTATTCCGGTGAAGCAGTTGAACGCGGCTCTATCGAGGATGTGTTCGATGAGATGCAGCACCCCTACACGCAGGCGCTGTTCCGCTCTATTCCACTGCCCGGCGCCGACAAGAACGCCCGCCCCTTGGTGGCCATTCCAGGCAATTTCCCGTTGCCTCATGAACGCCCTGACGGCTGTAACTTTGGCCCGCGCTGCGACTATTTTGAGGCGGGGCGTTGCGACAGCCAAGTCATTGATATGACGCAAGTACACGGCAACGATCGCCATCAGACCCGCTGTCTGCGCAACACCGAAATCGACTGGAATTCCCCCATCACTGTCGGTGAGCAAAAGCAAAAGGCACCTGTTGGCGATGTCGTCCTGAAAATGGACAACCTCAAGAAATACTATGAGGTGGCGGCCAACGCCCTGTTCGGCGGCGGCGAAAAGAAAGTCGTCAAAGCCAATGAAACCCTGTCATTCGAGGCTCGCGAATCCGAGACCCTCGCCATTGTAGGTGAATCAGGCTGTGGTAAATCCACCTTTGCCAAGGTGCTGATGGGGCTTGAGACAGCGACAGATGGTGAAATCCTGCTCGACAATGGGTCCATCGGCAGCACACCGATTGAAAACCGCGACACGAAAACCGTGGCCGATATCCAGATGGTGTTCCAGAACCCGTTTGATACGCTCAACCCGTCCATGACGGTTGGACGGCAGATTATTCGTGCGCTGGAAATCTTCAAGATCGGCAAGAATGATACTGAGCGCCGCGAACGGATGCTCAAGCTACTTGATCTGGTCAAACTGCCGCGCGCCTTTGCCGACCGGATGCCGCGTCAGTTGTCAGGCGGGCAAAAGCAACGTGTGGGCATCGCCCGCGCCTTTGCCGGTGATGCGCGCATCGTTGTGGCGGATGAACCTGTCTCCGCGCTTGACGTGTCTGTGCAGGCCGCCGTGACTGATCTGTTGATGGAAATCCAGCGCGAACATAAGACCACGCTTTTGTTTATCAGCCACGATCTGTCGATTGTGCGCTATCTGTCGGATCGTGTGATGGTCATGTATCTGGGTCATGTGGTTGAACTGGGGAGCACCGATCAAGTATTCGCCCCGCCATACCATCCCTACACGGAGGCGTTGCTATCTGCCGTGCCCATCGCCGATACCAGCGTGCAGAAAAAGCACATCGTGCTAGAGGGCGACATCCCATCCGCGATGAATCCGCCAACTGGCTGCCCGTTCCAGACACGTTGCAACTGGAAATCAAAGGTTGCCGGCGGTCTGTGCGAAAAAGAGGTGCCACCCGTGCGCATGCTGGCCGAGGGTCATCAGGTCAAATGCCACCTGTCTGACGTCGATTTGACGGGGATGGAACCGGTCATCAAAATCGCCGCTGAATAAACAACAGCGCGTCCTGAGGTCTGGGGCGCGCCGCTTTTCTAGCTCTGAGATTTAGTTAGATTAGTTGCCCCAGATGATCCGCACGTAATTGCGGGTCTCTTTATAGGATGGCACGCCATTGTATTTTTGAACGGCGCCGGGCCCTGCGTTATACGCCGCTAGTGCAAGGCGCCATGATCCAAATGTCTCGTACTGGGTACGTAAATACCGTGCGCCATCTTCAAGGTTTTGGGCCGGATCAGACGGGTTCACGCCAAGTAAACGTACCGTGCCTGGCATCAACTGGGCCAAACCCATCACCCCTTTGACCGATCTGGCTTGGGCGTTCCAACCGCGTTCTTGTTGCACGAGGCGCAAAAACAAATGCCCTGGCACGCCATTACGACGTGCAGCTGCGCGCGCCACATTCAGGTACGGCCCCGCATAGCGGCCGCGATAGCTGGGTGATTTGCTGGCAATTGTCGGCACAGCGGCGCGTGGCGGCTGTAACAGGATGGAATTGTTATACTGCTGGGCCGAGCGGTTATCCAAAACTGATAGCTGATTTTAGAACAACGTATCACGCGCAGATTGCGCAACACTTACACCCGGAATGGCGACCAATCCCACAACAACAAAAACACGCAGAAACTGCAATTCTTGCCCCCCATAGGTTATCTCGACAACATATAGGTACCACATTCGCCTTGGCTACCTTTTTCACGATCTCAACAAGCTGTTTACCTTGATCCCGCAAAAGAGGCATAAGTTGAAACAACCAGAATCGACCAAGGGGAACCCAAATGGCTGGCAGCGTGAATAAAGTGATCTTGATCGGCAATTTGGGGCGCGACCCCGAGGTGCGGACATTCGGCAATGGTGGCAAAGTCTGTAATCTGCGCATCGCAACATCCGAAAACTGGAAAGACAAAAACACCGGCGAACGCCGTGAACGCACCGAATGGCATTCGGTCGCGATCTTCTCCGAACCGCTCGTGCGCGTGTCCGAACAATATCTGCGTAAAGGCAGCAAGGTCTATATCGAAGGCCAGCTTGAAACCCGCAAATGGCAGGACCAATCAGGTCAGGACAAATACTCAACCGAGGTGGTTTTGCGCCCTTACACATCAACCCTGACCATGCTGGACGGACGCGGCGATAACGCTGGCGGCGGCGGTGGTGGTGGTGGTGGCGGTTACGTCGGCAATGACAGCGGTGGCTATGGCGGCGGTGATACTGGCGGCTACGGCGGCGGGTCTGCCGGTGGCGGCGGCTACGACCAAGGTGGCGGGTCTGCCGGTGGCGGTCGTTCTGACATGGATGACGAAATCCCGTTCTAAACGCACCTGCGTAGGATGGGTTTTAACCCATCTTACCGCTGCGACAGCGCATCATCTAAAACCGATAGAACCGCATCACGCGGCACATCGCTTGTAATGAACGCATCGCCAATATCGCGCGCCAGTATGAACCGCAGCTGGCCCGCGATCACCTTTTTGTCTTGCCCCATCAGCCCGAGCAAGGCCGCCGCATCCGGCAAATCCCCATCGATATCGCGCAGGTCCGTTTTCATCCCCATCGCACGCAAATGGGCGCGCACACGGCTCGGGGCCTCTTGGCTGCAAAGACCAAGCCGCGACGACAATTCAAACGCCATCGCACAGCCAATCGCCACACCTTCACCGTGCAGCAGGCGGTCGGAATATCCCGTCGCCGCCTCGAACGCATGACAGAACGTATGCCCAAGGTTCAACAGCGCGCGATCCCCCTGCTCTGTCTCGTCACGTTGTACGATATCCGCTTTCATCTGGCACGACCGCGTCACCGCATAGACCCGCGCATCCATGTCACCCGCGGCTAGGGCCGGTCCGTTCTCTTCGAGCCAATCAAAAAACGCCGCATCGCCGAGCAGCCCATATTTCACAACCTCGCCGTAGCCCGCTAGAAAATCTCGTGGTGCAAGCGTGCCAAGCAGCGCCGTATCAGCCAGCACCAGTGACGGTTGGTGAAAAGCGCCAATCAGGTTCTTGCCGTGGGGCGCATTGATCCCGGTTTTGCCCCCGACGGAGCTGTCGACTTGCGCCAGCACAGTTGTCGGGATTTGCACAAACCGCACGCCACGGCGCAGGATTGCCGCCGCAAACCCCACCAGATCACCAATCACCCCGCCGCCAAAGGCGATCACAACATCGCCGCGTTCAACTTTCTGATCAAGCAGCCATTCAACGGTGCGTTGCAGCTGCGGCCAGCCCTTTGTCGCCTCACCCGCAGGCAAGGCAAGCGCGGCACTGGTAAATCCAGCGGCCTCTAACCCCGTCTGCAGGCGGCTAAGGTGAAGCGCCGACACCGTTTCATCCGTCACAATCGCCAGATGTTTACGCCCGCCCAACGGGGCAATAACCTCTGCCACGCCGTCGAGAATATCAGGTCCGATCAGGATATCATATTCACGTCCCGGAAGGTCGACATGAACGGTGGACTGCGGGCGGATCATGATATGGGCTCCAGAATGGTTGGGTCTTTGGCGAGAACGTCAATCACGCTTTGGGTTGTCTCGGCGATGCTTGCCTGTGGGCCGACCGGCACATGCAGGCGCGCCTTAGCATAGATTGGTCCGCGATCTTGTAGCAGTTGGGTCAACGTCGCCTTGGGATCAGCGGTGCGTAGCAGTGGCCGCGTATCCTTGTGCCGGACCCGTTCCCATAGCGTTGCAAGCGGTACATCCAACAAAACGGAAACGCCCTTTTGCCCGATCAGATCGCGGGTGCGTTCGGACAGGAACGCCCCACCGCCGGTGGATAGAACCGCAGGCGGACCCGACATCAGCCGGTCGATGACTTCGACCTCACGGTCGCGGAAAAACGGCTCTCCGTCGCGGGCAAAAATCTCTGATATTGTAAGGGCTGCGGCCTCTTCGAGTGCGGCATCACTGTCCAGAAACGCGACGCCCAGCTTATCGGCCAGCGCCCGCCCGATGGCCGATTTGCCAGACCCCATCATACCGACCAGCACAACCGTGCGGCGCAGTGTCAGATGTGGTTGGTCATCGGCCACGGTCTATCCTTTGATTTTTCGCGTTGATCTATCGGCTAACTGCCGCCTAATTAAAAATTATGCAAGCAATGGCGTGATCTTGCACAATAGGGCATATATACACAATGCAACAAGCGGCAGTTAGGCCGCGCAACGAGCAATTTCGGGGGCATTCCAACGATGCTATGGCGACTGATCAAATTCATTTTGTTTCTGGTTATTTTAGGCGGGATCGCATTGATCGCATATGCCTATGTCGGGCCAGTTTTGATGCCGTCTGATTTTGCCGCCCCCAGCGCGCCTGTGTCCGAAAATATCACGCTGGACGTCGACTAGATGCTATTGCGCAGTTCACTGACTGCGCTTTGCCTTGGCGCGGGATCGGCGGTCACCGCCCAAGATGCAGCCCCAATGTCCGCAATCGATTGGCTGTCCCAAAGCGTTGAGGTGCCTGGAATAGTGGCGCCCCCCAAACCCCGCGATGAACCTGAGGTCAGCAATGGCGCCGCATCGCCATCAATCACAGTATCATCGCTGGATGATCCATCCCCTGATCCAATCGGCCTGCTGCCAACGGATGTCACCGGCTTGCCGCGCAACCTGTGGGCGCTGAGCGATAGTGCGGCATTGGTGCGCGATCTGAATGCGATTGATACCGCCACAATTCCCGCCGCCCAAAGCCTGTTGATGACCCTTTTGCTGGCCGAGGTTGATCCGCCCCTTGGTGCCGGTCCTGAAGGTGCGTTATTCCTTGCGCGGGTTGATAAGCTTCTGGATATCGGTGCGCTTGATCCCGCACTGGCAATGCTGTCACAGGTCGACCGCGAAAACCCAACGTTGTTTCGCCGCTGGTTCGATGTATCCCTGCTAACCGGTGCAGAGGATGACGCATGCGACGTGATGCGCGACACACCCAATGTGGCACCAACCCTGCCCGCGCGCATCTTTTGCCTTGCGCGGGGCGGTGATTGGCCTGCCGCGGCCCTCACGTTGAACACCCACCGCGTGCTGGGTGACATCACACCCGAGGAAGAGGCGCTGCTGTCGCGGTTCCTAGACGCAGATCTGTATGAGGACGAGCTGCCCCTGCCGATCCCCGACCGCCTTAGCCCGCTGATATTCCGCATGCACGAGGCGATTGGCGAACCGCTACCGACACGCACGTTGCCCAATGCCTTTGCCCATTCCGATCTGCGCGACACGACAGGGTGGAAATCACAGATCGAAGCGGCAGAGCGCCTCACCCGTGTTGGCGCGATTTCCGCGAATGTTCTGCAAGACCTTTATACACAGCGTAAACCAGCCGCGTCCGGCGGGGTCTGGAACCGCGTCGCCGCCGTGCAAAAATTCGACGCCGCGATCCTGTCTGGCGACCCTGAAGCCATCACCGCACGCCTACCGCAAGCATGGACTGAGATCGCAGATGCCAAGCTAGAAGTGCCGTTCGCCAATTTATACGCCGACACACTTGCCGATCTGGACCTGCCACCGTCAGAAGCGATGACAGATTTACTCTTGGTCTCGGACAATTACGAAGGGTTCGCGCAAACCGCCCCAAAAAATTTCGCGACCTCCATCGCTCTTGGCGCGCCAATTGACCCGACAGGCCCGTTAGAAATGGCCATTTACGCCGCCTTTACCACCGCCCCGCCCGCGCCTGAACAGGAGGCGCTCGCGCGGAACGGCAACCTTGGCGAGGCGCTTCTGCAATCGCTGGCCACATTTAACGCGGGCTTTGGAGGCGATATGAACGCGCTGACCAATACCCTGGCACTTTGGCGGCTGGTCGGGTTAGAGAACATCGCGCGACGCGCGGCGTTGCAACTGTTGATCTTGGATCGCGCCCCATGACCGCCGCTGACCGTCCTATGGCCCATTGGGTCCAATCGTTTCTTGAGGCCCAAGCCGCAGAACTGGACGCTGCCACCAACACACAACTTGCCTATGCGCGTGATCTGAACGATTTTGTCGGATGGCTGGCGCCAAAGGCGCTACATTTCGCGGATGCGACCCAGGATCACGTCGAGAGTTATCTGGTGGAATGCGGGGCACAGGGCCTTGCCGCATCAACCCGCGCCCGCAGGCTCTCTGCAATCAAGCAAATCTATCGCTTTGCCTTCGAAGAAGGGTGGCGCGGCGACAACCCCGCAATCCGGATCAAGGGCCCCGGCAAATCAAAGGCGCTGCCCAAAACCCTCACCGTGGCTGAGGTTGAACGCCTGCTCACCGCCGCCGCCGCATCTCGCGACGGCCCGCGCAACAGCTGCTTAATGGAACTTTTGTACGCCACGGGCATGCGAGTTACCGAATTGGTAAGCCTGCCCGTCAGCGCCGCGCGCGGCGATCCCGCCATGCTGCTTGTGCGTGGCAAAGGCGGCAAGGAACGCATGGTGCCACTGTCCCCTTCTGCCAAAACCGCGATGGCCGCATGGCTGATCGCCCGCGACGCAGCAGACGAGGCAAGCGTCAAAAATGGCGGCACCGCATCACGCTTCCTGTTTCCGTCACGTGGTAAGGCAGGGCACCTCACACGGCACCGGTTTTTCGGCCTGATCAAGGAATTTGCCGTCGCCGCTGGCGTATCCCCAGCCAGCGTGACCCCGCATACGTTGCGCCACGCATTTGCCACCCATTTGCTCGCCGGTGGGGCTGATCTGCGGTCGATCCAGACCATGCTTGGCCATGCTGACGTCGCGACGACCGAAATCTACACACATGTGCTGGATGAACGGCTGACGGATCTAGTGTTGCAACATCATCCGCTTTCGCGTTCCAAATCCGACGACTGACCTTGATGATCGGCCCATCCGGCCCCATAATTAAGCTTACGTTTTAACGAAAGAGAATGATGGACGCTTCTGTTTTTGACGGTGCCTTTTGGATCACCGCCGCCGCGATTTTGGTACTATTGGTCATGTCGGGGTTCTTCTCTGGCTCGGAAACGGCGCTCACGGCCGCCTCGCGCGGCAAACTCCGCTCCGCCGCTGACAAGGGATCACGCGGCGCACAAACCGCGCTGGATATCACCGAAGACAATGAACGACTGATCGGTTCTGTCTTGCTGGGCAACAACGTGGTCAACATCTTGGCCACCTCGCTTGCGACCGCTGTACTGACCAAAGTCTTCGGCCAAAACGGCGTGGCCGCCGCCACATTGATCATGACCCTACTTGTCCTGATTTTTGCCGAAGTGCTGCCAAAAACAGTCGCAATCACCAATCCTGAAAAGGTCGCATCCTTCGTTGCAACCCCCATCGGGCTTGTGGTGCGCCTGTTTGCCCCCATCGTTGCTGCAGTGCGGTTCTTCGTGCGTGGCGTTTTACTGGTCTTTGGTGTGCGCACCGATCCAGATAGCCACATCCTTGCCGTGCGCGAAGAAATCGCAGGTGCGCTGCAACTGGGCCACTCCGAGGGCATCGTCGAAAAAGAGGACCGCGACCGCATCCTTGGCGCGCTTGACCTCAACGAACGGGTTGTCGAGGAAATCATGCTGCACCGCTCAGGGATTGAGGTGATCGACGCCACCCTGCCCGCGCAGGATATCCTGACCCAATGTCTGCAAAGCCAGCACACCCGCCTGCCGATCTATCAGGACGATCCCGAAAATATCGTCGGTGTGATCCACGCCAAAGATTTGTTGCGCGCGATGCACAAATTGCTGATCTTGGGCGACGCAAACGCCAAGGCACTTGCCGATTTCGACATCATGACCGTGGCCATGCCGCCCTATTTTGTGCCTGAAACCACAACGCTCGATGATCAAATGCGCGAATTTCTGCGCCGCAAATCCCACTTTGCCCTCGTCGTTGACGAATACGGCGGGCTACAGGGTCTCATCACCCTCGAAGACATCCTCGAAGAAATCGTTGGCGAGATTGCCGATGAATTTGACGGTGACGACGCCGACCAGATCGAGGCCACATCAGACGGTGCCTACCTTGTCGAAGGGGCCATGACGATCCGCGATCTCAACCGCGCCCATGACTGGTCCCTCCCCGATGAAGAGGCAAACACAGTCGCAGGCCTTGTCATCCACGAGGCACAGATGATCCCCGTCGAGGGCCAAGTCTTCTCATTCCACGGCTTCCGTTTCGAAGTTCTGGAAAAGGCTGAAAACCGCATCGCAACCCTCAAGATCAGACCGCTTTAACCAGCCTGACCTCGCTTTTTCAAAATACTCCAGGGTGCGGGGCTGGCCCCGCGTGTCGGCGCGCCAAAGGCGTGGCGACATCATCACCGCCCCTTAAAGAAACCACCCAAGATCCCGCGCACAATGCGGCGGCCTGTCTTGCCCTTCAGTTCTTTGATCACCACTTTGGCCAGCGACTCACCAAATCAGCCGCCCTTGCTGGACCGGCGCGATGTGGTTTCACCCCCGTCATAACGACGCGCTTTTTTATATGCGCGCTCCTTTTCCTCAGCGGCCTCCTCAGCGGCTTCTGCAGCCTCGGCCTCTTTCGCGGCGACGTCGGCACGTTTGGCCAACATCTCTGCGGCGCTTTCGCGGTCCAAGGTGATGTCGTATTTACCCGCCATGTCTGATGCGGCCATGATCGCCTTGCGCGTCGGGCCGTCAATCGGGCTCAGTTGGGATGATGGCGGACGGATCAATGTGCGCTGCACGATTTGCGGAATGACCTTTTTGTCAAGGAACGATGTCACCGCTTCACCTGTGCCGACCTCTTGAATGGCTTCTGCCGTGTTAAAATCAGGGTTGTCGCGATAGGTCTCAGAAACGGTGTTCAGCTCCTTACGATCCTTGGCCGTAAATGCACGCAAAGCATGCTGAACGCGATTGCCCAACTGGCCGAGCACATCATCAGGAATATCGGCGGGATTTTGGGTCACAAAATACACGCCGACCCCCTTGGACCGGATCAAGCGGGCGACCTGTTCGACCTTGTTGACCAATGCCTTTGGCGCGCCGTCAAACAACAGGTGCGCCTCATCGAAGAAGAACACCAGCTTTGGCTTGTCGGGGTTGCCGACCTCTGGCAGTTCTTCAAACAATTCCGACAGCAACCACAACAAGAACGTCGCATATAACCGCGGACTGCCCATCAACTGATCGGCGGCCAGAATATTAATCTCGCCCTTTCTATCAGGGGTCACGAGCATCAGATCAGACAGGTCGAGCGCTGGTTCACCGAACAAGGCCGCACCACCTTGATTTTCCAACACCAGCAATTGCCGTTGGATTGCACCAACTGACGATGACGCCACATTGCCATAGCGCAGCGATAGATCCGCCGTATGTTGCCCGACCCAAACCAAAAGCGCCTGAAGATCGCGCAAATCCAATAGCGGCAGCCCCTCTTCATCCGCCACGCGGAAGGCCAAGTTCAACACGCCTTCTTGTACGTCCGTCAGTTCCAGCAGGCGCGACAACAACAATGGGCTCATCTCGGCCACGGTGGCGCGGATCGGGTGGCCTTGCTTGCCAAAAAAAAACCAGAATGTAACTGGAAAGCTGTCATATTGCAGATCAAGCCCGATGGTCTTGGCGCGATTGGTAAAGGCCTCGTGCAGCTTGAACCCTTCGGATCCAGCCACCGCAAGCCCGGACAAATCTCCCTTCACGTCAGACAGGAACACCGGCACACCGGCGGTCGAAAACCCTTCGGCCATGATTTGCAGCGTCACGGTTTTACCCGTTCCCGTTGCCCCCGCGATCAAACCATGGGGGTTTGACTTGTCCAAAAGCATGACCTGCGCGTCACCATATGCAGCACCGCCACCACCAATAAAGAGATTGTCTGTAATCGTCCTTGGACCCTTCGTCATAAATCTGTCGGGCCAAAATACATTCTTAACACTTATCTACTAATCTAAGTGCACAGTCGGCGCACCAACATGTCCCCCGGTGTGACGGCTGTTCCTCCCTGTCAGACTTGCCGTGCCCTCGGGCACGGCTTTTTTATGCGAAAATGTGATCGGTTTAACCAAGATTGGCTGTTGACCCCTATAGTTGCATTGCGTAGCGTCACATCAAATAGTCGGCCAAGTCCGACAGGGAGAAGACGAAAAAGGGTCCTGCTGGGCCCTTTTTCTATGGCCAAAGATGCGTGAAACGTCGCCCATCGGGGCTATTTTGCCACTGACACCGCAAATACCCCATGCTACATCTGTGCAAACGCGTATTTTTGGGAATTATTGAACATGCTGAACCTGTTAAAACCGCTCGCGCTTGGCGTGGTACTGATCGCGAGCACGTCTGCCTTCGCCCAAGAAGCTACCCCCGAGGCCGAGGCCCCCGCAACAGAGCAAACCTCCGATCTGCACATGGGCACAGAGGTTGCTGATCCAAATGCGGTTGGCACCCCCTATCTGCGCGACACTTATGGCGACTGGGCATCGCGTTGCCTGCGCGCCGAGGAAGGCACCGCCGATCCTTGCCAGCTTTACCAACTTTTGAACGATGCCGACGGGAATTCGGTTGCCGAAATCAGCATGTTCCCGCTACCTGCGGGCAATCGCGCTGCTGCGGGTGCCACAATCGTTGTCCCGCTTGAAACACTTTTGACGCAAGAGCTGCGGATTTCAATCGATGGGGCCGCACCGCGCCGCTATCCGTTCACATTCTGCAACCGTGCAGGCTGTGTCGCACGCGTCGGGTTTACAGCCGATGAAATCAGCGCTTTCAAGCGCGGCAATGTTGCGACCTTGCGCATGGTGCCAGCCGCCGCACCCGAGGATGAAGTGATCCTTAACATCTCGTTGACCGGCTTTACCGCAGGCTACGACGCCTCCAACTAAGACGACCGCACCTATTGCGAAGGGGCTGCCAAGTGCGGCCCCTTTTTGCTGAAAAACGCACAATTCACGCCATTTTTGCCCACATTGTGTTGCTAAACCCGCAACAAAGCAGTGACCAAAGGGGCAAAACCATGGATATCGTCAACAATATCTGGTTTGCGATCGGTGAATTTTTCTGGAATATGAACAGCCGTTTGGCCGTTCTATACCTTGCATCAACAGTCTTTATCGCCTTTGTCATTTGGCTGTCCAAGGAACGCCCGGACACATTCCTGAAATGGCTGATCCCTGCTGCAGTGTACCGTCACAAATCAAATTTACTGGATACCAAGATTTTCTTGTACAACAGCGTGCTGATGCTCGGCGGTTTTTTGCGCTGGTCAGCTTTACCCCGATGGTCACAATCGGCTTGCTGGATCTTTTCGTGGGCCTCAGCGGCGAAGCCTATGCGCCTACCGAATTCTCACTACTGCACAGCGCAATCGCGACGCTGATCATGATCCTGACCTTGGACTTCAATAAATACTGGGTGCATTATATCCACCACGAACACCCTGCCCTCTGACCGTTGGCCGCGTTCATCCGATGTTTCGTGTGTTCAAGACCATGATTGTGGCACTGATCGCCAGTGCAGTACAGACGGTGATCCTGTTTGCCGTCATGGTCAAGATTGATCTGATCACCATCGGGTCCCCCAATGTGGGCTATGTGGTGTTCAACATGCTGGGTTCAAACCTGTGCCATAGCCATATCTGGCTGTCTTATGGCCGCTTTTGGAAACATATCTTTATCTCTCCGGCGCAGCACCACATTCACCGTTCATCTGACAAAAAAACTTTAACAAAAACGACGGTGAAGTGTTTGCTTTTTGGGATTGGATGTTCGGCACGCTCTACATCACCAATGGCGAAGAGCACCTGAAATTTGGCGTATCAGACGCCGATGGCAACCGCGTAAAGCAGCCGCATCCAACCTTGCGCGCCGCCGTGTTCCATCCTTTCGTCGAAAGTTGGGAGGCGCTGAAAACGCCCAAGCAGCCGTCCAAGGCGAAAACCTGATACATCGGGGGCTGTCGCTTTGGCTGGATGTATTGCGGGCAGTGGCCACGCTGGTCGTCGTGTTTTCCCACTTTGCCTATGCGCTGTTTTCGGGCGGTGACCTGCAATGGTTCCGCGATTACAATTTCGGCAGCGATGCAGTCGTTGTCATTTTCGTCGTCTCAGGCTTTGTCATTGCATTCGCCGCGGGCCGCGATGGCACGGCGGGCGCATATGCATTCAACCGCCTGACACGTCTGTGGTCGGTTCTGATCCCCGCGTTGATCCTGACGCTGGTGTTTGACCGCTATGGATCGGCTCTTACTCCAGCGGCCTATCCCGCGGGCTACTACGCCCCGCAAACCATTGCGGACAAGTTGATCCGTGGCGTCACACTCTCAAACGAATTCAGCAGCTTGGAACGCCTGCGCCTTGGCACCAACGGGCCCCTCTGGAGTCTGAGCTACGAGGCGGTCTACTACGCGCTATTCGGCGTGGCTATATTCTGGACTGGCGCAAGACGCATGGTCGCCATCGTCGCAATCGCGGCAATCGCTGGCCTGCCAATCCTGATGCTCATGCCCGCGTGGTTGATGGGCGTCTGGACGTGGCACTTTGTCCAATGGGGCGGTATTGCCCGCCTAAGCACATCACGCGCGTTGATTTTAGCGTTCGGTGCGCCACTGATCTGCGTGGTCATGCAATGGCTAGGCACGCCCGATCAATTGCTGGCGCTGTCGGGCCAAATGCTGGGCGTGAATATGAACGCTACCTTCGGGTTCTCGGACGAATTTATGTGGAACGCGATTATCGGGGCGCTGTGTGTCGGTCATGTCATCGGCATGGGCCGCTTTATGCAAAACGCCCGATTTGATCTGCCCGTGATGCGCTGGATCGCGGGGGGAGTTTTTCGATCTACGTGACCCATTACCCCAGCTTGCATCTGCTTGATGCGGTCGTTCCCAATGTTATTGGGCGCGAAAATATGCTGTTGATCGGCACGGTAATCATCGGTCTGATCTTTGCGGAGCTGTTTGAGCGGCGCATTAAGCCCCTGCGTCACGCCTTGCGCAAAGCGATCACCGCGTTCAGCCCGCCAAAGGCAAACGCGTTAGACAATGTCACATCGACCGAAGCCTGACGCGCCTCATTGGGCACCACGTCAAGCGCGCATTCGGGGTCCGGTTCTTCGTACCCGATTGTAGGGGCAATCACACCGTCGCGCAGCGCCATGATGCAGGCCAACAGCTCTACCGCGCCGGTACCGCCGATCAAATGCCCGTGCATGGATTTCGTGGATGATATCATCAATCTGTCCGCATGGGCGCCAAACACGTCAGCCACGGCCGCGCATTCGGTTTTGTCGTTGGCACCCGTGCCGGTCCCGTGGGCGTTGATATAGCCGACCTGTTCAGGGGCGATCTGCGCGTCCTTTAACGCGCCTGCAATTGCGCGTGCAGCCCCCTGTTTGGATGGCATCACGATATCCGAGGCATCCGATGACATCGCAAACCCCGCTACCTCGCACAGGATATCCGCGCCGCGTGCCTTGGCGTGATCGTAGTCTTCGAACACAAACACGCCGGCCCCTTCACCTTGGACCATGCCGTTACGTGTGGCCGAAAACGGACGACAGGCATCCCGTGACATCACACGCAGCCCTTCCCACGCTTTGATCCCGCCAAAGCATAACATCGCCTCTGATCCGCCCGTGAGCATCGCCTTGGCCATGCCCGACCGCACCATATTGAACGCTTGCCCCATGGCGTGATTGGACGATGCACAGGCCGTGGCCACGGTAAACGACGGGCCGCGCAGGTTAAATTCCATCGACACCTGACTAACGGCTGCGTTGTTCATCAACTTAGGCACAATGAACGGATGCACCCGATTTTTGCCGTCCTCATAGACCACGCGGTAGTTTTCGTCCTGCGTCGTCAGCCCACCACCAGAGGTGCCAAGGATTACGCCCGATTGATCCGCCAGCGCGCCCGCAAATGTCAGCTCGGATTGCGCAATCGCCTGCCGCGCCGCCAAAAGCGTGAATTGCGTGAACCGGTCATACAATGCGATTTGCTGGCGATTAAAATGCGCCGTCTCATCGTAATCGCCGACCTGCGCACCGATTTGGATCGACAAACGGTCCGCATCACGGATGTCCAAGGGACCAATGCCGCAACGTCCGTTTTTCAGCGCGTCATAGGTCTGGGCCACATCTACCCCAAGCGGATTGATCGTCCCTGCTCCTGTGATGACAACGCGCCCCATCTTAGGTCTGTGCCGCCTTCAACTGGTCCACAGCTGCGATAATTGACGCGACCGAGCTGATGTCAAAACCGCTGTCTTCAGGGTTGTTGGCATTGAACGGGACCGAAATATCGAACGCCTCTTCAATGGCGAAAATCGTCTCGACCAGCGCCATGCTGTCGATGCCCAGATCGTCCAGCGTATTGTCTAGCGCCACATCGGATGGTTCTAACATGGCCTGTTCGGCGAGAATTACGATCACGGTGTCTTTGGTCGTCATTGGGCCAATCCTTAGCGGTCTTGGGGATAATTTAGGGGGTCGTGTCGGGTTTTGAAACCGCTTTGTGCCGAATATTTGCCTGCCGTAGATGCCGTTCACGCGCGCGGTAGATCAGCATAGGCTGCGCGGGATACCCCATCATAAAGCTGCCCACAGGCACGTCCGACAGCACAATCGCAGCCCCGCCAATCACACAATCAGTGCCGATCGTCAGATTATCGGCCACGCCTGATTTCCCGCCTAAGACGGTCCGATCCCCGATCCGTGCCGATCCGGCCACCGCTGTTTGCGCACATAGCAAACAGTGTTCACCGATCTGCACGTTGTGACCCACCTGCACAAGATTGTCGATTTTGGTGCCATTGCCGACATGCGTCGCCCGAATGGTACCTGCGTCCACGGTGCTATTGGCGCCGATTTCCACATCATCACCGATCAGCACACCACCCAGCGAATGGATGCGGTGCTGGACCGGATCAGCCGGGGCCTCAAACGGCGTTTTACCCAATGTGCGCCGCCCGATTTCCACATTGGACAGTGCAGAGGTGACAAAGGAAAACCCATCCGCGCCGATCACAACATTGGGGTGCATGATACAGCGCTGTCCAATCTGCACAGCCCGCATGATCCGCACACCTGCGTGCAGTTGCGATTGCGCGCCGATCTGTGCGCCAGCTTCAACCGTCACGTGATTACCGATCACACAGCTATCGCCGATCTGTGCATCCGCACCAATGATCGTAAAATGACCGACCGATACATCGCGGCCCAGCTTTGCCGTGGGATCAATGATCGCATGGGGACTGAGGCCCGTGGATTGCACGGGCGGGTCCATCATCTGTGTCAGGGCCGCCATGGCCAAACGGGCGCGCGGCACCTCAATCGCGGCGTCCAGCCCGAGCGCCTGCCAATCGGCCCCAGCCCAAACGACGGCCGCACGCGCCGCCCCCTGCGACAGCGCATCCGCATAAGCGGGCGACATCGCAAGCGCGAGGTCATTTGCCCCCGCACGCGCCGGTTCCGACAGACCCGTCACACAAAGGTCAACGGCGCCAAAGGCCTTTGCCCCGAGCGCCGCTGCGATATCTTGAACGGTTTGTGTCATGTCATACCCCGATTGCTCGGCGTTAGACTTAGCCCTGAATGGCGCGCACGGCTACCCCTGCGCGGGACAATGCGTTCCAAATCCGTGCGTCACGGTTATAAATATCGCGGCGGAATTGCAGGCTTCCGGTCACATTCGTGAATGCGGTCCGGTACACGATGTGTACAGGCACAGGCGCATCAAGGTTCACACGTGCCTCGGCACCGGTGCGCAGACGGGACTGAAAGAACCCTTCTGGATCGGCCTCTTGCTTGGCCAACAACGCATAGGCAAAGTCGAACGGATCATTCAGACGGATGCACCCGTGACTAAACGCCCGCACCTCACGAGCGAACAGCGACTTGGACGGCGTGTCATGCAAGTAGATGTTGTATTTGTTGGGGAAAATGAACTTCACCAAGCCTAGCGCGTTCCCCTCGGATGGGCTTTGGCGCATCGAATAGGGAAATGTTTCCGCGGTGAAGCTGTTAAAATCGATCTCGCTGCGCGCCACGGTGCGGCCACGGCTGTCGGTCACATCCAGCTGGGACACAGCATTGAGGTCGCTTTGCAGGATCGGCAGATATTCCTTGGTCACGATAGAGCGCGGGACATACCAGCTTGGGTTGATAACCATGAATTCCATTACGTCGGAAAACTCAGGGCTTTCGCGGTCGGGATCAACGGCCCCCACAACAGAGCGGGTCGAGAATGTAACGCGGTCATCGTCAACGATTGCGGCGGTAAAGTCGGTCAGGTTCACCCAAACGTGGCGCTGGCCACGCGGACGGTTGATCCAGCGCTCCCGCTCCATCGCGACGATCACAGATTGCAGGCGATTGCCCATGGACACGTTCAACTGGCGCATTGTGTCGGAACCGGCCTTGCCATCGACCGACAGGCCGTGAGCCTGCTGGAACCGCTGCACGGCTGTTTGCACGGCGGCGTCATATGTTTGTGTCGCGGTGCGCTCCAGAAAACCCATTACAATCAAACGGTTGCGCAATTTCACAACCTCGCCGCCCGCATCACCAGGTTTAAGCGAACGTGCCTTGACCGTTAGGCCCCAACCACCGTTGGCAAGCATGCGTTCCATCCGCATCTTTTCACGCATCAGGCGCGTGTATTCAGGCGAACTTGGCGGCAGACCGCGCAAGAAACCGGCAGGATTGGACTGTGAAAACCCTTGGATAATTGCCAACCGGGAGCGGTATGGCACCTTTCGCTTGATCTCATCAACGACGGATCCGGGACGCAAGATACCTGTCTGCACGTCACGTGCATAGGACAGGAACAGGCGGCTCATCTCGACCTCCATGCGACCCTGTTCAGCGGGGGTACTGGCAGCACGCAGGTTCGCCATCAGTGCCGTGGGGTCGTATTTCGCGGTTGGCAGACCGTGGTTGCCCGCATCGGCAAAGGCATTCATCAGTGCATTGCGCCGTCCACGGTCGCGGTTCCCGCTCCAGATACCTTGAAAATCCCGCTCGCGGTAAAAGGCGGCAAGCACATCATCACGCGCTGCTGCTTCGGCAACGGCTTGACGGAATGTAGTGACCTGAGCGCTCGCTGTGGCCGCAGAAACTGTTAAAAATATGCTGGCGACCAGCAAGACACGCAAAAAGCGCGATGTGAAATAAGCAGACATATGTCCCCTCGAACAAATATTTACTGCTGTTTAGCGGCTTTTAAACATTGATGACAGTATCGAAATCCAGACCCGCCGGAGTCCACTCACAAACACGCGAAAGGCGCTTTGAATTCATAGCCTGTTGCGCAAACGCTTGTGCAAACCTGCAACACCCCAAAACAACCACAATAATTGCGCAAAAAATCGCCGATTCCCCTTTTGTATGGCCGGACAAGGCAAAACGCACTTGGTCAACGATTCGTCCTGTGCCATAAGAAGCTTGCATCTGGGGACAAGATGAAAAAGCTGTGGCAACGCAGTACTATATTGAGCGACGGGACAGGCGCACAGATATGACGAATTTTAATTCAGCGGGCATGACCCGGCGTGGGCTTTTGGGTGCGTTTGCAGCCACAGCCATTGCAGCAGCCCCAACCTATTCCAACGCGACAGGTTTCCTGCGTGGCGGCGGCGATGTGCGACGTTTGCGGATGTTCTCTGGCCGAACCGGTGAACGCCTTGATACGATCTACTGGATCGAGGGTGAGTATATCGGCGAAGCGATCCGCGAAGTGAACGCATTCATGCGCGACTGGCGCACCGGCGACGTGATCAGCATGGACACCCGCACGATTGATATCATGGCCGCCGCTCACAACCTGATGGACGCAAGCGAACCGTATATGCTGCTGTCCGGTTATCGGTCACCACAGACCAACGCCATGCTGCGCAGCCGTTCCGGCGGTGTTGCCAAGAAATCCCTGCATATGTCGGGCAAAGCGGCCGATTTGCGGCTGAACGGTCGGTCCACCGCGCAAATGTCACGTGCGGCACAAGTCTGTCGTGCAGGCGGCGTTGGCCGCTACCGCGGTGCCAACTTTGTGCATATGGATTGTGGCCCGGTCCGCAGCTGGAGCGGCTAAACCCCTCACGTATCATAAAAAAACAGCGCCCTACGGGGCGTTTTTTATCCCAGTCACAGAAAATGATTGGCGCACCCGAGAGGATTCGAACCTCTGGCCTCTGCCTTCGGAGGGCAGCGCTCTATCCAGCTGAGCTACGGGTGCATCTTGTTTTCTATAGCTTGGCCCGCATGGGGCCGCAACGCCAGAATGAGCAAGATGAGTTAAAACCCATCCTACGCAAACAGATCATGACACAGCTCGAGCGCATCAATCAGAACGTCGACCTCTTCACGCGTGTTGTACATCGCGAATGACGCACGACATGTGGCGCCGACACCCATGTGTTCCATCAGCGGCATGGCGCAATGGGTCCCTGCCCGCACCGCCACGCCCTTTTTATCCAGAACAGTAGAAATGTCATGCGCGTGCGCAGCGCCGTCGATAGTGAAACTAAAGATCGCACCTTTCGTGGCTGACTGCCCCTGTACATTGAGCCAGTTCAACCCGTCCAAACGGCCACGCGCATAAGCACAAAGGTCAGCCTCATGGGCGGCAATTGCGTCCATGCCAACATCCATCATGTAATCCAGTGCCACCCCAAGGCCGATCGTTTGTACGATACCAGGTGTGCCCGCCTCAAACTTCATCGGGGCATCGTTATAGGTGACCGCATTGCGGGTCACATCGCGGATCATGTCGCCACCACCCAAAAATGGGCGCATCTCGGCCATACGTTCAGGTGCAACATAAATCGCGCCGGACCCCGACGGCCCATACAGTTTATGGCCCGTAATCGCGTAAAAATCCGCACCGATGTCAGTCACATCGACCGGCATGTGCACGGCGGACTGAGAACCATCGATCAATACAGGCACGCCCTTGGCCTTGGCACACGCGCAGATGGCTTTGACATCAATAACGGTGCCCAGCACGTTGGACATATGGGTCACTGCAATCAGCTTTGTCTTAGGCGTGATCGCGGCAAGCACGGCATCGGAGTCCAAATCACCGTTGCTGTCCACATCAACCCATTTGATCACAACACCAAGCCGTTCGCGCAGAAAATGCCACGGCACAATATTGGCGTGGTGTTCCATGATTGACAGGATAATCTCATCCCCGGCCTGCATGCGCGGGGCGGCCCAGCCATAGGACACCATATTAATGCCCTCGGTAGTGCCGGAATTCAGGATGATGCTGTCCTCGGACGGAACATTCAGAAAGCGAGCGATCTTGGCGCGCACGCCTTCGTATTTTTCAGTCGCAATGGTGGATAGCGTGTGCAGACCGCGATGCACATTGGCGTATTCCGCCGCATAAGCGGTGTTGATCGCATCAATGACAACATTCGGCTTTTGCGCCGACGCACCATTATCGAGGTAAACCAATGGCTTACCGTTCACCTGTTGTGATAGGATGGGAAAATCTGCGCGGATATTTTGCACATCATACATGTTTCAAATCTCCAATTGGGCACTGACGCCGATAACCGACAAAAACAGGCCAAAACCAAAACCGATGCCAAAGATAGCGATCACGATGGTCGCAAACGCACGGCCGAAGCTGTTGAACTTATGAACCTCATTCACGAAATTCAGCAAAATCCACAAAAGCGCAATCAACCCCGCAAACGAGAGTAATCCCGATATCCCAGGACTGATGAACCCCACGACGGCCTGTACCACCCGAAAGGTTAGCGCCGTCACTTCAAGCCAGATCACAAGCGCGAAACTATGGGTAAACGTCCCCTGACCACCAAGCATCTGCCCCGTCAAATACAGGCCCATTGTCAGAATGATCAGGATGCAGCCCATTACCAGCCCATATAGCAGCGGCGTGAAACCCATCGGCATAGTGAACGGTGTAATCACCTGCAAAATTTGGATCAGCAGAACGCTCAGGATGCTGACCAGCGTGACACCCATCCACAGGGTCCCACGATCATAAGAGCGTGCCATTATCCG
Organism: Yoonia sp.; assembly: GCA_029250945.1. Lineage (GTDB taxonomy): Bacteria > Pseudomonadota > Alphaproteobacteria > Rhodobacterales > Rhodobacteraceae > Yoonia. The sequence continues at coordinate 151,908 of JAQXEG010000009.1, forward strand.
CCCAGCCATTTGGGCAGGTTGGCTCACGGTTTCACCGATCAAACGCAGAAAGGTCGTAAGGTCCGACATTAGGCAGCACTAGCTTCGCGCTGGCACTGAAACCAGATCACCGCAAAAGCGATCAACCAGACGGCGCCCACAAAGTTTGTTCCCGGTGACGGCCCCAAAAATCCAGCCATCAGCCCGTATAGCAACGCCATCGGCGTCGTTGCGAGCAAGGTCCAGAACAGCGCCAATCGCGCACCATAGGCTGTGCCATGACCGCGCAGAATCTTGGCAATCACATACGCCACAAGGGCGATGACATAAAACATCAGCGGCCAGACAATCAGCCAGCCCATAAATTCATAGGCCATCAACTGCGACAGCTCGGGCGCCTCGCCGCTCGTGTTTTCGAACCCTGCAGCCAGCCGTGACAGGCGCGGCCACTGGGCGATGAAAATGATGATGCATGCCGCCATCAGATAGGCCAAGGCCCGATCCTCGCGCTGGCCTTGGGCCAGCAGGTCACGCATCACAGCACGCGGCCCGCGCCACGTGCGCACGATATCGGTTGTGACGGCCATCAGCCGCGCCGCCCCAGCCAACTTTCTAGCCGGTCGCGCAGATCATCCGCGAGCGCGTCATCCGCAATCTCGTCCAATGCTTCGGCCAAAAAGGCCAGCGTCAGCAGATCGGTCGCCGCCTTGCGTGGCACACCGCGTGATTGCAGATAGAACAGCGCGTCATCGTCGATCGCACCGGATGTGGACCCGTGGGAACAGGCTACATCATCGGCATAAATCTCCAACTCCGGCTTGGCGAGGAACTGACTGTCGTCATCGAGCAAAAGCGATTGGCTGATCTGGTAGCCGTCCGTTTTCTGCGCGCCAGCTTTGACCAAAATCTTGCCTTGGAACACGCCCGTTGCGCCGTTGCGCAGCACCTTTTTAAACACCTGCCGGCTTTCGCCGTTTAGCCCATCGTGGGTGATGAAAACTGTGTCGTCGTGGTGGAAATCAGCGCCATCACCGACACACGCCCCGGCCACATGCGCAACCGCATCGTCGCCAACCATGTCGATAATGCATTCGTTCCGTGTCAGCACGCCGTTTGCGGTCAAGGTAAATGATTTGAATAGGCTTTCGTCCGCAATCCTTGCAAAACAATGGGTTACGGCACGACGTTCATGATCACGGCCCTGGGCGCGGACATGGTGGAATGCGCCTGTTTTGGCAACATCAACCTCTAGCACCTTGTTAAAACGCGCCGCGGCGGGCCCTGTTTCCAGCAGCGTGACCTCTGCACCTTCTTCGACCCGTACAAGGTTGTGCAGCATCACGTCCGATGCCTCATCACTGTGCAGATAGATGATGTTGATCGGCTTGGCAGCTTTGGCCGTGGCACGGATCACCACACCGTCGGTTGCAAACGCTGTGTTCAGCGCAGCAAGCGGGCGATGCACATGCAACTGCCCGTTAATTTCCAGCGTGCCGTATATATCAGCGGCCCAGCCACCATCCACATCGGCCAAACGCCCGATCTCTACGCCTTCGCAGGTCAGATCATCCGACGCATCGGCGTCGAAAACACCGTCCACGAACACGATTTTCACGCGGTCGATATCGGCGAACAGCGCGCCCTCATCATTGTGGAACAGCGCCGCTGTCTCGGGCGTCGATTGCGTCAACGTCGCAGGATCGGTGTATTTCCAATACTCGTCACGCTTATGCGGCAGGCCCATCGTGATGACGCGGTTCATCGCATCGACGCGCTGGTCATTCAGCCCCTCTGGCATCACCATCCCCGTCAAACGGGTCTGTGTGGCCGCCAATTTCAATTCGGCCAATGCCATTTAAGCCACCTCTGCCAGAATGTCGGCGTAACCGTTGTTTTCTACCTCAAGCGCCAGCTCTGGACCGCCTGATTTCACGATACGACCGTTGGCCATGATGTGCACGACGTCGGGTTTGATGTGGTCCAGCAGGCGCTGATAGTGGGTGATTACAAGGAACGAACGCCCCTCGGACCGCAGGGCGTTTACGCCTTCTGCGACCAGCTTCATCGCGTCGACATCAAGGCCAGAATCAGTCTCGTCCAGAACGCACATCTTTGGCTCTAACATCGCCATCTGCAAAATCTCGTTCCGCTTCTTTTCGCCGCCAGAGAAACCGACGTTGACGGGACGCTTCAGCATATCGGCGTCGATTTTCAGCGCCTTGGCCTTTTCGCGGACTTCTTTCAGAAAATCACCAGCTGACAGCTCTTCCTCGCCACGCGCCTTGCGCTGTGCGTTTACGGCTGTGCGCAGAAATGTCATGTTACCAACGCCCGGAATTTCAACGGGGTATTGAAACGCAAGGAACAGCCCAGCAGCGGCGCGTTCTTCGGGTTCCATATCGAGCAGGTCAACACCGTCCAGCGTGGCCGAACCGCTAGTGACCTCATAGCCGTCTTTGCCAGACAGGACATAGGATGTGGTGGATTTGCCGGAACCGTTTGGCCCCATGATCGCGTGCACCTCACCAGCGCCGATCTTTAGATCGACACCTTTCAGGATCTGCTTGTCTTCTTCTTCAAGTTTGACCTCTAGGCCTTTGATTTCCAGCATTATATTCTCCTTATGGTGCCGATATGCACCTTCATTCTGCGACGACTGCGATTACTCGTTCAGCCACTTGTTCACTTTTTTTGCGTCTGCCTGTGCGTCCAAAATCACGGCGCCGATGTAATTGAACGAGGCTGATATAATCACCCCGCAACGCTCATCAACGGTCGGATATGCGGTGCAAATCGGTTCTGCTGTCAGGGCTGACGTGTTGGCATATGCGCTAAGCGCGGCCAAACGTTCGGGCTGTTTATCAATCGCATAGACCAACGACGTCTTTAATGTGTGTTCCAGCACCTCTGGACGGTTTTGAAGCTGATTGCCAACCTCTCCGGCTGTGGCAAAGCACGCTTCATTCGTCATCTTGCGACCACAGAAATATGTGGCAGGCAGATTGAGTGACATCTTGCGGTAGGCCCCCACCACATCCGTCGTCTGTTCAAATCCCAGATCGGTGTATAATTCCGCAACCGCGCTGTCGTCGATGCTGGTCTGCGCCGAAACGCCTGTGGCACACAACATCGCGGCGCAAGTGGACAATACCAAACGGTTCATCACAACACCCCCGCAGATTGAGGGGGCGTTAATTGCTGTAGGTCACGCCAAGCACAATGATGCTGTTGGGTGCTGTATTGGCCCGCACGTCCTGCACATAGCGTGCGGACACAACCTGTGACATCGTGTCGGGCAACATCCAGACCGCGTTGTGCGCGCTGGCCATCATAATGCCAACGCCCATCACCTGAGCGCTCATGTGCGACATCGTTTTGTGGCTGCACATCCCGCCAAAAATCAGCACAAGAATGGCGGCAACGCCAAACATCACCAATTCCGATCCCACTGGCAGAATGCCGAAGCGGTCCGATGCGATCTGCGCCACGCTGTAGGCCAAAACCCCCAACACGGCCGAAAAGACGAGCGCGAGCAGCCCGACCTTTTTGATCTTTTTGCGATTGATGTAGTCCTTGGACACACGCTTGGGCACGTTCATCTTCATCTCGGCGTCGTAATACGAAATGTTGCGTGGATCCTTGATCCGCTTCACGCGCAGATTGAATTCGTCGATCTGTCCCGGCGTTGCCATGCGCGTCATCTCCAAAGTGAACGTTACCGTCCCCCTTTCGCTGACGAGTTGGGCCGGAATATGACCAGCCCACGGCATTGCCGCGACACATATGACGCATGACCTTCGTCACTTAACCAACCGATCCTTCAAGGCTGATCGCGACAAGCGCTTGGGCTTCCATCGCGAATTCCATTGGCAAGGCTTGCAGCACCTCTTTGCAGAACCCGTTGACGACCACGGCCACGGCCTCTTCCTCATCCATGCCGCGGGACCGGCAATAGAACAACTGGTCATCATCTACCTTGGATGTCGTCGCCTCATGCTCAACACGGGATGAATTATTCTTCACCTCGATATACGGCACCGTATGCGCCCCACATTTGTCACCGATCAGCAAGCTATCACATTGGGTGTAGTTGCGGCTGTCCTTGGCCTTGGGGTGCATGGACACCAGACCACGGTATGTGTTCTGCGCGCGGCCCGCCGAAATACCCTTGGACACGATACGCGACTTGGTGTTCTTGCCCAAGTGCACCATCTTTGTGCCCGTGTCGGCCTGCTGCATGTTGTTGGCAATCGCGATCGAATAGAATTCACCTTGGCTGTCGTCACCGCGCAGGATGCACGATGGGTATTTCCATGTCACGGCTGATCCAGTTTCCACTTGGGTCCACATCACCTTGGACCGCGCACCGCGACAATCCGCACGTTTGGTCACAAAGTTATAGATGCCGCCCTTGCCGTCCTCATCACCGGGATACCAGTTTTGCACGGTAGAGTATTTCACCTCTGCATCTTCTTCGATGATGATCTCGACCACGGCAGCGTGCAGCTGTGCTGTATCACGCTTGGGCGCGGTGCAGCCTTCCAGATAGGACACATAAGATCCCTTGTCGGCGATGATCAGCGTGCGCTCAAACTGGCCGGTATTCTCGGCGTTGATGCGGAAATACGTGGACAGTTCCATCGGGCAGCGTGTGTTTGGCGGGATGTAAACGAACGATCCGTCCGAGAATACCGCGCTGTTCAGCGTCGCGTAGAAATTGTCAGACGGCGGCACCACGGTGCCAAGGTATTTCTTGACCAGCTCGGGATGCTTTTCAATCGCCTCGGAAATCGAACAGAAAATAACGCCTGCTTTTTCCAGCTCTTTCTGGAACGTCGTGCCAACGGATACGGAATCGAACACCGCGTCCACGGCAACCTTGCGGCCCTCGGCTGGCATATCTTCTGCGCCCTCGACACCGGCCAAGATCGCCTGTTCTTTCAATGGGATACCCAGCTTTTTGTATGTCTCCAACAACTTGGGATCGACCTCGTCCAATGACTTGGGCTTTTCTTCCATGCTTTTGGGGCGGGCATAGTAATAGATGTCCTGAAAATCGATCTCAGGGTAATCCACCATCGCCCATGTCGGCTCTTCCAGCTTTTCCCAGCGCGCGAACGCCTCAAGCCGCCAGTCCGTCATCCACTGGGGTTCTTTATTCTTGCTGGAAATCAGCTTGACGATATCGGTATTCACACCCTTGGGGGCATACTCCATCTCGATCTCGGTTTCCCAGCCGTATTTATAGGTGCCAGACAGCGCAGCAACCGCATCAACGGTATCCTGATCCACTCCATCCTTGACTTGTGTCTCATCCAAAGCAGCCATTTGTCACCCTTTCGTCTGTCCACGCGCAACGGCGCGGGCGTATGATTTTGTCCATGTCTGCGCAAACCGCAAAACATCATCTTGTGTTGTCTCGATCCCCAGCGACACGCGTATCGCGCAGCGGGCGGCATCGTCGTCATATCCTAGCGCGGCCAACACGGGGCTGGCCTTGACCTTGCCGCTTGAACACGCAGAGCCCGCCGAAATCGCAAAGCCCGCCAGATCAAGCGCCATCACCTGCGTTTCACCCTTCCAGCCCGGCGCGATAAAGCAGCTGGTGTTGGGCAAACGGTTTTGAACAAAAAAAAAAAAAATAGTCTCCGGCGCACCACTCTCAATGGCCTTTTCTAGAATATTTCTAAGTTGCGCAACCCGGTCCCAGCGGCCTTGGGCCAAATCGTCTTGTGCCGCGGCGCAAGCGGCGCCAAATCCGGCGATTGCAATGACGTTTTCCGTGCCAGACCGCCGGCCCATTTCCTGACCACCGCCCTTGATTTGCGCGGCCAAATCAGTGCCCGCCGGAAATATCAGCGCGCCAATGCCCTTGGGTCCACCGAATTTATGCGCCGACAGAAATACCATCTGCACGCCCGCCCATGAGAACGCAAATGGCACGCGCCCGAACCCTTGGGTCAAATCCGACACGGCAAGGCCACTTGGCAACGCCTGCACCAACCCCGTCTCGGAATTGGCAAGTTGCACAACTGATCGCGTAGGATCATCAACCACCACCGCGCCATCAACAACCGACAAATCCGCCGCACACCACGCAGCCACGGCGGCATGTTCCAACCCCGAACAACGCAACCCGCGCCCCGCAAGCGACAGTGCCGCCGCCTCTGTCGCACCAGACACAAACAACACATCCGCGCCTGACGCACCAACAGCGTCGGCAATCAGCGCACGCGCTGTCTCGATCAAACCCTTCGCAGCACGCCCTTCTGCATGGACAGAGCTGGGGTTGCCGACAACATCCATCGCAGCAATCATCGCAGCACGTGCCTCAGCTCGCAGCGGGGTCGTGGCGTTATGATCCAGATAAACGCGGCTCATGTTTTCCATTTGCCCCAAATACCTTGGGGGTGCTGGGGCTGGCCTCCGTGACCGTTACGTTTCATCGACGACCTCGAACAATGCAGGCACCGCGGGGCATGGGACCATTTCATTGGCCACAACATCGGACAGGCGGGTCTGGTGCAAGAACACATAGACATGTGCGCTTAGCCCCTCCCACAAACGATTGGTCAGCGATTGGGCCCGGCTACCAGATGCTGCACCAGATGCACCCGCCCCCTTGTGCATCGCCGACACTGTTTCATCGACGGCGCCCAATATATCAGCCACACGGATGTCCGATGCGGGCCGCGCAAGGCGATAACCGCCTCCGGGTCCGCGCACTGACACGACCAAATCAGCGCGGCGCAACTTCACAAACAACTGCTCCAGATAGGCCAATGACACGTCCTGCCGCTTTGAAATCTCGGTCAGGCTGATCAATGTGCCCTCTGGCTGCAACGCCAGATCGGCCAGTGCCACCATCGCGTAACGTCCCTTGGTGCTTAGTTTCATTGATCAGCCCCCATAGGACAAAAGCGCAATTTCATTGACGTTTGAGACCACACAGCTTAGGTGCATTCGCAAGCGAGTAAGCGGTCTGATCCGCTTATTTAGAATCTTTCTAAAGTGCCTGAGCGTTTTCGTCAAGAATAGCTGTCGCACATCCAATTACAAAGGCGCAAATATGCCCGAAGTCATTTTTCCTGGTCCAGAAGGCCGCCTCGAAGGGCGCTATCACCCGCAAAAAGACCGCGATGCGCCGATTGCCATCGTGTTGCACCCGCACCCGCAGTTTGGCGGCACCATGAACAACCGCGTCGTCTATAACCTGCACTATGCATTTTATAACATGGGTTTCACCGTTTTACGGTTCAACTTCCGTGGCGTGGGCCGGTCACAGGGCGAATACGACCAAGGTGTTGGTGAGCTGTCTGATGCAGCCTCCGCGCTCGATTATCTGCAGTCCATGAACAACAACGCGAAACACTGCTGGGTTGCGGGTTTCTCGTTCGGGGCATGGATCGGGATGCAACTGTTGATGCGGCGGCCCGAAATCACGGGGTTCATCTCTGTGTCGCCGCCGGCCAACATGTATGACTTTAGCTTCCTCGCGCCCTGCCCGTCCTCTGGCCTGATCATCAACGGATCAAATGACCGCGTGGCCCCGCCTGCGGACACCGTGTCGCTGGTCAACAAGCTGCACGAGCAAAAGGGCATCACCGTCACCCATGATGAAATGGACCGCGCTGGTCACTTCTTTGAGGATCCACACATGGACCCGATGATCGACACGGTAAAAACCTATGTCCGTCGCCGCCTGACCGAGAACACGCGCTAATGTCTGAATATACCGACGACACGGCCAACGAACTGGCTAATCTGGCACTGCCAGAAGCTGCGGCCTCTGACAACACCAAGATCGTGGAGCAGATCGGCGAAATCCTTGGCGCATCATCGCAGACCTTGGAAGAAGCCTATTTGACAGCCGTCCGTGTGCGCCGCGCCGAAAAACGCGCCCGCGAATTGCTCGCAAAATATGCAGCCGCCCGCGGGGCCTAAATGACAGACCGGATCGACCAGCAGCTTGCGTTCTTGGTCGAGGCCGACAAGCTGAAATCCGTGATCCGCGGCACCACGCTGAACGACGGGTCGCGACACGAAAACACGGGCGAACACAGCTGGCACATAGCGCTTTATGCGCTTGTTATGGCTGAACACAGCGTCACGCCGATCAATGTGGACCGCGTGATCAAGATGCTTTTACTGCATGATCTGGTGGAAATTGACGCGGGTGACGTGCCGATCCATTCCGCTGCCGCCCGCGATCCTGCCGCCCAAGCGGCCGCCGAACAGACCGCCGCTGACCGCATCTTTGGCCTATTACCACCAGATCAATGCAATGAATTCAGGGTGTTATGGGACGAATTTGAAGCAGCCGCGACTGACGACGCCATCTTTGCGAAATCCATCGACCGCGTGCAGCCCGTTGTCAGCAACCTAGAGGCTGGCGGCGCAAGCTGGACCGACTACAACGTGACCCGCGACCAAGTCGAAGCCCGCGTGGGTGCAAAGGTCCGGCGCGGCGCACCCGCGATCTGGGACACGCTGAAAACCCGCATCGACGCGTGGTTCGCCGCGTGAGCAGACCACCCACCGATCTGAACAAACACATCCACGCGAAACTGTTGGACCTGTTGGCCGCCGAGCCAACCACACATAAGCTGAACCTTGCACTGCGGCAGCTGGCAAAATGGCGTGCCCGTCTGATTGAGAACACCCATATCACGAAACAAGGGCGCACGATCAAATATGGCCCTTTCAAGGCATGAACTACGGTGTGCCCGCATCTGAGGGCGGCGGCGCGCCGCGATTGATGGGGATTACGAGGCAACACTCTCCCCGATAATCGACACGATTATCGCCAGCGCCCCCTACCTGATTATCGATATTGGCAGCGCCGAAAGTTACTATGCCGTCAGCCTTGCGCGTCGCCTGCATCACGCAACGGTTTGGGCCCGCGATGCCGACGCACATGCGCGTCAAAAATGCCGTGATCTTGCGGGTTTGAACGGTGTGGCAGATCGGGTTGAGGTTGGCGGCAAGATGACCCACGCCGATTTTGACATCTGCCTGCGCCACCGCAGTGTTGTGATTAGCGATATCGAAGGTGGTGAGGGTGCATTGCTCGACCCCGCCAAGGCCCACGGCCTTTATGCCGCTGATATCTTGGTGGAATGCCACCCGCATCGCGACAACAAGATCGTGGCAACCCTGACCGACCGCTTTGCGCCCACCCATAATGTGCAGCGCATTGACCGCACCCTTGTTGTGGATGGCTCGCCCAAATGGATGGACGGGTCGAGCGATCTTGACCGTCTGCTCGCCCTTTGGGAATGGCGCAGCACGCCGACCCCATGGCTTTGGATGACTGCAAAACCCGCGACCCAGTAACCACGCATAGCTGCTATGCTTTGACATATGGCGGGGCTGTGATACTGGACGTACCGAGGGCCATAGCTTGATGATGGATAACAAGTTCGCGCCCGATAAATGGAACCCATTTGCGGGGTATGCATCTGGGGCGCAACATTATCCGATCTGAAAGACGTGACATGACAACCATGATCCAAACCCTTGCCGATGCCTTAGCAAAACAAGGCTACGACACCCTGACACCCGTGCAAGAAGCCGTAACAAACCCAGAGCTTGAGGGCCAAGACCTATTGGTATCCGCCCAAACTGGCTCCGGTAAAACGGTTGGCTTCGGTCTGGCCATCGGGCCGACAATCTTGGGCGAAGACGGGCATTTCGGCCTCGCTAGCCGCCCGCTGGCGCTGTGCATCGCGCCAACACGCGAATTGGCCCTACAGGTGAAACGCGAATTGCAGTGGCTTTATGGCGGCGCTGGCGTGACCATGGCATCCTGCGTGGGTGGCATGGATATGCGCGATGAACGCCGTGCGCTGGACCGTGGTGCGCATATCGTTGTGGCAACACCGGGCCGCCTGAAGGACCACGTCATGCGCGGGTCTATGGATATGTCCGACATTCGCGCGATTGTTTTGGACGAAGCCGACGAAATGCTGGATCTGGGTTTCCGCGAGGACCTTGAATTCATTTTGGGCGAAGCACCCGAAACACGCCGCACGCTGATGTTCTCGGCCACTGTGCCGCCGATGATCGCGAAGCTGGCCAAATCCTACCAAAAGGATTCTGTGCGCGTCGCCACAGCGTCCAAGGAAAAGCAGCACGCCGATATCGAATACCGTGCCCTGTCCGTGGCCAACCACGACATCGACGCGGCGATCATCAACACATTGCGGTTCTATGATGCGCCCAATGCAATCGTATTCTGTAACACCCGCGCAAGTGTCACCCGCCTGACAACCCGCCTGTCCAACCGTGGGTTCGCGACCGTAGCGCTGTCTGGTGAATTGTCGCAACAGGAACGGTCCCACGCGCTGCAAGCGATGCGCGATGGCCGTGCGAAGGTATGCGTGGCGACAGATGTGGCCGCACGCGGGATCGACCTGCCCAATCTAGAACTGGTTATTCACGCCGAATTGCCGACCAACGCCGAAACCCTGCTGCACCGCTCGGGCCGCACGGGTCGCGCAGGTCGCAAAGGGGTCTCTGCCCTGATCGCACCCGCCAAGATGAAGCGTCGCGCTGAAAACCTGCTCAAATGGGGTAAGCTGACGGCGACTTGGGGCAAGCCACCGACCGCAGATGAGGTGAAAGCAAAGGATCAAGAACGTCTGTTGAACGACGACGTCTGGACCCAAGACGTGTCCGAGGATGACGCAGCATTCGCCGCCAAACTGCTGGAAATGCACGCACCTGAAAAGATCGCGGCGGCCTACCTGCGTTTGTTTGCAGGCAAAAACTCTGCACCAGAACATCTTTCCGAATACAAAGATGGCCCGCAACGCGAAGAACGCGCACCGCGCGAGCATAAATCCTTTGGTCCGTCCAAATGGTTCAGCGTCGATGTCGGCCGCGAAGGCAAGGCAGAGGCCCGCTGGCTGCTGCCAATGATCTGCAAGGCCGGTGGCATCACCAAGAACGAGATTGGTGCGATCCGTATTCAGCCCAATGAAACCTTCGTCGAAATTTCTGAACCCGCTGTTGAGGGTTTCCTGAAATCTGTTGGCAAGGAGATGTCGCTGGAAAATCAGGCAAAACTGACCGCATTGGCTGGCGCACCTCAACTGGGCGAACGCGGCCCGCGCAAGACCAAGCGTGACTATGATGACAAACCGCGTGATCGCAAACCGTACCACCGTGACGACAAGCCACGGCGTCCACGCGACAATTCCACACCGCCCCCGTCGCGGCAGGATCATGTTGCGGCCATTGTACCTGGTGCCGCCGATGACAGCCGTCCGGCCAAGCCACGCCACAAGAAATCCGACTTTTCCAAGCCAGCCCGCCGTGATCACGGTGACGCGCTTGTGCCGACGAAAAAGCCGTATAAGGCGCGCTCGGATGAGGGGAAACCAGCGTGGAAGGGTAAATCAGACGGCGGAAAGCCAGCCTATAAGGGCAAGTCTGACGGCTATAAAGGTAAGTCCGACGGCGGAAAGCCCGGTGGTTTTAAGGGGAAACCAGGCGCCAAGCCCAAGCCAAAGGCGTCTGACACATCCAAGCGTTTCACACCGCCCGGCGGCAAGCCAAAGCCGCGCAAGCCACGTAAATAATGCCTTAATCTTGCCACAATCACGCCTTGTGCGGGTCTTATTCCTGCGCAAGGCTTTCTTATGGCCCGCAAAAGAGGCCCGCGGATATTCCGCAATTTGAGGCAGATCAAGGATACGTGCAATGGCGACAGCAAAGCCAATCGTCTCTACTCCACCCGCAACACAGCGCCCTAAACAGGCGCAAGCCAAGGGCGGCTCTCCCGCGCCCAAGCCAGTGTTCACCGATTACGCAAGTATCTAATCGTCGACGATCATCGACCACGGCCAGTTGACGGCAGCTGATCATCCCCTCCCTGATGATGGTGCCGCCCACTGGCCCTTTTTCTGTCTGCACAGTAATGTCGTCGCATTTCCTACCTGACCACCATCCGCAACATTGGCCCCGCCTTTGGAGAGGTGCTTATCCGTGCAGGCATCCGCACGGCGGACGAATTGCGCGCATTAGGTGCCGACGCCGCCTATGCCAAGCTGCTGGAAACGGGAGCAAAGCCGCATTTCATCGGCTACTACATCCTACACATGGCCCTACAAGGGCGCCCGTGGAACGACTCTAAGGGCGACGAAAAGAAGGCGTTGCGCAAATCCTTTGACGCCATCAAAGCCACGTCACTTGACCACGACCGCACCGAATTAGAAGCGTTCTTGGACAAAATCCGGGTCGTTTCCATAAAATAATCGGAACTATTGGCCGCGTTGCGCATTTCATCTGTAACACTTGCACATGAAAAAAGGACATTGTTATGGACCTCATCCGCATCATTCTTTCCGTCATCCTGCCCCCTGTTGGCGTTTTCCTTCAGGTCGGCTTGGGCAAGCATTTCTGGTTCAACATCATCCTGACATTGCTCGGCTATATCCCCGGCATCGCGCATGCGGTCTATATCATCGCGCGCGAGCCGAAACACGCATGACCGATCTGGAGAAACTCGAAGGCGTGGCGCGGTCTATGGATCGCGCCTTTCGCATTCCGTTCACGGGCACTCGGGTTGGGTGGGACAGTCTGCTGGACCTGATACCAGGTACCAGCGATGCGGCCACACTTGTGCCAGCAGGCTATATCATCGTGAAATCACGCAAAATGGACGCCCCGCCCCATTTAATCGGGCGAATGGTGTTTCACACAGGGGTCGATGCGGTGTTTGGGAGAATTCCAATCGTTGGGGATCTCTTCGATATCAGGAATAAATCCAACACGCGCAACGTCGCCTTACTGCGCGACCATCTGGAAACGAAAAAGGCCGCCCTTACGGACGGCCCTTCCCAAAATTCAACGGCGGTTTAGCCGACCAGTTCAAGACCGGAGAAGAAGAATGCGATTTCTTCTGCGGCTGTTTCTGGAGCGTCGGACCCGTGAACAGAATTTTCGCCGATGGATAGTGCGAATTCCTTACGGATCGTGCCGTCAGCCGCGTCTGCTGGGTTCGTGGCGCCCATGACTTCGCGGTTTTTCGCAATCGCGTCTTCACCTTCCAGAACCTGAACAACGATCGGCTCAGAGATCATGAATTCGCACAGTTCGCCAAAGAACGGACGCTCGGCGTGTACGCCGTAAAACTGCTGTGCCTGGGCCAATGTCAGCTGGATACGCTTGGATGCGACGATGCGCAGGCCAGCTTCTTCGAATTTTGCCGCGATCTGACCTGTCAGGTTCCGCTTTGTAGCGTCTGGTTTGATGATGGAAAATGTGCGCTGAATTGCCATTATGGGCCTCTTTTTTCTGGTGTTTGCGGGAACCCGCGTGAATTTCTGCGCGCGACCTAACATGCAACACTTCCCTTGGAAAGCGGTGATTGACGCGGCCCCTGTGATCGGGCATGGCGACGACATGCTTAAAATATCTGACATCACCTATTCCATCGCGGGCCGCACCTTGGTCGAAAACGCATCTGTGACCATTCCGACGGGCCATAAGGTTGGCCTTGTGGGGCGCAACGGGTCGGGCAAAACGACGCTGTTTAAAATCATCCGTGGCGAGATGGTTCTGGACACAGGTGTGGTGAACATCCCGCAAGGCTGGAAGATCGGCGGCGTATCCCAAGAGGTGCCCGGCAACGAGGTGTCCCTGATCAACACCGTGCTGCGCGCCGACACCGAGCGCGAGGCGCTCTTGGCCGAGGCCGAAACCGCCACAGACCCCAACCGCATCGCCGAGGTGCAGACCCGCCTGTCCGATATCGACGCATGGTCGGCCGAGGCGCGGGCCGCATCCATCCTTAAGGGCCTCGGCTTCACTCACGAAGAACAGCTGCAGCCTTGTTCCGCCTTTTCTGGCGGCTGGCGCATGCGCGTGGCCCTAGCAGCGGTGCTGTTTTCCGAGCCTGATTTGCTGCTGCTTGACGAGCCGACAAACTACCTCGACCTCGAAGGTGCGCTCTGGCTCGAGGCGTATCTGGTCAAATATCCGCATACCGTACTGATCGTGTCCCACGACCGTGAACTGCTGAACCGCTCTGTCGGTGGCATCCTGCACCTCGAAGACAAGGGCCTGATCTATTACACTGGCACCTACGACATGTTCGCCAAACAGCGGGCGCAAAAGCGGGCGCTGATGGCGTCGGCAGCCAAGAAACAGGACGCAAAACGCGAGCATTTGCAGGCGTTTGTGGACCGGTTCAAGGCCAAGGCGTCCAAGGCGAAACAGGCCCAATCCCGCGTCAAAGCATTGGAAAAGATGGAAACAATCCGCGCACCCGAGGATGCGGCGCGCACCGTTTTCACATTCCCCAAGCCTGAGGAACTTTCGCCCCCCATCATCGCCACCGAAGGGGCCGCTGTCGGCTATGATGAAACGATCATTCTGCGCGATCTGAACCTGCGCATCGACCAAGATGACCGCATCGCCCTGCTGGGCCGCAACGGCGAGGGTAAATCAACCCTGTCAAAAATGTTGTCCGACCGGCTGGCCGTCGCCCACGGCAAGATGATCACGTCCAACAAGCTGCGCATCGGGTTCTTTGCCCAGCACCAAGTTGATGAACTTTACGTCGATGAAACGCCGCTTGATCACCTTATACGCGAACGCGCCCATGAAGGTCAGGCAAAGCTGCGCGCACGGCTTGCGGGCTTTGGCCTTGGCGCGGATCAGGCGGATACCGAAGTGGGCCGCCTGTCGGGTGGGCAAAAGGCGCGCCTGTCCCTGCTGCTGGCCACCCTGCCCGCGCCGCATCTGCTGATCCTTGACGAGCCGACAAACCACCTTGATATCGAAAGCCGCGAGGCATTGGTCGAGGCGCTGACCGCCTACACCGGTGCTGTCATCCTTGTCAGCCACGATATGCACCTTTTGTCCATGGTCGCCGACCGGCTCTGGCTGGTCAAAGACGGGCACGTCACTCCCTATGAGGACGACCTGCTGGCCTATCGCAAAATGCTGCTGACCCCCGACCGGCCAAAATCCGAAAAACCCAAGCCCGCGCCAAAGGTGCAAAAGGCGACCCGCGAACAGATCACCGCCCTGCGGTCCGAGGTCAAAAAGGGCGAAGAACGCGTTAACAAAATCAACGCCATGCGCGACAAGCTGGCCAAAAAACTGGCCGATCCAGTGCTGTATGAGGATGGCAAAGCTGGTGAGCTGGCCACGTGGAACGCCAAATACGCCGAAGTGATGACAGCGCTTGAACGGGCCGAGGCGATCTGGATGCAATCACTGGAAAAGCTTGAAAAGGCCCAGAAATCCTGATCCTCTTTATCCAGATATCTGCGCCTTACTAAGGACATCCCATGACGGACCTGCCCGCCCTGATCGCAGCGTTTACGACGCTATTCATCATCATTGACCCCATGGGGCTGGCGCCGATTTTTCTGGCGTTAACCAGTGGCATGACCAAGGCACAGCGCCGCGCAATCGCGATCCGCGCCTGTCTGATTGGTGGCGCACTGATGCTGGCGTTCTTGTTCTTAGGCGAGGCATTGTTGGGCTTTATTGGCATTTCCATGCCAGCGTTCCGCATCGCAGGCGGGGTTTTGTTGTTCCTGACAGCCTTGGAAATGTTGTTCCAAAAACGCCAAGCCCGCCGCGAAGACAACGCGACAGAGGTCGAAACCCATGACGACCCGTCGGTGTTCCCCCTTGCCATGCCACTGATCGTTGGCCCGGGTGCGATCACAACGATCATCTTGCTTGCGGGTCAGGCCAATGGTGCCGCTGACCTTGCCGCCGTGGCTGCCGTGATGTTCACCGTGCTGGCCTCGGTCTTTGTGGCGTTCCTGCTTGCGCCCTATCTGGAACGGTTGCTGGGCAAGACGGGCATTAACATCCTGACCCGTCTGCTGGGTATGCTGTTGGCCGCCCTCGCGGTGCAATTTATTCTGGATGGGGTGTCACAGTCTTTTGGAATTGACGCCTAGCCCTTATATCTATCCTATGGATGCTGATCAAACCGCCGATGCCCTTTATCTGACCCTTCTTGGCGGGGCGCTTTTGCTGTCATATCTGCTGGCGAGCCGCACCAATATCGGCAAAATGCTGCAACAGGCCGGCATCTGGGTGCTGATTTTCATGGGCGCCATCGCTGTGATCGGCATGTGGCCCGAGATTGAGCGCACAATCACCCCCCGTCAGGCCGTCGTCGATGACACCACAATCGTGTTGCCCCGCGCCCGTGACGGCCATTATTACCTCACACTTGAGGTGAATGACGTCCCCATTGAATTTGTCGTGGATACTGGCGCGTCGCAGGTCGTGTTATCCCAAGAGGACGCACAGCGGATCGGTTTGGACCCTGAAAACCTATCCTACCTTGGAACCGCGAATACGGCCAACGGCGTCGTGCGCACAGCCGCAGTGCGGTTGGATAGTGTCATGCTCGGCCCGATTGAGGACAGCCAAGTCCGCGCGGTGGTCAATGACGGACAAATGAACGGGTCCTTGCTTGGCATGACATACCTCAATAATTTTGACAGCATTAACATCAGCGGTAGTGAGCTGACCCTATCAAGGTAGGACCGCAACCCCATGAAATACATCACTATTGTCGCGTTCTTGGGGCTGACCACCTGTGCGCCTGTCCCGGCCGAACTGCCCGCCGATTTCGACCCTGAATTCAGTTTCTAGGCGCCTTTGCTTTCGGCCTTTTTGACCCAAGATCCCATGTCCTGCGCCCAGTATTGTGCCTGACATCCGGCGTCCGTTAGCAATTTCCACTGCGTCCGCGCATGGGCCACGGCATCCTGATTATGGTCGGAAAACAGCACACAGGTTCGGTCCAACAACCCGACCTCAGCCGCGGTCACATTCGCGCCACCCACCGACATCAGACATGAAAAACCGTCCGCAGGCGTATCAACGCCCAGCAAAATAGGTTGGGACGCGTCATGCGCCCCACCAGCAAGCCCGTGCGGCATAAACGCCGTGGATGGCCCATGCCAAAGCCGTTGATCCAGACGGTCCAACATCGCCTGATCGCACCCGCGCACCAATACCCTCCAGCCCGCACCCTGCGCCTTGCCAACCAGCATCGGCAAGGTATCGTCAAGCGGGCTTTCGGTCAGGTGATAGAAATAGACAGCGCCCATCTAAGCCTCATAATTATCTAAAATCAAACGATTTAGCGCCATAACGCCCCATCCCGTCGCACCCGCAGGTGCAAGGGCTGTCGCCCCTTTCACCGAGGCCACACCGGCGATATCCAGATGCGCCCACGGCAATTCATCGGCAACAAACCGGCCCAAGAATTGCGCGGCGGTGATTGATCCCGCGGGCCGTCCGCCTGTGTTCTTCATGTCCGCGATACGGCTGTTGATCAGCTTGTCATAGGCTGGCGCCATCGGCAGCCGCCACGCGCCCTCACCCTCCGCCCCTGCGGATTTCAGGAATGCCACGCTCAATTCGTCGGAATTGGAAAACACACCTGCATTTTCATGGCCTAAGGCAATAATCATCGCGCCGGTCAGCGTGGCAAGGTTGATCATCGCGGCGGGTTTAAACCGGTCCTGCGCGTACCACAGCACATCGGCCAGCACCAAACGCCCCTCAGCATCGGTGTTGATCACTTCGATCGTGTCGCCCTTCATAGACGTCACAACATCGCCGGGGCGCACGGCCCGGTCGGACGGCATGTTTTCAACGATCCCGACAAGTCCCACGACATTCGCCTTGGCCTTGCGCATCGCCAGCGTTTTCATCACGCCGGACACGACGCCTGCGCCGCCCATGTCCATGGTCATATCTTCCATGCCACCTGCGGGTTTGATGCTGATCCCGCCTGTGTCAAACACGACGCCCTTGCCGACAAGCGCGAATGGCGCCTCATCGCCGCCGCCGTTCCATTGCATCACGACAACCTTGGACGGGCTGGCAGAGCCTTGGCCCACGCATAGCAATGCGCCCATGCCCAGCTTTTCCAATTTCGCCTCTTCCAGCACCTCGACCTTAAGGCCAAGGGTTTGCAATTCGGCCAAGCGGTCGGCAAAGCTGGTGGTGGTCAGGTCATTGGCGGGCGCATTGATCAGATCGCGGGTGAAAAACACACCTTCAGCCACAGCGCGCAGCCCTTGCAGGTCCAGCGTATCGGGCTTGGACATCATCAATGTCGCGGGCCCACGCGCCTTGGGTGCGGCGGTTTTGTGATCGCTATATGCATAATCCCGCAAGATCAGGCCAAGTGCCACGTCATCCATGCCGCCCAGATTACCGGCCATGACCAACAATGGATGCGGCCCCTTTTCTAACGCAAGTGTTGCACCTGCCTTGCGCGCGGAGGCCTGTTCAGGCTTGCGATCAAGCTTCACGATAATCACAGCGTTTGCGGCGACGCCTGCCGGATAGGCCAGCCGCAAGGCACCACCATCCGGCAGCGCATCAAACGCGTCGCTTTGCACAGCGCGATCCACTGCCTTGCGGGTCAAAGTGTTCACTTTGCATGCGCAAGCGTCCAGCTTTTGATCCGCCCCGACAAAAACCACGATCACGCCATCCCAATCGGTTGCAGCCCCCAAATCAGTGTCCACAACGGTCATCTCAATTAGCGCGGTCATCTTGGTTTTCGTCCCTTTGCTGAATAGTTTCGGAATTACCTAGCCTGCGCGCATGGGAATGACCAGTTTGTGGTTTTGCCCATCGTGTCTTTGGTCTAGTTTGGAACACAATATGTGGGGCTTTAATCAGGGGGATGGGCCACGTGGCACGGTTTGACCGTTATATGCTGTCTCAGCTGATGGTGCTGTTCGGGTTTTTCAGCCTTGTGCTGGTGATGGTCTATTGGATCAACCGTGCGGTTGTGCTGTTTGACCAATTGATTGCGGACGGGCAATCAGCCGCTGTTTTCCTTGAATTCACGGCGCTTTCACTGCCTGCGGTGATCCGACTTGCACTGCCACTGTCGGCCTTTGCCGCGGCGGTCTATGTCACCAACCGCATGACGTCTGAGTCCGAGATGGTCGTGGTGCAAGCCACCGGTTATTCCGCCTTTCGATTGGCGCGGCCCGTTGTTTATTTTGGCCTGATCGTCGTGTTGCTCATGTCCGTACTGATGCATGTCCTCGTGCCGAAATCCTTGTTGCAATTGGACGTGCGCACATCCGAGATCGCCCAGAACGTCACAGCCCGCCTGTTGACCGAGGGAAAATTCATTGAGCCCACGGACGGGATCACATTTTACATCCGTGAAATTACGCCAGCGGGCGAGTTGCGCGATATCTTTTTGTCAGACGTACGCGACCCCGAAAGCCACGTGACCTATACCGCCGCCCAAGCGTTCTTGGTCCACACCGACGGGGACGCACAGCTGGTAATGATTGACGGGCTGGCGCAAACGCTGCGCACATCCGACCAACGCCTGTTCACCACCGCGTTTGAGGATTTCGCCTATAATATTGGCGCATTTATGCAAATCACACCCGATGCGGGGCGCAATGCGGCACAGGTTGGCACGCCTGAATTGCTTAGCGCGTCGCCCGCGCTTAAGGCCGAAACAGGTCAAACAGCCGCCTACTTGCGCGCTCGCGCCCACGACCGTTTCAGCCAGTCTGTGCTAGGGCTGGTTGCGGCCCTTTTGGGGTTTGCCGCGCTTATGGTCGGCAGCTTTAGCCGCTTTGGTGTCTGGCGGCAGATTGTATTTGCTATTTTCCTGATCATTGTGATCAAAGCGGTTGAAACCGTCGGACTGACCATGGCCCGCCGCGAAGAGGCACTGTGGTTCATGGCCTATTTACCCAGCATTGTTGGCGTCATCGTCGTCTGGTTCCTGCTATTCACCGCAACCCGTCCGTATTTGTTCAAACGTCGTCCCGCCGTGGCGGCCGTGCCATGATCCTGCACCGCTATTTCGCCAAACGCTTTGCAATCACGTTCTTTGGCGTGTTTTTCGTGTTCTTTATGATCATGGTCTTTCTCGATCTGGTGGAACAACTGCGCCGTTATGCCAAGGTAGACGCGAGCTTTGGTGACATCGTCACCCTGACCCTTTTGAACGTGCCGCAGGGCATTTATCGCATTCTTCCACTGATCATGATCCTTGCGACGATTGCGTTGTTCCTTGGGCTGGCACGATCATCGGAAATGGTGGTTACGCGGGCGGCGGGGCGATCGGCCTTGCGCGCGCTGATTTCCCCCCTGCTGGTGGCGCTGACCATCGGTATTTTGGCCGTTGCGATCCTAAACCCGATTGTGGCCAGCACATCGCGCGAATTTGAAGCCCGCGGCGATGCGCTACGCGGCGAAAGCTCGGTCCTGACGCTGGGTGCATCAGGGCTTTGGCTGCGCCAAGGTAATGCGGCGGGGCAAACCGTGATCCGCGCGGATAGGACCAATCTGGATGGCACGGTATTGACCGGCGTGACGTTCATCACCTTTACCGCTGACCAAGGTCCAACCCGCCGGATTGAGGCCGCCCGCGCAAGGTTAAGCAACGGATCATGGACCGCCACAAACGCCAAAAGCTGGCCGCTGGGCACTGGATCAAATGCAGAGCTGGGGGCAACAACCCACGCCACGCTGGATATTCCGTCCACGCTGACGGCCACGCAAATCCGCGACAGTTTTGGCACGCCATCATCCATTCCCATTTGGGACTTGCCCGCGTTCATCGACCGCCTCAAGACCGCTGGATTTTCCGCGCAACGCCATCAGGTCTGGTTCCAGATGGAATTGGCCCTGCCCGTCTTTCTGGTGGCGATGGTCATGATTGGCGCCAGCTTTACGCTGCGCCATCAACGTGGCGGGCGCACGGGGCTAATGGTCTTGTTTGCGGTCCTGCTTTCGTTTGCTGTCTATTTCATCCGCAACTTTGCCCAAGTGCTTGGTGAAAACGGGCAACTGCCCGCGATGCTGGCCGCGTGGGCACCACCGCTGGCGGCCATCGGCCTATCGCTTGGCTTTTTATTGCACCAAGAGGACGGTTAATGCGTTTCCTTCTCGTCTTTCTGATCCTTTTGCCGAAATTGGCGTGGTCCCAAGGGGCCGCAACGCTGGTGGCGGACGATGTGACCATCGCCGACCGCAACCAACTGATCGCGACCGGCAATATCGAGGTGTTCTATGACGGCACCCGCCTATCGGCCACCCAGATCGTGTTCGACCGCGCAGCCGACCAGTTGGTCATCAACGGGCCAATTCTGATCAAAGGACCCGACGGCAGTTTGATCACAGCGACCCAAGCGTCCATGGATCCAAAGCTGGAAAATGGTATTCTACGCGGCGCACGCTTGGTGCTGGATCAACAATTGCAGTTGGCCGCCAATCAAATTGACCGGATCAACGGGCGTTATTCCCAGCTATATAAGGTGGCCGCAACGTCTTGTGCGGTGTGCGGCACACGCGCGCCACTATGGGAAATCAGGGCGGAAAAGGTCATCCATGACCAAACCGCAAAACAGCTGTATTTCGAGAACACACAGTTTTTGATCCGCGGCACGCACGTTTTATGGCTGCCAAGGGTGCGATTGCCCGATCCGACATTGACCCGTGCCACAGGGTTTCTATTTCCCGATGCGCGCACAACAGATCAGCTTGGGTCCGGGATCAAGGTGCCGTATTTCATTCGGATGGGTGACCACCGCGATCTGACGTTGACGCCATACCTGTCAACCGAGACCCGCACGCTTGAGGCCCGCTATCGCCAAGCATTCGCCACGGGCGATATTGAGGTCAACGCCGCCGTGAGCCAAGACAGCCTGTCCAGCGGAACACGGTCTTATGTCTTTGCAGAGGGCACATTTGATCTGGGGCGCGACTATACGCTGAATTTTGATATCGAGGCGGCAAGCGACCCCGCCTATCTGCTCGACTATGGCTATTCGGAAAAGGACCGTCTGGACAGCGCCATCACCCTACTGCGCGTGGGCAAGGATGACCTTTTCCAAGCGAACCTTACCTATTTTCAAACCCTGCGCGATGATGAGGATAACGCATCCCTTCCGCCAATCGTTGGCAGTTTATCCTATGAAAAGCAGCAGTATCTAGAAAATGGTGGGCGGCTGCGCACGGGCCTATCCGCTGACACGCTATCACGTTACGGGTCCGGCAGCGGGGATGCGGCCCGTGACGTGACGCGCATCGGCGCCTTTGCCGACTATCGCCATCAGTGGATCAGCAACGGCGGGCTTGTTTGGGCCGCAGATGCGGGGCTGCAAGCGGATTGGTACGGCGTCAACGACAACGCTGATTACGACTCATCCGGCACACGTATTATCCCGCAGATCGGGGCAAGCCTGCGCTATCCTTTGGCAACAACTACCGCCAACGGGGCCAGTCATTTGTTTGAGCCTATGATTGCTGTGGCGTGGTCCAACACCTACGGCACCCCCCCCCCGAATGAGGACAGCACGCGATCCGAATTTGATCAGGCCAACCTCTTTTCCGCCTCTCGGTTTTCGGGCGATGACGCGGCCGAGGCAGGCGCCCGCGCGGCACTTGGCCTGACATGGACGCGGCTTGGGGCGCAGGGCGCGCAATCCACGCTGACATTCGGACGCGTCTTTCGGGATCACGACACAACGGATTTCAACAGCTCATCGGGCCTTGATGGCTGGTCGTCTGATTGGTTGGTCGCGGGACAATACGCAACGACGACGGGGTTCCAAGTCGACGGGCGCACGCTGTTTGACGCAGATGGTATCACCCGCGCCGCCGCCCGCGTCGGCTGGTTCAACGCATTCACAGACCTGAACTCCGCCTACATATGGCAGGCGGCGGATCTGGCGGAAAACCGGCCCAACAATGTATCCGAATGGGCACTGGAAAGCCGCGTGCAGGTAACACCGTCATGGGCCGTCGGTATCGACACCCGCTATGACATCGCAACCAATAGCCCCGTGCGCGCGGGGCTGGACGTACAATACAAAAACGAATGCGTGACAGTCGATCTTTCGGTGTCACGCCGCTATACTTCATCGTCGACGGTTGAACCTTCGAACAGCTATGGGCTATCCATTTCCTTGAACGGGTTTTCTGCCGGACACAACGGCGCAGGACCACTGGCGGCTTGCGCCCAATGACTATGACCAAAAAAGGCATCAACATGCGTGTTTTCGTTCTTCTTTCTGCTCTGATTGTCGCAACCTTTGACAACAGCGCTGTGGCCCAAGGCACGTTCCAGCCGGTTATCACAGTCAATGACCGTGCGATCACCGGATTTGAACTGGATCAGCGCAAGCGGATGCTCGAGGTGTTCCGCACCCCTGGAAATCTGGATGAGGAAGCCCGCAAGGCCCTGATCGAGGACCGGTTGAAGCAAGAGGCGCTGGATCGCGCCGGTGTCAGCATCACCGACGAAAGCCTGCGGGCAGCGATGGGTGACTTTGCCGGACGTGCGAACCTTGAGCTTGATCAGTTTTTGCAAGTGTTGGCCGCCAATGGCGTCGCCGAAGAAACGCTACGCGATTTTGTCCGTATGGGGGTTAGCTGGCGTGATTTCATCCGGTCCAGTTTCGGAAACAGCATCGAAATCACGGACACGGACGTGAACCGCGCCATCGCGCAATCCCAATCCGGCGGCGCCGGTATTGAGGTGCTACTGTCCGAGATTATCATCTCCGCACCGCCCCCGCGTGCTGCACAAGCCATGGCAACCGCGCGTCGGATCAGCCAGCTGACATCGACCTCCACGTTTGAAGCACAAGCGCGTCGTGTGTCCGCCCTGCCAAGCAAACGTAACGGTGGCCGTCTGAACTGGTTGCCAATCACGAATTACCCACCGCAGCTTCGCACGCTTTTGCTATCTCTGTCCCCGGGTGAGGTTACGGCCCCGCTGCCGATTACCAACGGTGTCGCCCTGTTCCAGATGCGCGGTGTGCGCGAGATGGTGGGCACGGCCCCTGCCCCAACGTCCATCGATTACGCCACATTCTATCTACCCGGTGGCAAGTCAGAAGTTGGCGTACGCGCCGCACAGGACCTCGCCGATAATGTCGACACATGTGATGATCTTTATGGTCAGGCCCGCGGATTGCCCGCAGAGGTGCTGGATCGCAGCGATCGCGTGCCTGCGGACATCCCGCAAGATGTTGCCATTGAATTGGCCAAGCTCGACCCGAATGAGTTTTCGTACAACCTGACATCGTCGGACGGCCAAACGCTGATTTTCTTGATGATGTGTGGACGCACCAGCGCCGCTGTCGAAGGTGTGGACCCCGATGCGATCCGTGATCAACTGCGCCGGCAGCGGCTTGCGGGTTTTGCAAATGCGCTCCTTGAAGATTTGCGCGCTTCGGCGACAATAATCGCACGATGACCCAGCCAGCCAAGCCGATCGTCATCAGTTGCGGGGAACCCGCAGGGATCGGTCCAGAGGTTGCGTATAAGGCGTGGCATGCCCTGCGCGGCGATTGCCCTGTTGCATGGATTGGCGATCCGCAGCACCTACCGCAGGGCGCGACCATCCAAGTCATCGACAGCATCGACCAAGCGGGCGATGTATGTGCGACAGCGCTGCCAGTCTTGGCGCGTAATTTTGGCACAACCGCGACCGCAGGCACCCCCGATCCAACCCATGCGAAAGGTGTGATTGCCGCCATCGCGGAAGGTGTTGATGTGGTCACGCAAGGGGCCGCAAGCGCGCTGTGCACCGCCCCCATTCATAAGGCTGCACTGATTGATGGCGCCGATTTTGCCTATCCCGGGCACACCGAATATCTGGCCGCATTGGCGGATGTGGACCGCGTTGTGATGATGCTGGCCTGCGATCAGCTACGCGTCGTGCCTGCGACGATCCATATCCCACTTGCGCAGGTCCCAACACAGCTGACCGCGGCGGCACTGACAGACACGATCCTAATCACGCATGCCGCCATGCGTCGCGATTTTGGGATCATGCAGCCGCGTATCGCCGTCGCGGGCCTGAACCCGCACGCGGGCGAGGACGGCAAGATGGGCGATGAAGAACGTGACATGATCACACCCGTTTTGAATGCGCTGCGCCACGAGGGGCTGAACCTTACGGGGCCACTACCTGCCGACACGATGTTTCATCCCGGTGCCCGCGCAAAATACGATGTGGCAATTTGCATGTATCATGATCAGGCGTTGATCCCGATCAAGACACTGGATTTTGCCAGCGGTTTGAATGTCACCCTAGGGCTGCCGTTCTTGCGCACGTCGCCGGATCACGGAACAGCGTTTGATATCGCGGGACAGGATAAGGCCGATCCGACGTCGATGATTGCGGCCTTGCAAATGGCGCGCGAATTAGCCGTTGGACGGAATGTTTGATGGAACTGGTGCCTCCAGCGGGCATATTTAGGCTCGGAAGAAACAATGAGTATTGATAATCTCCCCCCCCTGCGTGACGTGATCGCAACACATGAACTGGCCGCGAAAAAGTCGCTCGGACAGAATTTCCTGTTGGATTTGAACCTGACGGCCAAGATAGCACGACTGGCGGGTGATTTATCAGGTGCTGATGTTCTGGAAATCGGACCCGGCCCCGGCGGGCTGACACGCGGGTTATTGGCCGAGGGCGCACGCCGCGTTCTGGCCATTGAAAAAGACCCGCGGTGCATGCCCGTTATGGCGGAAATCGCGGCGGCCTATCCCGACCGCTTGCACGCCATCAATGGCGACGCATTGGACATTAACCCGCTGGCGTATCTGACACCGCCGATCAAAGTGGCGGCAAATTTGCCCTATAATGTGGGGACCGAGCTGTTGGTGCGCTGGCTCACGCCGCCGACATGGCCGCCCTTTTGGGACAGTCTGACATTGATGTTCCAGCGCGAGGTTGCCCAACGGATCGTTGCCACACCAGGCAGTAAGGCGTACGGGCGGCTCGCACTTTTGGCGCAATGGCGGTCAGATCCCAAGATCGTCATGGACCTGCCACCAGAGGCGTTTTCGCCGCCACCCAAGGTGTCATCGGCAGTCGTTCACCTTAAGGCATTGCCAGCCCCGCGATTTGAAGCGAATGCAGGCACGTTGAACCGCGTGGTCGCCGCCGCGTTCAACCAGCGGCGCAAGATGCTGCGGTCTGCGCTAAAATCAGTCTCGCCAGAGATTGAGGGTTATCTACATGCTGCGGGCATTAAGCCCACAGAACGCGCAGAACAAATCGGACTAGAGGAATTCTGCGCCCTCGCACGGGCGCTAGATCGCTAGAGCTTATTCCGCGGCCTCTGGCGCATCATCAACCGGCGGGCGCGGCTTGCGCTGGCGCGGTTTACGCGCGGGTTTTGGCTTGGGCGATGCTTCTGGTGTTTCAACCAGACCGTTATGGCCTTCTGCTGCTACCTCTGGCTGATCAGCGTCGGCAGGATCGTTTGATACCGCTTCTTGTGCCTTGAAACGTTCTTGACGTTCGCGGTCACGCTCGGCCTGACGTTCACGGTTCTGCGCCTCTTGCTCTTCGCGTTTGGCGTCCACCTCTCGTTGGGCGTCGGCCAACATGCGGGTGTAATGTTCAGCGTGCTGCGCAAAGTTTTCGGCATCAACGCGGTCGCCTGACAAGACGGCATCACGATGCAACTGATTGTATTTCTCGATGATCTGTTGCGGGGTGCCGCGCACCTTGCCTGCCGGGCCCGAGCTGTCAAAAACCCGATTGATGATATTCCCGCCCGAAGGCCGATTGTTGCGGTTCTTATTCCCGCGGGACCGTGATTTCGTAGATCTCATGAAGTATTTTCCATCAAGCCTTTGGCTTTTGCGTGGCGCTAAAATCGTGGCGCACCAGCAGCGGTGACAAACGATTCTGCGATGTTATGACGACTATCGGCGGAACAGTCCTGAGGTAAGTTCACCCGTCCGATTGTTAAATGATATCAACGAAAAATGCCTTAGGGCAAGCCTAAACTGGTCTTATCCACGCTTTTCGGGGCTAAAACCGACCATTTGGGCGCTGACAACCCGATCACGGCCATCCAGATCGGACACAATGGTGACATGCCGCAACCCTGCGTCCCGCATCATCTTGGCGACAGCAGCGCCTTGGGTCGGGCCAATCTCGAATATCAGCCGCCCACCAGGGAGGAGAAGCGGCACCGTTTGCGACACGATCCGCCGGTAATGGGTCAACCCATCGGCATAGTCGGTCAGCGCCATCGCCGGTTCCCACTGAACCACTTCGGGCGACAGCCCCGCCATTTCGTCGGCCGCGATATAGGGCGGATTGGCGACGATCAGATCAAAGGGGCCAGCGACAGCGGACAGCCAATCACCCACATGGAACTGTGCACGGGTCGTGACACAATGGGTGGCCGCATTGCGCTGCGCCACAGATAGCGCCGCTGGGCTAAGATCGATACCAATCCCCCTGCACTTGGGCACCTCGGCCAAGAGCGTGACCAGGATGCAGCCAGAGCCGGTGCCAAGATCAACCATGCGCGTAAAATGGGACCGCAGCGCCACCTCGATCAGCATTTCGGTTTCGGGGCGTGGGTCCAGCACATCAGATGACACCGCAAAATCCCGCCCGTAAAATGCACGGGTTCCAATGATATGCGACACAGGTTCACGGTTGAGGCGCCGCGCGATGAGCGTCTCGAAACGCGCTGCATCCGGCGCGGCCACAGGTTCCAGCAGGGTCAAGGTCAGGCGGCTGGTTGCGACACCCATCGCATGTGAAAACAGACGGCGGGCATCGCGCGCGGCATCAGGCACACCGGCGGATTTTAACCGCCGCGTGGCATCCAACACCAGTAAAACGCCCGTTTGCTGATCACTCACGCGCCCATCTCGGCCAGTAGCGTGGCTTGGGCATCGGCCTGTAGCGCGTCAATCGTTTCATCGAGGTCGCCCTGCATTACTTGGCCCAGCGAATACAGGGTCAGGTTAATGCGGTGGTCTGTCATGCGCCCTTGGGGGAAATTATAGGTGCGGATGCGTTCGGACCGGTCGCCAGACCCAACCTGAGCCTTGCGATCCGCCGACCGCTCACCATCAACCCGCTGGCGTTCCAAATCGAACAGCCGCGTCTTCAGAACCTGCATGGCGATTTCGCGGTTGCGGTGTTGAGATTTCTCGGCACTGACGACGATCATACCCGTTGGAATGTGCAAAATGCGCACCGCACTATCCGTTGTATTGACGTGCTGACCACCTGAACCGGACGCGCGCATGGTATCAATGCGCAAATCGCCTGGGTTGATCTGAATATCAACATCCTCGGCCTCGGGCAGCACCGCAACCGTCGCAGCAGAGGTGTGGATGCGCCCCCCGCTTTCAGTTTCCGGCACACGCTGTACGCGGTGCACGCCGGATTCGTACTTCATACGGGCAAACACACCATCGCCCGCGATCCGCGCCACGACTTCCTTGACGCCGCCAAGCTCTGACAGGCTTTCCTCAAGGATTTCGAATTTCCAGCCTTGGCTATCGGCATAGCGTTGATACATGCGCAACAGGTCTGCGGCGAACAACCCCGCCTCGTCCCCGCCTGTGCCGGGCCGAATTTCAAGCAGCGCCGGACGCCCGTCTGCGGCATCCTTGGGCAACAAGGCAAGCTGCACGTCATGTTCTGACGTCGCAGCGGCGGCACGCAAGTCGGGCAATTCCATTTCTGCCAGTTCGCGCATTTCGGGATCGGACAACATGTCCTCGGCCTGCGCGATCTGATCCATCAAGGATTGATAGGCGGTCACGGTGTCCACAACAGGGCGCAATTCGGCGTATTCACGGCCAAGGGCTGCGATTTCCGCGCCAGAGGCACCATCGGCCATCTTGGCCTCAATGAACCGGAACCGGTCGATAATTTGGGCGATTTTGTCTTGGGCAATCATGCGATCAGCAGTGCGCGAAACTGACGCGCTGGTCAAGCATTCAAAGCGGGCCGAGCCGGTCAAGACAATCCAAAACGCGGGCCTTGTTCACCCCCAAGTCCGACTTGCCAATCACCAGATGTACATGGGTCAGGAGCGGATCATCCGACAGCTTCCGCGTGCGCGGCGTCGCAAGGACGATGTCCGTGATGCGTTTCGTCAGCGTAGCCGCGTCACCCGTGAAGGGCCGTACTGCGGCAAACCCACCAGTAAGGTCCTGATCCGATGTGATGTTTTCAGGGGCATCCAGCGGATTGGGCACCACGGGTGTGCAGCGCGCGTAAACAACCAATGCCACGAATGCGGTGACCATAAGAATGATAAATGTCAACGCGATGCTACCGTTTGGCGAATGGACCGTTGCCTAGCGATATGGCACGCCGGGCAGGATCGACAACAGCTCAAACATCAAATTTGCGCCAGTCAGCGCGGTATTGCCGGACGGATCGTATGGCGGCGACACCTCGACCAGATCACACCCTACAATGTTCAGACCGCGCAGCCCACGGATCAGTTCCATCGCCTGCATCGTGGTCAGCCCCCCAATCTCGGGCGTTCCGGTGCCGGGCGCAAAGCTCGGGTCGAGGCTGTCGATATCATAGGTGATATAGGCAGGCGTATCCCCGATCTGTTCGCGGATATCATTTGCCAATGGGGACAATGACTTATGCCACAAAGTTGGTGCGATATATTGGTTGAAACCCCAGCCCGCGGCCTCCGTGAAATCATCAGCGGTGTAGCCCGTGCCGCGCAGCCCGATCTGGTGGACCTTATCGGCGACGATCAACCCTTCCTCATAGGCGCGGCGAAACACGGTGCCATGGGTTTCGCGTTCCCCGAACATCTCATCGTTCACATCCGCATGGGCATCAACATGCACAAGCGCGACAGGGCCATGCTTCTTGGCGATCGAGCGCAATATTGGCAGGGTCATCGTGTGATCCCCGCCCAACCCCATAGGGATGAAATCATGTTTTAGGTGCGCATCATAAGTATCTGTTATTAAACGAATTGTGTCACTTAGGCTAAACGTATTAATCGGTACATCCCCAAGGTCGGCACAGTATAATGCATCAAACGGCGCAGCCCCCGTTTGAATGTTATAGGGCCGGATCATCGCGGATTGTTCGCGCAATTGCTTTGGCCCCATCCGCGTGCCCGACCGCCAACTTGTACCAATGTCCATCGGTATGCCGATGAAGCCGACATCCAAGTCCGCCGCACTCTTTACCTCTGGTAGGCGCATGAATGTTTGCGGCCCTGAAAAACGGGCCAGATCATTTCCGGAAATTGGCATCGTCGGCATCATTTATTTCCTTTTATTCCAAAGGGCTAAACAGCATAGTTCCATCGCAACATGGGCGCCTGCAATCGCCGTGGCGCCCGTTGTATCATAAGGTGGCGATACCTCGACAATGTCCCCACCCACCATATTGATCCCTGCAAGATCACGCAGCATTGCCGCGGCCTGCCAACTAGCCAAACCACCCCAAACAGGCGTGCCGGTGCCGGGCGCAAATGCGGGATCAAGCGCATCGATATCAAAAGTCACATAGGTCGGTGCATCGCCCACGATCTTTTTGACCCGTTCGACAACATGCGCTGCGCCCTTTTCATGCACAGTGCGCGCGTCGATATAAGGCATGCCAAGATAGTCGTCGCAGTCCGTGCGGATACCAATCTGGACAGAGCGTTCCACATCCACCAGACCCAGCTTTACCGCCTTATACATAAACGTTCCGTGGTCGATGCGGGTCATGTCATCATCCGCCCATAGATCGGAATGGGCATCAAACTGGATCACGGACAGCGGCCCGTATTTTTCCGCATAAGCCCGCAAAATCGGCAGCGTGATAAAGTGATCACCACCTAAGGTAACGGTCGCAGGCCCTTGGGAAATAATGGTTTTTATATGTGACTGAACCAGATCAGGCACGCCCGCCACGTTTGCGTAATCAAACGGCATATCACCGTAATCGACGATTTCAAATTCTGACAGCGGGTCAAACCCGTCCCAGCCATAGGGCGGATCATAGGGTTGCAGCGTCGATGCCTCGCGGATGGCCCGCGGGCCGAACCGTGTGCCAGGGCGGTGCGTGACGGCCTGATCAAACGGAACCCCAGTGACGACCAAATCCGCCGTCGCGATATTCTTGGAATAGGCCCGCCGCATGAACGACGTGGCACCGCCAAAGGCATTTTCATAGGCTAGCCCACGCCGATCTGTGCGGGTAAAGGCCAAATCTGTCTGGTGCTTTGCGTCTTCAAGGCTCATGTCGTTATTCCGCGATCGGTTGCGCGCGCTCGACCAGACGCGCAAAGAATGACGCGCCAGCAGCGGCTGTTTCATCGTCAAAGTCAAATTCCGGGTGGTGCAATCCAGCGGTCTCGCCATTGCCAACAAACAGATATGATCCGGGGCGGTTTTCCAGCAGGAACGCAAAATCCTCTGCCCCCATTTCGGGGCCCGCATTAGCGTTGACGCCG
This sequence comes from Yoonia sp., assembly GCA_029250945.1. Classification (GTDB taxonomy): domain Bacteria; phylum Pseudomonadota; class Alphaproteobacteria; order Rhodobacterales; family Rhodobacteraceae; genus Yoonia. The sequence goes on from JAQXEG010000009.1 coordinate 183,143, forward strand.
TCGTCACCTGCAATTTCGCGGGCAACATCAGCGGCAAAACGGGTTTTATCGGCATCGTTAATCGTGGCGGGGTATCCGACGTTATAGATCAGCTCGGCCTCAACCCCGTAGGACGCCGCCTGCCCCGCGACGATCCCCTCTAGCCGCGCGATGACCATGCCTTGAACAGCGCGATCAAAGGTGCGGACCGTACCATTCAGATACGCCTTATCCGGCACGATATTGTCGGCGGACCCTGTGTGAATTTGCGTGATCGACACGACAAGGTTGTCTTGGGAATAGTTGTTCCGGCTCACAATCGTTTGAATGGCGTTCGCAATCCCAAGTGCGGCAACAACTGGATCAGCGGTTTCATGGGGCATCGCGCCATGACCGCCCTTGCCCGTGATGTGGATATGGAAATCATCCGCCGCGGCCATGATTGGCCCCGGTTCGGTATAGAAATGGCCCACAGGCGTGCCCGGCGCGTTGTGCAGCGCGTAAACCTGCGAAATATCAAAGGTGTCGAGGATCCCTTCGTTGACCATCACCTCGCCGCCGCCGCCGTTTTCCTCGGCGGGTTGAAAGATCAGTGCGACACGCCCGCTAAAATTACGGGTCTCGGCCAAGTAGCGTGCGGCACCCAGCAGCATCGTGGTGTGCCCGTCATGGCCGCAGGCGTGCATCATACCGTCGATGGTCGACGCATAGGGCAAACCGGTTTCCTCTTGCATCGGCAATGCGTCCATATCGGCGCGCAGACCGACGGTGGGGCCGTCGCCCTGCCCCTCGATGATCGCGACGACACCGCTGGTTGCGATGCCTTCATGAATGTCGGTGATGCCAAATTCGCGCAGCCGCTCCACCACAAATGCCGCCGTTTGGTGGCAGTCGAACATCAGCTCGGGGATTGTATGCAAGTGCCTACGCCACGCGGTCATATCGGGGGTGTAATCGGCGATCCGGTTGATGACGGGCATTGCTGGCGCTCCTGCGGTTAGATTAGGTTGGAGTTGAAACCAATTCAGAGGGCCGCGCAATGGCAGATACGTTAATCCACGATCCAAATGGCGGCATTCCCCGCTTGTTAGAGATCATGCGCCGCCTGCGCGATCCACAGACCGGCTGCCCGTGGGATATCGAACAGGATTTCGACAGCATTGCCCCCTACACGATCGAAGAAGCCTATGAGGTTGCCGATGCAATTGCGCGCAAGGACATGGCCGACCTTGAGGGGGAGTTGGGCGATCTGTTGCTGCAAACCGTGTACCACACGGCTATGGGCGAAGAGGCCGGACATTTCACATTTGAAACCGTCACCCGCGCCATATCGGACAAAATGGTCGCCCGTCACCCGCATGTGTTTGGCGACGAATCACGTGATAAATCCGCCGAACAGCAAACCGCCGATTGGGAGGTGATTAAGGCCCGCGAACGCGGTGGCCAGTCACGCACCCTTGATGGTGTGGCCGTTGGTCTCCCCGCATTGACCCGCGCCGTGAAATTGCAAAAACGCGCCGCACGGGTGGGATTTGATTGGCCTGACACCACGCATGTCTTGGATAAAATCATCGAAGAAGCGGGTGAACTGATCGAGGCGCGTGACACGCTGACCCAAGATGAAGTGACCGAAGAATTCGGTGATCTGATGTTTGTGATGACCAACCTTGCCCGTCATCTTGGTGTGGATCCAGAGGCCGCGGTGCGCGGTACAAATGCGAAATTCATACGCCGCTTCAACGCTGTAGAGGATGCGCTAGCGACCCGCGGCAGAACCCCAGCCCAAAGCGATTTGGCGGAGATGGACGCGCTTTGGGATCAAGCGAAAGCGGCGAAAAAGATTCCCGACTAATTCATTCAGGTATTGACCTGACTAAATTAGTCAGATTAAAGATGGCGCACCACAACGCCAACTTATAGGATATTTGATATGACCCTGCGCGCAATCCTCCTTGCCTCGACCCTCGCTACACCTGCTGTGGCCGATGTGAACATTTACACAACCCGTCAGCCCGACCTGATCCAGCCTGTCATGGATGCATTCACCGCTAAAACAGGTGTTGCTGTGAACCTTGCCTTCGTCAAAGACGGCCTTGTTGAGCGGCTGAAGGCCGAAGGCGCACGGTCCCCTGCGGATCTCGTCATGACGGTTGATATTGCGAACCTGCAAAAGATCGCGGACGCCGATGTGATCCAGCCTGTTGAAAACGATGTTCTGACCGCAGCCGTTCCTGCCAACCTGCGCAGCCCCGATAACCTGTGGTTCGGCCTGACAAAACGGGCGCGCATCGTTTACGCCAGCCGCGACCGCGTGGCCGATGGCGAGGTGACAACTTACGAAGACCTCTCCTCTGACAAGTGGGAAGGTCGTATTTGCACCCGCTCTGGCCTGCACAACTATAACCTTGCGCTGACATCCGCCGTGATCGCTCATGTCGGTGTTGAGAGTGCGACGGCTTGGGCCGAAGGTGTGAAATCCAACCTTGCCCGCAAGCCAGAAGGCAATGACCGCGCACAGGTCAAGGCGATCTGGGCGGGCGAATGCGATATCAGCCTTGGGAACACCTATTACATGGGCAAAATGCTCGCGGATGAGGAACAGACTGCATGGGCTGATTCTGTGCGCATCATCTTCCCCACGTTTGAGGATGGCGGCACCCACGTGAACGTATCTGGTGTGGCGATGACGAAATCCGCGCCAAACCGCGATGAGGCGCTTCAACTGATGGAATATCTTGTGTCGCCAGCGGCCCAAGCGATCTACGCAGAACTCAACAGCGAATACCCCGTATTGGAAGGCGCATCGCCATCTGATCTGGTCGCGAGCTGGGGTGAATTCACCGCCGACGATGTGCCCCTGACCGAACTGGCCGCAAATCGCGCCGCCGCACTGCGATTGATGGAAGTCGTCGATTTCGACGGGTAAACGGGGCGCTGCCCCCAGCCTACGGCCTCCTCCGAGGTATTTTTAGCAAATAGAAGGAGGGCCGGTTCGCTTATGAGTCGGCCTTTTCCTCGAGCGTGAGCCATTCTTCTTCGGCGTCTTGCAGGGCCGTTTGGCGGGCGACCAGTGCGTCGCTTACCTTTTGGAACTTGGCCGGTTGGCTGGTGAAAAGATCAGGATCAGATAGCAGAATTTCGAGTTTTGCGATCTCATCCGTCAGTTTTTCCATGACGTCTGGCAATTCCTCTAACCGGTGTTTTTCCGTAAACGAAAGTGCGGTTTTGCGAGCGACGGGTGCCGCCTGTTTGCCACCCTTTGACAGTTGTTTGCCCACGGATTTCGGGGCTTCGGGCGTATCGGCGCGACGTTGGCTGCGGTAATCGGTCCAGCCGCCAGCATAGGCCACAACCTGACCGTTGCCTTCCATCGCGATGGTCGTTGTCGCCACGCGGTCAAGGAAATCACGGTCGTGGCTGACTAGCATTACGGTGCCATCGTAGTCACCCAGGATGTCCTGCAACAGATCAAGCGTTTCGATGTCCAGATCATTGGTTGGTTCGTCCAAGACAAGCACATTGCTTTCGCGGGCCATAAGGCGGGCGAGCAGTAATCGCGCCTTTTCGCCACCAGACAGTGACCGCACGGGTGCGCGGGCCTGCGCCTCGTCAAACAGGAATTCCTTGAGGTAGCCGACAACGTGCTTGGGCGCACCGCGCACCATGATCTGATCGGATTTTCCCGACACCCCCAAGACCGGATCACTGGCAAGGTTTTCCCAAAGCGTCATATTGGGATCAAGTGCGGCGCGGGTTTGGTCAAACACAGCGATATCAAGGTTTGTGCCAAGCTTGATGCTGCCTTTGTCTGGTTCAACTTTGCCCAGCAACATATTGAGAACAGTGGTTTTACCGACGCCGTTGGGACCAACAAACGCGATCCTGTCACCGCGCTGTACGGTCAGGTCAAAGCCGCGCACAATCTGCTTGCCGTCATAGGATTTAGTCAGGCACATTGCCTCAACCACCTTTTTGCCGGATGTCGAGCCGCCGTCAAAGGCCATAGCCGCGGTGCCCTGCCGTTTGATCTGCCCCGCCTTTTCGGCACGCAATTCGGCCAGCGCACGCACGCGTCCTTGGTTGCGTTTGCGGCGTGCGGAAATACCTTCGACGGCCCAACGCGCCTCTGCCTTGATTTTGCGGTTCAGCTTGTGGCGCTGCTGGTCTTCTTCTTCCCACAGCTTGTCGCGCCATTCCTCGAACCCGTCAAAACCCTGTTCGGCGCGGCGCACCTCGCCACGGTCAATCCACAGGGTGGCACGGGTCAGATTGCGCAAGAATGCACGGTCGTGGCTGATCAGCACAAATGCGGCGCGTGTGGATTTTAGTTCTTCTTCGAGCCACGCAATCGCTTCGATATCCAAATGGTTTGTCGGCTCGTCGAGCAGCATCAATTCGGGGGCTTCGGCCATCAATTTGGCCAGTGCCGCGCGGCGCCGTTCCCCGCCCGATGCCGTTTTAGGGTCGCCAGACGGGTCGAATTTCAGCCCGTCGGCCACCATATCAACACGGTAGGCTTCCTCTGGTGGCAGGCCGCTGGCGGCGTAATCACCCAGTGTGGCGAAGCCTTCCATCGTAGGTTCCTGCTCCATATAGCCCACGCTGACGCCGGGGGATGCGACGCGCGCGCCGCTATCGGCCTCAACCAAGCCGGCCATCACCTTCATCAAGGTGGATTTGCCAGACCCGTTGCGCCCGACCAGTGCAACACGGTCACCCGGTTGCACGACCAAGGACAGGTCTTCGAATACAGGATCACCGCCAAATGTCAGGCCGATGTCGGAAAGCTGGAGTAAGGGTGCGCGTGCCATGACGGTCAGCTATGGTGCGCAGTCGCAATGTGCAAGCCCTTGGCAAGGCTGCGCAACGACTTCGCCCGCGCGGGCGGGATTTCAGCGATGTCGAGACCGGCGAAAACCAGAACCGTTCCGAGGTCGTGATCAATGATCGCATCCGCGCCAACATAGCCGCCCATGCCAAGATACGACCGCAGAAGTGGCGGCAACTGCGCTTGCGCCAGCTTGCGATCAATTGCAGATGATGAAATTGCCGATAAAGGATTTGAATCAATATCTTGTGGCGCGATATGCATGTTCGATACATGGCCTGCAGCCAGAAGGCCGAATGCATCCGCGTAAGCATTCGGGTCAGTTCCCGCAAAGCTCGCGCAGCCGAAAAGATGGCTGATCCCATGTGCTGTGACCCACGCGGTCAAGGCGCCCCACGCAAGGCGCAGGATGTCGGCGGAAAATGCATCCGCGCGAATGCAAAATCGCCCAACTTCCAAGGATGGTCCATCAAACGGCCCGAAATCATAAAATCCGCCCGTATATGACGCCGTGACATCGGCATGCGGCGCAAACACCCGAAGCCGCATCGTACACAATAGCTTCGCCCCCCGCATGATCATCACGTGAGATGATACATCGTCATATGCGCTCCGATCCACGCCCGCAGTGCCGCGAAAACACATATGGCGAAGCGTCTGGCACGCCAGCACATCAGCGGCATCGGCCGCCGTACGACAGGTAATTGCGGTGGATGTCATCATGCCCTTGCGTCTTGGCGTTTCAATGACCTGCACTATATCAAACGTGCACAGGCACAAAGGAAATATATCATGGATAAAATCATCAAATCCGACGCAGAATGGCGCGAACAGCTGCCCCCCCAAGTCTATGACGTAATGCGTAAGCATGGCACGGAACGGGCGGGCACCCATGATAATTTCCCGCATGACGCTGGTACATTCATGTGTGCGGGCTGCGGTGCGCCGTTGTTTGAACAGGCCACAAAATTCGAAAGCGGCACGGGCTGGCCGTCATTCTATGCGCCGATTGACGGCGATATGGTCGGTGAGAGCATCGACCGCAAATTTTTCATGAAACGCACAGAGGTCCATTGCAACCGCTGTGACGGCCACTTGGGTCACGTGTTCCCGGATGGCCCTGCGCCAACAGGCTTGCGGTATTGTATCAATGGTGTCGCGTTACAGTTCGAGCCAGAGGACGATTAACCGCCACCAAGGAAATCGCCCGCGTTGATTTGGCCGATGCTGCTCAGCAGTTGGCGCACAAATGTGGAATCGCGCACCGAATTGTCGGTCACGCGGCGCGACAGCTCGACCACTTGGCCGTCTTGCAGGCCGAACCGCTGGATGTTGCTTACCAACCCAGCCTCATCAAAGCTGACCCGCAGGACGTTGCGATCGAATTCTACTGGCGCCATGGCACCAAAATGGCGGAACTTGCTAGAGACGTAATAAAACGCGTTATCGCCCACCACGCCTTGTGATGTGGGCGGTCCGGCGATCGTGCGCACGGTTTCGCGCATTGCCTCACCCAGGACAATTTGGTCGAGGTCTTCTGCCGCAGGAATATAGCCGTGGTTGCGGATAATCGGCGTACACGCCACAGCAATGGACAAGCCTGCGACTGCGATCACCGCCCGTGCGGATGTGAATGCCTTGCTGCCCATGGGACTGCCCCCTTGCCTTGGTGCGTTATGCCTTTTATCCCCACTACATCATGCACGCCCCCCTTATCAAGAATGGAAGCACCATTGGTTGACCTGCCAACACAGCTGATCCGCCTAAGCGATCTGTCGAACAAGCGGAATACGGACTTTGCCGTGGAACCTGACGCCGTTCAATCCAAGGCGATTGCAGACGCTTTGAGCATTCTTGCCGTGAAAAAGCTGCGGTTTACGGGGGCATTCACGCCATTGGGGCGGACCGATTGGGAATTGACCGGTAAATTGGGTGCCACCGTGCAACAGGCCTGCGTTATCACGCTCGAACCTGTGACGACCCGCATCGATGAACCCGTGGTCCGGCGGTATATCGCCAATTTCGAAGAAACCGATGAGGAAGAAATCGAAATGACCGCGGATGAGAATACCGAAAGCCTGCCAACAACCTTGGATGTGGCCGCCGTTATGATCGAGGCGCTATCGCTCGCCCTGCCTCCGTTTCCGCGCAAAGACGGTGCCGCATTGGGCGAAGCGGTGTTCGCAGACAAGAATGTGGCCCCGATGACGGATGAAGATGCCAAACCTTTTGCCGGACTTGGGGCGCTACGCGATGCCCTGCAAAACAAGGGCGACGCCGACAGCTAGCCCGCCACACAAAAAAGGTTGCGCAATTGCATTTTCGCAGTATGTTCGCGACCTCTTTTACTTCCGGTCTCGACAAGGCTGTTCCAATCGCTTAGGACGCCTAAAAGACTGAATCACACGGGCCATGAGCGCCCATAATCATAGGGTTGAGACATGGCCGTCCAGCAGAACAAAGTATCCAAATCCCGCCGCAATAACCGTCGTGCGCACGACAGCCTTATTGCAGCGAACCCAAACGAATGTGAAAACTGCGGCGAGCTGAAGCGCCCGCACCACATTTGCCCGTCTTGCAACCACTACGCAGCACGCGAAGTGATCGCATCTGCGGACGTAGAACTGGACGACGACGCAGCATAAGCTGTAAGTTAATTCCATGACCCAAGCGCAGACGGATCAGGCGGCCAAAACCGCACATATTATATCCGTCGACGCAATGGGCGGCGATAAAGGGCCCGCGACTGTTGTCACGGGCCTTTCGACGTTTCTACAACAAGCGCCCGATGCACGTGCCATTCTGCATGGCCCCCGCGATGTGCTGGCACCCATGCTGGAAAAACGCCGGATCGCCGACCGGGTTGAAATTTGGGATGCCGCTGAAGTCGTTGAAATGACTGATAAACCCAGCCACGTTCTGCGCCACGGCAAAAAGACATCCATGTGGTCCGCGGTCGAGGCCGTGCGCGATGGGTCCGCCGCAGTTGCCGTGTCCTGCGGCAATACCGGCGGTCTGATGGCTATCTCAATGCTGCGCTTGCGCAAGGCCGAGGGCGTCAATCGCCCCGCAATTGCCTGCCTGTGGCCGTCGCGCAATGCGGCCGGTTTCAACGTGATGCTGGATGCCGGTGCTGATATCCGCGCCGACCAAGATGACCTGCTGACATATGCCCTGATGGGGGCGTCTTATGCGCGCAACGGGCTCGACCTGCCTCGCCCCCGCATTGGCTTGTTGAATGTCGGGACCGAAGAACACAAAGGGCGCGCTGAACTGAAGGTTGCCCATGAAATGATCGGTCAGGCGGCTGACAAAGGCGACTATGAATTCGTGGGATTCGTTGAAGGCGGCGATCTGCCATCGAACCGCGTTGACGTCATCGTCACCGATGGGTTCACTGGCAATGTAGCGCTGAAAACCGGCGAAGGCACTGCGAATCTGATTTCTGACCTGTTGCGGGAATCACTGATGAGAACGCCCTTGTCCATGTTGGGCGCCCTGTTTGCCCGCGGATCCTTGGGTCGTTTGCGCAAACGAATTGATCCGCGCCGCGTCAATGGCGGTGTTTTCCTTGGCCTGAACCAGACCGTCATCAAAAGCCACGGCAGCGCAGATGCCACGGGCGTTGCGGCGGCGATCAACCTTGCCTACCGGCTGGCGCAGTCTGGCTTTTCAGACAAACTTGCCGCACGGGTTGCATCTGCGGCGGCGCTTGCGCAAGATACGAGTCAAGAAGGCTCTAATACCAAAACGGATGGTTAAAATATGACCCGTCGCGCAGTTGTCATCGGTGTTGGGCACTACCTGCCCGACCGTATCGTCCCGAACGCTGAATTTGAAAAAACCCTTGATACGACCGACGAATGGATCAAGTCGCGATCCGGTATCGAGCGGCGTCATTTTGCAGCCCCCGGCCAGACAACATCCGACCTCGCCACTGAGGCTGCAAATGCTGCGCTGAAGATGGCGGGACTGTCAGGCAACGACGTGGACGCGATTGTTCTGGCGACCTCTACGGCTGATCTGACATTTCCGTCTGCGGCCACAATGGTCCAAGCTAAAATCAGCAACACCAAGGGGTATGCCTTTGATATTCAAGCGGTTTGTGCTGGGTTTGCCTATGCTCTGACCAACGCAAACGCGCTAATCGTATCGGGTCAAGCGGACCGTGTCCTAGTGATCGGGGCCGAAACATTCAGCCGCATTATGGACTGGACTGACCGGTCGACATGTGTGCTGTTTGGCGACGGCGCAGGCGCGCTTTTGCTTGAGGCGCAGACAGGCGAAGGCACCATAGACGACCGCGGTATTCTGTCCACAGACCTGAATTCCGACGGCAGCCACCGTGACCTTTTGTATGTCGACGGTGGTGTATCCACCCAATCCACTGGCGTGCTGAAGATGCAGGGCCAAGAGATTTTCAAACACGCCGTCGAAAAGCTGGCGCAAACGGCACATACCGCCTTGGACAAGGTTGGGTTAGGTGCCGATGACGTCGACTGGGTCGTGCCACATCAGGCCAATATCCGGATCATCAAATCCACCGCGCGCAAGTTGGGCGTTGGGATGGACCGCGTCATTGTGACCGTTCAGGATCACGGCAACACCTCTGCCGCGTCGATCCCGCTGGCCTTGTCTGTCGGCGTCGCCAATGGGCAAATCAAGCGCGGCGATCTGCTGGTCACAGAGGCGATTGGCGGCGGACTTGCATGGGGTGCGGTCGTTTTGCGCTGGTAAGACCGCGCTGCAACCCCTTGTTATTGACTCTGAAAACCTGATCCGCCAATGTTACCTGAATAAATATGGGGATGGAAATGGCTGAAAAGACACTTACGCGCATGGATCTGGCCGATGCCGTGCACAGTCAAGTTGGGTTATCACGCAACGAAAGCGCCGATCTGGTCGAAAGCGTGTTGGGGCACGTATCCGACGCATTGGTTGCTGGACAATCCGTGAAAATATCATCGTTCGGGACATTCTCGGTTCGTGAAAAGGCAGCCCGCGTGGGTCGCAACCCCAAAACAGGACAAGAAGTCCCCATTCATCCCCGGCGCGTTCTGACCTTCCGTCCGTCCCATTTAATGAAGGACCGCGTGGCCGCTGGTAACAAGTAAGGACGAAGGCATATGGCAAAATCGCAATCCGCGTTCCGCACCATCAGCGAGGTGGCAGCGACGCTAGGTACGCCCACGCACGTCCTGCGGTTTTGGGAAAGCAAGTTCAGCCAGATCAAACCCGTCAAACGTGCGGGTGGACGGCGTTATTACCGGCCAGAGGACATTGACCTGCTTTCTGGCATCAAGACGCTGCTACATGATCAGGGCATGACCATCAAAGGCGCGCAAAAGCTGCTAAAAGAAAACGGTGTGAAGTATGTGATCGCCATTGGTGCGGACACCGCGCCTGTACCCGTTGCGGCGCCAAGCCCAGAGCCTGAGACCACCCCTGCCATCAAAGTCGACAACATCGTGCCGCTACAACCCGTCGCACCGCAGCCTGCTGTAGTGAACTCGACGCGCGTACCGCTGCTTAATCAGATCGGGATGGCCAAAATACACAAGAACGCTGCCGAAATTCGCGCCGCTCTTGTCCAGTTGGAATCAATCCGCGACCGGATCGCACAATCGGTTTGATTTGCCCCTTGTCAGCCCCCTGAAATCAGATATGAACACGGCCAGTCGGGCTATAGCGCAGCCTGGTAGCGCGTCCGTCTGGGGGACGGAAGGTCGCAGGTTCGAGTCCTGCTAGCCCGACCAAAACAACCGCCCGCTTGCGTTTTAGCGCAGCGGGCGTTTTTGTATGAAAAAGGGGGGCGCTGAAATGACGTCAGGTGTATTAGCGGATCATCAGATCAGTGACATGATCAACAACGGTGCCATTGGTGCCTCTGTCCCGATCGAATCTGGTCAAATTCAGCCCGCATCCCTTGATCTGCGCCTTGGCGCGACTGCGTTCCGTGTGCGCGCGTCGTTTCTGGCCGGGCGTACCCGCACCGTGACCGAACGGCTCGCGGATTTTCAGATGCATGCGATTGATCTGACCCACGGCGCGGTGCTGGAAAAGGGCTGTGTTTACGTGGTCCCCTTGCTCGAATCGCTGTCCCTGCCCGAAGGGATGACTGCTGCAGCCTCAGCGAAATCATCAATCGGGCGGCTTGACCTGCTGACCCGTATCATCACCGATCAGGGCGTTGAATTTGACCGTGTCCCTGCGGGCTATACCGGGCCGCTTTACGTAGAGATTTGCCCGCGCTCGTTCTCTGTGGTCGCGCGTCAGGGGCAGATGCTCAATCAGATCATATTCCGCCAAGGTCAGACATTCATGTCCGACGATGACCTGCGCGCGCTACATGCCGCGACCCCGATTGTGTCGGGCGACCCTGTTATTTCCGATGGTCTTGGCTTTTCTGTTGATCTGAAACCTCGTGAAGGCACGTTGGTCGGTTACCGCGCCAAGCCGCATACCGGCGTCATTGATCTGTCGAAACTGGCCCACTACGCCCCCGCCGATTATTGGGAAGAGGTCCATACATCTGACGGCTGGATTATTCTTGATCCCGGTGCGTTCTACATTCTGGTCAGCAGCGAAAGCATTGTGATCCCTCCAATGCAAGCCGCCGAAATGGCCCCTTATCTGGCGATGGTTGGTGAATTTCGTGTGCATTACGCGGGCTTCTTTGATCCCGGTTTCGGCTATGCGGGCGCTGGCGGCACTGGATCGCGCGGCGTGCTAGAGGTCCGCTGCCACGAGGCACCGTTCGTTCTGGAACACGGACAAGTCGTTGGACGTTTGGTTTACGAACACATGAGCGCACTGCCGGATGCGCTCTATGGTGTTGACATTAAGTCGAACTATCAAGGTCAGGGCCTTAAACTTTCCAAACATTTTAAGTGAGTAATCGGGCCACATCGGCCCATTACTTTCACTCTTCGAACATTTCGACCTGATCGTCGTCATCTTCGTCGTCGTCGTCCTTGCCCGTCAACTGCGCCGCACCCGGTGGTGGACGGTTTTCCAGCAACCCGGCAGAACGCAATTCCTTTAACCCTGGAAGATCGCGCGCATTCTCAAGACCAAAGTGATCAAGGAACACTTGGGTCACGACAAACGTCACGGGACGCCCCGGCGTCATGCGCCGCCGCCCCAGCCGGACCCATTCCATTTCGATCAACTGGTCAACCGTACCACGGCTTACGGATACGCCACGGATCTCTTCGATCTCGGCACGTGTGACGGGTTGATGATAGGCAACAATCGCCAGCGTTTCGATCGCAGCGCGGGAAAGTTTGCGCGTCTCGACCGTTTCCTTTTGCATCAAAAACCCAAGGTCAGCCGCCGTGCGAAACGCCCACGCATCCCCAATTTTCACCAGATGAACGCCGCGCCCCTCATAGCGTTTGCGCACATGCACCAGCGCCTCGGCTGGATCACAGCCATGGGGCATCCGACCCATCAATTCGGTAATACTGACCGGCTCTGCGGTTGCGAATAAGATCGCCTCGACCATGCGTTCCTGTTCGGCCATTGGCGGGGCTTCAAACAGGCTGTCGTTTTCAGGTGTCGTCATCGCGCGGGTCCCTTTTGCGGATTTGGATTGGGGCAAATGTCTCGCCCTGCCGGATTTCAATTTTGCCTTCTTTCGCAAGCTCTAGCGACGCCGCGAATGTCGCGGCAGTGGCAGAGCGGCGCTTGACGGGGTCGTTGTCCCAGCCTTCGGGCAGATAGCTGGCAATATCGGTCCAATCCCCCGCAAAACCGATCAGATGCCGCATGCGTGCCAGTGATTGTTCCATTGTCATGACCTCATCGCGGTCCATCACAAAGGGGCGGAATTCATCCTTGGTCCTGATCCGGGCATAGCCTTGCATCAGATCAAGCAACGTCGCGGTATAGGTCACGCGCCGCACGCGCTGCACGTCTTCGGTCACACCGCGGGCAAAGAAATCACGCCCCAGCTGGTCACGCGCCATCAGTTTTGCCGCCGAATTGCGCATCGCCTCAAGCCGTTCGAGCTGGAACGCCAGATGCGCGGCCAGCTCTTCGCCCGATGGCCCCTCTTCTGTGGGGTCGGGCGGCAGCAACAGGCGGGATTTCAGAAACGCAAGCCATGCGGCCATCACCAGATAGTCGGCGGCCAATTCAAGCCGCAGCTTTTTAGCCTGTTCCACAAAGGCGAGGTATTGTTCGGCCAACGCCAGAATAGAAATCTGGCGCAAATCCACCTTTTGCGTGCGCGACAGGGTGAGCAGCAGATCAAGCGGCCCTTCAAACGCGCCAACGTCAACGATCAAGGCCTCGGCGGCTACACGTTCGCTGACGGTTTGTGCGTCTTCCTGAAATTCCGTATCGGCCACGTGATCCTCACCCTAACAGGGTGTTAAGTTCCGCGCTAAGGGCCGCAATGTCAACGGGAACAGGCGTTTTGCGCGCATGCAATGCCTCCGCCCCACGCGGGCCAACGTCACCTACAGATGCCACAACGGTCATCATCTCGGACGCATCGCCGTTACAATGTAAAACGATGTCGCAGCCCGCGGCGATCGCGTCGCGAGACAGATCACCGATCCCGCCCTGTAGCGCACCCATTGAGATATCGTCCGTCATCAACAGCCCCGCAAACCCGATGTCGTTACGGATCACCTTGTTCATGGTTTTGGACAGGGTCGCGGGTGTGTCAGGGTCAATCTGATCGAACACGATATGCGCCGTCATACCCATCGGCAGGTCAGACAGTTCCGCAAAGGTGTGAAAGTCGCTTGTCATCAGGGTTACATGGCTTTCGGTCACATACGGCAGCCCTTTGTGGCTATCCACCGTGGCGCGCCCATGGCCTGGAATGTGTTTTACAATGGGAATAACACCACCATGCAGCAGCCCATCCGCCGCCGCACGCGAGGCGGCGATGACGGTTTGCCCGTCTTCGCCATAACAGCGGTTGCGCAAAAACGGATGCGTATCAGCACCCGCGATATCGGCACAAGGCGCGCAGTTGGCATCAATTCCCACAGCGCGAAGTTCATCCGCGATGATACGATTGCGCAGCCACATGGTGCGCATCGGGTCGCGAGCTTGGGCCATCTGGTCAAGCGGCGGCAACCATTCGCGCCAATGGGGCGCACGCATACGCTGAACGCGGCCACCCTCTTGATCAATCAGGATCGGTGCGTCGCGCCCGACAGTATCCCGCAGATCCGATGTTAGTGCACACAATTGAGCCGGCGTATCGACATGGCGTGCGAAAACGATGAACCCATAGGGGTCGCTATCGCGGAAAAATGCACGTTCCCAATCTGTTAGCGTATGACCTTCGGGTGCAAGGATAGATGCGTTGGCCACCTAGCGGACCACCACGGGGATGCAATCGGTGCCTTCAGCAACCAAAGCAGCACAGAAACGGCGGGCATCGCCCAGTTCTGCAAACCCTTGGGCGCGCAGGCGATAGAATGTCTTGCCACCCGATGTGGCCAATTGGATAACGCGGGATTTATTGCCCATCAGATCACCAAACCGGCCTGAAAGGCGGCTCCATTCGGCGGCGGCGACAGCAGCGTTTGGAAACGCGCCAAGCTGCACAAGGCTGGTGCCCACAGCAATCGCCGCAGTGGTAACCAACGGCCCCGCACTGGCCACGGTTGTGGTAGCAACGGCGGGTTGGGCGCCGCGTATCGGGCGCAAGGCGGGACGCAACGACACCGTCACACCCGGAACGGTCGTGGCAACAGGCGCAACCGCCTGCCCTGCAACGCTGAGCGTTGGGGCGACGTCACTGCCAGCCGCCAGATCGGTCAGCGGTGCGGCACCCGATGCAATCTGATCAGCAAGAGCAAGGATATCATCCGTGGACAACGGCGCGTTCAAAAGCTGTTCAGCATTCAGGGCAACCGGCACCTCAACCGCCGCGGGCGCAACAGGATCAACCACCTGAACCTCACCAGCCTCGGCAAGGGGTTGGGCCACCAAATCTTCATCCGGTAAATCGGGGGTTGTGGGCGCAAGGGCAACTTGATCCTCAGAGGCTGCGGCTTCGCCGACGGCGGCCACGGCGTTGACGGACAGGCCAGTGTGGTCGGACACCGCACCACCGGGATTGTCGGGCAAGGCGCGCATATCACCAGCCATTGCACGCACAACGGGAATGCCGCTGACATCACGCACGACCAATTTATAGCCCCAAACGCCGACCCCGACGATCAAAGCCAAAGACACGGCCGCACCTGCATAATTCACCAAAGCACCGGCGCGCGCTGCACCGGACATGGGGACATGCCCCTGATCAAAACTTGCCATTTTCGCCTCACTGCCCGGCCACTGCTAACCGGTGGGTTGCCTCAAAACAAACCCAGAGGCGGCACGCTTTAGCGCATCTCTTCCGCTGGGGTTACGCCAAGAATACCAAGACCGGCCGCAATCACAACCGAAACGGAACGGATCAGGGCGATTTTTGCTTGTGTTGTGGCATTGTCGCCGTCTTGCAAGAACCGCAAGGACAAATCATCGTTGCCTTTGTTCCAAAGCCCGTGGAATTCGGACGCCAGATCATACAGGTAAAACGCGATCCGGTGCGGTTCATGGCCTTTGGCCGCAATTTCAACCAGACGCGGCCATTCGGCCAGCTTTTTGGCCACGGCCAGCTCTGCCTCATGACCGATGTTGGTCAGATCAGCCTGCGCCAGCGTGGCGTCGTCCACAGCAATACCTGCCTCACGCGCCTTGGACAGCACGGAATTGACCCGCGCATTGGCGTATTGGACGTAGAAAACAGGGTTGTCCTTGGATTGTTCCGTCACCTTGTCGAAATCGAAATCCAGCGGCGCGTCGTTCTTGCGTGTCAGCATATGGAAACGGGTCACGTCGCGCCCCACGGCGTCCACGACATCGCGCAGGGTGACAAAGGTCCCTGCCCGCTTGGACATCTTGAAAGGCTCACCATTCTTATACAGCTTGACCAGCTGGGTCAGCTTCACATCCAGCGGCACCTTGCCATCGGACAGCGCGGACACAGCCGCCTTCATCCGTTTGACATAGCCCCCGTGATCGGCGCCAAACACGTCGATCAACTGATCAAACCCACGATCAACCTTGTCATAGTGATAGGCGATATCAGGCGCGAAATAGGTCCACGCCCCGTCAGATTTCTGCACAGGCCGGTCCACATCGTCACCGTGGACGGTGGATTTGAACAACGTTTGTTCGCGCGGCTCCCAATCATCTGGCATCTTGCCCTTGGGCGGTTCAAGCGTGCCACGATAAATCAAGCCCTTGTCATCCAGTTCCTTGATCGCTGCCTCAATCCGGCCCGTCCCATAAAGGGATTTTTCAGAATAGAAGCTATCCATTACGACGCCAAGTGCAGCAAGATCGGCGCGGATCAAATCCATCATGGCCTCTGACGCGAACTCACGAATTTCAGTAAGCCAGACATCCTCGCCTTTGCCTAAATACGCGTCGCCGACACGGTCCTTAAGCGCCTCACCCACAGGGATCAGGTAATCACCGGGGTATGTGCCATCCTCGAACGCGACCTCTTGGCCATGGGCCTCTTGATACCGCAGGTAAACGGAACGGGCCAACACATCGACCTGTGCGCCGCCATCGTTGATGTAATATTCGCGGGTCACGTCGTAGCCAGCATAGGCCAGAAGGCTTGCCAATGCGTCACCGAATACGGCCCCACGTGTGTGCCCGACGTGCAGCGGACCTGTCGGGTTCGCCGACACATATTCCACCATCATTTTCTGATTTTCACCCAATATGGACTGACCGAATGTGACGTCCGTCAGTGCGGATTTCACCACGCCTTGCCAGACATCCGCCACCAGCCGCAGGTTCAAGAAACCCGGGCCAGCAACCTCCGCCACCGCGATCCGGTTGTCGTCCAGCAGTTTTGCAGCCAACGCGTCCGCGATCGCACGCGGGTTCATTTTGGCAGGCTTGGCCAAGACCATAGCAGCGTTCGTGGCCATATCACCGTGGGCCGCATCGCGCGGTGGCTCAACAGACACGGCGCGCATTTCCAAACTTTCTGGCAGCACACCGTCGGCGACCATTGCATCCAAGCAATCGATCACAAGACCACGAATATCGGCAAAAAGGTTCATCTGAGCGCGTCCTAAAAGGGGAATTGGGAGCGGTGTATCATGCCAGCCGCCCCCGTCAATGTTACGTATCCACTGGCGGTTGAGCGCCGCCGTCACCCGGCGCCCGTAATGCGATGATGCGCACATCCGCCGCTGGCTTCACGTCCTCGTCTCGGCGGATCAGGATGATCTCACCTGCGGGCGAAATCCGCGCCACAAGCGCGCTATTAATCAAAGGTAAATTCTTCGCTCAGGCGCGTGATGCGGAATGTCCAACCAAGGCGCACCATACGGTCAAGACCACAGTGGGTTTCATCGGGCCCGAACATGCGCCCCCCAGCGTGCGCGGCAACTGGTGGCGACTGCTGTTCATCTTTTCGCGCATGACTTGGAACACGTTGTCACGGCCAAACTCTGGCGCCAGATCGGTTGCTATAAGCGTGTTATAAGCATCATTCGACGTGGCGGCGACGATGGTGGCGTAGCTGACTAGTTCCAAACGATGCTCGGCCGCCTCGGACAGGGTATCGCTGGAAAACGTCTCGATTCCTGCATCGCGGGCGACACGCAAATTGCCGTAGTTGGGGTCGGTCATCAGCACCGGCACATCGGCCTTTTTCAGCGCCTTGGCAAAGGCGGTGGTCCACGCAGAACCGCCGATGATCAAGACACCCAGCGTGTCCGCCCCCGTCAGCCCAAGAAACCGTGCAAATGGCGCAAGTGTGAACCCGTGCAGCCCAGCCGACCACCGTGGCGAAGCCTATCCCGACCGCCAATTGCATCATCGCCTCTTCGGCGGTGAAGCTGGTGTGCCATTCAGATACCACCGAAAACGCCAGCACGGCGGCAAGCGCACCGATGGGATCGCTCACAATCGCCTCCCATTGCAACAAGGCCGCGGGGCGTTTGGACAGGCGAGCGGTGCGCAGCAAGGGGCAACAACAATCGGACCCGTCACGATCATGATGCCGCCAAAGACTGTGGCACTTTCCCAGCTCAACCCCGCGCCATAGCGCAGCGCCAATGTTGACGTCAGCCACCCAAGCGGTGCGCCGACAAAAACAAGCCGCCGTACACCTTTGGTCGCGTCCTACAACGAATGGAAATTCAGGGTCAGACCACCCTCGAACAGGATAATCGCCACCGCAATCGAGATGATCGGCCCCATCAATGGGCCAATGTCACGAGCCGGATCAAAAACACCCAGAACAGGGCCAATGATGATCCCCGCAACCAGCATCAGGACAATCGCGGGCATCCGCAATCACCACGCGAGCCACTTTGAGCCCACGCCCAAAGCGCCCACAAGCGCGAATGCCATAACGGGCTGCATCGCCCCTGCTGCGATTTCAACTGCCATTTATCACGTCTTTCGGTATCTCTTCGCCGCCGATCAGACGGTTATGTTCTTGGATCGCAAAACGGTCCGTCATGCCCGCGATGTAATCGGCCACGATACGGGCCAACGTAATCTGATCGGGGGCATCGGCCACATCCTTACGCCATTGCTTAGGCAATTCATCGGGATTTTGCATGAAAAACGGGAACAGGTCATCAACCATCTGGGTGACGACGACCCGCATTTCGACCACGGCAGGTGCGCGATACATGTGTTCAAACAGGAATTTGCGGATTACTTTCAGATCCTCCCACAAATCCGGTGAAAACTGCACCATCATGCGGCCCGCGTGGCGCACGTCATGCACAGTCTGCGGGTTCAGCTGCGTCAGATTGTGACGGCTGACGGTAATCACGTCCTCGACCAACACGCCAAAGAACCGGCGCAAGGCCTCGTGACGGCGGCGATAGTAATTCAGATCGGGGTATTTGGCGTCCACACGGGCAAAGCAATCGCGCAGGATCGGCATTTCTGCCAGCTCATCGGTGCTGAACAACTCAGCCCGCAATCCATCATGCAGATCGTGGTTGTTATAGGCAATGTCATCGGCCAACGCGGCGGCCTGTGCCTCTGCGCTGGCGTGGGTATGCAGTTCCAGATCGTGACGGTTGTTATAATCGGTCAGCGCCCACGGAATGTCGCCAATCACAGGGCCGTTGTGCTTAGCGATCCCTTCCAGACATTCCCACGTCAGGTTCAGCCCGTCCCATTCGGCGTAATGCCGTTCCAGATCGGTGACGATCCGCAAGGCCTGTGCGTTGTGATCAAACCCGCCGTAGGGTTGCATCAACCGATCAAGCGCCTCTTCGCCAGTATGACCAAACGGGGTGTGACCAAGATCATGCGCCAGCGCAATCGCCTCGGTCAGTTCCACATTCAGACCCAATGCGGCAGCCACAGTGCGGGCGACTTGTGCAACCTCAATCGAATGGGTCAGACGCGTACGGAAATAGTCGCCTTCATGTTCGATGAACACTTGCGTCTTATGTTTGAGCCTGCGGAATGCAGATGCGTGAATGATCCGGTCACGGTCACGCTGAAATGGAGACCGGAAAAAGCTTTCTTCTTCCGGAAACAAACGGCCACGCGCATTTGCGGGGTCGGTCGCGAAGGGGGCTGTCATAATGTCCCTGCCCTTTTTGCCTGTCTTGTCGTCTTTGCCTGACCCACCTATATTGCAAACAAATCCAACATGTAAGGCTGGCAAAATGCTGACGCTCCCCCCCACTGTGACACCCCGCGCGTTTGAACGACTGGCCGAGATCGGTGCCGCGGCACAAGGCAAGGCATTGCGCGTCGCGGTTGAAGGCGGCGGGTGTTCGGGGTTTCAGTACGAAATCGACCTTGATGAGCCGAAGGAGGACGACCTGATCCTTGAAGGGTCAGGTGAAAAGGTCCTGATTGATCCGGTGTCCCTGCCGTTTCTAACGTCTGCGACGATCAACTTTTCCGAAGAGTTGATCGGCGCACGTTTTGTGATCGACAATCCCAATGCCAGCAGCTCTTGCGGCTGCGGCACATCGTTTTCGATCTAGAGCGTTTTTGCCGCGCGGAATGACACCAGACGACGAGATTTTTCATCCCAAAGATCAAGGCTGGCGCATTTAAAGCTTTCCCAGATTGTCATGCGGCTTTGCTCGATCAATTCCTCATGATCGCGCAGCACCTCTGGCAAGCGGTAAAACGGAATGCGCGAATACAGGTGGTGGATGTGGTGAATGCCAATATTGCCAGTGAACCAGCGCAGAACTACGGGCAGATCGTAATGCGATGACCCGTGCAGCGCGGCATCATGCAGCTGCCAATCCGGTGTGGCGTCCCATTCCGTTGTCTCAAACTGGTGCTGCACGTAAAATAGCCAAACCCCGATGGACGCCGCAACCAAAGTGGTCGGCAAAAACACAAGGAACACCGCCCCAAGGCCAAGGTTCCAGTAGATAACGAACAGCGCCGTGGCAGTCACAAGGTTGGACCCCATTGAGCTGATCCAATACTTCGCACCCGACTTCATCAAGCCGATCGGCAGGCGATTTTGCAGCAAAAATAAATAGCTGGGGCCAAGCACGAACATGGTCAGCGGGTGGCGATACGCCCGATAGCGCAGCCGCCCCCACAGCCCGCGGGCCTTAAATTCATCCACTGTCAGAGTCATCACATCACCAATGCCGCGATGATCAAGGTTGCCATGGTGGCCATGATGAATAGCGTGCGTGCGCTTCCAAACGTCATACGGCGTCAATGTCAGCACCCCCAAGGCGCGCCCGATCCAGTCCGACAATGTGCGGTTAGCCAGAAACGATGCATGACCGCAATCATGCTGGATGATGAACAAACGAAGCAGGAACGCGCCGTTTAGCGCCGACACCAAAAACGCAGCGAGATAGCTGTATTGCATCAAATAACATGCCAGCACCCACAGCAGGAAGAACGGGATCACCGTGACGGCCAATTCAAACCATGACCGCCAGTTGGACGGGTCGCGGTATTGCGCAAGGGTGACAACCCAATCGCGGGCGGGTGGACGGGTGCTGTGCGTGTCGGACATGCGGTTTCTCACATAAACTTTTCTCGCCCTCCTCGTTAGACCATCACCGCGTTGACGCAAGGTTAAAATGCACCCTCAGCGCCTTGCGGCCTGTCAATTGATCGGTCAAAACGGATGCAACAAAAAGGATGGCCCATGAAAATCGCGACATTCAATATTAACGGTGTCAAAGCCCGCATCGACACACTGACCGCGTGGTTGCAAAACAGCGCGCCGGACGTAGCCGTTTTGCAAGAGATTAAATCCGTCGATGAAGGCTTCCCCCGTCAGGCAATTGAGGACCTTGGCTATAACGTCGAAACCCATGGTCAAAAGGGATTTAACGGCGTGGCAATCCTGTCCAAGCTACCGCTGGAGGATGTCACGCGCGGCCTGCCGGGTGACGACACGGATGAACAGGCCCGCTATATTGAGGCGACGGTTGTTGGTGACCAAGCCGTGCGCATCTGCGGGCTGTATCTGCCCAATGGCAACCCAGCGCCGGGGCCGAAATATGATTATAAATTGGCGTGGATGGAACGCCTGTACGCGCGTGCCCAAGACCTAATACAACGTGAAGAACCCGCGCTAATGTGCGGGGATTACAATATTATTCCACAAGCCAAGGACGCCGCAAACCCAAAGGTTTGGACTGACGACGCACTGTTTCGCCCGCAAAGCCGCGCGGCATTTCGCAAGATTGTGAACCTTGGCTTTACAGAAGCATTCCGCGCACGGCACACCGGCCCGAACCACTATTCATTCTGGGATTATCAAGCTGGCGCGTGGAACCGTAACGACGGCATCCGGATCGACCATTTTCTGCTGACCCCGCAATGTGCTGATCTGCTGAATGACTGCTGGATCGAAAGCGCGGTGCGTGGTGGGGACAAACCGTCAGACCACGTGCCTGTTTGGGTTGATCTTGGCATCTAATCAATCAGTTACATCGTGATCATAAAGCCAGCTAAGACGGCGTAAAAACGCATTCGGGGCCACGGCGCCCAGAGTCCTCAAACCGGCAAAAGCCACCCGTCGCTTTAACCCTGACAAATGATAATTCTGCGCATTCGCATTTGCCGCGGCAATTGCACGCACAACGCGATCACGGCGCAATTGCTGATAACGGCGACAGGCTGATTGCACGGATTTATGTTCCGTCAAACAACGCGCAAGCACATAAGCATCCTCAATCGCCAAATTAGCACCCTGCGCCAGAAACGGCAGCGTCGGATGCGCCGCATCCCCCAGCAAAACTACCTTTCCACGGGACCAAACACTCGCCACGTCGTGACGGAACAGCCCCCAAAGGCGCGAGCTCTCCACATTCGCCAAAAGATGCTGCAGGTTCGGCGCACAATCGGCAAAAGCGGCCTGCAAGTTTGCCGGATCATCCGCGTGATCCCACCCCTCATCCGCCCAAGCATCCCGTTCCTGCACGGCCACAAGGTTCAGCATGTTGTCAGCCAAGGGATAAGTCACCAGGTGACGACCCGGTGCCATCCAGATCCGCGCCTCGGGCGGGACATTGCTGGCGGGGATGATACCACGCCACGCCACCTGCCCTGTGAATTGCGCGTCTTTGGCGGCAGGATTACAGAAAAACCGCATGGTTGAACGGATGCCATCCGCGCCGACGACCAGATCGGCCTCCATCGAACCGGACGTTGTTTGCAAAACCCCGTCCTGCGACACGCTAGTCACCGCGACGCCAAGGTGGATTTTCGCGCCCGCAGCGTGGGCAGCTGTCCCCAGTTCGCGTAGCAAATGAGCGCGATGACAGAACCTGAAACGCGGCGATTGCCCGCGCAGGTCAAACCGCGCGACCGTCCGCCCCGTGATTGCATCGGTCGGCACAACCGCATCTGCGGCAAAGCCAACCTCGGACAGTGCATCAGCCAAGCCAAGCGCATTCAGCGCACGGGCGGCATTGGGGGTGATCTGGATGCCCGCGCCCACCTCTTTCAACGCGGCGGCACGTTCCAAAACAAAAACCTCCGCCCCATTACGGGCGAAGGCCAGCGCAGCCGTGAGGCCGCCAATCCCCGCACCAACAATCGCAACTGTTAGCCGGTCTGTCATCTTAGTCCTTGCGGTGCACCTTTTCACCACGCTCGTGACGCTCTTGCGCCTCAAGGCTCATGGTGGCGATGGGACGTGCATCCAGACGCTTGAGCGAGATCGGCTCACCCGTGATCGAACAGTAGCCATATTCACCCTCATCAATGCGGCGCAGGGCACCGTCGATCTTGCTGACCAGCTTGCGCTGACGGTCGCGGGTGCGCAGCTCGATCGAGCGATCTGTTTCCTCGGATGCGCGGTCAGCGACATCGGGGATATTGCGGGTCTGATCCTTCATGCTGGCGACGGTATCACGACTGTCGTCCAACAGTTCGGCCTTCCAGTTCAACAACTTACGGCGGAAATATTCTTCCTGACGTTCGTTCATGAACAGTTCATCCTCGGCGGGACGGTAATCTTCTGGCAGGAAATTCTCGGCTTTCATCGGTGATCCCTTGATGCTGGCGACATCTGACTGGCTTTGACCCGACGTCGCGTTACCCCTTATTTCGTGATCGTTTACCGCCGAACTGCCCCAATGTCACCCCCCGATTTACGTAGCTTACGGCCTGTTGATGACGCGCGATTTCCCCATTAGGCTACCGCCAAATGCACCCCAAGCGAAAGACAGGCCCATGCAGTTCAAAGGCACCGACAGCTATATTGCCCCCGATGATTTGACCATGGCCGTGAACGCCGCCGTCACACTGGAACGCCCGCTGCTGGTCAAGGGCGAGCCCGGCACAGGCAAAACCGAGCTTGCGCGCCAAGTCAGCGCCGCATTGGGCCTGCCGATGATTGAATGGCACATAAAATCGACGACTAAGGCGCAACAGGGCCTCTATGAATATGACGCAGTAAGCCGTTTGCGCGACAGCCAGCTGGGCGACGAAAAGGTGCACGACGTCGCCAACTACATCCGCAAGGGCAAGCTATGGCAGGCATTTGGCGCCGAGGGGCGCGTGGTTCTGCTGATTGACGAAATCGACAAGGCCGACATCGAATTCCCCAACGATCTGCTGCAAGAGCTCGACCGGATGGAATTCCACGTCTATGAGACCGGTGAAACCGTGCGTGCCGTGCATCGCCCCGTCGTGATCATCACGTCCAACAATGAAAAAGAGCTACCCGATGCGTTCCTGCGCCGCTGCTTTTTCCATTATATCAACTTTCCCGACGCCGACACGATGCGCAAAATTGTGGCCGTGCATCACCCCGATATCAAGGATCAGTTGCTGACCACCGCGCTGACCCAGTTCTATGAAATCCGCGACACCGCCGGTTTGAAGAAAAAGCCATCGACGTCCGAGGTGCTCGATTGGATGAAGCTGCTGCTGGCCGAGGATCTGACCGCCGAGGACCTGAAACGCGACGGGGCCAATGCTCTGCCTAAGCTGCACGGGGCGTTGTTGAAAAACGAACAAGATGTGCATCTGTTTGAACGGCTTGCCTTCATGGCGCGGTCCGGCCGCTAGACAAACGGTGCGGGCGTCCCTATCTAGCGATCACGTTTCAAAGCACCCACCGCTTGCTGGGATATCCCATGGTGAAGCTTTGATATCATTCACAACCGACCTTTCTTTTGCGGTCTGTTGGCAACGCAAGCTCCGACTTCACACACCGCTTCGCTAGAAAGATGTGAAAATGACAAATATCCCGACACTTGCCGCGCTGAAATCGCAGGCCAAATCGCTGCGCGCATCGCTTGGCGCAACAGGCCATGTCATCAGCCATGCCCAATCGCTTGAACTGATCGCCAAACAACATGGTGCGCGTGATTGGAACACGCTGCATGCGGCGGCGGGCACTGCACCACTCATCCAGCTGGGCCACCAAATCAGCGGGCGCTACCTTGGGCAGGCCTTCAGCGGCGAGGTGATCCGCGCCAGCGACATCGGCCACGGTCTGCGCAGCCAGATCACCGTGCGCTTTGACACCCCCGTCAACGTCAGCAAATTCGACAGTATGGTTGTTGAACGCCGCCAAGTTACCGCGACCATCGACCAATCCGGTGTCACGGTTGAAAAGACGTCAGACGGCACGCGGCATATGGCCGTGTAGCTGTAAGCCGATCAATTGGTGGCGGGATTTCGCCCAACGCTCCGCCACCAAACTACATCTTCTAGGTCCCAGCATCCGGCCCACGACGCGGCTGAGTCGTTCGTGCAACGCCGGGTGGTTTTGGCACCAATTGCCCCAGTTTCCCCGTGATTAAAGACACCTTTCCTTGGTCTAACTGACCTGTCCCCGTCCGTTTGCACGTAAATCGTCACATTCGGGTCAAAGAGGGGCCGCAGTTCAATGGCAGGTTGAACTGACGATCTTGAGGAGACGCAGGTTTACCCAAGGCAAAAATGCCGGTCAAAATCCAGCCCATTCGCCCCGCAGATCATGCGGCGTGGCGTGGGCTGTGGGCCGACTATTTAGAATTCTATGGCACCACCGTGCCTGACGCAGTTTATGCGACCACCTTCGCACAGCTGACGGGCAATGACGCGCAAGACTTTCACGGGCTTGTGGCCGTGCAGGACGAAGTGCCTGTCGGATTGGTGCATTTACTGTACCACTGGCATTGCTTGAAGATCGAAAACGTCTGCTATCTGCAAGACTTGTTTGTCAGCCCCGCCCTGCGCGGCACCGGTGCTGGCCGCAAGCTGATCGAAGCGGTCTATGCCGCAGCGAATGCCGCTGGTGCGCCGACGGTCTATTGGATGACCCAAGACGACACCACCATCGGTCGCCAGCTATATGACCGCGTGGCGCGTGTGACCAATTTCATCAAATAACAACGGGTGACGTCATGAACCAGATCGTCGCCTGTGCCCTTGGATTTACGGTGTCTTGCGCCCCTGTGCCCCAAGACGCCCCGCCAAGCCACGCTGTCGCACTGACCAGCGTTCTGCCCCCCATGCGCGTGTTCGAAAAACCGGTTGTGACCCCTGCCCGCAGGTCCAACACCGAAATCGCGCAGGATTTCCTTAATCTGTTATTCCGTATGGAAAGCGGCCGCGCTGTGCCACAGCTGACGCGGTTTGAAGGCCCAATCACCGTCCGCGCCACGGGCCAGACCAATCTGACAATGATGCGCGATCTGGATGCGCTGATCGGGCGGCTGCGGTCAGAGGCGAACCTGAACATCATGCGCGTCGCCGCCGATGAACCCACCGCGATCACGGTCCAAGCCGTGCCGCGTGCCACAATGCAATCCGCCGTGCCGCGCGCCGCATGTTTCGTTGTACCGCGCCTGACGTCGTGGGACGAATTCAAAATCGCCCGTCGCACCCCGCAGGTTGACTGGACCACACTAACCCGCTGTGACCGCGCCGCGATTTCCGTGCCATCCGACGTGGGCCCCCAAGAAAACCGCGATTGCCTGCACGAGGAATTGGCCCAAGCGCTTGGGCCGCTCAACGATCTATATCGTCTGCCCAACAGCGTGTTCAACGACGACAATATCCATACCGTCCTGACCGGCTTTGATATGCTGGTGCTGGGCACATTCTACGCGCCCGAAATCCAAAACAGCATGACCCGTGGCGAGGTGGCGATCCGCCTGTCGCAAATTCTGGCGCGCTTGAACCCTGTGGGGCAGCAAACCTATGGACGGCCGCAAAACGACACATCCCGCGACTGGATCGAGGCGATGGAAACGGCGCTTGCCAATGGGGCGTCCCCCTTGCGGCGCAGACAGGCCGCATTGCGCGCGATTTCACTGGGCCAAGCCTTTGGCTGGACGGGTCCGCGTGCTGGGTTTGCCCAATATGCCTATGGACGTTTGCAGATGGGCAATGATGCCAGCACCGCATTGACCGCCTTTAACACCGCCCGCAAGGCTTATGGGCAAGACAGCTCTATGCGGATCCACGCCGCACATATCGCCGTGCAACAGGCCGCTTTCTCGCTCGCCTCTGGTGACGCGGAAACAACGATCAAGCTGGTGGATGCTGGCATGGACGTGGCCGAGCGGCATCAAAACGCCGCCCTGCTGGCGACCTTGATGATGTTCAAAGCCACAGCCCTTGATATGCGCGGCGATACCGCACAGGCCGAAAGCCTGCGTCTGGACAGTCTGGGTTGGGCGCGTTACGGGTTCGGCTATGACCAAAATGTGCAGGCCCGACTGGATGAGATCGCGGCGCTGCGCCCGTTCTAAGGGATCGCCACAATGATTTTTCCGCTGATTGGTATGCTGCTGGGCGCCTGGTTTGGGCTGTTTCGGGCCAAACGCAAGGGCGGCAAACCGTTTGATCTGATCCAATGGGCCGCTGTGAATGCTATCATCTTTGGCCTGATCGGCATGTTCATCCTTGTGATCATCGAACGCATGGCGATGTAAATGTTTCTGCCGTTTTTCGACAATTTGCGCAACGCGGGTATTCCGGTGTCGCTGCGCGAATTTCTGGCCTTTCTTGAAGGCATGAAAAAGGGGCTGGCAACCTACGATATCGAAGCGTTCTATTTTCTGGCCCGCACGATCATGGTCAAGGATGAACGCCATTTAGACAAATTCGACCGTGCATTTGCTGCGTCGTTTTCCGGCCTTGACGCGATCCCACCGCAGGCCGTGATGGACGCCGTAGACATCCCCGAAGATTGGCTGCGTAAACAGGCCGAAAAACACCTGACAGAGGCCGAAAAGGCCGAGATTGAGGCCATTGGCGGCTTTGACAAGCTCATGGAAACGCTGCGCAAACGCCTTGAGGGACAAAAGGGGCGCCATGAGGGCGGGTCAAAATGGATGGGCACGGCGGGCACCTCCCCCTTTGGGGCGTACGGCTATAACCCCGAAGGCGTGCGTGCAGGTCAATCCGAAAGCCGCCATCAACGCGCCGTGAAAGTTTGGGACAAACGCGAATTTCGTAATCTCGACGACACCGTTGAACTGGGCACGCGCAACATCAAGGTTGCCCTGAAGCGTCTGCGCAAATGGGCCCGTGACGGCGCCGCAGAAGAGCTGGACCTAAACGAGACCATCCGCAAAACGGCGGAAAACGGATACTTGGACGTTAAAACAAGGCCAGAGCGGCGCAACGCCGTGAAAGTATTGTTATTCTTAGACGTCGGGGGATCAATGGATCCGCACATCAAAGTTGTGGAAGAGTTGTTCAGCGCAGCGAAATCCGAATTCAAACATATGGAACACTTTTATTTTCATAATTGCCTGTACGAAGGCGTCTGGCGCGACAACCGCCGCCGTCACAATGCGCAAATCTCTACGGCTGAAATCCTACGAACCTACGGGTCTGATTACAAATGTATTTTCGTGGGCGACGCATCAATGTCCCCCTATGAAATCGCCTTTGCCGGTGGGGCCAATGAACATTGGAACGCCGAAAGCGGCGAGACATGGCTAATCCGCGCACGCGAACAATGGCCCAACCATGTGTGGATCAACCCGCTGGCCGAACGATATTGGCCCTACACCCAGTCGATCCAGATGATCCAAGGCATTTTTGGCGCCGACCGCATGGTGCCGATGACCCTGTCGGGGATTGAGCGTGGCATGAAAGAGCTGACATGAAACATCTGTGGGACCAGCATCGGTTTGCCGTGTCCGCCTTTGTAATTGCGATCGTATGTCTGGGGTATTTCGCGTTTCAAACCGTTTCATCCGCGATTTATTGGATGGACCCTGCCCATCAGGATCAGGATTTGGCCGCGTGGATGACCCCGCGCTATGTCGCGCAATCCTACAAGCTGCCGCCAAATGTGCTTGGCCCTGCGTTGTTTCTGGTCAAAGGCAAAAACCCCGCGTCGGGTGTCGCTTGGAACAATCGCTGAGGAAAACGGGCTGACACTGGATGATTTGCAGCGTCGCATTGATGCCGCAGCAATCCAGTGGCGTGAGGTGCAAAAATGCCCGAAACCGCGCTTGCCTTGGTTGCAGATTACGGTGTGATCATCCTGTTTTGCGTCACATTCCTAAGCTGCTTGGCCCTTCCCGTGCCGTCGTCGATCTTGATGCTGGCCTCGGGCAGTTTCGCGGCCACGGGCGATCTGGACATCGTGCATGTCGCTGTCGCGGCTTTTGCAGGTGCGGTGTTGGGCGACAACACCGGCTATGTCATTGCACGGCTGTCGGGCGACCACATGCGTGGCTGGCTGGACCGCGACCCCAAACGGGCCGCTTTGCACAACAAGGGCGCCGCATTCATGACCAAATGGGGCGGATCATCAGTTTTCTTTTCATGCTGGCTCGTCGCGCCGCCTGGCCCCTATATCAACTACATCAGTGGGCTAACCAAGTTTACTTGGGCGCGGTTCGCCTTATGGGGCATCGCGGTCGAGGTTGTTTGGGTCGGCTCTATGTAGGGCTCGGCTTCACCTTCGGCGAAAATTTTGCCGCCATTGCAAGCTTGCTGGGCAACGCGAGCGGGCTGATCACAGCGTTGGTGATGACAATCGGTCTGGGTTTTTGGCTGATACACCCAGCCCGCGCCAAAAACGACAAGGCGGCGTCGGCCTAGCCGCTTGACCCGCCCCCACGCTGCAGCCACCGTGCCCGTATGACAATGCATTTTGACACCCCCGAATACGCCGCCCGCAAGGCCCGCGCGATTGACGCCATCAAGGCCGAGAACCTTGACGCCCTGCTGATGTTTGCCCCCGAAAGCCAATATTGGATCTGCGGCTATGACACGTTCGGCTTTGCATTGTTCCAATGCCTTGTGCTGACCGCATCGGGTGAATTGCACCTGCTCACCCGCAACCCCGACCTACGCCAAGCCCGCCTGACATCGACCCTGACCGAAGCGCAAATCCACATTTGGGATGATGTCGAGGGGATGAACCCCGCCCGTGATCTTGCGGACCTATTGTCCGACATGGGCGTGTCAGGGCGGATCGGATACGAAGGGCAAACTGCGGGGCTGACCGACTACAACGGCCAACAGCTACGCGCCCTGATCCCCGATCTGATTGAGGCGACAGAAGTGATACGCGACCAGCGCCGCATCAAGTCAGATGCAGAGGTCGCGATGCACCGCCGTGCCGCTACCCTATCCGACGACGCGCTAGATGCAGGGATTACCGCCACGCACGCCGGTGCGTTTGAAGGCGATGTTTTGGCCGCTATGCAAGGTGCGGTGTTCAAAGGTGGCGGCGACTATGCGGGCAATGAATTTATCATCGGCTCTGGTGAAGGCGCGTTGCTGTGCCGCTATTTCTCGGGTCGGCGGCACCTTGATCCGTCCGACCAACTGACGCTTGAATGGTCTGGCGCCTACGCTCGATATCATGCGGCAATGATGCGCACGATCGTCGTTGGCACACCGTCAGACAGCCACAAACGGATGCATGACGCCTGCACCGAAGCGTTAGATGCATGTGAAACCGCGATCCGCCCTGGCAACCCGATGGGTGATGTGTTCGACGCCCATGCGCGCGTGTTTGACAAACACGGGTACGGCCATGCCCGGCTTAAGGCGTGCGGCTATGGCATGGGCGCGATTTACAACCCTATCTGGGTCGACTTCCCGATGTTTCACGAAGGTAACCCATTGTTAATGCGCGAAAACCAAGTGTTCTTTTTGCACATGATCCTGATGGATAGCGACAGCGGAGACGCGATGACATTGGGCCATTCGGTATTGGTGAAACCTGACGGGGTTGAACGGCTTTCGCGCCATGATACGGGGCTCATTACGCGCTAGCGGCCAGCCATGCCTCGGCGGCGTCAGCTTCGGTTGACGCGAACCCCTTAATGGCCAAACCCGGGATTATTGCGCCCTCAATTTCGGCACCGGTTCGGACCCACGCCTGATCGCAGATGACCGCAATCTTGTCGAAACGGGGCAGCAGCGCGAAAAGCTTGGGGATGCGGTAAAGTTCCGCACCAATCGCGGCCCAAGACGGCATGTGAAAATCATCAATCTTATACAACATATTCGCGCCGCGCATGCCTTCAGACGTGGCCAACAAGGCATCGACACCGCTGCTCATCTCGGGCGCGTCAATCTTGCCTGCAATCGTCAGTTCAACCCGATCAGCTGCGGTTTTCTTTACGTCAAACACCATATCCTCCTGTTTGCGATCCCGTTAGTATAGCAGAGCCGGACAAGTTTGCCTTGATCTGCGTCAATTGCCTTGTCAGGGGGCAATGACCACCCCATATCCAGCTTATGTTACGTTTCGCACCTATTTTTATCGCGCTGGCCTACGGGATTGCGATGTATCGCTTTTCTGTGTGGCGGACGTCCAAGGAACTTGATGCGCGCTCGACCGAATTGGCCGATCCAGTGTTGTTGTCGCTGTGCAAGGACATGGCAGCCGCGCTCGACCTGCCGCGGATCAAGGTGCATATCTACGAGATTGAACCGGTCAACGGCCTTGCCGCGCCCGACGGGCGGATTTTCATCACGCGCGGGTTTTTCAACAAATACCGCGCAGGTGAGGTGACGGCTGCCGAGCTGGCCTCTGTGATCGCGCATGAATTGGGGCATGTGGCCTTAGGTCATTCGCGCCGCCGCATGATTGATTTCTCGGGCCAAAACGCGATGCGTACAGCCTTGGCGATGGTGCTTGGGCGCTTCATCCCCGGCATCGGCCCGTTGCTTGCCAGTGCGCTAATGTCGCTGCTGGCCGCCCGCCTGTCCCGCACGGACGAACATGAGGCGGATGCCTATGCCTCTGCGCTGTTGATCAAAGCTGGGCTGGGAACCGCGCCGCAAATCTCACTGTTTGAAAAGCTGGAAAACCTGACCGGTGCGCGTGGGGCCACGACACCCGCGTGGGTCATGAGCCACCCCAAGACGGCGGAACGCATCGCGGCGATTTCCAAAAATGACGCCAAATGGACGGGTCAGGACTAGTAGGGTTTAACCCTGATTGAGCAGCTCAAGCGCCTTACCAAACCGGGGCAACCGCGCCTTTTTCATCAACGATCTTTGGGTCCAGTCCGCCCCGCCCATCGCTTGCGCAGTGGCGAGCACGCCGTCTGCGACAGCCTGCATCGCGTCAGGGTCTTCGCCCAGCATACGGCAGCAGAACAAATCAGGATTGATGCGCGCCAGCCCTTCCTCGGCCAAGGTATTGCTTGGAAAATCCTTGTTATTCATCGTCATAATGCCATCGCATGATCCTGCAACAGCGGCCGCCAGCACGTGAATATCATCCGGATCAGGCAGCCAAAGCCGTTGGATCAGCCCGTCATGTACAGGCACAATCGCACGCGGGAACGTGACGCCCAGCATAGCGATTTCGCCACGTGCGAACACCTCGGCTGCGGCGTCAATCTTGCGCGTTGCCCGCGCCCATTCTTCTAGGATGCGGTCCGACCAGCGCGACTCAAACAAACCGTGCTTAGCGGCACCAAGCACCACCTCGCGCATCACAGTCGGATACAGGACGCAAGCGTCGATCAGCACCCTCATAGGCGGAAGAAGACCGCCTTGAGGTAACCGCTTTCGGCCAGATGTGGCATCAGCGGATGGTCAGGGCCAGCGTATCCGTTGTGGATCACTTGGGACCGGCGCCCTGCCCGTCCAATGCCGCGCGCAGATGCATTGCGGAATTTCGTCAGATCAGCGGCATGGGAACATGAACACACGCCCAAATAGCCGCTGTCCTTAACCAAACCAGCCGCCAGCCGCGCCACACGTTCATAGGCGCGAAGCCCCGCGTCCAGCGATTTGCGGCCCGGTGCGAATGCGGGCGGATCACAGATCACCACGTCAAATTGCGCACCTTCTTCGGCCAATGCCTCGAGCGTGGCGAATGCGTCGCCTTTGCGGGTCGTGAATTTATCCGACACGCCCATCGCCGCGGCACCTTCTTCGGCCAAGGCAAGCGCGGGGGCTGAACCGTCAACGGCCAGCACCGACGCAGCACCGCCAGCAAGCGCGGCAAGGCCAAAGCCGCCGACATGGGAAAATACATCCAGAACAGTCGCATCCTTGGACAGACCCGCCGCAAAGGCGTGGTTGGGACGTTGATCAAAAAACAGACCGGTTTTCTGGCCACCCATGACGTCGGCCATGTAGGTGGCGCCGTTCATGGGCACGGAGATTGGGGCGGTTGGGGCTGTGCCGCGCATCACTTCGGTCTTCTCGATCAGACCTTCCAAGGTGCGCGCACGACCTGTGCCGTTCATAATCACGGTTGTGACGCCAGTGACCGCCATCAACGCATCGACAAGTATGTCGATCATCGCATCCGCATAGGCCGCATTCGGCTGCACAACAGCCACATCGCCGAACCGGTCAACGACAACACCGGGCAGACCGTCGGCCTCTGCATGGATTAGCCGGTAGAACGGATCAGGATACAGGCGGGCGCGGTGCGCCAAGGCACGGGCGAATTTCGCCTCAAACCACGCCTGATCGATGGGGGTATCCACATCACGTTCCAGCATACGGCAGAAAATCTTGCTTGCTGGGTTCACAGCCACCAGCCCCATGGGGCGGCGGTCTGAGTCTTCCAGAATGGCGATGGTTCCGGCAGTGATCGCCTTTGTGCGGCGGTCAGTGACGACTTCGTTGGCATAAACCCAAGGGAAACCGTGACGGATGGCACGGGCATCACCTTTGGGATTTAGGCGAACAACGGAAAAAGAGGGCTGGTTCATACCAGCCCTCTTAGTCGCAAACCATTTGATTTAAAAGTCTTAGATCACAAAGGATCCGGTCAATTCATCCTTGAACACTTGGGTCAGGAAATCAGTAACGCGCACCTTTTCCGTCTGGCCAAGCTGTTCCTGCATCAGGGCAGCAATACCACCCGGTGCAGACAGGTCCGCCTCGATCAGGCGTGGTTCTTCAATGATCTCACCAATCACCGCATTACGCACAGACATGTTAAAGACGATGTTATACACCCCCCCGACAGAAAAGCGGGTCCGCTCTGTCACGCCGTGGAAACGCACCAGCTGAAAATCGACAACAACAGGAATGTCGCCTGTCAGCCGGTCCTGATTACGGGTCGTCGCGGTCTGGAACATGGCCGCAACCTGTTCGACACGGTCCCCTACGGGATCGCCGCGCCAAACGACATCAGCATTCGGGTAATAAGAATTCGCTTCAGAAACCGTCAGCTCGTCAGAGGCCGAGAATTTCATGTCTTCGATCTGATAGGACCGCGCAATCTCGCGTGTCTCGACACCGAATGCAGGCACGTCAATCGGCGCGTTGCGCGATACCGTGTCAACACTTGCGCAGCCAGCGACACCCAAACCAAGAACCGAAACCGTTAATACTTTCAACATTTTCATTTCATCACCTCTGGGCCTTCGCCCTTATCTTTCCCAAATCACCTTTTGCGGGTTAAACATTGGTTAACCAAGCAACTGGGGCAGAAATGTGTTCAAATGAGGCAATTGCAGGGTCAATTCGTGAAACCCGACGATTGTGGGCCAAACCGTTATCAAAAAGACTCAGTTCTGAATTGTTAGCGCTAACCATTCGTGCTAGATCGCATACAAGCGAAAATCGGAGGCAACAGTGGCACTCAATAAAACCATTCAAATTGTGACAGACCGCATTCGGGCGCGTTCTGAACAGGCCCGTGGCACGTATCTGGATCGGATGGCTGCCGCCGCCGAAGAAGGCCCGCGGCGCGCCCATCTGACATGCGGCAACCAAGCCCACGCCTACGCCCCCATGGGGGACGATAAGGGCGCGCTTGCCGCCGCGCAGGCCCCCAATATCGGCATCATCACCGCCTATAATGACATGTTGTCCGCCCACCAACCGTTTGAGCATTACCCCAATCTAATCCGCCAGACCGCCCGCGAAAACGGTGGCACGGCGCAAGTTGCGGGCGGCGTGCCCGCCATGTGTGACGGCGTCACCCAAGGGCAGACGGGCATGGAATTGTCGCTATTTTCGCGCGATGTGATCGCCATGGCGGCTGGTATCGGCCTGTCCCACAACGTCTTTGACAGCGCGATCTATCTTGGGGTCTGCGATAAAATCGTGCCCGGTTTGATCATCGCAGCGGCGACCTTCGGCTATATCCCCGGCGTGTTTATCCCTGCCGGTCCAATGACATCCGGTCTGCCAAATGATCAAAAAGCCAAGGTGCGTCAGCAATTCGCGACGGGCGAAGTTGGGCGCGACGCATTGATGGCTGCCGAAATGGCAAGCTATCATGGCGCAGGCACCTGCACATTCTATGGCACCGCCAACACCAACCAAATGTTGATGGAATTCATGGGGCTGCACCTGCCCGGCGCGTCATTTGTAAACCCTGGTGAAGGTCTGCGGCAGGCGTTGACCGTCGCTGGCACCAAAACCGCCCTCGGCAATAGTGCACTTGGCGATACATATCGCCCTGTCAGCCAAATTCTGGATGAAAAGGCATTCGTGAACGGCCTTGTCGGGCTGATGGCCACGGGGGGGTCCACGAATCTTGTGCTGCACTTGCCCGCAATGGCCCGTGCCGCCGGTGTGATCCTTGATCTTGAGGATTTTTCGGACCTGTCGCAGGTCGTACCGTTGATGGCCAAAGTTTATCCAAATGGCCTTGCTGATGTGAACCATTTTCACGCGGCCGGTGGCCTTGGCTTCCTGATCGGCGAATTGCTTGACGCGGGGCTGCTGCATGACGACACCCACACGATCGTGGGACAAGGTTTGCGCGACTACACCCAAGAGCCGCAGCTGCAAGTCAACACCGCGATCTGGGTTCCCGGCACTAAGGTGTCGTTGAACGAGAAAATCCTGCGTCCCGCATCCAATCCGTTCAATCCGCACGGTGGCCTGACCCAACTGTCCGGCAACCTTGGGCGCGGCGTGATCAAAACCTCTGCCGTGGCCGAGGAACGCCATATAATTGAGGCACCCGCCCGCGTGTTCCACACCCAGCACGCGGTCAAGGCTGCGTTCCAAGCGGGCGAGCTGACGACAGACACCGTTGTTGTCGTGCGCTTCCAAGGGCCGAAATCCAACGGCATGCCCGAACTCCACAGCCTGACACCAACCTTGGCCGTGATGCAGGACCGCGGGCTAAAGGTGGCGCTGGTCACCGACGGGCGTATGTCGGGCGCATCCGGCAAGGTGCCATCCGCGATCCACGTCTGCCCAGAGGCCGCCGATGGCGGACCGCTTGCCTTGATCCAAGATGGCGACATCATCCGGCTGGACGCAACGGCAGGTACAATTGACTTGATTGACGTCGACCTTGCTGCCCGCACCCCTGCTGTCGCCGACCTGACCGGGAACGGCAACGGAGTTGGGCGTGAATTGTTCGACGTCTTCCGCCAGAATGTCGGCCAAGCCGCCGATGGCGCAGGCACCTGTATCTAACCCATTCTTCCGAGCATAAATATGCCTGCCGGAGGCATAAAATCGTTTAAGGACTGAAACTATGACACCCGAAACTGCATCCCAGAAATCACGCGACCTGTGCCTGATGGCCCCTGTCATCCCCGTACTGGTCGTTGATGACGCGGCCCATGCCGTGCCTTTGGCCACAGCCCTTGTCGCAGGCGGTTTGCCTGTGCTTGAGGTAACGTTGCGCACGGATGCTGCCCTCGAGGTGATCCGCGAGATGGCTAGCGTTGCTGGTGGCATTGTCGGCGCGGGCACGCTGCTGACACCCAAAGACGTGGAAATGGCCAGGGCGGCGGGCGCCACATTCGGCGTATCCCCCGGTGCGACCGATCTGATCCTTGATGCGTGCGAGGCCAATGATCTACCCCTGCTGCCCGGCACCGCCACCGCATCAGAGGCGATGCGCCTGCTTGAACGCGGCTACACCGTGCAAAAATTTTTTCCCGCCGCCGCAAACGGCGGCGCGCCCGCGCTCAAGGCAATCGGCGCGCCTATTCCGCAAGTCAGCTTTTGCCCGACAGGCGGCGTGAGCCTGAAGAACGCCAATGATTACCTGTCGTTGTCCAACACGCTTTGCGTTGGTGGGTCTTGGGTCGCACCCAAGGACAAGGTCATCGCAGGTGATTGGGACGGGATCACCGCATTGGCTGCAGAGGCCGCAGCCCTCCCGCGCTAGTCAACCACACGCGCGGCCCGCCCACCCCGCCTACGGGCAGTGGGCTGCGCATCCAATGCCTCGCGCAATGTGATGGTCATCGGATGATCGGCGGGCTGATCTGCATACGCGGCCAACAATTCCATGATCGCTGGACGCGGATCGCCGCCATGCCCCAAGGCCCAATCCAGAAACACCGTTCGGCATTGTCCCAGATCAATGCCGTCGATGCGAAACGCCTCTTGGATCAACCCGCGCGGGTCGTTGGGGTCGTCAGTTCGCGGCATCACGCAATCCTTCTTGTGCAAGGCGCGCGGTGATCACCGCATCCGCCCTTTGGGCCACTGTTTCGATGGCAGCGGCCAAATCATCCAATGTTGCAAACCCCGCCTCGCGCAGGACAAGATCCCGCCCACCCTGCCCCAACGCATCGGGATCAAGCGGACCACCTGTCAACAATCGCGACACGGCTTGCAAGCGCCAGAAAAGCCCTGCGGCGTCCGCGACTGCGCTTGCGTCTGCGGCATTCAACCACCCGTGCGCGACACCGGCGGCCAATTGATCGGCTGTCTCGCGTGCGGGGCTGCCTGATCGCAGGGCTGCGGCCTGACAAATCAGCTCTGCGTCTTGCAAACGGCCCGCCCCGATCTTGGCATCCCAAGGACCATCGGGCGATTTCGCCTGCGCAATCTTGGCCCGCATTTCCGCCAGATCAGATCGCAAATTTGGGGCCGTCTGCTTTTGGATCAACAGCGTTCGACGGAACTGTTCGATCTGCGCGATCAGCGTGACATCGCCTGCAATGGGCCGCGCACGGGTCAGCGCCAGATGCTCCCATGTCCAGGCCTCATGCATTTGATAGGTTTCGAACGCCTCAAGCGACGTGGCAACCGGCCCTGCCCGCCCTGAGGGACGCAAACGCATATCAACCTCATACAGCCGCCCTTCGGCCATGGGGGCGGTTAATGCTGTGACAAGCGCTTGGGTCAGGCGCGCAAAATAGGGCCGCGTCGACAAGGGGCGCGGCCCGTCCGATGCATCAACGCCTTGGGCATCGTAAATCACGATCAGATCAAGATCAGACACCGCATTCAATCGTCCCGCGCCAAGGCTGCCCATACCAAGGATCGTGGCCCCACGCCCCGGTTGATCCCCGTGCTTGCACGCAAATTCCGCCACAACAACTGGCCACATCGCGGCCAGAACCGCGCTGGCCAGATCGGCATATTGCCGCCCTGCGGTATCGGCATCAATCAGCCCGCGCAAATAGTGCACGCCGATCCGGAAATGCCATTCCTTGCCCCAGACACGCGCGGCGAGCAGCTGCGCCTCATAATCAGACGCTGCCCCCAACACCCCTCCCAAATCGGCTGTCAGTGCTGCCGTCGCCGGCCAATCATCGAAAAATGCACCACCGAGCACCGCATCCAGAACCCCGGCGTTACGCGACAGATACACGGACAGCGCGGGCGAAGTGGCGGCGATATCGACAATCAATTGCGTCAGCTGCGGATTAGCCTCGAACAGTGCAAACAGTTGCACACCAGCGGGCAAGCCACCCAAGAACCCGTCGAATTGCAGCAAAGCCTCATCGGGTTTTGCGGCCGCCTGCAACCGCGTCAGGATTTCAGGCAAGATACGCCGAAAAATTTCCTCTGCACGATCGGATCGTAGCGCGGGATAGGTTTGCCAACGGGCGGTAATATTCGTGCCCCAGCTTGCATCCACAGCTTTGGGCGCATCAGGGGCAAAAAAGCCTTCGGTGGTGGTGTGCACATCCTCTAGCCGGTCGCGAAGCGCGGTGCGCAAGGCATTGGTATCCATTCCCATCATCGCAGCCAACCGCGCAAACCCTTCTGGCGATTTCGGCAGGCTATGGGTCTGGGCATCGTTCACCATTTGTAGGCGATGCTCCACTTCTCGGTGGAAAACATAATGGTCATAAAGCTTTGCACTGGTATCTTCAGGGATCCAATCCGCTGCAGCAATGGCCGCGAGCCCGCCTTTTGTGGTGCGTTCGCGCAATGTTTCGTCGCGTCCACCGGCGATTAATTGGCGGGTTTGGGTGAAAAACTCAATCTCGCGGATACCGCCGCGGCCCAGCTTCATATTATGGTTTTCCAGCGTCATCTTGCCGCCCAACCCCTTATGATCGCGGATCCGCAATCGCATATCATGGGCGTCCTGAATGGCCGCAAAATCCAGATGTTTGCGCCAAACAAACGGGCGCAGCGTGCGCAAGAACCGCGTCCCCGCTGCAATATCACCGGCACAGGCGCGCGCCTTGATAAATGCCGCCCGTTCCCATGTGCGCCCCAGACTTTCGTAATACCGCTCAGCCACTTCGGTGCTGATACAGACGGGCGTGGACGACGCATCGGGCCGCAGCCGCAGATCGGTGCGGAATACGTACCCTTCTGCGGTCACTTCGGCCAATATGGCGGTCATTTTGCGTGTCACGCGGATGAACGCGGCACGGGCGTCGTGATAGTCGTCGGGGTCAAACCGCGTTTCATCAAACAGGCAGATCAGATCAATGTCAGAGGAATAATTCAGCTCCCCCGCGCCCATTTTGCCCATGGCCAGCACGATCATACCGCCCGCATCGGCGACATCAACGGCGGTCATACCCGGTAATTTGCCACGTTTAATTTCCGCCGCGACAAGCGCCTTGATCGCCACATCAACGGCGCGGTCGGCAAAGTCGGTCAGCGCGCCAGTCACGGCTTCCAGCGGCCAGACTCCACCTAAATCGGCCAGCCCTGCGAGCAACGCCACACGCCGCTTGGCTTGGCGCAATGCATCGGGCAATGCGTCCAGCGTGACTGATCCTAGATCATCCAACAGCATCGCAAGCGCCGCCTCTGGGTCATCCATCGCGGGCACGATCCATGTCGCTTCTTTGCGCATCAGGCCCCGCAAATAGGGGCTGCATCCGGCAGCACCAGTGAACAAGGGCACCAGAACAGGATCTAAACCGTCCAAGGCGGCCGCCTCTGCCCCCATGTCGGGGTCATACGGAAAAATGGTACGGGTCAGGCGTTGGGCGAATGTCATAGTGCATAGTGTGCAGCCTATCTGGGCTGGTCAACGGGGCAGACATGGATATTGTCACAAATGCAATAAGGAACACCCACCATGAGCAAAAGCCTGAAACGTGTGCAAGCCGCGCTGACCGGAGCCGGGGTCGCCACCGAGGTGCTAGAGATGTCCTCAGAGACGCGCACAGCCCAGCAAGCCGCTGATGCCGCAGATTGCGCGCTTGATCAGATTGCCAAGTCGATCATTGTGGCGGGGGCAGACACAGGCGCGATCTATTTGTTCATCACGGCGGGCGGCAATCAGGTTAATATGACCCGCGCCGCGGCCCTTGCAGGTGAGCCATTGGACAGAGCCGACGCACAGGCCGTGCGGTCCCACACAGGATTTGCCATCGGCGGGGTGGCCCCCATCGGGCACCTGTCCCCTGTGCGCACATTTATGGACCATCGGTTGATGGATTTCCCGAAAATCTATGGCGCCGCAGGCACCCCACGGCATATTTTCGGCATTAGCCCCAATAAGCTGGTAGAAATCTCAAACAGCCAAATATCTGATTTTGCTTCTTTAAAAAAGTAAATGTAAAAAACATTCACATTCATCCTTGCAATACACTGGCGGACCTCCGATATCGGTAATGTGAAAAGAATTCACATGAGCCAAACCAAGCTAGGAGCAACGACAATGAACATCGCAACCGCAACATCAACAGCCCCGATCAGCCTGACCACGCCACGTCCCGGCTTTTTCGCTCGTACAGAAAACTGGCTGGATGAGCGCGGTAAAGGCGCATGGATTGCCGCCATAGTGCTGGGGTTCATCTTTGTCTGGCCCGTTGGCCTTGCCCTTCTTGCCTATATGATCTGGAGCAAACGTATGTTTAGCAAATCCCATTCTTGCAGCCCCCGTCGCAGCCATCGCCACGCTATGATGGCATCCTCCGGCAACACCGCATTTGATGCCTATAAGGCCGACACATTGCGCCGCCTTGAGGAGGAGCAGAACAACTTTGAATCCTTCCTTGAACGTCTGCGCGATGCCAAAGACAAGGCAGAGTTTGATCAGTTCATGGATGATCGTGCAAACAATGGCACAGAACCATCTGACGACGCGGCAGACGAACCGGCCTAACCTCCTCCTCTCCCCAAGGCCGGTAACCCTGATCCGTCAGGGTCACCATTCCACAAACGACAACCGAAAGTGATCCGATGACTGCCCAACCGATGTACCTTGGCCTGCCTGGCCCTGCGACGAAACCAGCGTTCTACGATGGTGTTTTGATCAAGCGCCTTTTGGCTTGAGTGATTGATACTGTTGTTATCATCGTGATGTGCGCCCTGATCCTTCCGTTTACGCTGTTCCTTGGCGTGTTTGTCTTTCCGTTCCTGATGCTTGTCGTCGGCTTCTTTTACCGCTGGTTCACCATTGCGGGGCGATCATCGACTTGGGGTATGCGCATGATAGGGATTGAGCTGCGCGATGGCGACGGCATGCGGTATCAATCCAAAATGGCGCTGAAACACACCGCCGCGTACACAGTCTGCGTCATCTTTGCCCCGCTTCAACTGGTATCCGCCATTGCCATGTGCCTGAGCGACCGCAAACAGGGTCTGCCAGACATCTTGCTGGGCACAACAGCGCTTAACCGTCCGGCGGTTTGACCCGCTACAAATGGGGGGCTTGTGTTTACGGGGCCTTGGTCTAGGCTTCGTGAACACTTTTAACCCGAGTACTCCATGCGCCATTCGCTTCCACTTGCGCCACAGTTCTATGTGACGGCCCCCCAGCCCTGCCCTTATCTTGAGGGCAGGATGGAACGTAAGCTGTTCACAGCCCTGCAAGGCGAAGGCGCGGGCCTGTTGAATGATGCGTTGTCCAAGCAAGGGTTTCGTCGGTCGCAAAATGTGCTCTACCGCCCGTCTTGTGCCGAATGTTCGGCCTGCATATCAGCCCGCATTCGCGTGGCCGACTTTATCCCTACCAAAAGCCAGCGCCGCGTGATCAAACGCAATGCGCATCTCAGCCGTCGTGCGCGGTCCCCTTGGGCCACAGAAGAACAGTACAATCTGTTCCGCGACTATCTGGATCACCGCCACGCGACCGGTGGCATGGCGGATATGGACATGTTCGAATTTGCCGCCATGGTCGAAGAGACCCCCGTGCGCACCCGCCTGATCGAATATACATCCGCCAAGACCGCGCAGGAACTTCAGGCCGTTTGCCTGACTGATATCCTCGAGGATGGGCTGTCAATGGTGTATTCGTTCTTCCATCCGACGATGGAACGCGACAGCCCAGGCACGCATATCATCCTCGACCATATTGAAATCGCGCGCGATCTGGGTTTGCCGTTTGTCTATCTGGGCTATTGGGTCCCCGGCAGCCCCAAGATGGATTATAAGTCGCGGTTCGCCGGTGTCGAAATTTACAGCGACGGTGCATGGGCGCACTTGCGCGAAGACGGCGACTATGACGCCGCCCTGCACCCCCTATCAACAGACTCGATTGCAGAGCAGGTGTCAAAGATAAGCCTCCCCGACCTCGCCCAGCCATAACATTGTAACGCACATGAAAAAGGCCGCCGCGTATGACACGCGGCGGCCTTTTTCGTTTTGATCGTCCGTTCGCTTAGTTCAACAGGTTCGGCACAATGGTCACAAACCCCGGCACAAGCGCTAGCAGCAATAGACCCGCCACCTGAATGCCAATGAACGGCAACACACCGCGATAGATCTGGCCCGTCGTGATCGACTTGGGCGCAACCCCGCGCAGATAGAACAACGCAAAGCCGAAGGGCGGCGTCAGGAACGATGTTTGCAGGTTCACCGCGATCATGATCGTCACCCATTTGGGATCAAACGTGCCGCCATAAATGACTGGCCCCACAATCGGGATTACGATGTAAATGATTTCAAGGAAATCGAGCACAAAGCCAAGCACGAAAAGCACCAGCATGACCAACAAGAAAACCTGCCATTCGTTGTCGAATGACCGCAGGAATTGCTGGATGTAATGCTCCCCCCCGAACGAGATTAGCACAAGGTTCAGCAATTGCGACCCGATCAGAATGGTGAACACCATCGACGTGACCTTGGCCGTTTCACGCACCACGGGCGATAGCACGCCGCCCGCAAACAGCACCCAGCATGACCACAGCAGGCCACCCATCGCGAACAAGAAGGCACCGAAGGCCACGATAAACGCGATCCGATTTTCCAAAAGCACAACCTCTTGCCCCATGCGCATGTCAAAGTTGACCCCAACAATCAGCATGATCGCAATGGCCGCCGCCGTCCACAGAACCCCGCGACCAGAGCGACGCTCATCCTGTAGCTTGCGATAGGTCGCCAGCAGGATCGCACCACCAGCGCCCAAGGCCGCCGCAGGGGTCGGGTTTGTAATCCCGCCCATGATTGACCCCAGAACAGCGATGATCAAAACCAGCGGTGGGAATACCACGCGCAAGATTTCGTTCTTGGCCAGCATCTTGACCGCGGCGCGCAGCCCGATGGACGCGATGTACAGCGGGATCGCAATCAACAAAAGCGTCGTGCCCGGTGTGGCGACAGGCGACACAAGGACCGCATCCACCACCAGCATCAGAACCACGCCAAACGCGCCAATCAGCAGCGGCGCGTTGTCGGCGCTGGGGGCAACCCCACGTGCAATCACAAGGGTCATACCCATCAGCAACGCAAGGATGGACAAACCGGTCCCTAACAGCGGCGCATTCGCGATTTTTGCCAGCACAAGTGCCGCGCGTTCATCTTCGCCCAGCTGGCGGGCCTCTGCGACGCCGCCTGCCTCGTTGATGGCGGCCTGTTCGGCCAATGCGGTGCCCCATGCCTCAGCGCCGTGCAATTCCTGCATGGCGATGGCACAGACGTCGCTGACGTTGGTGCGCAAGCTGGCCGTCTGGCCCGCATCGGTAAAGCTGTCGACGATGACCGATTGGCTACCGACGATGCCCACCTGCCACAGCACGATTGTGAGGGCGATCAGGCCCACAGGGGCGGCAAGAAACCAGAACAGCGCGTCGTTGCGTGTGATCACCTCACCCGATTTGCTGCCGCCCATTTGCACCGCAGGTGCCTTAGACGGGTTCAACAGGGCAAAGCCGAATGCGTAGGCCGCATAAAGGAACGCCAGCAAAATACCGGGCAGCAAGGCGGCTTGGAACAATGTCCCGACCGATACAACCGCCGGTTTGCCCAAATACGTCAGCGCATCAGAACAACCAACTAACTGCGCGCGGTCCTCTTGCGCGGCGGAATACAAATCCCCCGCCAATGTGCCAAGCAGAACGATTACGATCGACGGCGGAATGATCTGCCCCAAGGTGCCCGAAGCCGCGATCACGCCTGTCGATAGCGACGGCGAATAGCCATTTTTCAACATTGTCGGCAGCGCCAACAGGCCCATGGTCACAACAGTTGCACCAACAATCCCAGTGGACGCCGCCAGAAACGCACCCACGATCACGATGGACACGGCCAGACCGCCGGGCAAAGGCCCGAACACTTTGGCCATTGTTGTAAGCAGTTCATCCGCGATGCGGGACCGTTCAAGGACGATGCCCATCATGACGAACATCAGCACGGCCAGCAGCGTTTCAATCGACTGCCCCGCCAACACGCGTTCGTTCATCCGGTTCACAAGGAAGCCGACGTTGCGGTCCAGCGCCTTTTCCCAGCCTTGCGGGAACAGTTCCGTAGCGTAACGCGGCAAGTCAGGGTAGCGGAAGACCGAGATGGAATCCGGTCGGACCCCTTCTGCAATCAACGCCGCGTATTCCGCTGTGCCGGTATCCACGGCAAAGTGGGTCAGCAACCCGCCCCCGTCCATGGCCGCGATGACTGCAAAAGAAATCACCGCAGAGCCAGAGATCGCAAAAGCGACGGGGAAGCCTGACAAAATACCTGCGAACAGGGTCAGGAACACAATGATCAGGCCAACTTCGACGCCATCTAATCCGAAAAGCATATCTATATCCGCCTATTCTTAGTGTATTTCTGCGACGCGTTCGGCGGTCGGATCGCCAAGG
This sequence comes from Yoonia sp., assembly GCA_029250945.1. Lineage (GTDB taxonomy): Bacteria > Pseudomonadota > Alphaproteobacteria > Rhodobacterales > Rhodobacteraceae > Yoonia. The sequence goes on from JAQXEG010000009.1 coordinate 228,017, forward strand.
CTGTCTTTGTCGAGGTAACGCCCTTCGGACATCGGCCCTTCGCGCATTTCAAGGTAGGACCGGTACAAGAACGCAATCGCCTGTAGCAGGACCAGAATAGTGAATGTCACCAGCAGCACCTTGAACAGGAAATAGGCGTTGAAACCGTTGGGGCTGAACCCGATTGTTTCGACGTTCCAGCGGAGCGCACGGGCCTTGGGCAGCAGTTTGTCCAAATCCTTGAGCGTGTCGGACGCCGACAGCTTGGGCGTGACCAGCGTCCGCCACAGGAAAAACCAACCGTAAAAGAAGGTTAGCAATGCGGCGGGGATCATAAAGATTATGGAACCGAACATGTCGATGATCCGCTTGGCGCGGAAGCTGACGACCGAATAGACTAGATCGACACGCACGTGGCCACCCTGCACAAACGTATAGGACACACAAAGACAGACGATTAGCGCGTTGAAAAGCTTAAGTTCTTCGGCCCACCAGCTAACGTCGTGGGTCATGGCCATGCCAAGCCCCAATGATATCTCGGACACGGCAAAGATACGCTGCATAAAAATGATCAGGATTTGTTGCAGCACCATCAAAAGGCCGAACCACGCCGCGAACCGGCCAATGGTATTTCCGATCCCCTCGAGGACGCGCACACAACGCCACATAAAGCTGTTGCGGATCAACCCGATGATCGTGACGACCAAATAGACGAAGAAGAACACGAAAAACAGCTCCCATGAGGCGCCGTAGTAGATGAAGCGGATCAGGCTTTCGGCTGCCGCTTGGTCGGTAATCTTGCCGGACAGTTGGATATGCGGAACCCACGCCAACCAAAGGGACGTGTTCATCAACGCAGTTACCAGATTAAACGGGGCCTCGATCAGATGTGCGAAAAACCATCCAAAAGCGTTGCCGCCCCAACTTTCGACCAAACCCATTGGTCACCCCCCATGTCCGTCTGTTGTTCGTAACGCCCTGTTATATCAGGGTCGCAAGGTTGGGCGGGGCGGCACATAATGCGCCGCCCTGCCCGATTGGGCCTTAGCCCATAACGCGGTCACGCTGGGCGCGGTATGCGCCTTCGGAACGCTGGATCCAGCCGGAAGATGCCGCCATGGATGCGTTGTATGATGCGCGCAGACGGTCATACAGGTCATCGCCAGCATACTGGTCCATTGTTTCAGTGGCTGCTGTGCCCATTGCATCCCAAACGCTGTCTGGGAATTCCAGAACTTTTACACCACCGGCCTGCAAACGCTGAAGCGCCGCGCCGTTGTTGTTCATGAACTGTGCAAGGTTCCACTGGTGTGCTTCGCCTGCGGCTGTTTCAATGATCTTCTGGTGGGCTGGGGACAGCTCGTTAAAGACATCAAGGTTGGTTGCCAGCGACAGCGCCGCACCCGGCTCGTGCATACCGGCTGTGTAGTAGAACTTGGTGATTTCCTGGAAACCAGCCTTTTCGTCTGCCCATGGGCCGATCCACTCTGTGCCGTCGATCGCGCCGGACGCCAGCGCCTGATACACTTCTGCACCTGGAAGGTTCTGGATGGATGCACCCATTTTGCCCAGCGCCTGACCACCAAGACCCGGCATACGGAACTTGAGACCTTGGAAATCTTCTGGACCTGCGATCTCCTTGGAGAACCAGCCACCAGCCTGTGGGCCAGTGTTACCCGCGAGGAAGGATTTCAGGCCAAAGATTTCGCCCAACTCGTCGTGGTATGCTTGGCCTTCGCCATTATAATACCAGTTGGAGATTTCCTGTGGTGTCATGCCGAATGGCACGGATGTGAAGAACGCATAACCTGGGTGCTGGTTGACGAAATAATAGTCAGCACCATGATACATGTCGGCCTGACCGGATGTGACAGCGTCGAAGACTTCGAACGCGCCAACCAGTTCGCCAGCGGCTTTCAGGTCGATTGTCAGGCTGCCGTCAGACATGGCTGTGATTGTGTCAGCAGCACGCTGTGCGGCATCGTGAACACCCGCAAGGCCACGACCCCATGTGGTGACCAATGTCAGTGTGCGCTTACCCTGTGCGTATGCAGGTGCAGCCAGCGCCGTTGCGGCAGCAGCACTGCCGCCCAGCGCGGAATTTTTCAGAAAAGAACGACGATCCATTTAGTTTCCTCCCAATGGTATTTGTTGGCCGAACAAGGCTCCTCCCCCGTGCGGCCAGATCGTTTTTGGTAAACACAGCCTAGCGGCAGATATTTCCAATGCAAATACGTAGTACTGCGTAGATCAGTGGCAAATTTTACATTCCGCGTTGTTTTATGGGCCACTGTTGTGCGTTAACGGCCAGCGTGACGGGCATAGGCGGTTTACGGCAGGGGCGATTCTGACCTAACGATTTGTCCCATGTCGACCCTAGCCCAGCGCCTGCGCGACCTCTTTGCATTCAGTTACGGCCAAAAGGTATTCCTTGTGGCATCCCTGCCCCTTGTGCTGGCGGTGACGCTAATCTCGCTTGTGGTGACAAACCAGTCGCGTGCCTTGGCCGAGCGCGAGATCCAAGGGCTAGAAGGGCAGTTGATCCAAGCCAAACGCGACGAGCTGAAAAACTATCTGTCGATTGCGCGCACGGCGATTGTAAACACCTACGGGCTGGCCGCCCCCGATGATGAGGCAGCCAAGCTTAAGGTCACCCAAGACCTGTCTGCGATGCTCTACGGGCAAGACGGCTATTTCTTTGTGTTTGATTACGACGGCAATAACCTTGTAGCCCCACGCCAGACGTTCCTGATCGGGGAAAACTGGTCGGGGCTGACCGATATCAACGGGGTTGCGATTACAGATGAGTTGATCCGCATCGCACGTGAAGGCGGCGGCTATCACAGCTTTGATTGGCCCAAACCGTCTGATGGCGCGACGGAACGCATGATCGTCTATGTGAACGGGCTACAAGACTGGCGATGGGCCATGGGCACGGGCATCTTTATCGGGGATGTGTTGCAAACAGTCGCCAATGCGCGCGCCGATGTGGAGGCGCGGATCAGGCAGACGTCATACTACATCGTGGGCATTGCGATTGCCGCGCTTATTGGTGTGTTCTTGTCGGGGATGGTGATCAACCTGCGCGAACGCCGCCTTGCCGATGCCAAGCTTAAGGATCTGACCCAACGTATCATCGACACCCAAGAGGAAGAGCGCGGGCGCGTGGCCCGTGAACTGCACGACGGTATCAGCCAGATGCTTGTCGGTGTGCGCTACGCGCTGGAACTCTCACGGCGGCGTGTTGGCATGGGGGACGCGCGCGCCGCTGATAGCCTTGGCAAGGGGATCGACGGGTTGGGTGGCGCCATATCAGAGGTGCGGCGCATTTCCCGCGATCTGCGCCCTGGCGTGTTGGATGATCTGGGCCTTGGGCCTGCGCTGAAATCCCTGACGGATAATTTCGCCACCCGCACCGGCATTGCCGTGACCTTCGAGACTGTCGTGTTCCGCAACCGGCTTGATGAAGAGGCACGTATCGCGCTCTACCGTATCGCCCAAGAGGCGCTCACAAATATCGAACGCCATGCAGAGGCCACAACCGTCGATGCCAGCCTTAAGGGGCAGCGCAATGGTGCGGTCTTGCGAATTACCGACAATGGCCAAGGTTTCCGCAGTACCCGTAGTACGCGCGGTCTTGGTCTACGCAATATGCAAGAACGGATCGAACAGCTTGGCGGCACCATGCGCATCACATCCGACCGTGGCCAAGGCACAACCGTCGAGGCGACTGTCCCCCTTACCCACATGCTCGGCCCACAAAAACAAAAGGCACTTGTCATATGACCATCCGTACCCTGATCGTCGATGACCACCCGATGGTCGCCGAAGGTATCCAATCCATCCTAGAGACATATAACGATATCGAAGTTGTCGGCACATTGGGCGATGGCCAGTCAGCGGTTGATCAACTGACCACGCTTGCCCCCGACGTAGTCTTGATGGATTTGAACATGCCCGGCGTTTCAGGCCTGGCCGCGACCGAAATGATGCTGGAACGCCGCCCTGATACGCGGATCTTGATCCTATCCATGCACGACAGCCCCGAGTACATCGCGACTGCAATGCGCCACGGCGCTAAGGGCTATGTCCTCAAGGACGTGCCAACGGATGAAATTCGCACAGCAATTGATACAGTCATGCAGGGCAAGACCTACCTGTGTACCGGTGCTGCCGAAGCGTTGGAGCCTAATATCTCTGACGGGCGCGAAACATTGACGGGGCGCGAACAAACGGTGCTGCTGGAACTGGCGATGGGCAAGTCGAACAAAGAGGTGGCGTTGGACCTCGATATCTCTGTCCGGACTGTGGAAACCCACCGCAAGAATATCAAACGCAAGCTCGACATCACATCAACCGCCGGATTGACCCGTTACGCGATGGAACACGGCGTTTTGCAAGGCACCGGCAGCTAAGCGATGTTGAATTCCCCGTTTGGCCCATTAGGTGGGCTATTGTAACTCACAAAAGGAACACCCCCATGGCCGACACCTACACCCCCCAGAAAATCTGGACATGGGACGCTGAGAATGGCGGCGAATGGGCCAAGCTGAACCGCCCCATCGCTGGTGCCACCCACGATAAGGACCTGCCAGTAGGCGAACACCCGCTCCAGCTTTATTCGCTTGCTACACCCAATGGCGTCAAAGTGACCGTCATGCTAGAGGAATTGCTCGCCGCAGGCCACGCCGCCGAATACGACGCATGGCTGATCAACATCATGGAAGGCAACCAGTTTGGGTCGGGCTTTGTCGACATAAACCCCAATTCCAAGATCCCTGCCCTACGTGACCACGACACAGGCAGCCGCGTGTTTGAATCCGGCGCAATTCTGATGTATCTGGCCGAGAAATTCGACGCCTTCCTGCCTGCATCCGGCCTCGCGCGCACCGAGACATTGAACTGGCTGTTCTGGCTGCAAGGCTCCGCGCCGTATCTGGGTGGCGGCTTTGGCCACTTCTACGCCTACGCACCTGAAAAGTTCGAATACCCCATCAACCGTTTCGCAATGGAGGCCAAGCGCCAATTGGACGTGTTGAACAAACACCTCGCCGACAATGAATACCTTGCGGGTGATACCTACACGATAGCCGACATGGCCACCGCCCCGTGGTACGGCCGTATGGTCAAAGGCGAAGCCTATAGCGCCGGTGAGTTCCTGTCCGTGCATGAATATGAAAACGTGATCCGCTGGAACAAGCAGGTCAGCCAGCGCACCGCCTACAAACGCGGCGCCATGGTGAACAAAGCCTTCGGCCCGCTGGAAGGCCAACTGCGCGAACGCCACTCTGCCGCAGATTTCGACACCAACACGCAAGATAAGATCGAAGCGACGAAGTCGTAAAAACTATCGCCCCGCAGTTCGGTTGAAATTGTGGGGCGATCTTCTTTTCCGCGATTATCCAATTAGCTGCGAAAGTCTGCAATGCGGACTACTGGCTCGTTCCTTTGCTAAACTTCAGGAACATTTCGATTGCGCCTTTGGCGTCTTTGTCCGGAAAAACTGACGATTATTGCGAAAATAGAAAAACAGGATTTTGCTTAGTATGACCACGATCAGCGAAAATAACAAAATCTTCGTAACGCTAAATGCAACGTTCAAAAATTAAGAGCAATGCAGAGTGGCAATGGAGACTATTGTGAACGACGCACACGCTGCATTCGGTGTGAACTCTCATTTTTGGTTTCAAAGAAATGATGGAAAGTCTTTGTTCGTGCTTGAGCAGTATGAAAATAAAAAAGCACTAAGCCAAGCGATCAGGCGATTTACACTTGCTAGGGTCTCTTTCTGTCAGTCAATAACAGATATCAATATTGCGCTTTATGGCAATGTACCATTAGCAATAAACTGATGTTTGCAGTCTTCAGACCTCTGCAGATGAACTATTATGGAGGCTTTTCCAGAGGCGGCGCGAAAACCGAAAAAACCGGGATCAAATCGCATGAGCGAAAGAGAATTATCGTCGCCACCAGCGCAAAAATACGAGATGAGGAAAAGTGTATCGCGGCAATGGAGAACATCGTAAAAAATGCACACTCAAAATCAGGGACCAAGTCTCATTTTTGGTGCAAAGGAAACGATGGCAAGTCGTTGATGATCCTCGAGCAATATGAAGACGAGAAAGCACTAATAGAACTTGCGATTACAGATGAATACGCGGATTCTGATTTTACTGTCTCAACCAGAATAACCGATGTTATAATCTACGGGGCCGTGTCGGAACAGACGAAAGAGCTGTTTGCCGCACATCGGCCAAAACTTATGAATTACTTTGGTGGGTATTCTAAATAGTCCTTCGGGACGGAAGGTGCTGTTCCTATAATCGTCATTAGTTGCCTGATGAATTTCTTTCTTGGCGTTTTGATGTCTACTTGAGCATGGCGCAGCATCCGTCACTTTGGGTTCTGAAAGGACCTTCGCCGGAAACCAAAACACTCCACCTCAACCTATCGAAATAAAGTTGCGAAAAACGTGGCTCAAACGACATTTTCTCCATTTCACGTGTTGACGGTCCTGTTTGCAGTGGTAATGTTGCTCCCAACACAAAAGGACACCCAACAGATGATCGACATCGTCGTACTTCTAGGACAACAGCGCACGGGCCGGTAACGGTTTAACCATAAGGTTCCCATGCGCCCCCGACATCCTCGGGGGTTTTTTTATGTGTAAACGAAACGTAATGTCGAAAGAGGACAGAGAAATGTCAAAAGCCATGTCAGGCGCAAAAATGGTCGTTCAAGCCTTGGTGGATCAAGGTGTGGAGGTCGTCTTTGGCTACCCTGGTGGGGCCGTCCTACCGATTTATGACGAGATTTTTCAGCAAAACCATATCCAGCACGTGTTGGTCCGCCATGAACAGGGCGCTGTGCATGCTGCCGAAGGGTATGCGCGTTCGACTGGTAAACTGGGTGTGGCTTTGGTCACCTCAGGCCCCGGTGCGACAAACGCTGTGACCGGCCTGACCGACGCGTTGATGGATAGCATCCCAATTCTGGTACTTACCGGCCAAGTACCGACATTCATGATTGGATCGGATGCATTCCAAGAGGCGGACACCGTCGGCATCACCCGTCCCTGCACGAAACACAACTGGCTGGTCAAAGACACCGACGATCTGGCCCGCACCATCCACGAGGCATGTCATGTTGCCACATCCGGCCGTCCCGGCCCCGTGCTGATCGACATCCCAAAGGACGTGCAATTCGCATCCGGCACCTATTCCGAGAAGACCGCGCGCAAGTCCCATTACCAACCACAGGTTAAGGGCGACATCGACGCGATCACCGATCTGGTGAAGGCCATGGAAACCGCCAAGCGGCCCGTGTTTTATACCGGTGGCGGTGTCATCAACTCTGGCAATGCGGCGACACAGCTGTTGCGCCAATTGGTTGCGGCTACGAATTTCCCGATCACATCCACCCTGATGGGCTTGGGCTGTTATCCGGCGTCCGGCGACAACTGGTTGGGGATGCTGGGCATGCACGGCCTGTACGAGGCGAACATGGCGATGCACGATTGCGATCTGTTGATCAACATCGGCGCACGCTTTGACGACCGGATCACCGGCGTCGTGGATAAATTCAGCCCTGGCTCCAAAAAGGCGCATATCGACATCGACGTGTCATCCATTAATAAGGTGATCCATGTGGATATCCCGATTGTTGGCGACGTGGCCCATGTGCTTGAGGACCTGCTGAAAGTCTGGCAATCCCGCGGTCGCAAAACCGATGCCGAAGGGCTGTCAAACTGGTGGGACACCATCAACGAATGGCGCAAGGTCGATTGCCTGAAGTTCACGCAAACCGGCAAGGTGATCAAACCCCAACACGCGCTGGCGCGGCTTGAGGCATTGACCAAAGGCCACGACCGTTACATCACCACCGAAGTGGGCCAGCACCAGATGTGGGCCGCGCAGTATTTGGGGTTTGAGGACCCGAACCGCTGGATGACCTCTGGCGGCTTGGGCACCATGGGTTACGGCACACCTGCGTCCATTGGCGTGCAGATGGCGCACCGCGATAGCCTTGTGATCAACGTGGCGGGCGAAGCGTCTTGGCTGATGAACATGCAAGAGATGGGCACTGCCATGCAATACGGCTTGCCGGTCAAACAGTTCATCCTCAACAACGAACGGTTGGGCATGGTCCGCCAGTGGCAGGAATTGCTGCACGGTGAGCGGTATTCATCAAGCTGGTCCGAAAGCCTACCTGACTTTGTCAAATTGGCAGAGGCATTTGGCGCCAAGGGTATCTTGTGTTCCGACCCCGCCGATCTGGACGACGCGATCATGGAAATGATTAACTACGATGGTCCCGTGATCTTTGACTGTTTGGTGGAAAAGCATGAAAACTGCTTCCCCATGATCCCGTCGGGCAAGGCACATAATGACATGCTGTTGGGCGAAAATGCCGATACAGCCAACGCAATTCAGGGCGCCGGCGGTGCGCTGGTTTAACCCCAGCCGCCCCCACCCCATCGACACATGACGCATTGAAGGGACGCAAAACATGTCCGCACTAAAAATCAAAAAAGGCACCAGCAGCAAGTCGGCGTATAACCTACGCTCGGGCTATAGCGATGTTGTGGAACGGCATACGCTGGCCATTCTGGTCGAAAATGAACCGGGCGTTCTGGCCCGCGTGATCGGCCTGTTTGCTGGTCGGGGCTACAATATCGAAAGCCTAACAGTCGCCGAAACCGACCATGCCGGTCACCTGAGCCGGATCACAATTGTTACATCCGGCACGCCACAGGTGATCGAACAGATCAAGGCGCAGATCGGCCGCATTGTGCCAGTACACGACGTGCATGACCTGACGGTCGAGGGTGCATCGGTTGAGCGTGAATTAGCCCTGTTCAAGGTTGCTGGCAAAGGCGACGCACGGATCGAAGCCGTCCGTCTGGCTGACATTTTTCGCGCCAATGTGGTCGATAGCACTCTGGAATCATTCGTTTTTGAGGTCGTTGGCACAACCGAAAAAATCGATGCGTTTGCCGAATTGATGCGGCCGCTTGGTTTGGTTGAGGTGGTGCGCACTGGCGTCACCGCCCTCGCCCGCGGGAACTAAAAAGCCGCCCCGCGCGCAGGGTCGTTGCGCGCGGGGCGTCCATTGCTAGCCGTCGACTGGGGGAAGAAGCTCTGCTTCTACACCGACAGCAATCTCATCTGAATCCAACAGGCCGTCACCATTGGCATCAAGCGCGGTAAAGCCATCAATGGTCATATCCGGCATGGCGACCTGCAATTCAGGAAAGCTGTAATTCCCGTCACCGTTGACGTCGATCATCGGGTTCTGTGCGGTCGCTGGCAGCGCAAGGGTGGACAGGGAGCAGGCACAGTAGGATGTGGCGCAGTTTCATAGGGTGTCTCCTTTGAACAATTATGGGCTTGATCGCCCTGCCCTGACATTGCGTGCAAATCCGCGCCTGCCGCCAGCGACCATGCTAAGTCACCGCAAAACCGGCGCAGGCTTGCCCGTCTGCCCCACTGGACCGGCTGGAAAATGCCCCCCCGCGCGCCTTTGCGGTTTTCGGCATTTATCCACCGCCAAGGCGCGGGAAACCGCTGATTGATGTCGCTGTGATCCAAGCCGTTGTCGCCGTCAGGCAAGGAAATCATGGGCTGTCCAGCTATCGTCTGCTCAAGGGAACAAGGATAAATATCATGACCAATACGCATGCAGTGACCGACCTTTCTGTTGTTCGTCAACACATTGAAAAGGCCCAAGGGCTGCCCAATGCCCATTACATAGATGACGCCGTCTTTGACGAAGAAAAACACAGCGTTTTGTTCAGTTCCTGGACGGGTTTGGCCGTGGCCGCTGATGTGCCCGAGATTGGCGATGCCAAACCGATCGAATTTCTGGGCATCCCCCTATTGTTGGTACGTGACCGCGACAATCAGGTGCGTGTGTTCCAAAACTCGTGCCGCCACCGTGGCATGATCCTCGTCTCGGAACCCAAAAAGATCGAAGGCGCGATCCGCTGCCCCTATCATTCATGGTGCTATTCCACCGCTGGCAAATTGGTCAGTACACCCCATGTGGGCGGCGCAGGCCACAACACCCACGCCGCCATCAACAAAGATGATCTGGGCCTGACAGAGGTGCACAGCCATATCTGGTTCGACACCGTCTTTATCAACGTTGATGGCAAGGCCGACCCATTCGAGGTTGTGCATGCCGATCTGCTGGCCCGCTGGGCGGAATTTGACAAACCGATGTACCACGGCGGCGCCGAAAGCGCATTTGACCTAGAGGTCACGACCAACTGGAAGCTCGCAGTCGAAAACTATTGCGAAAGCTACCACCTGCCTTGGGTGCATCCCGGTCTTAACAGCTATTCCCGGCTAGAGGACCATTACAACATCCAAGAGGCGGGTAAATATTCCGGCCAAGGGACTCTTGTTTATCAACAACTTAAGGGGCCCGATGACGCGGTATTCCCCGATTTTGACGGGCTGTCCGACACATGGGATACTGGCGCGGAATATGTGGCCGTCTATCCCAACGTTCTGCTAGGTGCGCAGCGCGATCATACTTTTGCAATCATCCTACAGCCCAACACCAAGACATCCACAACCGAACATATCCACCTGTATTACGCGCAGCCCGACACATCCGAGGATATGCGCAGCCGCAACGCGCATCTGTGGAAGACCGTGTTTGAGGAAGACATCTTTGTCGTTGAAGGCATGCAAAAGGGACGTCACTCGCCGCTGTTTGACGGTGGCCGTTTCAGCCCCGCGATGGACGGCCCCACTCATAACTTCCACGATTGGGTCGCAGGCAAGGTGCAAGCCCACCGCGATGCAAGCTGATCTTGATACCGCACTCTTGGACGCCCACGCAAATGGCGACCAGCGCGCACTTGTGACGCTTTATGCGCAAGCGGCAGATCAGGCGCACGACGTTGATGCGGCCTGTTTCTATCTGACCCACGCTTATATCTTTGCGCTTGAATTAGGGCATCCTGAGACAGCGGATTTACACCGCCGATTGGCCACACACGGCCGCGTGTGACCCCTTGCCCTTGGGCCGTGCGCCATGCACTGTGTAGCTTGACCAAAAGGACAAAAATCATGGCACCCCGCAAAATTATTATCGACACCGATCCCGGCCAAGACGACGCGGTGGCGATCCTTCTCGCGTTGGCCTCGCCCGAGGATGTGACCGTTTTGGGCGTAACGGCGGTGGCGGGTAACGTGCCGCTGCCCCTGACGCAAAAGAACGCGCGGATCGTGTGTGAACTAGCCGGTAAGCCCGACACATTGGTGTTTGCAGGCTGCGATGCGCCACTGAAACGCAAACTGGTCACGGCCGAGCATGTGCACGGAAAAACTGGCCTTGATGGCCCGCAAATGGCCGATCCTACGATGCCGTTGCAGGGCCAACACGCCGTTGATTTCATCATCAACACCTTGCGCGCCCATGATATGGGCAGCGTCACGCTATGCCCCTTGGGGCCGCTGACCAATATCGCGACCGCATTTAACCGCGCCCCCGATATCATTGAAAAGGTACAAGAAATTGTGCTGATGGGGGGTGCCTATTTCCAAGTGGGCAACATCACACCTGCCGCAGAATTCAACATCTACGTGGACCCAGAGGCCGCCGAAATCATGTTCAAAAGCGGTGTGCCGATTGTCGTGCTGCCCCTTGATGTGACGCATCAGGCTCTGACGACCCGCCCCCGCGTTGATGCATTCCGCGCGATGGGCACCAAGGTGGGTGACATGGTTGCTGCGTGGACAGATTTCTTTGAACGGTTTGATAAGGAAAAATACGGATCAGAAGGCGCGCCACTGCATGATCCCTGTGTCATCGCCTATCTGATCCAACCAGAGCTGTTCACAGGCCGCCACGTGAACGTGGAGATTGAGACGGTGTCAGAATTGACGCTGGGCATGACAGTCGCCGATTGGTGGCGTGTCACGGACCGCCCCGCGAACGCATTATTCATCGGTAATTTGGATGCCGAAGGGTTCTTTGCCCTGCTGGCTGGACGTCTGGCGCGCCTATGACCACAGCCATCAACCTAGCCGGACCAACCGATAATGATCAGCTTTTGTCGCTGGTGGCCCGCTACCACGAAGAACGCGGGCTGGACTACGATGATCTGCACCGTGCACAAGTGACCGCGCCCTTATTAGAAGGCTCGCCATTGGGGGCAGTCTGGCTCATCGGCCCTGCCCGCGCCCCGCTTGGCTATGTGCTGGTCAGCTTTGGCTGGTCTGTGCCTTTGGGCGGCATGACCGGCTGGGTAGAAGAAGTTTTCATTCGCCCCTCCGTGCGTAATCGTGGGATCGGCACCGAAGTACTGCATGCCGTTGCGGTGTCATTGGGCCACGCAGGGTTGAAGGCATTGCAGGTTCGCGTGGACGACGACACCCGCCTTGCGCGGTTCTGTGAGCGGGTCGGGTTTGACACTGCGACCGAGGCCAAGATTATGACGGATACGCTTGCATGATCCCGTTTGACAACAGCTATGCCCGGCTACCTGCGCAGATGTTCACGCGGCAGACCGCGACACCCGTGCGCGACCCCGCATTCATTGTGACCAATGCGCCTTTGGCCGCGACGCTTGGGATTGATCCCGCGTGGCTAACATCCGATGCCGCACTTGCGGGTCTGTCGGGCAACAGCGTGATCGCAGGGTCCGATCCGTTGGCCGCCGCCTATGCGGGCCACCAATTCGGCAATTGGAACCCCGGCCTTGGCGATGGGCGTGCGGTTTTGCTGGGCGAAGTGGTTGGCACTGACGGCATCCGCCGCGATATCCAGCTCAAAGGGGCCGGTCGCACGCCCTATTCCCGTTCAGGTGACGGGCGGGCCGCACTTGGGCCCGTGCTCCGCGAATATCTAGTGTCAGAGGCGATGTATGCCTTGGGCGTGCCAACCACCCGTGCGTTGGCCGCGGTCACCACCGGCGATACCGTTCTGCGCGAGGAAGGCCCCCTTGCCGGCGCGATTATCACCCGCATCGCCCAAAGCCATATTCGGGTCGGCACATTTCAACTGATGGCAGCGCGCGAGGACACCGCCGCACTAAGCGCGTTATTTGAACAAGTTTTGGAACGGCACTATCCCGATGCAGACAGCCCCGCCGCGCTATTAAAGGCGGTGACCAAACGACAGGCCGAACTGGTCGCAAAATGGATGTCATTGGGGTTTATCCACGGCGTGATGAACACCGATAATGTGTCAATCGCGGGTGAAACGATCGACTATGGTCCGTGTGCGTTTATGGACGTGTATCACCCCGAAACGGTGTTTAGTGCGATTGACCAGCACGGGCGCTACGCCTACCAAAACCAGCCCCGCATTGCGGTTTGGAATATGGCGCAATTTGCAACGTCTTTGATCCCACTGATGCCGGATCAGGACAAGGCTGTTGAAGAATTCACAGCGATTATCAACGCGTTACCAACCCATTATGACGCGGAATGGCTCCGCGTGTTCGCGGCCAAGATCGGGATTGCCGACCCGGTCGAAGATGATCGCGCCCTGATTGAAGACCTGCTGCGCATTATGCAGGACGGTGGATCTGATTTCACTGTCGCGTTTGCATATTTGAACGACAAAGATGCCAAAGATCATTTCACCGATCAGGCCGCTTTTGCCACCTGGCAGGCAGCGTGGCGCGCACGCAACCCCGATGCTGCACTGATGGCGCAGGTCAATCCGCAGATCATCCCACGCAATCATCAAGTTGAGGCCGCGATCAAAGCCGGCCAAGATGGGGATTTCGCGCCGTTCCACCGCCTGCTGGCCGCTGTCACCACGCCGTATGTTGCAGACGCGGAATTTAGCGCGGCACCTACGTTAGATCAGACGGTGCGACGGACGTTTTGCGGGACGTAGGGGGGCGGTTGATCAACACGATCCCCACCGCCACAAGGACAAGCGCTCCGATCAGGTTCGGGCCGACATCCTCACCCAGCAAGAGCCAGCCGAGTGCCACGCTTAGCACCGGTGACAAAAAGCTGAACGATGCGACGCCGCTGGCCGGATAGATCGACAGGAGCCACAGCCAGAACACAAAGCCCGCGCTGACCACGACAACGATCTGGAATGCCAGCCCCCACAGGTGGATTGGTGCCAGATCGCAGATAAGGTCGCCGAAAAAAAGTGACGCGATCAGCAAAACCGGCGCAGAAATTCCGATTTGCCAGATCAGTTGCATTTCTGGGCGGACCTTGGACAACGGTGACGCCTTGGCCAAAAGCGCCGTCACCGCCCAACCAATCGCCGCGCCAAGTGCAGCCAGATCGCCCCAGATGTTCGCCGTGCCACTATCGCGCGACAAGATCGCCCATGCCACCCCACACAGCGCAAACGCGAGGCCAAGCGCCTTATGCCCCGTCATGCGGTCCGATGGCACAAACCAATGGGCCAGAATGGCCATCCACAGTGGCATGGAATAGAAAATCACCCCTGACCGCCCCACTGTAGTTAGATCAAGAGCGATGAATAAGCATAAGAATTCAAACGCAAATATACCCCCAACGAGGAAGCCCCAACGTTTTGTGCCTTTGGTCCAGTCCAATCCGATCCCGCGCCAGCGCATATACGCATAAACGCAAATGACCGCACCGGCAGAGCGTAATCCTGCGAAAAACACAGGTTGCAAACCGCCATTCGTTACCTTGATCACGACCTGATTAAAGGCCAGCAAAAACGCAAAGCTGGTCAGTGCAACCGCACCGAAGGTATCAATGTTTGTCTTCTTTTCCATAGCCGCCAGCTAGAGCCGCTGGCAGGCAGGTGTCAACTACCGCCGAGCTTCCAATCCCCATCGGACCAGAATGCGTGAAAGGCGCAGGCGAACATCACACCATGGGCCAGATCATTGCCCGCCGCATCCCGCACACGCACATTGGCCACGTCCCGCCTGTCGGCGATGCGCGCTGTGTCGAGCGCCGAGGCCTGACCGGCTGTCCACGACAGGGTCACACCATCCTCGGTCATTGTGCCTTCCTCTGCGAGGCGGGTGAGCGGCCATGCGGCATCCCCCACACGCACCACCCGTGCGAGTGCGTGGATATCGTGCGGCGGAACCTCTCCAAAATATAGGAACGGGCTAAATGAGCTGTCGTATTGCACATAGGGGTTCGCCCCATGGTTCCGCCCGAAATCGAGCATATTCATCACGAGCCCATCTGGGTTACGGGCGACGAATTTATCCCAGCTTTCCATCCACGACGGCAGCGTCGCAAGCTCTGTATCGGTGTGATAGCCGACGATGCCTGTACCGATGACCGGCTGCCACCAGCTTAGGGTTTCGCGGTCATACATGATCATGTCGGAATTGCGCAGCTTGCTAGAGACGCCAAACGAAAGCACCTTCATGTCGACGCGTCGGTCAAATGTGACCCCGGAATTACACAACGGGCAGAATGTGCCAGCGACGGGAATATCGCCAATCGTGTCATTCAAAATTTCATGCCACGTGAGATGGCGGATCAGATAGGCGCGCGGTGTTTCACCTTCGATTTCGACGGTGATGACGGGTTCCCGCGGAGTCAAAAGCCCCTCTTACGCGACGGTGTGGAATGTCGGCGCATCAAGCGCGGGGATACCGTCCTTGGACGGGCCGCCCGACAGGATTTCAACCCAGCTGGCCACATTCGTTTTCTCGAAATTGGTGTCGGGCCATTCATGCACCCAGAATTCAGGGCTGGCTACGGCCGTTGTGGCCGCGGTGCAGAGGGCCGCGATAAAAGGGAAAAGCGCATTGGGTATCTCCGGTGCGGTGTGACCAGAGTGTGCCCTGCCGCAGATAGGGTCGCATAGCCCCCTCGCACAAACGTGAGGGGCTATGCGGATTTTGTTACTGTGTGACGCGCACGGCGGCCATTTTGTCAGCCTCGCCCAGCACAGAACCGTTTGGCCCTGTTCCCAGCTTGATCTGGTCCACCACATCCAGGCCAGATGTCACCTCGCCTACGACCGTATATTGGCCGTTGAGGAAATCACCCTGCTGGAACATGATGAAAAACTGGGAGTTCGCAGAATTCGGGCTTTGGCTACGGGCCATGCCGACGATACCACGGGCAAAGGGGGTTTCGCTAAACTCAGCCTGAATATCAGGCAGCTCGGACCCGCCCATACCGGCGCGGCTTGTGTCCGCGCCTTTGCCGAATTGAACGTCGCCTGTCTGCGCCATAAAGCCGTCGATCACGCGGTGAAACACCACGCCGTCGTAGCCGCCATCTTGGGCAATCGACGTGATCTGAGCCACGTGAAGCGGTGCCAAATCTTCGAACAGGTCAATGACGATCGTGCCATTGGCCTGCCCTGCGACGTCAATTTCCAAACCGTAGTCGACAGAGGGATCATCCACTGGCAGCTCCATCGGGGTGTCTTCGCCGCCGCGGTTGGACAGGACATAGACAGTCCCCATCACCGCAGCAGAAGCCACCACCAAAGCCGACAGACGCTTAGACATCTGCGGCCACTTTGACGCTGATCATACGGTCAGGGTTCGCCGGTGGCTCGCCCTTGGCGATGGCGTCGACATGTTCCATGCCAGAAATCACGTTGCCATAAACGGTGTATTGACCGTTCAGGAAATCGTTGTCTTTGAAGTTGATGAAGAACTGGGAGTTCGCAGAATTCGGATTCGCAGACCGTGCAGCGCCCAAAGACCCGCGTGCGTGTGGGATCTTGGAGAATTCAGCAGGCAGATCGGGCATGTCGGACCCACCAGTGCCAGCGCGACCAGGGTTATAGTCTTTTTCCATGTTCGCGTGCTGCACGTCGCCGGTTTGCGCCATGAAACCGTCGATCACACGGTGGAACGCCACATTGTCATAGGCACCAGCGCGGGCCAGTTCCTTCATCCGATTGGTGTGCTCTGGCGCCACGTCGGGCAGCAGTGCGATCACAACGTCGCCGCCTGTCAGCGTCATGATGATGGTATTTTCTGGATCTTTAATCTCGGCCATTTTGGGCTCCTGAATATGTCATTTCGTTGCGGTGTTACATATGGCGCAAATACCGGCGGGACAAGGCATCCGGTTGACCCCAGCCCGATTGTGCCGCAAGGAATGGCCAAATTGACAAAATGAGGTGCTGATATGGCTTGGAAGACGCTTGATGATATGGATCTGAACGGCAAACGCGTGCTGGTGCGTGTGGATATCAACGTGCCGATGGAAAATGGTGAAGTTACCGACATGACCCGCATTTCCCGCATCGCTGATACCGTTTACGATATCCAAGACGCGGGCGGCACCGTCATTCTGATGGCCCACTGCGGGCGTCCCAAGGGCAAAGTCGTTGAGGACATGTCACTGATCCACGTCGCCCCTTTTGTCGCTGATGAGCTGGGTGTGCCGATCACATTCGCCGACAGCGATTACCGCGATGCGGTAAAAGAGCTGAAGAATGAGGAGGTGCTGTTGCTGGAAAACCTGCGGTTCAACCCCGGCGAAGAAGCGAACGACATGGCCTTTGCCAAGCGTTTAGCGACGTTGTGCGATGTCTATGTCAACGATGCATTCTCTGCCGCACACCGCGCCCACGCCAGCACCCACGCGATTGCGACGCTGCGCCCGTCTTGTGCGGGCCGCTTGATGGCACAAGAGCTTTCTGCGCTTGAGGCTGCACTGGGCATGCCCAAGCGTCCTGTTGTGGCGGTTGTTGGCGGGGCCAAGGTTTCGACCAAACTGGACCTACTGGGCAATTTGGTCGGCAAGGTGGATCATCTAGTGATCGGCGGCGGCATGGCGAACACGTTTTTGGCCGCGCAAGGTATCAATGTTGGCAATTCCCTGTGCGAACATGATCTGGCGGACACGGCCCGTGACATTCTGGCCAAAGCCGAAACCGCCGGTTGCGAAATCATCTTGCCCCGCGACATTGTTGTGGCCCACGAATTCAAAGCATGTGCCGAGAATGAAACACTAGCCCCCGACGCCTGCCCCGCTGATGCGATGATCCTCGATGCCGGCCCCGCGACAGTTGCTTATATCGAGGACGTCTTGGCCAATGCAAAGACGCTGATCTGGAACGGCCCGCTTGGCGCGTTTGAAATCGCCCCGTTTGATGCGGCCACAAATGCAGCCGCCAAAGCAGCGGCGAAACTGACCAAGGCGGGCAAACTGACGTCCGTCGCAGGTGGCGGTGATACGGTTGCGGCCCTGAACCAAGCGGGTGCTGCGGATCGATTCACCTATATTTCAACCGCTGGCGGCGCGTTCCTAGAGTGGATGGAAGGCAAGGAATTGCCCGGCGTAGCCGCACTTCAAAATTGATTGCGCTAACGCTAGCGTAACCAGAATTGCGCAAATGCTATCTGCATTCTAAGGACTTCGTATCAGTCATTTAGAAAGCAGGTCCCATGATCAACCAAGCGCAATTTGAACAGGTGCAAGCAGGCAAAGGTTTCATCGCAGCATTGGATCAATCCGGCGGCTCGACCCCAAAGGCGCTGAAGCTGTATGGGATCGACGAAGACGTTTATACGAATGACGACGAAATGTTCAGCCTGATCCACCAGATGCGCAGCCGGATCGTGAATGCCGATGCGTTTACAGGCGACAAGGTTGTGGGCGCCATCCTGTTCGAGATGACAATGGACCGCGAGATTGGTGGCAAACCCGCCGCGCAGGCGCTGTGGGATGACCAAGGTGTCGTTCCATTTCTGAAGGTTGATAAGGGCCTGATGGATCCGCACAACGGCGTGCAGATCATGAAACCGATGGACGGTTTGGACACGCTGCTGGATCGTGCGGTCTCTGCCGGAATGTTTGGCACCAAGATGCGCTCTGTCATTTCTGCCGCAAATGCCGATGGCATTGACGCCGTCGTGGACCAGCAATTTGAAGTCGCCAAACAGATCATGGCCAAGGGGCTTGTCCCGATTATCGAACCAGAGGTGACGATTTCCATCGCAGATAAAGCCGCGGCAGAGGATATGCTGCTTGTTGCCCTGCTCACCCAATTGGATGCATTGGACGCGGACCAGAACGTGATGCTGAAGCTGACCCTGCCCGAGCAGCCGAACCTGTACTCCAAATGCGTAAACCATCCCCGTGTTGTGCGGGTTGTCGCGCTATCGGGTGGGTATTCTCGGCAAGAAGCAAACGCACTGCTTGCGCAAAATACGGGCATCATCGCATCCTTCAGCCGCGCATTGACCGAAGGTCTGTCTGCAGATCAGTCCGATGCGGCGTTCAATTCCGCCATCGCTGGCACGATCGACGACATCTATTCGGCATCCATCGCATAAATTCAAATTGGGGGATTCCCAAGGCGAATCAAATATGCGAATCTGCCTACAGCGTTCCCAAGAAACGCATTGAGGCAGAGCAATGATCCGACGTAGTCGCCCCGCGATGGGCCCAATCCTATTTTGTATGGGGGCCATATTGCTTGGCCTTTACTTTATGTTTGCGGCTGTGCAGGGCGACTACGGCGTGTTCCGCCGTGGCGAGGTGTTATCCGAAAAGCGCGCGCTTGAGGCCGAGCTCCTTGAGCTAGAGATCGAAGTTGCGCAGATGGAAAACCTGACGCGCCGCCTGTCGGACGATTATCTTGACCTTGATCTGCTGGATCAGCAGGCCCGCGATGTGCTGGGCCTAATCCGTGCTGACGAAATAGTTATCCGCTAGACGGAACCCACCTATGATCTGAGCGGTTGACTTGGCGTCACATTGACTCTGGGCATTTCTATCCAAATGATATAGAGATAGTTTAACACTAAACTACTTTGCCGCCCGATGGAGGAACTGCATGTCAGCCAAGAAAGTCGCCGCCAAGTCAAACGTCTCAGCCGAGGAATTGCTGGGCCATTACCGCGAAATGTTAATGATCCGCCGCTTTGAGGAAAAAGCGGGCCAATTGTACGGCATGGGACTGATCGGTGGTTTCTGCCACCTCTACATCGGGCAAGAGGCCGTTGTTGTGGGCCTAGAGGCCGTGGCCAAAGAAGGTGACAAGCGCGTCACATCCTACCGCGATCACGGACATATGCTGGCCTGTGGCATGGACCCGAACGGGATCATGGCCGAATTGACAGGCCGCGAGGGCGGTTTTTCCAAGGGCAAAGGCGGCTCAATGCACATGTTCTCGAAAGAGAAGCATTTTTACGGTGGCCACGGCATTGTGGCAGCTCAAGTGCCATTGGGTGCGGGCCTTGCGTTTTCGGACAAATACAAAGGCAATGACAACGTGACATTCGCCTATTTCGGCGATGGGGCCGCGAACCAGGGTCAAGTGTACGAGACATATAACATGGCCGAACTTTGGGACCTGCCTGTCGTTTTTGTTATTGAAAACAACCAGTACGCCATGGGCACGTCGGTCAAAAGATCCACCAAATCCCCGTCCCTTTGGGAACGCGGCAAGGCCTACGGCATTGAAGGCGAAGAAGTTGACGGCATGAACGTGCTCGCGGTGAAAGAGGCTGGTGAACGCGCCGTGGCCCACTGCCGCGCTGGCAAAGGCCCATATATCCTTGAGGTAAAAACCTACCGCTATCGCGGCCACTCTATGTCGGATCCTGCGAAATACCGCACCCGCGAAGAAGTCCAGAAGATGCGCGACGAGCGGGACCCGATTGAACAGGTCCGCGACATGCTCCTGACCGGCAAACACGCGTCCGAGGATGAACTGAAGGCGATCGACAAAGAGATCAAAGGCGTGGTGAACGCCGCCGCTGAATTCTCAAAAGAAAGCCCTGAACCCGCGCTCGAAGAGCTGTGGACCGATATCTACGCCGAGGAGACTGTATAATGGCTGTTGAAATTCTGATGCCCGCCCTCTCCCCGACGATGGAAGAAGGCACGCTTGCCAAATGGATGGTCAAAGAAGGTGACACCGTGTCATCCGGCGACATTCTGGCCGAGATTGAAACCGACAAAGCCACGATGGAATTCGAGGCCGTCGACGAAGGCGTGATGGGCAAGATCCTGATCGCTGAGGGCACCGAAGGCGTAAAAGTAAACACCGCCATCGCCATCATGGTCGAAGAAGGCGAAGACGTGCCTGATGCAGCGCCAGCCGCAAAGGCCGAAGCGCCTGAGGCCGTGCCGGAAAAAGCCCCCGCGGTCGCCGCACCCGCCGCGCCTGTGGCCGATACCACGCCCGATTGGGGTGACGATGTCGAGGTGAAACAGACAACCGTCCGCGAGGCCCTGCGCGATGCGATGGCCGAAGAAATGCGCCGCGACGAAGACGTATTCCTGATGGGTGAAGAGGTTGGCGAATACCAAGGTGCCTATAAGATTTCACAAGGTCTGCTGGATGAATTCGGCGCCAAGCGCGTGATCGACACGCCAATCACCGAACACGGGTTTGCAGGGATTGCAACAGGCGCCGCCTTTGGCGGGCTAAAGCCGATTGTCGAATTCATGACGTTTAACTTCGCCATGCAAGCCATTGATCACATTATCAACTCTGCCGCTAAGACGCTGTATATGTCCGGTGGTCAGATGGGCGCGCCTATGGTGTTCCGTGGCCCGAACGGTGCCGCCGCCCGTGTGGGCGCGCAACACTCTCAAGACTACGCCGCGTGGTACATGCAAATTCCGGGCCTGAAGGTTGTGATGCCTTACTCCGCCTCCGATGCAAAAGGTCTGATGAAAACCGCGATCCGCGACCCGAACCCAGTTATCTTTCTTGAAAACGAAATCATGTACGGCAAATCCTTTGATGTGCCGGTCATGGATGATTTCACCATTCCCTTTGGGAAGGCCAAGATCGAGCGCGCGGGCGATGATGTGACAATCGTATCCTTTGGGATCGGGATGACGTATGCCCTGCAAGCCGCTGAAAAGCTTGCAGAAGACGGCATCAACGCAGAGGTTATCAACCTGCGCACCTTGCGCCCGATGGACACCGAAACGATCCTTGCCTCTGTGCGCAAAACGAACCGCTGTGTGACAGTTGAAGAAGGCTGGCCGCAAGGCTCTGTTGGTGGCTATATCAGCTCCGTCATCATGCAAGAAGCGTTTGATTATCTTGATGCGCCCGTCATCACATGCACCGGCAAGGACGTCCCCATGCCCTATGCCGCGAACCTTGAAAAGCACGCGCTGCTGACCGCCGATGAGGTCGTCGATGCCTGCAAAAAAGTAACCTACCGTTAAGGAGACAGCGCAATGCCAACAGAAATTTTGATGCCCGCCTTGTCCCCCACTATGGAGGAAGGCACACTTGCGAAATGGCACGTCAAAGAAGGCGACACTGTTTCGTCGGGCGACATTATGGCCGAGATCGAAACCGACAAGGCCACGATGGAGTTCGAGGCCGTTGACGAAGGCGTCATGGGCAAGATCGTCATTCCAGAAGGGACCGAGGGCGTTAAAGTGAACGATGTCATCGCTGTCCTGCTCGAAGATGGCGAAACAGCTGATGATATTGGTGAAACATCCGCACCAGCGCCGGCGGCACCGCTCGCCACGGCCGCAGAGGCGGCCTCCACAGGGGGCTCAGATAAGGTCGCACCACCTGCCCTGGCCAAGGATGGGGAACGCGTATTTGCCACGCCGCTCGCGCGCCGGATTGCTGCTGACCAGGGGCTCGATTTGGCCAATGTCATGGGCTCTGGTCCACATGGTCGCATTGTTAAGGCTGACGTTGAAACCGCACAGCCAACATCCAGCAAACCAGCGGATGCGCCAGCCGCCGCCGCGGCGCCCACACCGATGGCCGCAGAGCCTGCGACAGACGCCGTTCTGAAAACATACGCAGATCGTCCGCATGAGGAAATCAAGCTCGACGGGATGCGCAAAATCATTGCAAGCCGTCTGACAGAGGCCAAGCAAACGGTGCCGCACTTCTACCTGCGCCGCGACATCAATCTGGACGCGTTGTTGAAATTCCGCAGCCAATTGAACAAGCAATTGGAACCACGTGGCATCAAGCTTTCGGTCAATGATTTCATCATCAAGGCCTGCGCCCTCGCCCTGCAACAGGTGCCAGAGGCCAACGCCGTTTGGGCCGGTGATCGCACGTTGCAGTTTGAAAAATCCGATGTCGCTGTTGCTGTTGCAATCGAGGGCGGGCTGTTCACGCCCGTTCTGCAAGACGCTGATACCAAATTACTTTCCGCCCTGTCGTCGGAAATGAAGGACCTCGCATCGCGTGCGCGTGACCGCAAGCTTGCACCACATGAATATGCAGGCGGTAGCTTTGCGATTTCTAATCTGGGCATGTTTGGCATCGACAATTTCGACGCAATCATCAATCCGCCCCACGCCGCGATCTTGGCAGTGGGTGCTGGCACGAAAAAGCCGGTTGTCGGCGCGGATGGTGAACTGGCTGTCGCGACCGTGATGTCCACGACACTTTCGGTCGATCACCGCGTGATTGACGGCGCATTGGGTGCGAACTTGCTCAACGCGATCAAAGATAACTTGGAAAATCCGATGGTGATGCTGGCGTAACAGCCGCACACCACCGCTAAACGAAAAGGCCGGGCATTGCGTCCCGGCCTTTTTGCTATCCGTTACAACTGTTAAGAAGCTGATCCATCGTCAGTGATGGCTGGGAACAGCCCGCCTCTCCGACGATCTTGGCGGGAACACCGGCCACGGTTTTCATTGGCGGCACGGCCTCTAGCACGACGGAGCCTGCTGCGATGCGGCTGCAATGGCCGATAGTGATATTGCCCAGCACCTTTGCCCCGGCCCCGATCAGAACGCCATTTTCAATCTTGGGGTGGCGATCGTCATCCTCCTTGCCCGTCCCGCCCAAGGTCACGGAATGCAGCATCGACACATTATCACCAACGACAGCCGTTTCGCCAATCACGATGGAATGGGCGTGGTCAATCATCACACCACGTCCCAAACGGGCGCCCGGGTGGATATCAACGCCGAAAACTTCGCTCACACGCATCTGAATGAAATAGGCGAGATCACGGTAGTCATTCGCCCAAAGCCAATGCCCCAAACGATAGGATTGGATGGCCTGAAACCCCTTGAAGAACAACAACGGCTGCAAAAGCCGGTGACACGCTGGGTCGCGGTCAAGAATGGCAACCATATCCGCTCGGGTTGCAGCCGCGAGGTCAGGATCAGCCGCAATCGCCTCATTCGCGAGTTCCCGCAAGATTTGTTCGGACATCTCGGATGACGCCAGTTTCATCGCAATGCGGTGCGCTAGCGCGGATTCGAGCGTATCATGATGCAAAATACCGCTATGGATCAAGCCACCTATCAGCGGCTCGGCTACGATGGCAGCGCGCGCTTCTTGCTGAATGCGGGTCCATACCGGATCAAGTTCGGTCACATTAGATGGTGATACGGCCATGGTGCTATCCTTCGCTATTCGCCCTAGTCGTATAACAGTTAGGTGGAGAGCACCAAGAAAAAACCCGTGATCATATTAATCACGGATTTTGTTTTTCATCAGGGTATTCATCGCAATCGCGAGGCAGGCCAGATAATCGCCGCTCACCCGTGCGGGATGTTTGGAGCGCGGATCCAATTGACCGTCATGCCTGATGGATCAGGCGCCGCGTTCAGATGCACCACCGGATAGGGTCAGTATCCGTTCCCAGCAAAGCTACGCTGCGTGTATTTATAACTGGCTGATCGAACCGCCTGCTTGGCTGGTCCATAGCGATAATGCCGTTCCAACCCGCGCGAGGCGGAGGGGATCGTAATCTGTTCAGGGTGGCCATCAAGCACAACAACAATCGACCCAGCGGGCCAAACCCGAGGCATCATCGCGCTTGTGCCAAGCTGACCACGCAGCAGGTTCCGGATTTCATATTGGCAATTACCAATCGGATCGGCATCCGCAAATTGCACGATTTCCCAATTGTCGGATACGCCATCACCAATCGCAACCGTGTTCCCCCCAGCAAAAACCACATCAGCCCCAAGCGACGCCAGCATCCCACTAATCAGCGTCACAGACACACCTGCCTGCCTGTCCCAAGTGCCAAGCGGCCCTGTGGCAGGCGGCGATTGCAAACGTCCGATATCAACGCGGATTTCGTCATAGTCGACGCCCCCGCTGGGGTCAGTGTCTTTGAATTTTTTCATGAAATGCCTCTTGCGCCTTAATGACGCTCAAATGGGCGGTCTGAAGTTCCATCAATTTGGAAACGACAGCTTTTGGTGTCTGGCTATCGACGCTGCCGATATCTGCCATCAACCTGTTCAGAACGTCGGAAATGCTCTGGAATTCTTCTTCGATCATCGCAATGCGGGCCAAGGCGGCTTGCACATCCAATGCCGGATGATCTTGCGATTTTTTCATTGTGTAAATTTGCCTGTACGGAACTTCCGATACAAACAAGGGGCAGATGATCACAGCGGCCTGTGAATTTTTTTGCCCTCTAGCATGGAACAATTGATATCCCACGGCATTATCTAAGTCAACGTAACCCGCCCTGCGCACCGTGCGCAGGGGTTAACATTTTCTTAATTTCACAAGGGCTTAGCCGTCGTCATTGTTAGCGCGCTCTGCCTCGATGGCACGCCACGCCTGAACGTTGCGGTTATGCTCGGCCAATGTCACCGCGAATGCGTGACCGCCGGTGCCATCCGCCACAAAGAAGATATATTCAGACCTGTCAGGATCCAAAACAGCCTCAATCGCGGCACGCCCCGGATTGGCAATAGGTGTCGGTGGCAGGGCTGGGATCACATAAGTGTTCCAAGGCGTGTCCGCACGCAGCTCGCTCCGGCGCAGACCACGGCCCAAGATACCCTCACCTTTTGTGATACCATAAATGACCGATGGATCCGTCTGGAGCTTCATTCCAAGGTTCAATCGGTTCACAAAAACCGATGCCACCTGACGCCGCTCAGCCGCAAGGCCTGTTTCCTTTTCCACGATACTGGCCAGAACCAAAGCCTCTTGGGGCGACGATAGCGGCAGATCATCCGCGCGTGCGGCCCACGCATCCGCAATGATCCGCTCCTGTTCGGCGGTCATACGGTCGATAATGGACGACACAGGTGTGCCGGGCTGAAAATCATAGCTGTCTGGTGCAAGCGACCCTTCGGCTGGCACCGCATCTACGTCCGCTTCCAGCAAATCCAATCCGCGCAATGCGTTCAGAACCTGCCAGCTTGTTACACCCTCGGCCATGGCCACACGGTAACGGGTATCGGCAGCCTCTTTCACGGCCTCATACACCTCCGGCGCGGCATCCTCGGCTGGGTTGAATGCAGCGACCTCAACAAAGCGGTTCGTTGCAGGGTCCAATTCACGCACCTGAATTTGCGTGCGGGTCACGCCCACGCGGTACACCACCTCGGTCCCGCAAGTATTCTGACCACCACGGGTCACGATATCGACGATCTCTTCCATCGACGCCGCCTCGGGCACCAGAAAATTACCGGCTTTCAGCTGCGATGTCTTTTCGGAATAATCAGCACCGATCCGCATCACAGACGCCGATTGGATCGCGCCCTCATCCAGCAGGTTTTGCGACACACGACGCATCGTCGACCCGCGATCAACCTGCAAACAAATGGCCTGCGCCAGTGGTCCCGGTTGCGAATATTGCGTCGCACCATAACTGATGACACCCGCCACCAAGAAGAGCGCAACGACAAAGAATGTCAGTGCGTTAGACGCGATATGTCGCCACATTAATCGACTTTCCCGAACAGAACCGACGCATTCGTGCCGCCAAACCCGAATGAGTTGGACAAAGCCACATCAATCTTGCGCGGGCGTTTGGCGTTAGGGGCAAGATCAACCTTGGTCTCGACCGCGACGGCATCCAAATTGATGGTCGGCGGTGCCACTTGGTCACGGATCGCAAGGATCGAGAAAATCGCCTCGATCGCGCCAGCAGCCCCCAACAGGTGGCCAGTTGCGGATTTTGTTGACGACATCGTCACCGCCCCCGCCGCATCACCCATCATCCGCTCAACCGCACCCAGTTCAATTGTGTCGGCCATCGTCGATGTTCCGTGGGCGTTGATGTAGTCAATATCAGCGGGCGTCAGACCCGCATCGTCAAGCGCCATACGCATAGACCGCTCACCGCCCTCACCATCCTCGGACGGGGCGGTGATGTGATAGGCATCGCCGGACAGACCGTAACCGATCACCTCGGCATAGATTTTGGCGCCACGCGCCTTGGCGTGTTCATATTCCTCCAAGACGACGATACCAGCCCCCTCGCCCATGACAAAACCGTCACGGTCGGCATCATAGGGGCGGCTCGCGGATTTAGGGTCATCCGCGCGCTTGGTGGACAGCGCCTTACAGGCGTTGAAACCAGCAATACCAATTTCACAAATCGCAGCCTCTGCGCCGCCGGCAACCATAACATCGGCGTTGCCATATTTGATCAAACGGGTCGCATCGCCAATCGCATGTGCACCTGTGGAACAGGCGGTCACAACGGAATGGTTTGGACCCTTAAAGCCGTATTTGATGCCAACCTGACCCGAAATCAGGTTGATCAACGCGCCGGGAATAAAGAACGGGGACACGCGACGCGGACCCTTTTCCTTGATCATCACAGCCGTGTCGGCGATGGAGCTAAGTCCACCAATTCCGGAGCCAATCAGAACGCCCGTGCGATACAAATCCGCGTCCTCGGTTGGTTTCCAGCCGGAATCCTCAACAGCCTGCTGTGCCGCCGCGATGCCAAACAAGATAAAATCATCAACCTTGCGCTGATCCTTGGGCGCCAGATACGCATCAGCGTTAAAGCTGTCATCGGACCCGTCGCCGCGCGGAACTTCGCAGGCATATGTCGTCGCAAGCGCACTCGCATCAAACTGTGTGATCGGCCCCGCACCGGATTGACCGTCCAGAATGCGGCTCCACGTGGCTTCCACACCATCCGCGAGCGGTGTGACCAACCCAAGACCCGTTACAACAACACGACGCATATTTTGCCCTCACAATTTTATCCGGCTTCGCCACCTGATACCCCAGCAGAACCCATAGGGGCAAGGGCGCGCGACGAGTTTCCCACCCGCAAATCGATATCACTTCATCCGTCTTTAAAGGTTGTGGCGTAATACGGTGCAGGAACCAGCGGCAGGGTCGCAATGTATCGTTTAATATCAATCAATTTGACCCTCTGGGCCGGGTGTGCACAATCTGCCGAAATGTGCGATGTTGCCGCCGCGCTTGAACGGCTGCAATTCGCCCAAAGCCGCCTGATCCTTGATCAATCCCCTGACAAGCACCTTGATGACAAAACCCTTATGATCCGACACGCACAACGGCTGGATGACGTCGGAAACCTGACCGCGTTTGATGGCCGTATTTCACGTGATCAACAGGTCACGCTGCTGCAATTAGCCCGCCACTCGCAGGATCATGCCATGCTTGCCGCGAAAGGACGCGATGGCGCGCTGCACACCAGCCTGTCATCACCAGAATTTGCCTCGATCCTATTCATGGTTGGCCAGATCATCGGCGGAACATGCTGCAATACACTCTCGCCTGATGGGGGCAAATCCGACGCCAGCCGGTCCCTTGCCGCCCCGTCCCTGCTATCGCCCAGCCAACGGGCCGAAGCCGCGCGAAGTGTGGCTTGGGCGCTGACCGCGGGCGCTGTCATCCTTACGCTACAGCTCACGCGCAAAAGCTGGCGAATTTAGCAGCAACGCCGCCGCCGCGCCAAGCGATATCAAACATTTCTGCCCACGCGCATCCATTTCAAAAACCAACAGTCCGAGACGACGATCCTCGACCTCAGCTGTAATCGCGCCAAATTGGGACACGGGCAAATCAGCCCGCCCGACATCGCAGAAAAGTGTGAGGTTTATCTTGATGGGGCTTGGATCGCGACCAAGGTGCAATGGGCCAACGCCCAATTCTGCGGTCTAACGTTCGATGCACCGCTCAGCTCTCGATATGTGCGATCCGTGCGTAAGATTATTCCAGCAAACTATGGCCTGAAACAAAAAACGGCGCCCTAAGGCGCCGCTTTTCAATCACGTGGCAAAGGGCTTACTGCGCTTCGCTGATGAACTTTACTGCGTCGCCAAAGGACTGAATTGTTTCAGCGGCGTCGTCTGGGATTTCGATCCCGAATTCTTCTTCAAAAGCCATGACCAACTCAACGGTATCAAGGCTGTCAGCGCCCAGATCGTCGATGAAGGATGCGGATTCGACAACTTTGTCTTCTTCTACACCAAGGTGCTCTACTACGATCTTACGTACGCGGTCTGCAACGTCGCTCATGTCAATTTCCTCACGTTAATCAGGGACAATGCCCAGAGTTCTTTTCAGGCTTACGCCCAGTATGGTTGCCCGAAAGGGGCGGATCGAGCGCCCCTACTACGGGACAACGCCGACGGTCAAGGGCAACGCATGACGTTAATTCATAAAACCGATCGGTCAATCTCCGGCGCCTATAACAGGTATTTGCTATTTCGCAAACGCTTTCGACAGCCCCCACCGGACTATGGACTAGTACATGGCCATCCCACCATTCACATGCAAGGTCGATCCGGTCATATAAGCGGCTTCTTGGCTGGCAAGGAACACGACAGCGGCGGCGATTTCCTCTGCATCGCCCATGCGGCCCGCAGGCACTTGGGTCAAAATGCCCGATTTTTGATCATCATTCAGCTTGTCGGTCATTGCCGTAGTGATGAAGCCCGGTGCGACACAGTTCACAGTGATCCCGCGGCTTGCGACCTCATAGGCAATCGACTTGGACATGCCCACCATACCGGCCTTGGACGCAGCATAGTTCGCTTGGCCCGGATTGCCCGTCGCCCCCACTACGCTCGAGATATTGATGATCCGGCCCCAGCGCGCTTTCATCATGCCGCGGATCGCGCCTTTGCACAGGCGCATCGTGGATGTCAGGTTCACATCCAGCACAGACGCCCATTCATCATCCGACATCCGCATAAAGATGTTGTCACGGGTAATCCCCGCATTGTTGACCAGAATGTCCAATGACCCCATCGCATCACTAGCGGCCTTTGGTAGGGCTGTAACAGCCTCCGCATCCGACAGATTACAGGGCAAGACATGCGCACGCTCACCGAGCTCGGCGGCCAGCGCCTCTAGCGGTTCAACACGCGTGCCTGACAAACCAACTGTCGCCCCTTGGGCATGAAGCCCCTTAGCGATGGCCCCACCTATGCCGCCAGACGCGCCAGTAATAAGTGCATTTTTACCTGTTAAATCAAACATCTATTGTTCCTTCCTTATGCTTCCACCAATACCGCGGCCATGGCCACCACATCATCGGGGCTGCCCACAGCGCCGCATTTAATTGTTTTGTCGATGCGTCGCACCATGCCACACAGCGCCTTGCCCGCGCCAATTTCCCAAATTTCTGTCACGCCTTGCGCCGCCATAAAGCCAACGCTTTCGCGCCAACGGACAGAGCCAGTGACCTGTGCGACCAGCTGTGATTTGATCGTTTCGGGATCGCTGACAGCGGCAGCTGTGACATTGGCAACCAACGGCACAGCAGGTGCCGCAAGCGTGGTGTCATCCAATGCGCCCGCCATAATCTCCGCTGCAGGTGCCATCAGATCGCAATGGAACGGCGCGCTGACTGGCAGCAACAAGGCACGCTTTGCGCCCTTTTCCTTTGCAATTTCAACGGCCCGTTCAACAGCATCCTTATGGCCAGACACAACAACCTGTGACGGATCATTGTCATTGGCCGCTTGGCAAACTTGCCCCTGCGCGGCCTCTTGGGCGACGGTTTGGGCGGTCACAAAATCAAGCCCAAGCAGAGCCGCCATTGCGCCAACACCGACCGGCACCGCATCCTGCATCGCAGCACCACGGGTCCGCAACAAACGCGCCGCATCCGACAGGGACAGGCTATTTGCCGCCGCCAGCGCCGTATATTCGCCCAACGAATGACCCGCTACGAAATTGGCCGCGCCAACCTCAACGCCTTCGACTTGCAACGCGCGCATCGCGGCAATGGATGTCGCCATCAGCGCGGGTTGCGCATTTTTGGTCAGGGTCAAATCGGCAATGTCCCCCTCCCAGATCAACGCCGACAGCTTTTCGCCCAATGCATCATCAACTTCTTCGAATACTTGGCGCGCTGCGGGGTAAGCATCGGACAGGGCCTTGCCCATTCCGATTGCTTGCGCCCCTTGGCCGGGAAAAACAAATGCCCGCATGATTATCTCCTGTCTTTATCTTTGTGACCTTGGGTTAACCCGCAGGGCTGCGCGATACAAGCATGCGCATCCGTGCACAGATCATTTACGCAAACAGACCTTTGATGGATCGCCGCCCTTGGCCTAGACTAGGCGTGGACCCATGCAGGATACACGTCATGACGACCCAATCCGCCTATTCGACGACAACCAAGACATTTCACTGGCTCACCGCCCTTCTCATCATCGCGATCATTCCTTTGGGAGTAATTGCAGGCAAACTGCCGATTGAAACCGACGCCCAAGTTGTGACCAAGACGTTTTTGTTTTCGCTGCATAAAACTCTCGGCGTTGCTATGTTTATTGTGGCCGCGCTGCGGATTGCATACGCTTTGACGCAGGCGAAACCCGCAGGCCTGCATCCATCGTGCAAGGTCGAAACCCCAGAGCGGCCGCAATAAACGCAGCCCCCAATAGAAAAGAGATAACTTGTGTAATAACGATCCAAGACGGCAACTGACGGGTCTTACGCACTGTAAAACTCCAATATGTTTACGTTAGTAGTGGGCCACTGACGGCATCAAACCCAGTTGTCGCTGGAAGTACTCGTGCCTGAAACCCTGATGTATCTGTCATTTTGTTTCCTTCACTTTCGACACGGTAACGTTTGAGCGCGAAACAAGGCACAATCTGGGCGGGACAATCGTGGAGTTAGGGTTTTGTTAACGACGCCAAAGAACCTTGCTGCCAGGGGCTATATGGGTTGCATCAACGGCCCCCGCCTGTATAAGGTCGCAACTTACCGTAGTTATTGAACCGCGTAGTCTCTCGTGGGTGGGGTCGGTAAGAGTTTTACCCCTCCCTATGAAATGCGCTGAGAAAATGAATGGAGCACACATGCCGCTATATGAGCATGTTATGATTTCCCGTCAGGACCTGTCGAACACACAGGCCGAGGGTCTTATCGAACATTTCGGATCCGTCCTTGCCGACAACGAAGGCAAGCTGGTTGATTCTGAGTACTGGGGCGTCAAAACGATGGCCTACAAAATCAACAAAAACCGCAAGGGCCACTATGCGTTTCTGCGCACTGACGCGCCTGCGACTGCGATCCAGGAAATGGAACGCCTGATGCGTCTGCACGACGACGTGATGCGCGTTTTGACCATCAAGGTCGACGCCCACGAAGAAGGCCCATCTGTTCAGATGCAAAAACGCGAAGAACGTGGCGAACGCCGCGAACGTCGCTAATTTAGATTAGGAAAGGACCTTAAATCATGGGTGCAAAACCATTTTTCCGCCGTCGTAAGTCCGATCCGTTTGAGGGCGAAAACGCCCCGAAGATCGACTATAAAGACACTCGCCTTTTGCAGCGCTACATCTCTGAGCGCGGCAAAATCGTTCCTGCCCGTATTACTGCTGTTGGTGCAAAAAACCAGCGCGCTCTCGCCCGTGCGATCAAGCGTGCCCGTTTCCTTGCCCTGCTGCCATACGCTGTTAAGTAAGGACATATATCATGGATATCATTCTACTTGAGCGCGTCGCAAAGCTTGGCCAAATGGGCGAAGTCGTAAAGGTCAAAGAAGGTTACGCACGTAACTTCTTGCTGCCACAAGGCAAAGCCCTGCGCGTCAACGCTGCCAACCTCGCCCGCTTTGAAGCGGAAAAGGCACAGATGGAAGCACGTAACCTCGAGACTAAAGGCGAAGCTGCAAAGCTGGCTGAAAAGCTCGACGGCGAAACATTCATCGTGATCCGCTCCGCGTCCGACGCGGGTTCGCTTTACGGTTCGGTCACAACACGTGACGCGGCCGAAGCTGCAACAGAAGCCGGCTTCTCGGTTGCCAAAGGTCAGGTTGTCCTATCCGCGACAATCAAAGAACTGGGCCTGCATGCAGCCGAGGTTGTTCTTCACCCAGAAGTGTCCGCAACGATCAACCTGAACGTTGCCCGCTCTGTTGAAGAAGCTGAACTGCAAGCTGCTGGTAAATCTGTTGCCGAACTGGCCGCAGAAGCTGAAGCCGAAGCCGAGTTTGAAATTCAGGAGCTGTTCGACGATATCGGCGGCGCTGCAATGGATGACTTTGGTGACGACGCACCAGCTGCTGCTCCAGAAGCTTCTGAAGAGGACTGAGCCCTTCTTTCAACCACATAATCGGGCCGCGTATCTTTACATACGCGGCCCTTTTTTATGCGCGGTCCAATTGCTCTGGCTTGTGTGTGCGTATAGTCTGATCACAAGATATTGAAGACGAGGACCCCGCTTTGGCCCATTCCCACCCGATGACCCGCGGCCGTCTTATGCAATCGCTTGCCGGTGCTACGTTTTTAGCTGCATGCGATGCCCCCACCCCAACAGCCCGTATCAGCAGCGCGTCATCCGGCACGGTGACAAGCTAGACCAACGCCATGCTGAACACGGTGCGTGCGGGATCGGTCCCACCACCAGCGGCAACACGCGCCTTTGCCATGGGGCATACCGCTTGATTTGTGGCCGCAAACGGGGTCGCCCACCACTATGCCGTGCCATACGACGTGGGCGAAGGACCGCAGGGTGCCAATGCTAACGTTGCCTATGCCGCAGCCGTCGCAACCGCGGCAGGCGCTGCACTCAACCGCGATTTTACGAATGATTTGCGCCAATATCTTCGACAAAACGGCCTATCTGACGCCCGTGCAATGGCATGGGGTACACGGGTCGGACAGTATTTCGCGAACCTGCGCCGCCATGACCGATCTGCCAACGCCAGAACGCTGAATACCCAGCAATATCCCAAAATGATGGGTCCAACGGGCTGGACACCAACAGGCGACGGCGCCCCTGCCCTTTTGCCCGGTTGGGGCAAGGTCCGCCCTTGGGCCATGGGCGAGGCACGCAATTTCCTGCCCCGCGTCTTCCCGAAACAAGGCAGCGCAGAATTCCAGCGACAATTCAACGAGGTCCGGTCCATCGGTGGCCGCACCAGCACGTCCCGCACCGCAGACCAAACCCAAACCGCATTCTTCTGGGAGCACGGGTTGGGCGGTGTCACGCCCCCCGGTCACTGGCAGTTGATCGGACTGCGCGTGTTGGCCCCCTGCAATTTGGGCACACCCGAAATGGCACGCGCTATGGCAATGCTCAGCATGGCCCAAGCTGACGCTGCGATTGTCACATGGGACAGTAAGTACAAATACGATGTGCTGCGCCCCGAAACCGCGATCCGCGCGGCAGGCACACCGAATTGGCAACCCCTGATCCCAAGCCCCGCGTTTCCGGCCTATGTTTCGGGTCATTCGATGTTCAGCAGCGCATCAGCACGCATGTTAGCACTGATCCTTGGAACCGACGCGGTGTCATTCTCCGGAACCTCCCCCGACCCACAGCTTTGGCCCATCCAATTGCAGGGCGTGCGGCGATCATGGTCCAGCCTATCGCAAGCCGCAGCCGAAAACGGCGCCAGTCGCGAATTCAACGGCGTGCATTGGGAGGCCGACAATACCGAAGGTTTGCGCGTCGGCGCACAGATCGCGGATGCGGCGTACAACCTGAAATTCATTCGAACAGGCTGAATACAACCAAATTGCCAGATAATTTTCAGCTTTCTAGTCTGACCGCGGGCGTATCTCCATCCATGACGTTCAAGAATTTGGGAATTAGATGAAACGAATTATCGCGACGCTGGCGTTGGCCAGCATTTTAAGTGGATGTGGCGCGCCTGAGCCTGCACCGACACTTCCACCAAAGCCGCCTGCTGCTAAGGATTTCGCCCGGCAAGTTAACGGCGAAACATAGTCAGATGTTGACAACCTTACAAACGGGAAAACCATTCAAGTATCCGCTACATTTTATCCGCAAGGCGCACGAGCAACCTACACCAACCTTGGGTGTGTCGCACGGTGGTCGTTGATAGAAGAACGGGCAACGAACGCGACCTACAAAGAAGACATTATTCGTGGGGATGCCTGCACGGGGTCGATTGTAACGGTTTACGGTCGGGATCGCGTGATGAGCTATAATTCAAGGGACCGTGTCGGCGGAAAGATACTCGCAACCGCAAAACTGGGTAAAACGATCTATATCGGGAATGGCGGGCCAAATATTGCTGATACTGCCCGCGCCACCAGAGCCGGTGAATGGCGCGGCTTGTTTCGCAGGGACAGCCATCGCCCAAGGCCGCACACCCAATAAGGGCGATGCAATCGGATCGGGCATTATCGGCGCTGTCGACAACGTCGGCGAAAGCATGGGCGGCTTCGTGGGCGGCCTCGTCCGGCTGACAGCGGCGGGCGTTAAGGCGAGTGTTGTCGCCGATTGCCGTCGGGACGTCCGTGTTCAATGCGATCCCGAAAG
Source organism: Yoonia sp. (assembly GCA_029250945.1). GTDB lineage: Bacteria > Pseudomonadota > Alphaproteobacteria > Rhodobacterales > Rhodobacteraceae > Yoonia. The sequence goes on from JAQXEG010000009.1 coordinate 263,360, forward strand.
CGCATTACGCCCCTATCGTGAACGTCTTGCACGTTACGAACGCTGTACCGCGCCCCAATAACAACAAAGAAGGGCGCCCCAGATCGGGGCGCCCTTTCAAATTCTAGAAAACCTACTGGTTCTTATTCTTCTTCGAGGGCCTCAACAGCCTTTTGAAGGTCATCTTTACTGACGGATTTGTCAGTGACGGATGCGTTTTCAAGAATGTGATCAACAACCTTATCTTCAAACATTGGCGCCTGAAGCTGTTGGCGGAACTGGGCGTTCTGCTGCACAAATTCAAAGAACTGCTGTTCCTGACCCGGGTACTGACGTGCCTGGTTCATGATCGCTTGGGTCATTTCGGCGTCGGTCACCTGAACTTCGGCCTTCTGACCGATGTCAGCCAACAACAGGCCCAGCTTCACGCGGCGCTCGGCCAGTGATTTGTGCTCGTCTGTTGGTGTGATCTCTGGGTGATCGTGGCCTTCGACCTCTGGGTTTTCTTCGTGCCACAGCTGGTGGGCAATCTGGCCCGCCTCTGCGTCAACCAAGGAAGACGGCAGGTCAAAGGAAACAGCACCATCCAGCGCGTCCAAAAGACCACGCTTGGTCACAGCGCGGGATGCGCCGGTGTATTCGGCTTCCAGACGCTCGGTAATCTGCGACTTCAGACCGGCAAGGTCCTCTGCACCAAACTTTTTAGCAAGCTCGTCATCAAGCTCGGGGGTCTTTGGCTCGCGGACTTCTTTCACTGTGCAAGAGAACACGGCCTCTTTGCCAGCAAGATGTTCGGCCTGATATTCTGCAGGGAATGTCACGGTCACGTCACGCTCTTCGCCAGCGACGACCTTCAAAAGGCCCTCTTCGAAACCGGGGATGAAAGAGTTGGAGCCAAGAACCAGTGGGTAATCTTCTGCTGTGCCGCCGTCGAATGCTTCGCCGTCAACCTTACCAACAAAGTCGATCACAACCTGCATGCCGTCTTTAGCCATGCCGTTCTTTGTCTCGTATGTGACGGCCTGCGGGGATGCTGCGAGGTTATCAAGCGCTTCTTGAACAGCCGCGTCGTCTGCTTCGACCTTCATGCGGTCCAGCTTGATGGCTTTGTAGTCAACTTCTGGCACGTCTGGCAGACGCTCGTAGGACACGTCGACTTCTACGTCGTCGCCTTCTTTCCACTCAGGGTTGGACATCTTCATCTCTGGCTGCATCGCAGGACGATCGCCAGTTGATTCCATGTGGTCGGACATTGCGCCGTCTATGGCTTCTTGCATCGCTTCGCCCATCACGCGCTGGCCAAACTGCTTGCGCATCATCGCCATTGGGACCTTGCCCTTGCGAAAGCCCTTCATTTCGACTTCTGGCTGCGCTTCTTTCAGCTTTTCTTCAACTTTCGCGTCCAGTTCGGCCGCAGTGACCGTGATCGCGTAACCGCGCTTCAGGCCTTCGTTCAGGGTCTCTTTGACCTGCATGGAATTTCCTTTTTTCTTCTCTATTAAGTGGTGCGGGTGAAGGGACTCGAACCCCCACGCCTCGCGGCGCCAGAACCTAAATCTGGTGCGTCTACCAATTCCGCCACACCCGCACATGAACGGAGTAAGCGAACACTTACCCCGTCGTTGCGGGGTGTCTAACAAAGGCAACACTAAGATGCGAGAGGAAAAATGACCCAAAAAAAGGCAAGACGATAACACTTTCTTGCCTATTGTTCCTAGAATACTTGAGGCAGAAATTAGCAAGAGCGGGAAACACGCCATGCACATGGGAACTATCACAGGCACAGCTTCGGCTACTGCAGTATCAACAATCGAATCTGGTCTTTGCGCCGGGACAACAGTTATGACGCTGGATCGTGAAGTTCCGGTGGAACATTCGTCCGTTGGCGGCCGCGTCATCACACGTGACAGCGGCATGTCCGCTATCAAGGCCATTCACACACGTGACGTGAAAATGCAGCCGATCCGCATCAAAGCAGGCTCACTTGGCCACACACGCCCCGATCGTGACATGATGGTGTTTGACCGCGAACACATTCTTTATGCAGACGGTGTTGAGGTTGTTTCCTCCGATATCTAACCACGACGTATGACGTTTAAAAATGCCGCCTCCGAAATGGGGTGGCATTTTTCGTTTTGATGCCTCCGAAACGTCCAGATTCAAAAATGCACCAATATAGGGCGATCTGCCTAATTTTTGTGCAGTTGATATTTTTTCCAGTGACCCAGCGGATACGCAGCACCTGCACGAATTGTTCCCTGCCCGCAAAAATGGTCTGGCATTATTAACGCAGCCACCACCGAAGGGGAGTCGCCATGAAAAAGATCGAAGCGATCATCAAGCCGTTCAAACTCGACGAAGTTAAAGAAGCGCTTCAAGACGTCGGCGTCCAAGGTCTGTCCGTCGTCGAAGTCAAAGGCTTTGGCCGTCAGAAAGGTCACACAGAACTATATCGTGGTGCCGAATACGTCGTCGATTTTCTGCCCAAGGTGAAAATCGAAGTCGTCCTTGCCGATGATCAAGTTGACGCCGCGATCGAGGCGATCGTTGCCGCCGCGAAAACCGACAAGATCGGGGATGGCAAAATCTTTGTCTCGCCCGTTGAACAAGCCATTCGCATCCGCACCGGTGAATCCGGCGACGATGCACTATAATAACTCTTAATTTTCTATCTCTAACGTGAAGGGAAACGCCATGAGCGCGAAAGACGTAATCAAAATGATGAAGGACGAAGGGGCTGAATACCTCGACGTTCGTTTCACCGACCCACGCGGCAAGTTGCAGCACGTCACAATCATCAACGACCTCGTTGACGAAGACTTCCTTGAAGAAGGCTTTATGTTTGACGGCTCCTCCATCGCGGGCTGGAAATCCATCGACAAATCCGACATGAAACTGATCCCTGACACGTCTTCTGTCTATGTTGATCCGTTTTATGCCGAAAAAACACTGTGCATTCACTGTGACGTGGTTGAGCCCGACACCGGCGAAGCTTATTCCCGCGATCCGCGCGGCACAGCCGAAAAAGCCGAGGCCTACCTGAAATCTTCCGGCATCGGTGACACCGCATATTTCGGCCCAGAAGCTGAATTCTTCGTCTTTGACGACGTGCGTTATTCTGTTGGCATCAACAAAGTGTCCTATCAGGTCGACGCAATCGACGCGTCCTGGAACACAGACACCGAGTTTGAAATGGGCAACACCGGCCACCGTCCGGGCGTCAAAGGCGGCTATTTCCCCGTCAACCCAACAGACGATGCGCACGACATGCGCGGCGAAATGCTGTCCACAATGAAGCGGATGGGCATGAAGGTCGACAAACACCACCACGAGGTTGCGTCCTGCCAGCACGAACTGGGCCTGATCTTTGGCACGCTGACCAAGCAAGCCGACGAGATCCAGAAATACAAATACGTGATCCACAATGTCGCCCAAGCCTACGGCAAGTCCGCGACATTCATGCCAAAGCCGATCGCTGGCGATAACGGCACTGGTATGCACGTGAACATGTCCATCTGGAAAGATGGCAAGCCATTGTTCGCAGGCGACAAATACGCCGATCTGTCCCAAGAGGCGCTGTATTTTATCGGCGGTGTGCTTAAGCACGCACAAGCCCTGAACGCGATCACAAACCCATCCACAAACAGCTACAAGCGTTTGATCCCGGGCTTTGAGGCACCTGTTCTACGTGCATATTCCGCATCCAACCGGTCCGGCGCTGTGCGTATCCCTTGGGCTGAATCCCCCAAAGCCAAGCGTGTCGAGGCCCGTTTCCCCGATCCAGCAGCCAACCCATACCTGTGCTTTGCCGCCCTGTTGATGGCCGGCCTTGACGGCATCAAGAATAAGATCGACCCAGGTGCGGCGTCCGA
>JAQXEG010000030.1 GCA_029250945.1 Yoonia sp.
AGGTCAGCCAGCCCAACAGCGGAATGCCCACCGCGATCAGCAAATACGCCCGCTGCCACAGGTTATCCTTGGACGGGATCATCGCCATCACATTGGCCGCCACCAACCAAAGGGCTGCAAACAGCAGTGAAGGTGTCGTCGGTGCGTTTTTTTCAGACGCCCTCCCTAAAAGAAACTTAATCGTAAATGGCGAAACGCGAGTGGCAGATCTAGAGGCAATCCAAAGTGCCGTTCGCAAGCGTGGCATTTTTGGTAGCGTACCCAAATGCGCCTTCAAACTCTCCCGATCTACAACCTCCGCAACTTCCACGGATTTACCCTTTCAACTGCTCCGGCAGGCCGTTGGCCCATGCGGAAATCGTACCAGCCCCCAAGCAAACGACCATATCGCCCGGTTTGGCTTGTTCGCGCACGAGGCGTTCCAGATCATCTTCGGACCCTACTGCCCGCGCGTGGCGGTGGCCGTGGCGGATGAGGCCGGCGACGAGGTCGTCGCGGGTGGCGCCTTCGATCACGTCTTCGCCAGCGGAATAGACATCTGCGATACCAACCACATCGGCGTCGTTAAAGCAGGCGCAGAATTCTTCGAAATGGTGGTGCAAACGAGTGTAACGGTGCGGTTGGTGCACGGCGATCACACGGCCTGTCGTGGCTTGGCGCGCGGCCTTGAGGACGGCTGTGATCTCAACGGGGTGGTGGCCGTAGTCATCGATAATCGTAACGCCGCCCACTTCGCCAACTTTGGTGAAGCGGCGGTTGACCCCGCCGAACCCCTTAAGCGCTGCGCGGATTGCATCCTTGGACATACCCAGATGGCGGGCCACGGCCACGGCGGACAGTGCGTTGGATACGTTGTGATCACCGGGCATGGGGAGTTCGCAGCCTTCTATCATATCGTCCTCGGCCTGTAGCGCGATGTCGAAATGCGCGACGCCTGCCTTATAATGCAGGTTCAGCACACGCACGTCGGCTTGGGCGTTGAATCCGTATGTGGTGACGCGACGGTCGGTCAGACGACCCACCAGTGATTGCACCTCGGCATTATCGGTGCAGCAAACTGCGAGGCCGTAGAACGGAATGCCAGACACAAAGTCATAGAACCCTTGGCGCAGGTTTTCGATAGTGCCCCAGTGTTCCATATGTTCGGGATCGATGTTGGTCACGATGGCGATTGTGGCGGGCAAGCGGTTGAAGGTGCCGTCGCTTTCATCCGCCTCAACGACCATCCATTCGCCCTGCCCCATACGCGCGTTCGAGCCGTAGGCGTGGATGATGCCACCATTCACAACAGTCGGATCAATCCCGCCCTCGTCCAGCAAGGCCGCGACCATTGTCGTGGTGGTCGTTTTGCCGTGGGTGCCTGCGACGGCGACGTTTGATTTCAGGCGCATCAGTTCGGCCAGCATCTCGGCACGGCGCACGATGGGCAGACCCTTGGCGCGGGCTTCGTCCAATTCGGGATTGCCCGGTTTGATCGCGGACGAGATGACGATGACTTGTGCATCGGCCAGATTATCGGCGCTTTGACCTTCAAACACGGTCGCGCCCAGTTTGACCAAACGCTGCGTGATAGGCGTGGCCTTCAGGTCGGACCCCTGCACGGTATAGCCGTGTTCAAGCAGCACCTCGGCGATACCCGACATACCAATCCCCCCGATGCCGACAAAGTGGATGGGACCAACATCAAGCGGCAGTTTGGTGGCAGTGGCGTTCATCGGTAAATCTTTCTACGGGGTTTGGGTCAGGTCTTCGACCAGCGCAACGAGGCGGTCGGTTGCGTCAGGTTTGCCACAGGACAAGGCCGCGTTGGCCATCTGGATTGCGGCGCGTTCTTGGGTCAGAACGGCGTTGATTTGGGCAGCCAGCGCATCTGATGTGAATTGGCTTTCGGGCATCAAAATAGCCGCACCTGCGTCGACCATCCCGCGTGCATTGGCGGTTTGATGGTCGCCCGTGGCGGCGGCAAAGGGGACCAGAATGGCAGGGCGGCCAATCACGGTCAGATCAGCGACGGACGACGCGCCAGAGCGGCTGATAACCAGCTGCGCCTCTGACATGCGGTTGGGCACATCGTTGAAAAACGGCTGCACGTCGGCGTCGATACCGGCCTCGGCGTAGAATGTCGCGACGCGCATCCCATCTTCGTCGCGGGCCTGTTGGGCGACGCGGATATTGTGGCGCAGATCATCCGGAAGGCTTGCAATCGCGGCAGGCACGACATCCGACAAGATGCGCGCACCTTGGGACCCGCCCATAACAAGGATCGACATCGAATAATCGCCCGGCGGAATGTAACCCGCACCGGCACGCTCCAAGATCGCACCGCGCACAGGGTTGCCAACATCCACACCCTCAACACCGTCGGGCAAGGTTGTGGGCCACGTCCCGCAGGCCACCCGATCAACGCGTTTGGCAAACACTTGGTTCACACGGCCCAGCACACCGTTTTGTTCGTGGATCATGCGCGGGATACGCAGCGCCCACGCCGCCGTCATTGCGGGGATGGCGGGGTAGCCGCCAAAGCCTACGACAATGTCGGGCTTATCCTTAAACATCCGCCACTTTGCGCCGCCGATACCCGCCAGAATACGAAAAGGCACGGCCAGTTTGGCAAAGATACCGCCGCGTGAAAAGGTTGCGGATTTGACCACGTTAATCTCGACCGCGTCGGGGAAGCCACCCGCGTATCGCGCACCGCGATCATCCGTCGACAATTTGACCCGCCAGCCGCGTGCCGACATCGTCTCGGCCAGTGCTTGGGCCGGAAACATATGCCCGCCCGTGCCGCCTGCCGCAATTACAAGTAGCTTTGTCACCGTCCGCGCCTCATGAGAATATCACCGATTTCGCCCTGTGGGCGGGTGCGGGTAAACGCCAAAAGCATCCCCATGGCAATACCGCCCGCGATGATGGATGACCCACCATAGCTGATAAACGGCAGGGTCATGCCCTTGGCGGGCAACAGACGCGCAGCGACGCCCATGTTGATCATTGCTTGCACGCCAAACGCACAGGCCAGACCGGTGCCCGCAAAGCGGATGAACGGATCACGCTCCTTCAGCAGACGCAGCAGGCTCCGAACGACAATCACGCCATAAAGCGAGATAATCGCAAGCACGCAGATCAGGCCATATTCCTCGGCTGCTACGGCAATGATGAAATCGGTATGCGCATCAGGCAATGACCATTTCACCTGCCCCTCACCCACGCCAACACCAAAGAACCCGCCCTCGCGGATCGCATTGGTGGCATAGCCAAGCTGGGTCGTCGGGTCCAAGTCGGGGCTCATAAAGCCATCAATCCGGCGGGCAAAGTGTTCGGAGTTTGCGTAAGAAAACATGCCCATGGCAACAACAGCGGCGCAAATCCCCGCCAGCAACAGCATCGGCGCACCGGCCACAAAATACATCACACCCCATGAAAACAGCACGAGGCACGCCTGACCAAAATCAGGTTGCAGCGCGAGAAACGTACAAATCACGATTGTCAGGATAAACGAATACATACGCCCTGGCGGGCCACCAATCTCCAACCCTGCGGCCATCAGCCATGCGGCCATCACGACAAATCCGGGCTTTAGGAATTCAGACGGTTGCACCGACGCAAAGCCGAGTGAATACCAACGCACCGCCCCTTTGCCAAAGTCGGTGCCGAAGAACGGTAGCCCCATCAGGGCGACAAATGCCAGGAGGAACCCAACAACAGCCAAACGGCGCACCATTTTGGGTGACATCATCGACGTCAGCAGCATCGCGATCATCGCAAGCCCGCCGAAAAACGCCTGACGACTAACGTAATGAAACGGCTCAAGCCCGTTCTTGCTGGCCAACGGCGGCGAGGACGCAAGCCCCAGCAGCAAGCCGATGCCAAACAACATCAGGACACAGCCCATCGTCCATTTATCAATCGTCCGCCACCAGCGTGGAAGAATAGGATCACCCTGATATATAGGATGCGTTCCATAGACCATTTCCGTCATGGGAATACCGCCAATACTGCCTCAACTGCCCGATTTTTCGGGTCTCACAACATCCATAGCGAGTTTGCCCCTTCGATTCTACCAATAATTGCGCCCTTTGGCGGTGCTTTCCCCATGGCTGCGACGCTCGCAGCCCTTGCAATGGCGCCCGTTTCGCGGCACCTGAGGCTCATGCAAGTTCAAACCCTTATCATTGGTGCCGGTGCCGCTGGCATGATGTGCGCGGCCCACGCAGGCCCCGGCGTGCTGATCATCGACCACGCGAAGTCCGCAGGCGAAAAGATCCGCATCTCGGGTGGTGGGCGCTGCAATTTCACGAATATGGGCACGACGGCGGCGAATTTTCTGTCGGAAAACCCGCATTTTGCCAAATCCGCATTGAAACGGTACACCCAATGGGATTTCATCAGCCTCGTGGCGTCGCACGGCATCGCCTATCACGAAAAAACGCTGGGGCAGTTATTTTGCGATAATTCAGCCAAGGACATCATCGCGATGCTGCACGCGGAGATGGCGGGGGCGCAGCTAATGTTGCAAACATCCATCAGCGACATTGCCCACAACGGGACCCACTTCACCGCCACCCTTATCCGTGACGAGAAAACTCAGCCCGTGACGGCCACCAATCTTGTCGTCGCATCGGGTGGCAAATCCATCCCAAAAATGGGTGCCACAGGACTGGGATATCAAATCGCCGAACAGTTTGGTCTGCGTATGATCACCCCGCGCCCCGGCCTTGTCCCGCTGACCTTCGATGATCGGTTCAGGCCGCTGGCCGGCACCGCCCTGCCCGCACGGATCAGCGCGAATGGCACCAGCTTTGACGAGGCGTTGCTGTTTACCCACCGCGGCCTGTCCGGTCCTGCGATCCTGCAAGCGTCATCCTACTGGCACGAGGGCGAGGCGATCAGCACTAATCTGGTCCCGCAAATCAACCTTTATACCGCGCTGCGCGACACGCGTGGCACCGCAGGCCGCAAGGACCTGACCACCGTCCTGTCAACCCACCTGCCCGCGCGACTTGTCAGCTATCTGGCTGATATCATAGACCTTGGGGGCAACCTCGCCGATTGGTCCGATAAACGGCTTCAGGCGCTCTGCGATGATCTGGCCGACTGGCAACTGACGCCCACAGGGTCCGAAGGATACCGCACCGCCGAGGTCACGCTGGGCGGCGTCAGTACCGACGACCTGAATTCAAAAACCATGGCGGCAAAATCAATGCCGAACCTCTATTTCATAGGTGAATGCGTGGATGTGACCGGCTGGCTCGGCGGCTACAACTTCCAATGGGCATGGTCATCGGGGTGGGCTGCCGGTCAGGCGATTGCTGCGTAGGATGGGTTTTAACCCATCACCTGTGCAATAAAATCATCGCCGCGCTTCTCAAAACTGTCGTATTGATCAAAACTGGCACAGGCTGGGGCCAACAACACAACCTCGCCCGCCATTGCATCCGCCGTGGCCGCCGCAACAGCGGCCGCCATTGTGGTACAGACCTGCGTCTCTAACCCAGCAAGTTGCCTCGCGAAATCCTCGGCCTCGCGCCCGATGACATAGGCTTTGACCACGCCGCCCACATGAGGCAACAGCGCGTCCAGACCGCCCTCTTTTTGCAAACCTCCGCAAATCCAGCGGATCTTTGGAAAAGCTTGCAGCGCCTTAGCAGCACTATCCACATTCGTGGCTTTGCTATCGTTCACAAACCACACGCCATCGCGCTCAGCAACCAATTGCGAGCGGTGCGGCAACCCGCCAAAGCTTTGCATAGCGGCCTCGATCCCCTTGGGGCTGAACCCAAGCGTGCGGCACGAGGCATAAGCAGCACAGGCGTTTTGGTGATTATGCGCCCCCGGCAATCCGGCGATATTGCGCAGATCAACAGATGCGACCTGACGGCCCTTGCGATATTCTGACAAGAACCCCTTGCGCGCAAAAACGGACCAAGCGGCGCCTTCCAGCTTTTGCCCCGACGAGACTTGAATAACGCGGTCATCGGTGGCACCCATCGCCATCTGATTGGCCAAAAACTGCCCCTCGATATCATCCATACCGATGATACAACGATCCGGCCCGCCCTCGGCAAACAGCCGTCGCTTGGCCGCAACATAGCCGCCCAAACCCGCATGGCGGTCCAGATGATCGGGCGAGATATTGGTCAGCACAGCCACATCAGGCGTCAGCGCGCGCGCCAGTTCGGTCTGATAGGACGACAGTTCCAGCACCACGACCTCACCATCATGGGGCGGCTCGATATCCAGCACACCACGGCCAATGTTACCCGCCAACTGCGTCGGACGACCGTTTTCCTCAACGATATGGTGGATCAGGGCGCTCGTTGTGGATTTGCCGTTTGATCCCGTCACCGCGATCACCCGCGGGCTTGTAGAAAACCGCGCCCAATCCGCGCTGGCAAACGATTGAAAAAACAACCCGATGTCATTGTCGACAGGCACGCCTGCCGCCCAGGCCGCCGCAATCACGGGGTTCGGCGCAGGATACAGATGCGGGATGCCCGGACTGACGATCAAACGTGCGATCCCGTCAAACCCACCCGCTTTTGTCAAATCGCGTAGGGTAAACCCATCGGCCTCGGCCGCAGCACGCGCCGCGGCTCCATCGTCCCAGACAACAGCAACAGCGCCACCAGCCTCTAGCGCGACCGCAGCGGCACGCCCAGAGCGCCCCAGCCCCAAGACTGCGACAGTTTGCCCGCTCAATCCTTGCACTGGTATCATCGGCGCACCTCTGCTTCGCTTTTTCTTAAATACGCGAAAATCCTACCGGACTTTCAGCGTCGCCAGACCTATCATCGCAAGGATCAGCGAAATGATCCAGAACCGGATCACAATCTGCGGTTCGGCCCAGCCCTTTTTCTCGTAATGGTGGTGGATTGGGGCCATCAGGAACACGCGCTTACCTGTGCGTTTGTAATACAGAACCTGAATGATGACCGACAACGCCTCAACCACGAACACGCCGCCGACGATAGCCAGCACAATTTCGTGCTTGGTTACGACCGCGATGACCCCCAAAGCACCACCCAAGGCCAGCGATCCGGTATCGCCCATGAACACAGCAGCCGGGGGCGCGTTATACCACAGGAACCCAAGGCCCCCGCCAATCAGCGCCATACAAAAGATCAAAATTTCGCCGGTGTCAGGCACATAATGCAGATCAAGGTAGTCCGTAAAATCGGTCCGCCCCACGGCATAGGCAATGATCCCGAATGTACCTGCCGCGATCATCACTGGCATAATCGCCAGCCCGTCCAGACCATCCGTCAGGTTCACCGCATTGGCGGACCCCACGATCACAATAATCGCAAATGGCACGAACAAGAACCCAAGGTTGACCAGCGTATTCTTCAATACAGGCACGGCCAGTTGATTGGTCAAATCCGCAGGGTGGTATTGCGCGGCCCAAAATCCGGCGATGCCCGCGATCAAAAGGCCCAACAAAATCCGCACCTTACCGGACACACCTGCTGTGGTTTGCTTGGATACTTTGGCATAATCATCAGCGAACCCGATCGCGGCAAAGGCCAGCGTCACGAACAAAACAAGCCAGACAAACGGGTTGTCCCAACGCGCCCATAGCAGTGTTGAAAACGTCAACGCACCCACGATCAGCAGGCCACCCATGGTGGGTGTTCCCGCCTTTGCAAAATGCCCTTCGGGACCGTCGTTGCGGATCGGTTGGCCCCTGCCCTGCTTGCGGCGCAGGACGTTGATCAGCGGCAATCCAAAGATAAATCCGAACAACAGCGCTGTGATAAACGCCCCGCCCGCCCGAAACGAGATGTACCGAAATAGGTTAAAGAAATCTCCACCGTCCGACAATGCGGTCAACCAATAAAGCATGTTCTCATAACCCTTTTATTCTTCGCAAGCGCCTAGGCTCTGCGATGCCCCAATTTGCGGATGGCGTCAACGACGCGGGACACTTTGCTGCCTTTGGATCCCTTGACCAAAACCACATCACCCGCATCAATCAACCGACCGATCTGTGCCATCATAGCGTCCGCGTCATCTGTGTGTTCACCGCGCTGCCCCTCGGGCAAGGCCGCGTACAAGTGGGCCATACTCGGCCCGACACAATGCACGATATCAAGGCTTTGCAGAAACGTGTCGTGGGCGATCGCACGGTGCATTTCGCGTCCCGACGGCCCCAGTTCCAGCATATCGCCAAGGATCGCAATCCGGCGCCCTTTCACAATGCAACCAACGTTATCGCGGGGCGTCGCAGCGGCCAAAATCTCCAAGCTTGCGGTCATGGATGTCGGGTTTGCGTTGAACGCATCGTCGATCAGATCAAGCGTATCGTCTGGTTGGGTCGCATCCAGCACAATCACCTCACGTGTGCCACGCCCACCAGGCGGCGCCCACGCGGCGATATCACGTGCGGCTTGCCCCGCATCCGCGCCAATGGCGTCCACTACTGCAAGACAGCCCACCGCGTTCATTGCAAAATGACGTCCCGGCAGGCCGAGTTTGAACAGATATTCAACGCCCTGATGCGTCGCACACACAACCGTTGCATCATCGGCCAGCCGCACATCAGTCGCCTGCCAGTCATCTGCATGCGCACCAAACCCGATGATTTTAGCGCCGACGGCTTGCGCCTTTTCAGTTAAAATTCCCGCGGTGGGGATATCAGCGTTCAGTACAGCAGCCCCGCCAGCAATCAACCCGTCCATGATCGCCGATTTTTCAACCGCGATACCGGATACGTCTTTGAACGCCTCAAGATGGGCGGCGGCGACGGTGGTGATCATCACGACATGGGGTTGGGCCATCTGCGCGAGCGGCGCGATTTCGCCCGGATTGCTCATGCCGATTTCGATGACGGCGTAGTCCGTATCCACGGGCATCCGCGCCAGCGTCAGCGGCACACCCCAATGGTTGTTATACGACGCCTCGGCGACGTGGGTTTTGCCTTGCGGGGTCAATACGGTGCGTAGCATTTCCTTGGTCGATGTTTTGCCGACCGATCCGGTCACGCCAATGACCTTGGCATCTGTGCGGGCGCGCGCGGCGCGGCCCATCGCCTCCAATGCGGTCAGCACGTCATCCACAACCAACAGCGGCGCGTCATCGGCTACACCGTCAGGGCGGTGTGTGACCAAGGCGGCAGCGGCCCCTTTGTCCAGCGCCATGGCCACAAAATCATGACCGTCACGCACGTCCTTCAGTGCGACAAACAAATCGCCCGCTTGGATCGTACGGGTGTCGATTGACACACCATTCGCCACCCAATCCCCATGCGCCTTGCCACCTGTTGCGACGGCGGCATCCTGTACGGTCCATAAAGTGGTCATATCCGGCCCTCCAGCGCGGCGACAGCGACGCTTGCTTGTTCGACATCATCAAATGGGTGCACAACATCACCAACGGTCTGGCCCGTCTCGTGCCCCTTGCCCGCAATCAACAACGCATCCCCGGGGGCAAGCGCATCCACACCGCGCAAAATCGCCTCGGCGCGATCACCTACCTCGATCACGCTTGGCGTGCCGGTGCCGTTCAACGCGCCCGCAAGCACCGCCTCACGGATGAGCGTGGGGTCCTCGGACCGTGGGTTGTCATCGGTCACGATGACCACATCGGCATGTTCAACAGCGGCGGCCCCCATCAACGGGCGTTTGGTCGCGTCGCGATCCCCGCCTGCCCCCACAATGGCGACGATCCGGCCCATGACATGCGGGCGCATCGCCTTAAGCGCGGTGGCCACAGCGTCAGGCGTATGGGCGTAATCAACGAACACAGCCGCGCCATTATCACGGGTCGCAGCCAGCTCCATCCGGCCGCGCACGGTCGTTAGATGCGGCAAGGTTTCGAACACAGCATCCGCATCAGCACCCGCCGCGATCACAAGTGCGGCGGCTAGCAACACGTTGTCGGCCTGAAACCCACCGATCAGGTTCAGCCGCGTCTGATGGGCCTTGCCCTGCCACGTGAAAAGCAAGTCCTGCCCCGTTGCATCATAGCGTTGCCCTGTTAGCTGCAGACGCGCATCAGGGTGACGGCCCACGCCGATAATTTCCTGCCCGCGCGCGATGCAGCGGCTGGCGACCTCTGGCCCCTTGGGAGCGTCTAGGTTTACGACAGCCACACCATCATCGGCCAGGACGCGGGTGAACAACCCCATTTTGGCGTCAAAATAGGCGTCGAATGTTTCGTGATAATCCAAGTGATCTTGGGTAAAATTCGTAAACGCCGCAGCGGCCAACACGACACCGTCCAGACGACGCTGGTCAAGCCCGTGGGATGATGCCTCCATCGCGACATGGGTGATGCCGTTCACCGTGGCCTCGGCCATGACGCGGTGCAATGTAATCGGCTCAGGCGTTGTATGTTTGAGCGGATGTGTCCACGCACCCTCGACACCCGTCGTGCCAAGGTTCACACCGGCGATCCCCATCTCTTCCCAAATCTGGCGCGCAAATGTGCTGACGGATGTTTTGCCATTGGTGCCGGTCACCGCAACGACGGTAGCGGGATGCGCGCCAAACCACAGCGATGCGGTTTGCGCCAATGTCTGACGCGGGTCTTGGGCAACAATCACGGCGGCATCTGATGCGGCCAGCTCAGTTGCTGCAATCTGCGCGCCCTTGGCATCGGTCAAAATTGCCGCCGCTCCCATGCGCAGCGCATATTGAATAAACTCACCGCCGTGGACGGTGGCGCCGGGCAATGCGGCAAACAGCATCCTGTCTTTTACCTCACGGCTGTCGACGGTGATTCCCGTAATCTGTGGATCGCGTCCAGATGCAGCGGCTAAGCCCAATCCAGTCAAAGATGTTGTTTGTTGCCCCATGACAGCCACTCAATCTAGTTTGAGGTGAGTGTTACACCGATCGGCTGGGAACTGTCCACTTGTGGTCGCAACCCAAGCAGCGGCGCGGTGCGGCGGATCATTTCAGCGGCCACAGGCACGGCTGTCCAACCAGCGGTGCGGCGGGGTTTATCGCCGGTATTCTCGGACGGTTCATCAAAGGTGACGATCAGCACATATTTGGGGTCATTGGCGGGGAAAACAGACGCAAAGGTCGAAATCGTTTTGTCATCATAATAGCCGCCCCCGCGTTCCTTGGGCTTATCAGCGGTGCCGGTTTTGCCGCCAACCTCATAGCCCGCGACCTCACCAAAGGATGCGGTGCCGCGCACAACAACTTGGCGCAGCATTTCGCGGGCGTGGGTGCTAATGTCTTCGCGGACAACGCGTGGGCCGGATTGGGCCGCGTCACGGCGGATCAATGTGGGTTCAACCCGCTTGCCACCGTTCAATAGCGACGCATAGCCCGTGGCCAAATGCAACGGAGAGGACGATAGCCCATGCCCGTAAGAGATTGTCATCGTTGAGATTTCCGACCACTGGCGCGGCAAGAGAGGTGCACCTGATGGGGCCTCTGACATCTCGACAGGGGTGGGTTCAAAGAAGCCGAGGGATTTGAGAAAATCCTGCTGGCGCTCACCACCGATCTGCATCGCAATCCGTGCGGTCCCGATGTTAGATGATTTCACAATCACGTCTGTGGCCGACAATTGCGCGCCATAATCATGGAAGTCACGGATTTTAAAGCGACCCCACTGCAAAGGCCCTTTGGTGTCGATCATCGTGTTCTGATTGATCAGCCCCAGTTCCATCGCCTGCGCCACGGTAAAGATTTTGAAGACCGATCCCAATTCATACACACCCTGCACGGCGCGGTTGAACAACGGGCTGTCAGATTGATCGCCGGTGGTCAAAACTTGCGGACGGTTATTGGGGTCAAAATCGGGCAAAGACACCATCGAGATGACCTCGCCCGTGTGAATATCCATCAGAACAGAGGCGGCCCCTTTGGCGTTCATGATCGACATGCCACCAGCCAGTACCTCTTCGGCGGCGGCCTGTACTGTTAGGTCGATGGACAGCGCCAGCGGCTCTCCACCACGGGCGGGATCACGCAGACGTTCGTCAAATTTGCGTTCCACACCTGCAACGCCAATCACCTCGGCGCTAGCCACTCCCTCACGTCCATAGGACGCACCACCAAGGATGTGGGACGCAATCGCGCCGTTCGGATACAGCCGCATTTCGCGTGGGCCAAACAACAGGCCGGGGCTGCCGATGTCATGCACGGCCTGCATCTGTTCGGGCGAAATTTGGCGTCTGATCCAAAGGAATTTGCGGTCACCAGTGAAATCCGCCAACAGCTTTTCTTGCTTTAATTCAGGGAAGATGCGCGCCAGTTCCGTAGCCGCATGGGTTGGGTCAACCATGTCGCGGGGATGCGCATAAAGGGAATGCGTTTCCAGATTGGTCGCCAAAATACGACCGTTGCGGTCGATGATATCGCCGCGCTGTCCGATAATCGGATTGCCACGTGCGGCGGCTTGTGGTTCTTCAATCGTGGCACCGGCCAGCGCGCCCATGCGCATCCCGATTGTGCCAAAAGCAATTGCAAACATCGCACCCAGCACCAGCAAACGCCCCTCCGCCCGCAGGCGCGCATGGTCGCGCATCGCCTCATGGCGCAGACGCAGGTTTTCAGCCTCAATCGCTTGGGTATCCTCACCGTGTTCGCGGGCTTTTAGAATGCGGGCTAGTGGGCGAAGCGGCGTGCGGATCATAGGTCATTCTCCGACGTGGTTGGGGCGCTATCGACTTCGATCGGCACGATGATCGGCAAAACGTCGGGCAGTGGATAAATGATCTGATCCACGCGGCCAAAGGCATCGGGCATCAGCGGCAACAGCCCCAAACGATCAAAATTAATCTCGGCCAGATCAGACAGCCGGTCAGGCCGGTTCAGATAGGCCCATTCAGCCCGCAAACGGTTCAGACGTTCATGCTTGGCGCCGATCTGCGCGTGTAGGCTGCGCACCTCGCCCAAGGCATCGCGGGTTTGATAGTTTTCCTGATACGACCAGAACGCCAGCCCCATCACGGCCACGGCCGCCAGCAAATACAAGACAGCGCGCATCTATTTGCCCCCTTTTTTCATCATCGGCATGCCTAGCTTGGCGGGATCAATGTCCGCCGCGGGCGCGTCAGTGCGTGTCGCGACCCGCAACTTGGCCGAACGCGAGCGTGGGTTTTCTGCCAATTCTTGTTCGTCCGGCCCGATAGCCTTGCGTTTCTTGACCGTGAATGCGGCGACGTCCTGAACCACCTCTGGCGCGTAACGGTTGGCGTTTGCCATGCCGCCAGACCGCGCCTGCAGGAACCGTTTGACCATGCGATCCTCGACCGAATGAAAGGTCACAACGGCTAATTGTCCGCCGGGTTTCAGCGCGCGCTCTGCTGCCATCAGGCCCATGGCCAATTCGCCGTATTCGTTGTTCACCGCGATGCGCAGCGCCTGAAACGTGCGGGTTGCGGGATGCGATTGGCCGGGCTTTGACCGAGGCAAACAGCCCTCGACGATCTTGGCCAGCTGTAATGTGGTCGTCAGCGGACGGGCGGCGACAATCGCGCGCGCAATCCGCCGCGATGCCCGTTCTTCGCCGTAAAGATAGATGATAGATGCAATCTCGGCCTCATCCGCCGTGTTGCAAATATCCGCCGCCGATTGGCCAGACTGCGACATGCGCATATCCAGCGGCCCGTCGCGCATGAACGAAAATCCACGCTCTGCGATATCCAGCTGCATTGACGATACGCCAAGATCAAGCACAACGCCGTCCAGATCGGACGCATATTCATCAAGCTTGGAAAACGTGCCTTCGACGCATTCAATGCGGTCGCCAATATCAGCAATCCATTCGGACGCCATTTCAAACGCCAGCGGGTCACGGTCCACGCCGATCACCTTATCCGCACCGGCAGTCAACAACTCGCGCGTATAGCCGCCGTTGCCAAATGTGCCGTCCAGCCAGACCCCTCCCACGGGGGCCACAGCCGCAATAATAGGGCGGATTAGAACGGGAATGTGGGGGGATGCTTCAGTGGCAGCTGACATCAAATCGCCCTACCCTACATCCAAAAGGGAAAGCGGATCGAAGTCATCAGGCATCTCGTCCAACCATGATGTCATGTCCTCGGCCACGGTATCGTTAAAGGTCTCGGCCTTCCAAATCTCAAAGTGATCACCGACGCCACGGAAATACAGCTCACCGTCTTTAAGGCCCAGCTTTTCGCGCTGCCGGATCGGCATGACCGTGCGGCCGTCTTTGTCGATCTCCATTTTCATGGATTGACCGATATAAAGGTGGGATAGCTTTTTCTTGGCGGGCGACCCTTTTGGCATGGCGTTGATGCTGTCGACCAAATCGGCGAACTGCGACACGGTATAAACGTGGAGCTCTTTCTTCAGATGATCACCATACAACAAATACATGCGGGGGTTCAGGCCATCGGTCCAATCAGGGTCTTGGGATTCGAGCACGCGACGAAAATCGGCAGGGATCGACATGCGCCCCTTACCATCCACCTTTTGAGTGTGTTCGCCTGTAAAACTCAGAACCACTGTCCCTTTGGCCTTTCTGCCTTATGCCGTTCGTTTCAAACGAAAAACGGCGGATTGAGCTAGCTGCCACTACTCAATCCGCCGCCCTCGTCCCGCTGTGCGGGTTATGTCCAACTGCGCGCGTCACCTGGGGGATGTCTGCTCGCTTGCGCGCCGGATCTCTTCGTTCGGTAACGACAAGGCCTGTATGAAACCTGCTTTTTGCCGTGGGGTTCTTTGTCGCCCCTTGTTGTCATGTTCTCGTCGTTACCGTGCATCCTTAGTGACCTAATTGGCGGCACCGATCAACAGTTATTTGGGAATTCATGGAACTTGGCGGGCAATGATGGGCTTACCCGCAGCCCAACATGATTTGAGCACTCGGCAATTTGCCGCACATACTGTACCACATCACGAAACAACCACTATATCTTGCGGTTATGGTAAGGATGACACGATATTCCAGATAATCCCAAAAAACTTATCCACAAGGACAGTTTTTCGACCCAATTCGGGAATTTCCAGCCAATCTGAATGAATTTTCCATAATTTTGGAAAAAACCAAACCATTGATTTCAGTGAATTCAAATTGATTCCAGAAATTCCCAGATCAGTCCGTCAGGGATTTGTGCATCACAAACGCATCGACCAGCCCAAGGGTCGGATGATCAAACGCCTCCGGTATGGTTCCGACAGTCGCAAAGCCAAGCCGACCCCAGAGCCGGACCGCACCAGTGTTGGACGCTAGCACCAGATTGAACTGCATCGCGGAATAGCCAAGATCACGCGCCGCATCCTGACTATGGTCGCACATCTGCGCCGCAACGCCCCGCCCGCGTGCCGCATCCCCCACAACATAGCCACAGTTGCACACATGCGCCCCACCGCCCTGTTGGTTCGTCTTTATATAGTAGGTACCAATGATGCCTTGGTCACAGGCGACATAGCAGGCCGCCTGCCCCATCCAGAACGCTAGCGCATCATCACGACTGATGTCTGGATCAATGGCATAGGTGTCGCCCGCGCGAAAAACCGGCTGCAACAGCGCCCAGATGCCACCTGCATCATCAGGCGTTGCCAGCCGGATATCCATGATCAGGCCATGCCGCCGTCAATGAAACGGCGCGCCAGCGTGCGGTACGCATCGGCCATTGGACCGTCGCCCGCCGCAATCGGCGTGCCTGCATCACCAGCCAGACGTGTATCAAGGTCAATCGGCAACGCCCCAAGGAACGGCACACCGATCTTATCCGCCTCGGCGGCGACACCGCCGTGGCCAAAGATATGCGCCTCATGCCCGCAAGACGGACAGACATATGTCGACATGTTTTCGATCAGACCCAGCACGGGGGTGCGCAAGCTGCTGAACATATCAAGCGCCTTGCGGGCATCCAGCAACGCCACATCCTGCGGTGTCGATACAACCACGGCGCCGGTCAGCTCGGTTTTTTGGCAAAGCGTCAGCTGCACGTCACCAGTGCCTGGCGGCAGATCAACGATCAGCACGTCCAGTTCGCCCCATTCAACCTGTCCCAGCATCTGCTGCAACGCGCCCATCAACATCGGCCCACGCCAGACAACCGCCTTGTCAGGATCAACCATCAGGCCAATCGACATCATCGTAACGCCATGGGCCTGCAACGGGATGATCGTTTTGCCATCGGGGGAACCGGGGCGTTTGTTCACGCCCATCATGCGCGGCTGGCTGGGGCCATAAATATCGGCATCCAGCAGACCAACGCGCCGCCCCTCGCGGGCCAAGGCCACGGCAAGGTTGGATGACACGGTCGACTTGCCCACACCACCCTTACCCGACCCGATCGCCAGAATGCGGTCAACACCAGCAACCTTGGCAGGACCCGCCTGCGGCGTCGGGTGGCGCCCAACCTTCAGCGATGGCGGCTCTGGTGCCTTTGCGGCGGGACCGTGAGCCGTCAAGACGACAAACACTGATGTGACACCAGGCAATGCGGCAACCGCGGCCTCTGCTGCGGCGCGTTGCGGGTCCATCTTGGCGGCAAGCCCTGCATCGGGCGCCTCAATCACGAAACGGACCGATCCACCATCGACACCGACCGCACGGATCATATCGCGGCTGACCAAATCGCCACCATCGGGCAACTGCAATTTTGCCAGCGCGGCCATGATGTCGTCTTTTGTAATTGCCATGATGTTGGGCCCCGTTCGCTTCACGCCTTATCTATGCGCTACATGTCGCAGGTTTTGCAAAATCGCAAGGTGACAAAATGTGCGGGTTTGTTAACCAACAATCACATGACCTTAGGTCAATTACACCCATGCAATTGCTGCATAGCGGCATTGAGGAATTGTGAATTGTGCAGATGCAGCATTCGCCTACATAAGGGTCACAACAAAGCGGAATACGCCGCAGGCGCAAAATGAAAGAGATACACAATGGCTTATATCACAGACACAAACACTTCCGGCATCACATTCGGTCAGCGCCTGACAACACTGCGCGAAAAATTCGCAACAGCTCGCACACAGCGCAAAGTGTACACCACAACGCTGAACGAACTGGAAAACCTGTCCAACCGTGATCTGGCTGATCTTGGCCTCGCACGGTCCGGCATCAAAGCCGTCGCACTGCAAGCAGCTTACGGCAACTAATTCACTGATTTGATGCGTACTCCTCCCTGTTTAATCGCATCAAACCCGGTCTGGCCCATCCTCCTCCCTGTAGATGGATCGGACCACTGGAAAGGCGGCACCCACCTCCTCCCCGGGTGTCGCCACCACCAGATACCAGTTTCGGCCCTGCCACCTCCTCCCCGGTAGGTCCGAGAATACCGCAGCGATCGGCTCACCTCCTCCCCGAGCAGATCGCAACGCGATGACGCGGCGCATGTGTTTTCTCCTCCCGAGACGCAGGTGACGCGGAAAATATACGGTCATGCCCACCTCCTCCCGGGCATGGCCGTTTTTTTATGTTCTATTACGACAGAAAATGCGGCGGCACGCGTTCAATGATCAACGATGGATCAAAAGGACCACGATCATGCGGCTTCTTCCCCATATATTTCTGGCACTTGCGGGTGGGCTGTCGTTGGCGAGCTTTCTGACGTCCCAAACCCTAATTTAGGCGCGGGTATCTTTGGGTGACCCCATGACCATGTAGCTGGTGATCGACCGCACATGGGGGACCGTACCCAAGACGTCCATGTGAAATGCCTTGTAGGACGGCAAATCTGCCGCCTCCACCCGCAGCATATATTCAAATGCACCAGCAACATTATGGCATTCCGCGACCTCCGGGGCGGCTTGCATCGCGTGCTCAAATCCCTCTTGTGCGGCTTTCGTATGCTCGGCCAACCCCACGGTAACATAGACAACATAGGCCCGCCCCGTCTGTTCGGGATCCAGCCGCGCGCGATAGCCCTTAATCACCCCCGCACGTTCCAGTTCCTGCACACGCCGCAAACAGGCAGAGGGTGACAATCCCACCGCCCCAGCGAGCATCAAGTTACTGATCCGGCCATCGCGGGACAGAACGCGCAATATACGTTGTGATATTTGACCAATCTTGGTCATGGATTGCACAAATACTGTGAATTCACGCAACAACGCAAACACATTGCGCCCAATGCCGCCTAATGTTGCGGCATGACATATACAATCTTCATCTCGCTCGTGGGATTCGCATTTGCGTCCTCCATCACACCTGGCCCCAACAACCTGATGCTGATGGCGTCGGGCGCCAACTATGGGCTGCGGCGCACAGTGCCGCATATGCTGGGGATCAGCCTAGGCCACGCGTTCATGGTGTTCATGGTCGGAGTTTTACTGCTGCAAATCTTCGAAAGCTATCCGATCCTCAAAACGTTGATGAAAACCGCCAGCGCCGCCTATATGCTTTGGCTGGCATGGAAAATCGCCAACGCGCTCCCGCCAGAGGCCGCCAAGGTCGAAGGCAAACCCTTTACCTTCCTGCAAGCCGCCGCATTCCAGTGGGTCAATCCAAAGGCGTGGTTCATGGCCATCACCGCGATCAGCGCCTATGCGCCACAATCGCTGGGCGTGGCTGGCGGTGCCGCGCTCGTCGCAGTGATCTTTGCCTCCGTCAATCTACCATCGGTGACCGTTTGGGCATGGCTCGGCGTGCAGGTCCGCCGTTTCCTTGGCACCGCGAACCGCCTGCGCACATTCAACATCACAATGGCTGTCCTGCTAATCGCATCTCTTTACCCGATGCTAACCCACTGACCGATCTCGCTTTTTGTCAAATACTCCCGCCGGAGGCATAAAACCTAGAACGGCACATCATCCGCCTGATCGGCCGCCACGATAAAGCGGCCAACGACGTGCTTGGACCCTGCCTTATCAAATTCAATCACCAGCTTATCGCCCTCAATCCCCATCACTTCGCCATAGCCGAATTTCTGGTGGAACACGCGGCCCCCTTCGGTAAACGCACTGACGGCTGTGGAATCAATGGTCATATTGCGCGCCTCGGTGGGCTGCGAAATACCGCGCGCCTGACTGCGGCTTTGCAGGCGCCGCCAACCGGGTGAATTATAGACATCCGCGCTCGCCGCTTTGTCGTGCAGGTTCGACCCGAACGCTTCTTGCATCGCGGGGGACGCATTGGCCGACATGCCCGCCGCGCCATACCCACCGCCATAAAGACCCGGCGGCGTCAGCACATCCACATGATTCTCGGGCAATTCATCAATGAACCGCGACGGCATGGATGACTGCCATTGCCCGTAAACACGGCGGTTGGCGGCGAATGAAATCGTGCAAATCTGCTCGGCCCGCGTGATGCCGACATAGGCCAAGCGGCGTTCTTCCTCGAGGCCCTTAACCCCGCTTTCGTCCATCGACCGCTGCGACGGAAACAATCCGTCCTCCCAACCGGGAAGGAACACGGCAGGGAATTCCAGACCCTTGGCGGCGTGCAGCGTCATGATGCTGACCTTCTCGCCCTGCTCTTCGGTCTCATTGTCCATGATCAGGCTGACGTGTTCGAGGAACCCTTGCAGGTTCTCGAAATTTTCCAACGCCTTGACCAGTTCCTTGAGGTTCTCCAACCGCCCCGGCGCCTCGGGCGTTTTGTCGTTTTGCCAGAAACCGGTATAACCGCTTTCATCCAAAATCATCTCGGCCAGTTCCATATGCGTGTCAGCCTCTGACAACATCTGGGAATGCCAACGGTCCAGCCCCTGCACAAGCTCGCGCAGGGCGCCCCCGCCCTTGCCCTTGATCGCACCACCTTGGACACAGATGCGCGCGCCCTCGATCAGGTTCACGCCGTTTTCGCGTGCCGTGCGCTGGATCGTCTGAACGGCCTTGTCGCCAAGGCCGCGTTTGGGGGTGTTCACGATCCGCTCGAACGCCAGATCATCGTCTTGGGATACGGCCAGTCGGAAATAAGCCATGGCATCGCGGATTTCCATGCGTTCATAAAAACGCGGGCCGCCGATCACGCGGTATGGTAGGCCGATGGTCAGAAATCGGTCCTCGAACGCGCGCATCTGGTGGGATGCACGGACCAAAATCGCCATGCTATCAAGGCCGTATTGCGCCAGACCACGGGTGCCACGTTGCAGCGCCTCAACCTCTTCACCGATCCAGCGGGCCTCTTCCTCGCCGTCCCAATGGCCGATCAGCCGGACCTTTTCACCGTCCTCTTCAGCCGTGAACAGCGTCTTGCCCAACCGCCCCTTGTTGCCCGCAATCACGCCGGATGCGGCCGCAAGAATATGCGGGGTCGAGCGGTAGTTCTGTTCCAATCGGACCACGACAGCGCCCGGAAAGTCCTTTTCAAACTTAAGGATATTGCCAACCTCGGCCCCGCGCCAACCATAGATCGACTGGTCGTCATCGCCCACGCAGCAGATATTCTTATGCCCCGCCGCCAGCAAACGGAGCCACAGGTATTGGGCCACGTTCGTATCCTGATACTCATCGACCATGATGAATTTGAACCAGTTTTGATACTGGCGTAGTACATCATCATGCTTTTGAAAGATGGTGACAATGTGCAACAGAATGTCGCCGAAATCGACGGCATTCAGATCACGCAAGCGGGCCTGATAGGCGGCATAAAGCTCCACACCCTTGTGATCAAACGCGCCGCTATCCGCAGCGGGCACATTGTCCGGCGTCAGCGCACGGTTTTTCCACCCGTCAATGATCCCTGACAGCATCCGCGGCGGCCAGCGCTTTTCGTCAATCTCTGAGGCGATGATCAACTGCTTCATCAGCCGCAACTGATCGTCGGTGTCCAGAATGGTAAAACTGGATTTTAGCCCGACCAGTTCCGCGTGTTTGCGCAGCAGTTTTGCACAGACCGAGTGGAAGGTGCCAAGCCATGGCATCCCCTCAACCGCTTGACCCATCATCGCACCCACGCGGTTTTTCATTTCACGCGCGGCTTTGTTGGTGAATGTGACGGCCAGAATTTCGTGCGGGCGCGCGGTGCCGGTCATCAGCAAATGCCCGATGCGGGTCGTCAGCGCCTTGGTCTTGCCCGTGCCAGCCCCTGCAAGCATCAACACAGGGCCATGCAATGCCTCGACCGCTTCACGCTGGGCGGGGTTCAGCCCGTCAAGATAGGGCGCCGCCCGCCCCATCATGGCGCGTTGAGACAGTGGCACAGCCGCCTGCATGGCGTCGTCTTCGCTAAAATCATTCATGCCGCACAGCATAGCGATATCAATCGCGGTGTAAAACCCTTGTTCACACTCTGTTCCGCCAATCAACCGACTTGCACGCAACACCGCCCCGCGCCTATCAAAGCGGGCATGAGCCTGCACAATAGATACCCCGCCATCGCTGACCTGAAATCCCGTGCCGCCAAGCGTATTCCGCATTTTGTATGGGAGTATCTGGATAGCGCAACAGGGGTTGAGGCCACGCAAGCCCGCAATCGCGCGGCCCTTGATCAGGTGTTGTTCAACCCGTCGATTTTGCATGGTGAATTTACGCCAGATCTGTCCACGGCGCTGATGGGGCGCGAATATCCGCTGCCGATCGGGATCGCGCCCGTGGGTATGTCGGGTTTGATTTGGCCCAACGCCGAACAGCTTTTGGCGCGAACGGCGGCAAGGGCTGGCATTCCTTACACAATATCCACGGTCGCCACCCAAACACCCAAGGACGTCGCGACACATATCGGGGATCAGGGCTGGTTCCAGATCTATCCGCCGCGTGATGCGGGGATCAGGGCCGATATGCTCAAACAGGCGCGGGATGCAGGATTTCATACGCTTGTGATGACGGTTGATGTGCCTGTCGCGTCACGGCGTGAACGCCAGACCCGTGGCGGACTGCAACAACCACCGCGGCTGACACCGCGCTTGGCCTTGCAGGCGGCGCGTTGCCCCGCGTGGCTGATGGGTATTCGCAAGACGGGGATGCCGCGCATGAAGCTGATGGACAGCTACGCCAGCCAGCAAACCGCCCTGCCCTCAACCCAGCATGTCGGATATTTGCTGCGCACCTCGCCCGATTGGGATTATGTCAGCAAGCTGCGTGATGCATGGGACGGCGATCTGGTGATTAAGGGCGTGAGCCTGCCCGATGACGCGGCCCGCCTGCAAACCCTTGGCGCAGATGCCCTCTGGGTGTCCAACCATGCTGGCCGTCAATTCGACGGCGGCCCCGCCACGATTAAGACCCTACCGGCCGTGCGCGCCGCCACCTCCCTGCCCTTGATCATGGACAGCGGGATCGAAGGTGGGCTGGACGTGATCCGCGCGCTGGCCCTTGGGGCCGATTTTGTGATGCTTGGACGCGCGTTCCACTATGGCCTTGGCGCGTTGGGGGCTGATGGGGCAACCCATGTGATCGACATCCTGCGCGCAGATTTGATCGCCAACATGGGACAGTTAGGGGCGCGCAACCTTGCCGACCTTCCGCAGCGTCTGCGCCCCACCGCTTAGGTGATTCCCTGACAATTCCGTCCCTGCCGAATGTTAGCGCCAAAGATTTCTGGCCGACCCGACTGTTAGCGATAACAAATACCCAACACTACGTGTTTACGTAGCCCCATTTTTGTGCAGAAATGCTGCAACTGCAAAATAAGGGACCCTGACCCATGGCCGACTTCCAGAAAATCTTGATCGCCAACCGCGGCGAAATTGCCATCCGCATCATGCGGGCCTGTAACGAAATGGGCAAAAAGACGGTGGGGGTGTTCGCAGAAGAGGACAAGCTTGGCCTGCATCGTTTTAAGGCCGATGAGGCCTACCGCATTGGTGAGGGCATGGGTCCCGTCGCCGCATATCTGTCGATCGACGAGATTATCCGCGTCGCCAAAATGTCAGGCGCCGACGCGATCCACCCCGGCTATGGCCTGTTGTCCGAGAACCCCGATTTTGTTGATGCCTGCCACGACAATGGCATCACCTTTATCGGCCCCAAGGCCGCGACAATGCGCAAACTGGGTGACAAGGCATCGGCCCGCCGCGTCGCGATGGAGGCCGACGTGCCCGTGATCCCCGCCACCGAGGTGCTGGGCGACGACATGGCCGCGATCAAGAAAGAAGCGGCCGAGGTCGGCTATCCCTTGATGCTCAAGGCGTCATGGGGCGGCGGCGGTCGCGGGATGCGCCCGATCATGTCTGAAGACGAGCTAGAGGAAAAAGTCCTTGAAGGCCGCCGCGAGGCCGAAGCCGCATTCGGCAACGGTGAGGGTTATCTGGAAAAGATGATCATGAAAGCCCGCCACGTCGAAGTGCAAATTTTGGGCGACAGCCACGGTGCCATCTACCACCTGTGGGAACGTGACTGTTCGGTCCAGCGCCGCAACCAAAAGGTCGTGGAACGCGCGCCTGCCCCGTATCTGTCCGCCGCCCAGCGCGAACAGCTGTGCCAATTGGGCAAGAAAATCTGCAAGCATGTGAATTACGAATGTGCGGGCACCGTTGAATTCCTGATGGATATGGACAGCGGTAAATTCTACTTCATCGAAGTGAACCCACGCGTCCAAGTCGAACACACCGTGACAGAAGAGGTCACAGGCATCGACATCGTGCGCGCCCAAATCCTGATCGCCGAGGGTAAATCACTGGTCGAGGCGACTGGCTGTGCATCGCAATACGACGTGCAACTGGATGGCCACGCCTTGCAGTGCCGTGTGACGACCGAAGACCCGCAAAACAACTTTATCCCTGACTATGGCCGTATCCAGATGTACCGCAGCGCCACGGGTCCTGGCATCCGCCTTGATGGCGGCACCGCCTATTCGGGCGCTGTGATCACGCGGTTCTACGATTCATTGCTGACCAAGGTGACAGCCCGCGCACCCACGCCCGAAATGGCGATTGCGCGGATGGACCGCGCCCTGCGCGAATTCCGGATCCGTGGCGTATCGACCAACATCGCGTTTGTGGAAAACCTGCTAAAGCATCCCACGTTCCTGAACAATGAATACCACACCAAATTTATTGATGAGACGCCCAGCCTGTTTGATTTCAAAAAGCGCCGCGACCGTGCGACGAAAATCCTGACCTATATCGCGGATATCACCGTGAACGGGCATCCTGAAACCGCAGGCCGCGCCAAACCCGCCGCCGATATCAAGGCACCGCGCCCACCAGTCAAACCCACCACGGACGTACCAGACGGCACCCGCACCCTGCTGGATGCCAAGGGACCAGAGGCCGTGGCCGATTGGATGCGGGATCAATCCCAACTGCTTATCACCGACACCACGATGCGCGACGGGCACCAGTCCCTGCTCGCCACGCGGATGCGGTCAATCGACATGATCAACGTCGCCCCTGCCTATGCGACCAAGATGAACACTCTGTTTTCCGTGGAATGCTGGGGCGGTGCGACATTCGACGTGGCCTACCGGTTCTTGCAGGAATGCCCGTGGCAGCGTCTGCGCGACATTCGTGCGCAGATGCCAAACATCATGACCCAGATGCTTTTGCGGGCGTCAAACGGCGTTGGCTACACCAACTACCCCGACAATGTCGTGCGATCGTTTGTGGCCCAAGCAGCTGCATCTGGCGTTGACGTGTTTCGCGTATTCGACAGCCTCAACTGGGTGGAAAACATGCGCGTCGCGATGGACGCCGTGGGCACATCGGGCAAGGTGATCGAAGGCACGATTTGCTACACTGGTGACCTGCTTGACCCCGCACGTGCCAAATACGACCTGAAATATTACGTTGGCATGGCCAAGGAGCTAGAGGCAGCAGGCGCGCATGTGCTTGGCCTCAAAGACATGGCAGGTCTGCTCAAACCCGCTGCTGGCCGCGCTTTGGTCAAAGCGTTGAAAGAAGAAACATCCCTGCCGATCCATTTCCACACCCATGACACATCAGGGGCTGCCATTGCCACCGTGCTGGCGTTGTCTGACGCGGGCGTTGATGTCGTTGATGCGGCGATGGATGCGTTTTCGGGCAACACGAGCCAACCCACGCTTGGGTCCATCGTTGAGGCGCTCAAAGGCAGCGACCGCGATACTGGGCTGGACGTCACGGCGATCCGAGAAATCAGCAACTATTTCGAACAGGTGCGCGGTCACTACGCTGCGTTTGAGTCTGGCCTACAGGCCCCCGCATCCGAGGTTTACCTGCACGAAATGCCTGGCGGTCAGTTCACCAACCTTAAGGCGCAAGCGCGGTCATTGGGCCTTGAGGAACGCTGGCACGAGGTCGCGCAGACCTATGCCGACGTGAACCAAATGTTCGGTGATATTGTTAAGGTCACCCCGTCGTCCAAGGTTGTGGGCGACATGGCCCTGATGATGGTCAGCCAGAACCTAACCCGCGCACAGGTCGAAGACCCCGCCACCGATGTCGTCTTTCCCGACAGCGTGGTCGAGATGATGGACGGTGCCTTGGGCCAACCGCCCGGTGGCTGGCCCGCCGCGATCCAAGCGAAAATCTTGAAGGGCGAAAAACCCAACACGGACCGACCTGGTGCGCACCTCAAACCCGTCGATCTGGACGCGACACGCGTCGATCTGTCGGACCAGCTGGATGGCCGCAATGTCGACGATGAGGATCTGAATGGCTACCTGATGTACCCCAAGGTGTTCCTTGATTACATGGGCCGTCACCGGACCTATGGCCCTGTGCGGACCCTGCCGACATCCACTTTCTTTTACGGCATGCAGCCGGGCGATGAGATTTCGGCCGAAATCGACCCAGGCAAGACCCTAGAAATCCGTATGCAAGCCGTGTCCGAGGTATCCGAGGACGGCGAGGTTAAGGTGTTCTTTGAATTGAACGGTCAACCGCGCACGATCCGCGTCATGAACCGCGCCGCCGCATCCGAAAAGGTCAGCCGTCCCAAGGCAGAGGCCGGAAATGCCAACCACATAGGCGCACCGATGCCCGGTGTTGTGGCAACTGTCGCAGCCCAAACGGGGGTCGAGGTCAAAGAAGGTGACCTGTTGCTGACAATCGAGGCGATGAAAATGGAAACCGGCATCCACGCGGAACGCGACGCGGTCGTAAAGGCCGTGCATGTGAATGCGGGTGGCCAAATTGACGCCAAGGACCTGCTGATCGAACTGGAGTAACCCATGGTCGCCATCACGTCGTTCTATGCAGGTGTGCTGACGATCCTGTTCATCGGCCTATCGGCGCAGGTGATCCTATACCGGCGCAAGCATCGCATTGCCTATGGCGATGCGGACACGCCGCGGTTCACGGCAATGGTGCGGGCGCAGGGCAATTTTGCCGAATACGCGCCACTGGGTCTGATCCTGCTTGGTCTGGCTGAGCTGAATGGCGCGGGGGCGATCCTGCTGCACATGATCGGGCTGCCGCTTTTGGCGGGGCGCGTTATGCATGGGCTGGGGCTGGCGTTTGTGCCGCGCCAGATGCGCTGGCGGGTCTGGGGAATGATGGCAACGGCAATTTCGCTTGCGATTGGGGCCTGCGCTGCATTGCTCTTGGCGCTATGACCAAAATCATCGTCATAACCGATATCCACATCACCAGCAAAGGTGAGCGGATCATCGGGCTTGATCCGCTGGAAAGGTTCAAAACGGTCCTGCACGCGGCCCTAGCCGACCATCAAGATGCGGCGATGCTGATCCTGATGGGGGATTTGACCCACCACGGACGCCCCACCCAATATGAATGGCTGTGGAATGCGTTGGCCGACTGTCCGATCCCCGTGATCCCGATGGTCGGCAATCACGACCGCCGTGATGCGTTCTACGCCAGCCACGCGGACGCCCCCAAGGACGGGGGCGGCTTCGCGCAACGCAGTATCACACTGCAACAGCACAAGATCATCACATTGGACACGCTTAATGGCCCGCCCTACCCCACAGGGCACCACGGAGGGCAATTATGTGCCGCGCGAATGGATTGGCTACGGGCCGAGCTTGAGGGTGCGGAAGGGCGCATCCCGCTTGTCTTTGCCCATCACCCCCCGTTTGACACCGGCATCGTAGGCATGGATGCGATCAAACTGGCGAATGGGGATCAATTGCTTGATCTGCTGGCACAATATCCAAACACCCACCTGTTTTGCGGCCATATCCACCGGACAATATCAGGCAGCCTGCGCGGCGTGCCATGGACCATGTTCAAAAGCCCATGCCACCAAGGCGTATTGGACCTGAACGACCCTGACAGCTCACTTTCATTGGATGAGGCGGGCGCATACGGGTTGTTGATCCTGACCGCCGACGGCGTGATCGCCCATTCCCAAGACGTGGGCCAACCCGCGCCAATCCACCGCGATCCGACCTCTGGCACGACCGCATGAAAAAAAATTCACCAATCGTATCTTTTGGCCTTGCGGCCCCGCGCAACTCTTTCTAAGTACGCTCTACCAAACGGATGCGGGCGTAGCTCAGGGGTAGAGCGAAACCTTGCCAAGGTTTAGGTCGTGAGTTCGAATCTCATCGCCCGCTCCAATTGGCCCACTTCACCCAAAGTGGCATACGAAAAGGTCGCCTTCGGGCGGCCTTTTCGCGTTTCAGGGGCTGGTCAAGCGGCCTACGCCGCAGTCCATAAATCCAGATCATCAGGATTGACGCGCCGGCTTGTTCACGGCACGACCAAGCGTATTGTTGCACGTACATCGGGGTATGCGTAACCTAGACACGCGAACTGTCTCCAAGGAAAGCCGCAGCATGATTTCTTACGTCACCATCGGCGCCGAAGATTTGGACGCGGCCAAGCGGTTCTATAATGCTGTCCTGCCCGCGCTAGGCTATATGCAGACCGAGGGACCAGAGGGGTTAAGTTATGCGCTGCCAATGCCAGACGGCATCCAGCGAGTTCTGCCCGATTTTTACGTCAAACCGACATTTAACGGCGCCGCCGCAACCGCGGGCAATGGTGCAATGGTCGCGTTTGAAGCCCACGATCAAAAACAGGTCAGCGCCCTGCATGCGGCCGCACTAAACGCGGGCGGCACGGACGAAGGCGCACCCGGATTTCGGCCCAATTACAGCCCAAGGTTTTACGTCGGATATCTGCGCGACCCGCAAGGGAACAAGATCGCGCTCTATTCCAGCCACCCCGATGATCCGACACGCGACGGATAGCGGCTTGGCTGTCTCGTACGCTTTGCCTATAACACGGACAAATGATAGCCGGAGCTACCCCATGCGCACAGCCACGATCACACGAAAAACCGCCGAAACCGATATTTCTGTTGAACTGAACCTCGACGGGACAGGCGTTTACGACAACCAGACAGGTGTCGGCTTTTTTGATCACATGCTGGATCAGCTGTCACGCCATGCGTTGATCGACATGACAGTGCGTGCGACGGGTGATTTGCACATCGACGACCACCACACGGTCGAGGACGTGGGCATTGCCATCGGCCAAGCCTTGACGGCCGCAATGGGCGACAAGAAAGGCATCGTGCGTTACGGATCATGCCACCTTGCGATGGATGATGCACAAGTGCGCTGTGCGCTTGATCTGTCTGCGCGGCCCTATCTGATTTGCAATCTTGATCTACCCTTTGGCAAAATCGGCACGTTTGACACCGAACTTGTCCGCGAATTTTTCCAAGCTTTGTCCACCCACGGGGGAATCACGCTGCATATTGACCGACTGCACGGGTTCAACGCGCACCACATTGTTGAGGCCGCGTTCAAATCCGTGGCGCGGGCGCTGCGCGACGCGCTGGCAACCGATCCGCGCAAGGCAGACGCCATTCCATCGACCAAAGGCGCACTATGAGTATTTGGAAAAATGCGAGTGCATATTTGCGGGCTGAACCATGACCACGGTTTTGATTGACTACGACAGCGGTAATTTGCATTCGGCGCAAAAGGCGTTTGAGCGTATGACGGTCGAGTTCGGCGGCGGGGATGTGGTCGTGACATCCGACCCTGACGTGGTGGCGCGTGCGGACCGTGTTGTTTTGCCCGGCGACGGCGCGTTTCCCCATTGCCGTGGTGAGTTATTTGGCAGGACCGCCCTGGCCGAGGCGATTGCAGATGCCGTCACCACCCGTGCAGTCCCCTTTCTGGGAATTTGCGTCGGTATGCAGATGTTGGCCACAACAGGCCATGAATATGCGCCCACCCCCGGTTTTGATTGGATCAGCGGTGATATCCGCCCCATCAATGCGCCCGGTCAGAAAATCCCGCATATGGGCTGGAACGATCTGGTGATTGAAACACCCCATCCGGTTCTGGATGGCATCAAGACAGGCGATCACGCCTATTTTGTGCATTCCTATGCGATGGATGTTGCCAATCCGGACGAGCGTTTGGCCCATGTTGATTACGCCGGCGACATCACCGCTATTGTAGGCCGCGACAACATCCTCGGGATGCAATTCCATCCTGAAAAAAGCCAAAATACCGGCCTGCGCATGATCGGGAATTTTCTGCGCTGGCGGCCCTAAATCACACGTGCGGGGATCAAGCCCCGCAAGGAATTGCCAACGTATATCCGCGGTGACTGGACAAGATCATCCCATGTCAGATAACCAGCTTCGGCCCGGTTATCTGCGATCATTTTCGCCCGCAATATACCCGGTAATGCGCCGTCACTGACGGGCGGTGTGCGCAGGATGCCATCGACCTCAACAAAGACATTGGTGATTGTGCCCTCGGCTAAATGACCGTTTCCATTGATGAATATCAGCTCATCCACGCCAGCGGGCAGTGCTGCGCGTGCGTCATCATAGATTGCCCTATGTGTGGTTTTGACCTGTCGCCACGGGTTTGTGGCATCCAGCACCACGGGGGCTTTTGCAATGATCCAGCTACCGGGATTGGCGGCCATCGGGGCCGACGTTATTGCCACCTGCCCCGTCTGATCAATAGTCAGGCGGACGCGGGATGGGCCGTCAAACCGCAATGAAGGGATAGCATCCAAGGCAGCCAAATCCGGATCAATGCCTAAGCGCTGACACGTCACCAAAAGCCGTGCGTGATGCGGAGGCCAGCCGGCAGGGCCGTCGGACCCCGCACCAAAGGTTTCAATGACTTTTAGGTCTGGGAGGCAAGTTTCGCGAAACGCGCTTTCCATAAGGCTTCCTCATATTCGGCCTCTGCTGTGCTGTCATGCACGATACCACCGCCGACGTTCAGGCGCACGTCACCACCTTGATCCACCATCAGCGTGCGGATCGCCACGTTGAAGCCCATCGGACCAGCGGGATCAATCCAGCCAATCGCACCGCAATAGGCATCGCGCGGCGCGCCCTCTAGCTCTGCGATGATCTGCATGGCCCGGATTTTGGGCGCGCCCGTAATGGACCCAGATGGGAAAAGTGCAGCAAACAAATCGGGCAGCGAAACATCGGGCCGTAGTTGGGCCTGCACCTCTGACGTCATTTGGTGCACGGTTTCATAGGTTTCGATCGAAAAGAGCTTTGGCACCTTCACCGACCCGATTTCAGCAAGCCTGCCGACATCATTGCGCAGCAAATCGACGATCATCAGATTCTCAGCCCGGTTCTTTTCTGACATCATCAGCCAGTTTTTATTGGCATGATCCATCTGCGGCGACGCGCCACGCGGCATTGTCCCCTTCATCGGGCGGGTCTTGATTAGCCCTGTATCATCGACCTTGAAAAACAGCTCTGGCGAGCGGGACAGCAGCACCGTATCACCCAAATCGACATAGGCCCCAAAGCCAACCGGCTGGCGCGATTTTAGCGCCGCATATAGATCGGCGGGATGCCCCGTCATCTTGGCTGTCATCGGAAAAGTGAAATTCGCCTGATAAATATCACCGGCGGCGATATAATCCTTCAACGTGGCCATCGCGGCGGCGTAGCGGTCAAAATCCCAGTCAGGCATAGGTGCGGACAAGGTCGGAACAGTTCCCATGGACGCGGGCCCATCAGACGACACGGGCGTATCGAACACCCCGAATTGCAGCAAAGGCAAGCGCCGCCCGTCCGGCATTAGATCACGCAGCTTGCCCGAGAATGCGTAACCCAATTCATAGCTGGCAACACCCGCCAACCAATGCCCCGCATAACGCGCCGCTTGCATGGCGGCCAAAACATCAGGCACCTCGGACATATCATGCGCAACCAGCACGTCATGCGCATCGGTAAATGCGGTGCCGGTGTCCAGCGGACCCTTGTCAAAAATGATATCCATCACGCGGTGCGTCCCAAGTTTGCGGCCTTTCTATACCTCGCGATGTAAACTGCCAACGCAGCTTTGCGACACTTGGCGCACAAAAAAGGCCCCCACCCCATTCAAAGGGCGAAGGCCAATGCTGAAATCAACCGGATTTAGTTGACGCGAGCCCAACCTTGGGCTGCACAGATCAAGCCGCCAGCGATGCAACCCTTCAGGGTCAATGCGTTGCCGGACACGGACATTTTGCCCACATAGATCTTGTTGTTAGATGGACGCCACACCTGACCGGCATAGGATCCATCACCGTTTGGCACCATGTCGATCACGATCTTTTTGCCTTTGTTTTCAGAGTTATACTCTGTCCCGCCGTTTTGGAACGTGCGTGTAATGGTGCCGCAATATGCGCCGCCACATGGGGCGATTGTCACATAGGCAAATGCGCCGTCATCAACTTCGGTCTGCCACACACCTTCGGCTGGATCAGCCAGTGCAGGTGTTGCAAGGGCGACAAGCGCCGCGGCTGTTTTCAAAATACGTTTCATTGGTCTTCTCCCTGTTATTGCGGATATCTTGGGGGCAAGTTACAGATTCACGCAAGACTAACGTTGGGTCCCGTTGCATTCCGTGCACCCCCATGCATAACGGGGGCAACAGCTGAAAAGGACGCAAATCCATGATCCTCTACCCCGCAATCGACCTCAAAGACGGGAACGCCGTGCGCCTTGTGCACGGGGATATGGACCAGACCACCGTATTTAACGATGACCCCGCAGCACAGGCCAAGGAATTTGTGGCCGCAGGCTGCGAATGGCTGCACCTTGTTGACCTAAACGGCGCCTTCGCGGGCGAGCCGGTGAACGCCGCCCCTGTGGAGGCGATCCTAGCCGCCTGCCCCGTCCCCGCCCAGCTTGGCGGCGGTATCCGCGATATGAAAACGATTGAGCGGTGGATCGATCGTGGCCTCGCCCGCGTCATCCTTGGCACCGTGGCGGTTGAGAACCCCGATCTGGTGCGCGAAGCCGCCGCCGCATTCCCCGGCAAGGTTGCCGTGGGCCTGGATGCGCGCAACGGTTTTGTCGCCACACGTGGCTGGGCCGAAGAAACCGACATCCAAGTTGTGGACCTCGCCAAACAGTTCGAGGACGCAGGCATTGCCGCTATCATCTACACCGACATCTTGCGCGATGGCGCGATGAAAGGGCCCAACATCGACGCCACCGCCGCCCTCGCGCGCGCCGTCGACATTCCCGTAGTCGCATCGGGTGGCGTGTCGTCGATGGACGATCTGACCGCGATCAAGGACACTGGCGTCATCTCTGGCGCCATCTCGGGACGCGCGCTATATGACGGGGCGATTGATCTGTCTGCCGCACTCACGTTACTGACATAACATGCTAAAAACCCGTATCATCCCCTGCCTTGATGTCGCCGAAGGGCGCACCGTCAAAGGCGTGAACTTCGTTGATCTGATCGACGCAGGCGATCCCGTCGAACAGGCCATCGCCTATAACGCCGCGGGCGCGGATGAGCTATGTTTCCTCGACATCAAGGCCACTGTTGAAAACCGCGGCACAATGTTTGAT
The DNA here is from genome assembly GCA_029250945.1 of Yoonia sp. Lineage (GTDB taxonomy): Bacteria > Pseudomonadota > Alphaproteobacteria > Rhodobacterales > Rhodobacteraceae > Yoonia. The sequence continues at coordinate 32,511 of JAQXEG010000030.1, forward strand.
CTGGCAACCCGCACGGCCGAACAGTGTTTTATGCCTCTCACGATCGGTGGTGGCGTGCGCACCCACCATGACGTGCGCGATCTGCTGCTGGCTGGGGCTGATAAGGTCAGCTTCAACTCCGCCGCCGTGGCAGACCCCAATGTGATTGAGGACGCGGCCATGCGGTTCGGTAGCCAATGCATCGTTTGCGCGATTGACGCCAAAACGGTGGCCCCCGGAAAATGGGAAATCTTCACCCACGGCGGGCGCAAGGCCACAGGCATCGACGCCGTGGCGTTCGCCAAAACTGTTGTCGCCAAAGGGGCTGGTGAAATCCTGCTCACGTCCATGGACCGTGACGGCACCAAATCAGGCTTCAACTTGCCACTGACCCGCGCGATCAGCGACGCGGTCAACGTGCCCGTCATCGCATCTGGCGGCGTGGGCACATTGGACCACTTGGTCGAAGGCGTGACCGAAGGCGGCGCATCAGCCGTCCTCGCCGCCTCTATCTTCCACTTTGGCACCTACACCATCGCAGAGGCAAAGGCCCATATGCAGGCCGCCGGCATCGACATGAGGCTGACATGACACTCGACGATCTATTCGCTACAATCTCGGCCCGCAAAACCGCTGACCCCGACAGCAGCTGGACCGCCAAACTTTTGTCTAAGGGTCCTGAAAAATGCGCCGAAAAGTTCGGCGAAGAGGCGATCGAGGCGATCATCGAAGCCGCAAAAGGCAACCGCGATGGCCTGACGTCAGAGGCCGCGGACGTGCTCTATCACTTGCTCGTCATGCTCGCCGCAAGCAATGTCAGCCTTGATGAAGTTATGACCGAGCTTGCAAACCGCCAAGGCACATCCGGCATCGCCGAAAAAGCGGCCCGCCATTCTTCCGAGTAAAAATATGCCGGGGGTTTGGGGGCAGGCCCCCAAGGATGTCATGTTCGGGGGCCAACCCCAAATTACGATGGCAATTTGGACGAAATAACGCCCGTATTGAACCCGCCCATGCGCAACTCCCCGAACAGGCGCTGATACTCAATCTTTGGACAGCGGTTTTGCACTACATCCACACTGCGCGCTTGGGCAATGGCGGCCGCATCTTCGTTTTCCACACCAATCTGCATCCAGACTGTTTGCAAATTGGGCCACCGCGCAAGGGCTTCATCAACAATCGGTCCTACAGCATCTGATCTGCGAAAGATATCAACCATATCAACATCATCAGGAATGCACTTTAGATCAGCATAGACTGTCTCACCGAATAGTTTTTGCCCCGCCAATCCCGGATTCACACCAATCACCCGCATACCTCTTAGCTGGAGGTAGCGCGCCACAAAATACGACGGGCGCACCGGATTGGCGGACAGGCCGACAACAGCAACAACACGCGTCCGCTTTAAAATCTTGCCCAAGAATGCATCTGAATAAGTCATGGCATCTGCCTACACGACAAGCCGCGGATTGACCCCATAAAAAATGCGCCCGGATCTTCATCCGGACGCAAGGTATGGAACGAGGGACAGAAATTTGTGAGGCGTGTTCCAGCACCTCTACCATCCGAAATGGGACCAGTTCCCTCAGATACCAGAGGCGCCCAGACAACTGTGATCACGCGTGACCCTTAGGCCAACGCGCTTGGCCAATTTGCATCCGCCAAAGCAATGTTGCCCGGAATATCCTGGCTCCAGATTTTGCGCGCGTTGACTGAATAGTTCAGGTAAAGCTTGCCATCATGAATGGTCCAAGCCTCTGGATCGGACGTGGCAATAGCCCCCTTCGACATCGCATAGGCACAGTAGCCACCATATTGCGGCGCAAACGCCTCTGGGTTGGCTTCAAACTTGGCCATATTCTCGGCCGAGGCAAACAACCAATGCGCGCCATTCCACATTAGCGCATGATCAGCTTTACCCGCGACGGGCATCATCTGGTCAAAATAGGTAACGGGGTCGGTCCCGCGAATTGCAACGCCATCTACAGCAAACACTTGCGGGGACGCGGCAAACGCAGGGCGGGCCAAAAGCGGGGTTGCTGCCAAAAGGCCAAGCACATGACGACGATTCAACATCTGAATACTCCTTGGGGTCGGGAAAACGATTAGTTGCATCCTAGATGCGCAACATTGGCCGCAAAACAAAGCCCCCTCGCCAAGGCGTGACAATCACGCGGCAAATGTTTCAATCAAAGATTGTCTTCGATCTCGTCCCAAATCTCCTCAAACACTTTGCGACCTAAGCGTCTGAGATAGCTATCTTTCTTGGAGCGATTGCGTTTGCGATCCAGCTTGGATTTTTTACGCTTTGCCTTGGTTGGGCGGGTGGGTGCCGCCGCAGGCGCAGTCACCGGCACGGGCTGCTTTGGTAACATTTTCAAACGCCGCAACAGCGCACCATAGGTCCGGCACGCCAGTTCGTACCGCACATCACCTGTCAGAACCAACGCGGCCTTCGTGCCACAATAACAACAGGTCGCAACTTTGGTCGCGGGCATAGCTCGTGCTGTCCTATGTACCTTTCACAGCATATAGGGCAACCGCCGCCGCATTCGAGACGTTGAGCGACCCAAACCCGCCTGCTGCATCAATACGCACAAGCGCGTCGCATGTCTCAAGCGTCTTTTCACGCAATCCCGGCCCTTCGGCCCCCATGACCAATGCAATTGCACGGTCGCGCTTACCTTCCACCGCGGCGTCGATTGTCTGTTCAGCAGTACCGTCCAGACCGATCACAAAGTACCCCATTTCCTTGAGGGCATTCATCGTATCCGCCAGATTGCGGACCCTCAGATAGGGTTGGCGTTCCAACGCGCCACTAGCCGTTTTCGCCAATGCGCCTGTTTCGGGTGCTGCATGACGCTGCATCGCGACGACAGCGCGCGCGCCAAATACTTCGGCCGATCGTAGAATCGCACCAACGTTATGCGGATCGGTAACCCTGTCTAACAGCACGATGCGCGGTGGACCGATATCTTGCGCGCCGCCCAGCGCCACGTCCTGAAGTGACCCCCAATCCAGAGGCTTGACCTCAAGCGCGGCCCCCTGATGCACAGATTGCGGATCAAGCGGTGCTGCAAATTTGCGCGGATCAGAAATCTCTGGTTCAACCCCAGCCTGCCCCACCGCGTCGCCCAAACGATCAAGCGCATTGCGGGTCACCACAAGCCGCAGCTTTACCCGTGCAGGGTTCATCAACGCATCACGCACCGCATGCAGCCCGAACAGCCATACAGTTTCATTCGCAGCCTGCCGTTTGGCCTGTTCTTTCGCGATGACCCACTTGGGTTTTTGCATGATCTTGCTCCTCTTGGGGCTGCGCGTTGGCGCATCAAATTTCGCCCCGACCTAGCCTAGTTTCCGGCCTCTGTGAACCCGCCTGCAAAAAAGACCATTTTGCAGTTGACCCTATCAGATGTGACGTTTAATCAGCGCCGTAGTGGGCGACAGGCCGCAAGGTGTGGCAGGGGACTGTAACTCCCTCGCGGAGACGCACGCCTGGTTCGATTCCAGGGTCGCCCACCACTTTCACACATGATTGTAGTCTCGCCAATTGGGCGTGACGGGCACCCCTTGTTTAAAATCACTTCTCAGATCAAATAGGCTGTGGCAGGGTTTCCCCAGATATCTAGGGAAGGATCACCATGGCCGACGCACCGCTCAAAGGTTGGAACCACACGCCGGACGTTCCGTTACAGGTTTCCCCTTTTTTCAGCTGGCCGCCCCGCCCGCTGGCCATGATCAGTTGGCTCTGGGGATCGTGGTTTTTCATCACTGAGCGGCTGATCATCGTGGCAATTGCCTGCATCTCGTTCTACTGGTTCCAACCGCCACTTGCGGAAACCCGCACCCTCGCCTTTGGGTGGATCGCCGAGATGTTCATTCGCAACGTCGCGCTGATGACCCTCGTGGCGGGGGGATTGCACCTGTATTTCTACACCTTCACTAAGCAGGGGCAGGAGTTGAAATACGATCCACGACCACTGATGAAAAACGGGCGGCAGTTCACGCTGGGTGGGCAAATCCGGGACAATATGTTTTGGACCATCGCCAGCGGCGTCACGGTTTGGACCGCCTATGAAGTGCTGATGTTTTGGGCGATAGCCAACGGCCTCGCGCCGATGCTGACATGGGCGGCGAATCCCATTTGGTTCATCGCGCTATTCCTACTGATTCCGGTTTGGGAGAGCTTTTATTTCTACTGGATACACCGGTTCCTACACATCCCGTTTTTCTACAAACATGTGCACGCGCTGCATCACCGCAATATCAACGTGGGTCCGTGGTCGGGCATGGCGATGCATCCAGTTGAACACCTGATCTTTCTGGGGTCCGTGCTAATCCACTTTGTCGTCGCCGCGCACCCCGTACATATCCTGTTCCATCTGCAATACTACGCGCTGACGGCGGCCACGACGCACACAGGGTTCGAGGGGATGGTGGTCAAAGACAAAAACCGCCTCAAGCTCGGCACGTTCCACCACCAAATGCACCACCGCTATTTTGAATGTAACTATGGCTCGCTCGAATTGCCGTGGGACAAATGGTTCGGCTCATTCCACGATGGCACCGCCGCGTCTGATGCGAAAATCCGCGAACGTGGCAACACATTTACGAACGGGACGCGCTAAGTTGCTCTTCTTAGGCTAGCCGCCGCCGCAGCAACCAGACAAAGAATATCCCGCCGATCAAACCGGTCACGATCCCGATGGGCATGTCGTCGGGCGCCATGATCGTGCGCGCGATGATATCTGCCCAAACCAGAAATACCGCGCCGCATAGGGCCGAAACAGGCAAAAGCCGCCGGTAATCGCCACCGACCATCAACCGCACGATATGCGGGATCATCAAACCGACAAAGCCGATGATGCCCGAAAATGCGACCATAACGCCAGTGATCAACGCCCCGATGACAAAGATCGTCAGCCGAAAACGCGCCACCGGGATACCCAATGTGGTTGCCGTTTCGTCCCCGATGGTCATCGCGTTCAACGTGCCGGACTTGAACCACAGATAGCCACCGCACAGCACCAAGATCACCGCTGGATAGATCAGCTGGTCCCACTGCGCGAGGCCAAGCCCCCCTAGCATCCAGAACACAACCGTATGTGCCGCCTTGGGATCGCCTAGAAAAATCAGTACGTTGGCGGCCGACATCACGATGAACGATACAGCGACCCCTGCCAGCACAAGCCGGTCGGCACTTGTCGCCGCTGCAAATTGTGACACGCCCAGCACGATTAACGTCGCCCCAAGCGCACCCGCGAATGCCATCAAGGGGACGGTCAGTAGCCCAAGGAAAAGGCTCGTGTGCAACAACGCCAGAATCGCGCCAAACGCGCCCCCTGCCGATATCCCCAGCAGATGCGGGTCGGCCAGCGGGTTCCGCGTGACGGCCTGCAAACTGGCCCCTACCATCGCAAGACCCGCCCCCACAAGACACGCAAGGATCGCCCGTGGAAACCGGATATCCCAGACGATTGCGGCGCGCCCGTGGGACCAATCCTGTTCAATCGTGCCGGGGGCAATTTTATTGATCAAAATGCCCCAGACGGTATCCAGCGGCACCGCAATCGCACCGACACTGACAGCAACCGACAACGACGCCACAAGGGCGACGCACCCCAAAACACCCACAGCCCAAAGGCCACGGGATATCAGGGGACGTTGTCGTGTCGCTTGCTGTGTCATGTCAGCGATCTACTGCGCCCGAAACGCCGCAGCGAGGGTTTTGACAGCTGCGATGTTGCGCGGCCCCGGCGTCGCCTCCACGTATTCCAGCACGACAAAGCGGTTGTTGCGCACGGCGTCGATTTCAGCGAATGCGGGGTTCGACGTTAGGAATGCGATCTTTTGATCCGCTGTCACCTCGCCATAGTTCACGATGACGATGACCTCTGGGTTACGCTCGACCACGGCCTCCCATCCAACGGTTGCCCAGCTTTTTTCAAAATCATCCATGATGTTGGTGCCACCTGCGGCCGCGATCAGGGCATTGGGCATCGAATAACGACCGGCGGTGAACGGCACGTCCTCGCCGCTATCATAGACGAACACACGCGGGGTCGCGTCCAACGCGGGCAGATCAGCAAGGTAGCCGGACAAATCCGCCTGATACTCGGCGATCAACGCCTCGGCACGGTCAGAGACATCAAAAATCGCGCCAAGGTTGCGGATGTCGACATACATGTCGTCCATGGACGCAGCATCTTTTTCGCCGATGTGGATGCAGCTTTCGGTCAGCTCATAAACCTGAATGCCGAACGGCTCCAACGTCTCTGGTGTGACCTCTCCGCCGACCTTCATGCCGTAGTTCCAACCGGCAAAGAAAAAGTCGGCATCAGCACCAACCAGCACCTCTTTGGTCGGGTATTTCGCGGACAGCTCTGGCAGCTCGGAAACGCCAGACCGCATCTCTTCGTCCAGTGTTTTCCAGCCTGAAATGCCTGTATAGCCCACCATGCGGTCCGCAAGGCCCAGCACCAGCATCATTTCGGTCAGGTTCACGTCGTTGGAGATCGCGGCCTGTGGCGGCGCATCAAAGCTGACCGTGCGGTCGCAGCTTTGCACGGTGGTTTGGGCCATTGCCGCGCTCGCACATGTCAGGGCGGCCAGTGTTGTGAATAGTATCTTCATGTCGTGCGTCCGTATCAATTTGGAAGTGTGAAAGAGAAATGTGATGCCCCGCTAAGAGCCAATTGTTCGCGCCGCGCATCCACGCGAAACGTGTCAGACACCAGCGTGTCGGACAAAAGCATATCTGGCGGGCCAAACCCCTGTGGGCGCCCGTCGTTCAAGACCAGAACATCATCGCAAACACCCGCGGCCATGTTCAGATCGTGCAGCGAGACGACAATCGTCATCCCAAGGCTGCGGATCAGTGACACAACCTCCAACTGGTGGCGCACGTCAAGGTGGTTAGTCGGCTCGTCCAGGATCAGGACCTGGGGCTGCTGCGCAAGCGCGCGGGCCACCATTACCCGTTGCCTTTCCCCACCCGAAAGCGATCCAAAATCGCGATCAGCAAAGGGCGTGAGGCTCAACTGGTCCAGCACATCATCAACGATCTGCGCCCCGTTCGCCCCCGCACGGGCAAAAGCGGTTTGGTGCGGTGTGCGGCCCAGCCGGACAATTTCTCGCACAGTCAGGCCAAAGGCAGACGCCTGTTCCTGCAAAACCGCCGCGATCCGTTTGGCGCTGTCACGCGCTGGCATCGCCCAGATATCTTGTCCGTCAATACGCACATGGCCGGTGGCAGGTTTTTGAAACCGGTACAACAGCCGTAGCAACGTGGATTTGCCTGCCCCGTTGGGGCCAACAACGCCCAGAACACGGCCCGCCGCGACATGAAATGAAGTTGGGTGAAGGACCGGTTGGATTGCCGCAGGTGGCGCCCAGCTGACGCCTTCGACCTCAAGGCTTGCGGCGGTCATGATGCGCGCGCCGCGGTTGGAAGGGTTGCGACGACAAGCGATGGCACCCGCGCTAGCGTTGATGTGCGCAACTTGCCCGGACGGTCCAGCGATGAACACCACCCGTCATCTAACGCGGCATAGTGATGCGCAAAGGTAAGCAAATCACCCACGTCCTCCGCCGGGTCCATATCGCCAAACAGATAGGTCGCCTTGCCCGTGCCGTGATAGGCGACGGCACAGGGGCGCTCACAGCCCGCCATGCAGGCCACGCCCGCGACGTCAAAATCGTTGGTTGCCGCGTCATCTGCCGCACGGATCGCACCGCGCAGCTTTTCAATCAGCTCATAGCCCGGGCGCTGTTGCGTGCCCTTACGCTTGCACGATGTGCAAACTGTAATTTTGTGGTCTTGATGTGTGTCCATTTCGCCCTCCGCGAATAGCGGGGCGCAGGGCGGATATGTCATTGCAGACGCGGGATAACCGGGTTGCCATCATGATCTCCTAGCCAGACTCCCCGTCTGGATTGGGTTGCATTTACGACGCTTACGCGCCGTTGATGGCAGGTCTCCTGACTTGCGGATCAGCGTTTGCCCGAACCTTCCCAAACCCGATCGGGTTCAGTGGTACGCATCGGGGTCACTCACCGCCTACAGTTGCGGGGGCAGTTACGGAATTGGCGCGTGTTCGCTCTTCCTTACCGTATTCCCTTTTCATCCCAGCCGCATATTCGACGACTGGAAACCATCCCCCACACTGTGAAATATACGCGTGAAATCGTCAAGAAAAGATCGCGACAGATCAGGCCCGTTCTGCGGCAAAACGGGCCATGCGTTGTCTGGCCACCGATAGTAGACACCTTTTTACAACAACCGCCAGCAGATCACGGGCGCAGGTGATGTCTGCTTTTGTTATCATGCACCCCGTTCTATCGCGCAGCAACAAAGCGATAGGGCCGGATAAAATGGCGCCAAAAAAGGCAAAGCAGCAGCCGTTCAACATCATGATCGTCGGTCAAGCCGGACGGTTGCAGTATGAGGCCCTCTTGTTCATGGCCAGCCTGCGCGCGATGACCCCTGACTTTGCGGGCCGCGTAATTGTGGCAGAACCCCAGCCCGGCCCCAAATGGGACAAAGACCCACGCATGTCCGCCGATATCCGCGAGGTGTTGTTGGGCCTTGGCGCGGAAATTGCCCCGTTCGAGTCCGCGCATTTCGGCCAGTCCTAATCCCTATAGCAAAAAGATCGAAGGCTTCGCAGCGATGCCCGCGGGCGAGCCGTTTGTCTTTTTCGATACCGATACGTTGATCACCGGCGATTTGATGATAGTGGGTTTGATTTCACCAAACCCGCCGCATCCATGAAACGCGAAGGCACGTGGCCCGAAGAAGAGCTATACTTGCCCAGCTACTCCGCCATCTGGAAATCGCTTTATGACAAATTCGGGTTAGAATTTGAAAGCACGCGCGAACTGTCGCAGCCCGATGAATATTGGGAGCGCTACATGTATTTTAATGCGGGCTGGTTTTACGGCGCAGACCCAAAGGCATTTGGCGAACGGTTCCTTGAATATGCGCTGGCCGTACGCAACGATCGGCCTGATGCGCTGGTGATCCAATCCCTAGACCCGTGGCTGGACCAAGTGGTGCTGCCGCTGGTGATCCACAGCTTTGGCGGCGGGCGCCCTGCCCCAGCGCTGGACGGGTTGGATGGCGATGTGACCTGCCACTACCGCCTGCTGCCGCTGCTTTACGTCCGAGAAAGCGACCATGCCGTCGAGGTCATGGAAGACGTGGCCGCGCCAAACAAGATTAAGAAATGGCTCAAGCAATATGATGCGTTCAAGCGCATGATCTATCAGGGCCGCGGCCAAAAGGTGCGCGCCATGTTTGACCGCAGCGATCTGCCGCCGCGCGAAAAGCAGATCCGCAACCGGGTCAAATCAGCCGATTTTTGGGTCCACTAGCAGCCTTGAGGGCCAGCCCCCAAACCTCCGACATATTTACGCTTGGAAAATGCCATCGGTGTCGGCGAAACCTTTGACCTCGATCGGATTGCCGGATGGGTCACGAAAGAACATGGTCCATTGTTCGCCAGCCTCGCCCTTGAACCGCACCGACGGGGAGATGATGAAATCGGTTTGGCGATCTTCCAACTGTCCGGCCAAAGCGGTCCAATCATCCAGCGGCAATACGATCCCGAAGTGGGGCATCGGCACCATATGTTCGCCGACCTTGCCCGTTGGCGCATTGGCAAACGGCGTGCCCAGATGCAGGCTAAGCTGGTGACCGAAGAAATCGAAATCCACCCACGTATCGGTTGATCGCCCTTCGGTCGCGCCAAGTGCACCGGAATAAAATTCCCGTGCCTCGTCTAAATCGAGAACATGAAACGCGAGATGGAATGGTGGGAGCATAGCTTGATCCTTTTGACAGATGCCCGTTGCGGGCAGGTTTCATTTACCATTACTGTGCAACAACGCAATTTTTTAACGGAGACAGCCCCGATGTCTAATGAAGCAACCTATGGTTTCGACACGCTGCAAATTCACGCAGGCGCCCGCCCCGACCCCGCGACAGGATCACGTCAGGTCCCGATTTACCAAACGACAGCCTATGTGTTTCGCGATGCCGATCACGCCGCCGCACTCTTTAACCTGCAAGAAGTCGGCTATATCTATTCGCGCCTGACCAACCCAACCGTCGCCGCATTGCAAGAACGCGTTGCCACGCTCGAGGGCGGCGCGGGCGCTGTTTGCTGTTCATCGGGTCACGCGGCGCAATTGATGGCGCTGTTCCCGCTAATGACACCGGGCAAGAACATCGTTGTGTCCACGCGCCTTTATGGCGGCACGGTCACGCAGTTTAGCCAGACAATCAAACGCTTTGGCTGGTCCGCGAAATTTGTCGATTTTGACGATGCAGACGCGGTCGCCGCAGCCATCGATGACGACACCCGCGCGGTATTCTGCGAGGCGGTCGCCAACCCCGGCGGTCACATCACCGATCTGGACGCAATCTCGGCCGTATCCGACGCCGCTGGCATTCCGCTGATCGTGGATAACACGACCGCCACACCATACCTGTGCCGCCCGATTGAGCATGGCGCCACATTGGTTGTGCATTCGACCACGAAATATCTGACCGGCAACGGCACCGTCATGGGTGGCTGCGTTGTCGACAGTGGCAAATTCGACTGGACCGCGAACGACAAATTCCCATCCCTGTCAGAGCCAGAGCCCGCGTACCACGGCCTCAAGTTCGCCGAAACATTCGGGCCATTAGCGTTCACATTCCACGGTATCGCCATTGGTCTGCGTGATCTGGGCATGACGATGAACCCGCAAGCCGCGCACTACACGCTGATGGGGATTGAAACCCTGTCGCTGCGTATGGAACGCCACGTGGAAAACGCGGTGAAAATCGCCACTTGGTTGGAAAACGACCCGCGCGTTGATTACGTGACCTACGCCGGTCTGCCATCATCGCCTTATAACAAGCTGGTGCCAAAAATCTGCCCCAAGGGCGCGGGTGCGCTGTTCACCGTCGCCGTGAAAGGTGGCTATGACGCCTGCATCAAACTTGTTGATAACCTTGAGATTTTCAGCCACGTCGCCAACCTTGGCGATGCACGTAGCTTGATCATTCACTCGGCCAGCACGACCCACCGCCAGCTAACTGCAGAACAGCAAGAGGCCGCGGGCGCAGGTCCGGGCATCGTGCGCCTGTCTATCGGGATCGAGGATGCGGATGACCTGATCGCTGATCTGGATCAGGCCCTGTCCAAGGCCGCCAGCTAAACCAACCTTAGGCGGCCCGTGCCAGATGCGGGCCGCTTATTCAGCTAGACCCCAAGTGATTGCCACGATCGCGTTGATCGTCAGCTCACCCGCCGCGATGGGGACAGAACGGCTCATGCTGTCAAATGCGGCTTCGGCCATCATTGGCATCGGCCTGTGAGAAGCGCCCCCTTCTGATATCGACATGATCTGCCCCACGGATACGCCAGCGGCATCCGTAAACACTTGCGCCTTTTGCAATGCATCAGCAACCGCGGCGCGGCGGGCGGCATCCAGATGCGGCGCCTTATCGGCCACATCGAACCGCAGGCCATTCATCTGGCTGGCCCCGTCGCGCACAACAGCGTCGAGCACTTGGCCCAGATCATCCAGCGCATAAACCTGCACCTGCACATCTGCATAGATTGCGTAACCCACGACCTTGCGCGGGGCGTCATTGTCACGGCTGAACCGCTGATCAAGCCGAAGCGATCCAGTTTGCATATGCTCCTCTGCGATACCCGCTTGCATTAGCCGGTCCATGACGGCGGCCATTGCCACGCTTATCATCTCCATGGCGTCAGCGGCTGTTTTCGCCTCTTGGGCCATACCGATAATGATATGTGCCATGTCGGGGGCAACTGCAATTTGCCCTGTGCCTGTCAGACTGATGTGCGGCGTAGCACTTTCGGCCAGCGCCGTCGTCGCCCCCATGCCAGATGCGCAGATTGCCGCCGCCAAAACCATTCTTCGCCACATATCGCTGATCCTTTTGATCCATAACGTTCCAATTGCGCCAAGAATGCACGCCATTCAGGCCCCATGCACCTGCAAATACTTGGATGTGGCATAATCTTGCTATAGGTATCATTGCGCGTGATGCGCCGATTTCGTCGGATGGCTTCAATGTGTTAGAGCGTAGATATGACAACGAATTTTGCCCTGTCCCTTTCATCTGATAGTATCCGCCTTTTGCACCGCGTGGCAGACGGCTGGCATTTGGTGTCGGAAACCGAACTGGACGTGCCCGACCTTGGCGGGGCGCTGACCCAAATGCGCGAGGATGCGCTGGCGTTGGAACCGGGCGGGCTTCGGACGAAGGTGTTGATCCCAACGTCACAGATCAAATTCGTCACACTCGAAACCGCCCAGACCAGCCTTGACGATGTCATGGCCGCACTTGAGGGCGCGACCCCCTATGCGACCAGCGATCTGGTGGTTGATTTCGATCGCAACGGCGGGCGCACCTTCATCGCTGCCGTCGCCAGAGAGACGCTGGACGAGGCAGAAGGTTTCGCCAAACAATACGACTTTGCCCCGGTCAGTTTTGCCGCTGTGCCGAACCCAATGACATTCGGGTCAGAGGTGTTCTTTGGCCCCACCAGTATCGCCGCAACGTTGACCGACACGCCTATCACGCGTGATGCACAGCCCGTCGTCGTCACAGGCACCGCCACAATGCCCGCCGCACCGCTCGCGCCAGAGGACGTGCCTGTCTTTGCGCCGCGCCCAAGCGAAACGCCAGCGGTCACCCCCAAAATTAGCAGGACACCAACGCCGGAAGTGGCCCCGCCCGTCGTCGCAGCGCCCCAGGTCACGGCACCAGTAGCGCCGGAGGATCAACCCGCCGCCGAAATCGCCGCCTTTGCATCCACAAGGTCCGCAGGTGCGGCCCCGCCAAAAGAACCAGCCGCGAAAAAGCCAAGCCGCGCAGACCGCAAAGCTGAAAAAGCAGCCGCATTTGCGACCAAACAGGCCCAGCCCGTGCGCGGCAAGCCTAAATTCCTAGGGCTGATCTTGACCGCGATCCTGATCCTGCTCATGGCGCTGGTCGCACTTTGGGCATCAACGCTGTCCGAGGAAGACGTCGCCAACTGGTTCGGATTTGGCACAGGCGGGATCGTTGAAACCGCAGAAATACCGCCCCCCGACATTGTCCCTGCCACAGCGCCTATCGACACTGCGACAGTCACCCCCGAAGTGGCCGAAGAATCCGCGCTCCCGCAATTGCGCGAAACCGTGCTTGGCCGTGTGCTAAGCCCTGCTGAGGCCGCGCGCATCTACGCCGCGACAGGTGTCTGGCAACGCGCACCGCGCCTGCCGCTGAAACCCACGACCAGCGCACTGACCGTCAACCGACCCAGATTTGCCCGTTCTGCGGCGTCTGCTCCGCAACCTGCCCTGCCGCAGGTTGTCGACCAGCTGCCCGATCTGACGTTTCTGGCCCCAATCAATCCACCCGCCTTTGGGTCTGACTTTGCCCGCGACACGAACGGCTTTATCCTTGCCACGCCAGAAGGGACCATGACGCCGCAAGGCGCATTTGTGATCGCGGGTGCACCGCCACGCAAACCGCCCCTGCGCAAACCAATTATCGCCGAACCCGTCGTGCCAGAAGCCCTGCCCGACGCGCCCGACGGTGTTGTGGTTATCGCGGGTCGTCCAACGAAAACCCCGCCAGTGCGGCCCGCATTCGCCCCGCGGGAACCAGCCGTAGAAACACCTGCACCTCTGCCAGAAATCGCAGGTTTCCGACCCAAATTGCGACCAGCAAGCCTTGCGCCCGTTGCGCCAATTGCACCAGAGCTGACCGTGGCCGAGGCAGGTAAACGCCCCAAATCGCGCCCCGCTGGCCTTGCGCCCGCACCCGTACCCGAGGCACCAACGCCCGATATCACAGATGTGGTCGCCGCCATCGCCGCCGCCGTCCCCGAAAGCCCGTTTGTCACACCAACAGCCCGCGCTGTCGCGGCATCATCACGGCCCGACACCCGCCCGCGCAACTTTGCCAGTGTCGTGTCCCGCGCCCGTGACCAAGCAGCCCAGCAAGCCGCCCGCGCCGCAAGCGCCCAACCGGCCGTCCGCGCATCTAGCCAACCCGCCCGCCCGTCCGGCAACACACCCGGCAGCGTCGCCAAGGCCGCGACCCTCGACAACGCGATCCGCCTGCGTGACGTCAACCTGATCGGTGTGTACGGGCGGCCCAATAACCGTCGCGCCCTCGTTCGGTTGGGCAATGGGCGCTACTTAAAGGTCGAGATCGGCAGCCGCCTCGACGGAGGGCGTGTCACCGCGATTGGTGACAGCGCGCTCAACTACGTCAAACGGGGCAAAACCATCGCCCTGCAACTGCCTTCGGGATAAGCCAGCAATAGGGCGTCATGGAAAACTTTCTTTTCCAAGCAACGATTTACCTTGGTGCCGCAGTTATTGCGGTGCCGCTAGCAGCGCGGCTCGGCCTTGGGTCTGTGCTGGGTTATCTTGGTGCGGGTATCATTATCGGCCCAGTTTTTGGCCTTGTCGGAACAGAGGCGAAAGACATCCAGCATTTCGCCGAATTTGGCGTTGTGATGATGCTGTTCCTGATCGGGTTAGAGTTAGAGCCGCGCGCGCTTTGGGCCATGCGGCGCAAGCTGGTTGGCTTGGGTGGGCTACAAATTCTGGTGACGTTTGCGGCCATTATGGTTGCGGCACTTTTGCTCGGGTTTGACGCGCAAACGGGTGCTGCCATAGGCATGATTTTCGCCCTGTCATCCACCGCGATTGTCCTGCAAACCCTGCATGAAAAGGGGTTGATGGGCACACAAGGCGGGCGCTCTGTGTTTTCGGTTCTGCTAACCCAAGACATCGCGGTGATCCCGATGCTGGCCCTGTTGCCGTTGCTGGTCGTCGCGGCCCCCATGACCCTGTCACCTGACGGATCGCTGATGCGGTTGGCCGAGGCCGAGGATGCCCATCATAGCCTCAGCCTTGTGGACGGGTTGCCCGGTTGGGGCGTGACCCTTGTGACATTGGGTGCGGTCGCCGCGATCATCCTCGTCGGCGTGTTCCTGACACGTCCGGTTTTCCGCTATATCCACCACGCCAATTTGCGTGAAATGTACACCGCCCTCGCCCTGCTTATGGTGGTGTCGATCTCCGTGCTGATGTCGATGGTCGGTATATCGCCTGCGCTTGGCACCTTTTTGGCGGGTGTTGTGCTGGCCAACTCTGAATTTCGCCACGAACTCGAAAGCGACCTTGAACCGTTCAAGGGGCTGCTGCTGGGGCTGTTTTTTATCACGGTCGGGGCCGGCATTGATTTCGCACTGCTCGCAGAACAACCGATGTTCATCGTCGGGGCGACACTCGCCGTCATCTTGATCAAGGGCGTGATCCTGTTCGGCCTGTCGGTCGTTTTCGCGATGGGGGGCAAGGATCGCTGGCTCTTTGTCCTAAGCCTCGCGCAAGCGGGCGAATTCGGCTTCGTGCTGTTGTCATTCTCAGTTCAACAAGGGATTGTGGGGAACGCGCTGTCATCCACTCTTTTGCTTATCATCGCCCTGTCGATGCTGGTCACCCCACTCTTGTTCATCATTTATGACCAATTGGGAAAACGCCTGTCTGACACCGATCATGAGGCCGCCGATGACGTCGACACGCAAGGCACCGTGATCATCGCAGGCATCGGGCGCTTTGGGCAGATTGTGAACCGTTTGGTGCAATCGGCGGGGTTTTCGACCGTGGCCATCGACAACGATCTGCGCACTGTGCAGATGATGCGCAAATTAGGGTTTCGCGGCTTCTTTGGTGATCCAACGCGGCCCGACCTGCTGAACGCGGCGGGGCTGGATGAGGCGAGAATTCTGGTCACCGCGATTGATGATCGGGCATCCGCCGTCAAGCTTGTGACCTTTGTGCGCAAGGCGCGTCCTGATATCCATATCATTGCCCGCGCCCGCGACCGTGTGCATGTCTATGAACTCTATGCCGCAGGTGCCAACGATATTATCCGAGAGACTTTTGACGGGTCATTACGGGCCGGACGCTACGCGCTTGAAAACCTTGGCCTATCGGAATTCGAGGCCGCAGAAGCCACGCAAATGTTCTATGATCACGACCGCGCCACAGTGCGCGAGCTGGCGGAACTGTGGAAGCCGGGTGTCGCGCTGGCCGATAATCCGACCTATGTGGCGCGCGCAAAAGAGCTGAACAATGACCCTGAAACAGCCCTTGCCGCGCGCACCCCAAAAGGTGACAGTTAGGCGTCGCTGACGCCTGCCTCGGCGAATGTTGCCATGCCGGAATGACAGGCCACCGCCGCCTTCAGGATACCTATCGCCAACGCGCCGCCGGACCCTTCACCAAGCCGCAGGCCAAGCGCCAAAAGCGGCTCTTTCCCGATGCCATCAAGTAGACGGCGATGCGCGCCCTCTGCGCTCAGATGCCCGGCAACCGTGTGATCCAGCGCGCCATCGTGGGCCTTGTGTAAGGCCGCCGCAGCCGCCGAACAAATGAACCCGTCCAAGATGACAGGAATGCGGTGCGCCCGCGCCGCCGCAATCGCACCAGCCATCGCGGCCAGTTCGCGCCCGCCCAAACAACGCAACGCGTTCAGCGGATCGGTCGTATCGTGCAACGCCAAACCGCGTGCGACGACGTCTGTTTTGCGGGCCAGACCCGCATCATCAACGCCAGTCCCGCGCCCTGTCCAATCCGCCGGATCACCGCCCAGAACGGCCGCAGCCACAGCGGCGGCAGAGGTCGTGTTGCCGATCCCCATCTCGCCAGTCACCAGCAGATCCGACGCCGGATCAACCGCGTTCCAGCCAGTTTGTAAGGCGTCCACAAAAGCGGCCTCAGTCATTGCAGGGGCAGTCGTAAAATCAGCAGTGGGTGTTTCAAGATCCAGCGCGTGTACATCCATCTTGGCCCCAAACGCCTTGGATAGTTGGTTGATCGCCGCACCACCATGTTCAAAATTTGCGACCATCTGCACCGTTACTTCGGGCGGGAACGCAGACACGCCTTGGGCGCAAACGCCGTGGTTGCCCGCGAAAATGATCACCTGCGGCGCGTTGATTGTAGGCCGCGCATCGCCGCGCCAACCCGCATACCAGATCGCAATATTCTCTAGCCGACCCAAGGCACCTGGTGGCTTGGTCAATTGGCTGTTGCGGTCTGTGGCGCCCGCATGGGCATCCGCATCTACCGCAGGGGCCGCAGCCAAAACGTCACGAAATTCTTGAACTGTGGAAAATGGCGCTGACATCATGTCCTCATTGCGATTAGGGTCAGCCCTGTCTAACGCAGACTGACCAGATGAAAAGACCACAAGGGGCAAGATAGTGACCGATTCCGACACAAACCCGACCTTGGCCGCCAGTGACGTTGGTGCAGCCATTGGCCTGCTGACCCGTATCCCCGTGCGCGTTGACATGGACCGTGCGACCGCGCGCGGTGCCAAGGCCGCGTGGGCCTACCCCATCGCGGGTCTGACCGTAGGGTTCTTAGTCGGGATCGTTGGGATTGGTGCTTCCTTGCTTGGCGTCCCTGCCCCGCTTGCGGCTGCCCTTGGGCTTGCCGTCGGGATCATCGTGACGGGTGCCATGCACGAAGACGGGCTGGCCGATACCGCCGATGGACTTTGGGGTGGGTGGGACCCCGAAGGGCGGCTCAAGATCATGAAGGACAGCTATATCGGGGCCTATGGGGTCATTGCGATTGTGCTGTCGCTGCTGATCCGCTGGATGATCCTGACCACCCTAATTGATGCGGACGGTGGCCTGTGGATGATCATCGCTATCGCAGCCCTTAGCCGGACCGCGATGGTGGTACTGATGACGTGGCTACCAAATGCGCGGACCGGCGGGCTAAGCCGTGCGGTTGGGCGGCCTGACAAAATGACAGCCGTGATCGCAGCAGCGATTGGCGGCGGTTTCGCAATCATCAGCTTGGGTGGCACGATCATCATCGCCGCAGGCATCACCGTGCTGGCGACACTTGGCTGTGGGATTATCGCGCGGGCCAAGATCGGCGGGCAAACCGGCGATATCCTTGGCGCGACGCAACAGATTTGCGAAATGGGGTTGGGGATCGGGCTGATCTGCGCCCTAGCACTGTAACGCGGCAGATAGCGACGCGCGGCCCGTGTACGGACCGACATCGCGCGACACCAGCATGCCATCCACAAGGCGTGTGGCGATCACGCGGGACCAATCCGCGCTTGCCGTGATCACCTCGACCGCGTCAGGACAAACGCGCATACCGCCACCGATGTCACGCTCACCAATGCGGTGGTTCGTGACATTGGGCGCCTCGGCGACCAGCTCCAACCGGACGGCACCTGTGTCCAAAGGCACATAGCGGAACACCCGCAAGGTCTTGGCCAGATACGGGCGATCGACATAGGCGATTTCCACAAACCCGTCGCCATCCATATCCGCAGCACTCGCGACAGACAGCCAACAAAATGGGCGGCCGATAAATTCGTTTGCGGCGCGTTGCACAAGACGGTCATCGTCATCCATCTCCCAAACAGCCAGCCGTGCGCCGACAAGTTCATGGGATTCGACCACAATCACCTCTGGCGCGCCATCGCCATCCAAATCAACCACACGGGGTGCGGTGTCCTAAAACACGACCAATTCGGACCAAACGGCAATGCGTTCCGCCCCATTGGCAAGGGTCACGCAAAGCCCCGCATGTTCAATATTATCCCCTAGGATGGCATGGGCATAACGCGTCGTCGGTTCGACGTAATCGGCGGCAATAATCGTTTCGGCCTGCACCGTGCTGGCAGAGGCCAAGACCATGAATGCTGCCGCCAACCGCATTAGATTTGCTTTTCTGGCATCTGCACACGCAGACCGTCCAACGCATCCGTCACCTTGATCTGGCAAGTCAGACGGGATGTTTCCGCGTTCGGCTCAAATGCGAAATCAAGCATATCTTCTTCCATCGCGTCCTTGGCGGGCACTTTTTCAACCCAAGCGGCATCCACATAAACGTGGCACGTAGAACAGGCGCACGCGCCGCCACAATCGGCCTCAATTCCGGGAATGCCGTTGTCGCGGGCCCCTTCCATAACGGTCAGCCCGTTGGCGACGTCAACAACGTGTTCTTTGCCGCCGTGTTCGACATAAGTAATCTTGGCCATGTGATGCGATCCTTTTTGCGCAACTGTAATCTCTTCAGCGGTATTTCTAGCCATCTGATCGGGTTCAGACCAGCCCAAAACCCGCCATTACTGTGCTTTGCGCGACAACGTGATGGGAAATTTCAAAGACTTCTTTTGCAACAGCGCCATGATGCGGGTAACGAGAGTCAGAATTGCCAGCAAATAGGCAGAGCAGATGAGAATTCTAGTTCCCTTTCTGGCGTTTGCCGCCTGCGTGGCCGCCCCAGTGGCGCCTGACAATGTGTTGATCGATATGGGTCAGATTGAAACGGCGACCGACGGGCGCTGTTTTGCAAATGATGTGGCCTCCGCTGTGATTGAAACGGTCACGATCCAAGAGGTGGACCAGCCAGAGCTGCGTGATGCAGACGGCACCATCACCCGCCCTGCATCCTTTCGCACGATCACACGCGAACAGATCGTGCGCGAACGGACCGATATCCGGTTCGAGACGATTTGCCCGCAAAACTACACCGCTGAATTTGTCACGACCTTGCAGTGGGCACTTAAGGCGCGGGGCATCTATGCCGGCGCAATCAATGGAACCTTGGATGCCCAAACCGGTGCCGCGATCCAAAGATTCCAGCGGCGCTCTGGCCCCGATACACAGCTTTTGCCGATTGAAACAGCGCGGACCCTTGGGATTGCCGCGCTATCCCGCGCCCAGCTGAACGCCGGATAGCAAAAAGGCCACGCAAATGCGCAGCCCTTTCATCATTATTTTGAGGTCGGTTTAGTCGTCGCCAAGCAGCAGCGCCTCGAACCGTGGATCGCCACCGCGCCGCAGCAGCAACAGAACCGACGTACGGCCCGCCTCGCGGGCGGCGTCGATCTGCGCCTCAAATTCAGCCACTGTTGTGACATCCTCGCGGTTGGCTTTTTCGATCAGATCACCGGGGACAAAGCCCTTGGTTGCCGCGTCGCTATCGGGATCAATCGCCGTGATCACAAGGCCCGTCGCGTCAGACAATGAAAACTGCTCGGTCAGCTCTGGTGTGATTTCCGACAATATCATGCCAAGCACCGATGCGGGGGCTTCGGGTTCTTGTGCGGCGGCGGGGAATGCGGCAGCCTCGGATGTTTCACGACGGCCCAGAACCACGGTCAGGTTTTCCAAATCACCGTTACGCAGCACAACAACGGGCACCTTTTTGCCAACGGGAGAGTTGCCGACAATACGCACCAATTCGCGCGTGTCTTCGATTGCGATACCGTCAAAGTTGGTGATCAAATCGCCAGCCAACATGCCCGCGTCTTCCGCAGGACCGGCAGGTACGGAGGTGACAAGCGCACCAGCGGTGGTTTCCAAACCGTCAATCGCGTCGATCATATCGGGGGTCACGTCCTGAATACGCACGCCCAACCAGCCGCGGCGGGTTTCGCCAAAATCGATCAGCTGGTCGACCACATTGGTCACAACAGCGGATGACATCGCAAAGCCAATCCCAATAGACCCACCATTGGGGGACAAGATCGCGGTGTTCACGCCGATGACTTCGGCATTCATATTAAACAACGGACCGCCAGAGTTACCGCGGTTGATCGCAGCATCGGTCTGGATGTAATCATCATATGTTCCCGAAAGCGCGCGGTTGCGGGCGGATACGATACCAGCCGAAACAGAGAACCCCTGCCCCAGCGGGTTACCCATCGCCATGACCCAGTCGCCAACCCGGGCGCCGACATCGTTGCTGTCGCCGAATTCCACGAATTCAAGACCATCCAGATCAACCTTCAACACCGCGATGTCGGTATTTGGGTCAGTGCCAACCAATTCAGCTGGCACGCCTTCCTCGCCACCGGGGAAGAATTCGATCAGGATCTCATCTGCACCTTCGATCACGTGGTTGTTCGTGACGATATAACCGTCGGACGAGATTACAAAACCGGAACCAAGCGCGGATGAACGACGCGGCGCACCGCGTTCACCGTTTTCCAGATCGTTGAAGAAATCCTCGAACGGGGACCCTTCTGGCACAACGCCTTGGGGGCCGGTGCGACCGGCGATCGTGGTCGAGGTGGTGATGTTGACCACGGACGGGCTCACCTCTTCGGCCAGTTCGGCGAATGTCACGGGACGGGTTTGGGCCTCCGACGGGACAGCTTGGGCGAACACCAGCGCAAAACTGACGGCGGCCCCTGTCAACAGCACACGCAACGCGTTCTGCCGGTCGGCATGTAGATGATGAATAGCGATAGCCTTCGATGTCACGAGATAAACTCCTTTACACAGACATGGGCGAACGGGGCGAACCCCGCCTCCCTTGATACTGTGCATGTAGGTCGCGTGGTCTGCAACGCAAACGTTGCTCACGCGGGGGTGAAAGAATTGCCCAAATTGTAACAATTCATTCTGGCACCCTGAAGGCGATAAATGCCAACATTATCAGCCACATAGAAAAGGGCCGCCCAAGAAATTGGGCGACCCCATCAAGATGATTGGCAAGATTTCTCTTACTCAGATGACGCGCCGGTATCGGATTTGAGATAATTAAAGAACTCATTATCCGGCGACAGCACCATCGTGGAATTCCCGGGGCGCAGCGCACGGGCATAGGCTGTCATAGAGCGGTAGAATTCAAAGAATTCAGGGTCCGCGCCAAAGCTTTCGGCAAAGATCGCGTTGCGTTCGGCATCCGCCTCACCGCGCGTAATCTCGGCCTGACGCTGGCTTTCGGATACCAGTTCAACCACAGTACGGTCGGCTTGGGCGCGAACACGCAGCGCCGCCTCGTTACCGCGGGCGATTTCATCGGCGGCTTCGCGTTCCCGCTCTGCCTTCATCCGCTCATAGGTCGCGTTCAAGTTTTCGGGCGGCAAATCGGTGCGCTTCAAACGCACGTCAACCACCTGAAGCCCAAGGCCGCGGGCTTCTGCGATGGCTCCGTTCCGAATGCGCAGCATCAATGCGGCACGGTCGGTGGACAGGATATCGTTGGATGATACAGACCCCAAAACCTCACGGGTTTCGGCCCGCAAAATACTGTCGAGACGGCGCGCAGCGGTGTCTTCACCACCGCCACCAACGGCCTGACGGAACTGTTCCACATCTGCGATGCGGTAGCGGGCGAACGCATCAACGACCAAACGACGGTCATCAGACGGCGTGATTTCCAGTGGCTCCAGATCGCGGCTCAGGATGCGGTCGTCGTAGCGGACCACTTCTTGCAGGAACGGCAGTTTGAAGCCCAAACCGGGATCTTCTTGGACCTTTACGATCTGACCAAATTGCAGAACAAGCGCTTTTTGACGTTCGTCCACGATGAATACCGACGACGCGGCCGCAACAACGGCAACAACAACGGCGGGCAATAGAAAAGCTGAAGCGCGCATTAGTTGGACCCTCCTTCGTTGGTATTTCGACGCAGATCATTCAGGGGCAGATACGGCACAACACCTTGACCGCCGCCTTCGCCTTCATCCAGCAGGATGATATCGACTCCACCCAGCACATTTTCCATCGTTTCCAGATACAAACGCTTGCGGGTCACATCGGGGGCTTTTTCATACTCGGACAAAACAGCGGTAAAGCGGCTCGCCTCACCCACAGCTTCGTTCACAACTTGGGCGCGGTACGCCTCTGACTGTTCCAAAAGCTGCGCGGCAGAACCACGGGCCTCGGCCAGCACACGGTTGGCATAGGCATCCGCCACGTTTTGCAGACGGTCACGTTCCTGCTCGGCATCTTGCACCTTGCGGAAGGACGCGATCACCGGCTCGGGCGGATCGGCCTTGTCAAAGTTGACACGCACGATGTTCACGCCGCTGTCGTAACTATCCAGCGTTGTTTGAATTTCGTCGCGCAGACGGTCGGCAATCGCACCACGATCACGGTTCAAAATCGGTGCCAGTTCGGACTGTGCAATAATTTCGCGCATAGCGGATTCCGCAACAGCGGCAATCGTCAGGGGCGGATCGGCAAGGTTGAACAGATACATCTGCGGATCGGTGATGTTCCAGACGACCTGGAAATCAATGTCGACGATGTTCTCATCACCAGTCAGCATCAAACCAGCCTCAAGACCGGACCGGCTTGTGCCGATGTCGATGTTGTTTTCCGACGTAACGGCCAAGACTTCGCGCGTCACGATCGGCCACGGCGCAAAGTTCAGGCCCGGACCGCCGGTTGAGCTGTAACGACCAAGCATCAGCTCGACCGACTGTTCTTCGGGCTTCACGGTATAGAACGACGCCATCCCCCAAAGCACGACAGCGCCCAAAATCCCAAGGCCAATCGTTCCACGTGTCAGCAACGGACCACCGCCACCACCGCCCGGACCACCACGGCCGGCGTTCCCGCCATTGCCGCCGCCGCCCATCAGAACGCGCAGTTGTTCGCGGCCCTTGTTGACCAGTTCATCAATCTCCGGGATGCCCTGCGGTTCGTTGGGTCGTTGTGGCCGGCGTGGGGGCTCATCGCCGCCATCGTCGCCTTTGTTACCACCGCCGCCCCATGGGCCACCGTTATTTCCTGCCATTGTGCAAAAATTCCCTTAATCCACCCGTTATCGGGCCTTCCATTCTAATGTGTGTTAGGCGCCGCCAAAATCAAGCGGTGCGCACAGGTTCCTTCATCGTCACCAGCTCTTCCGACATTGTCGGGTGAACGGCCACAGTGCGGTCAAAGTCTTCTTTTGTAGCGCCCATTTTGATAGCAATCGCGGCCAGTTGGATCATCTCGCCTGCGCCATCCGCGACAATGTGACAGCCCAACACGGTGCGGTTGGCCTTGGACACAACCAACTTCATCAAAACGCGGTCGGGGCGTTCGGCAAATGCGCTTTGCATCGGACGAAAAGAGGTGCAGTAGATCTCGACTTCTTCTTGCTCAGAGGCTTGTTCCTCGGTCAGGCCTACGGTGCCCATTTCAGGCTGGGTAAACACAGCGGACGGGATCAGATCGTGATCAACCTTTGTGGGTTTGCCGTTAAACACCGTATCCACAAACGCCATCGCCTCGCGGATCGCGACAGGGGTCAACTGCACGCGGTCCGTCACATCACCAATCGCAAAGATCGACGGAACAGCGGTCTGGCTGTATTCATCAACATCAATCGCACCGCCGCGTCCCAATTTAACGCCCGCGGCCTCAAGCCCCAAACCATCAGTGTTGGCCGCACGCCCCGTCGCAAAGATGACGTGTTGGAATACCTGTTCGGTGCCATTGCTGCCCTTGACCCAGATCGGGCCAGCCGCCTCGGGGTCGGTATCGCTTTTGGGGTTTTCAGCCAAATCACGGGCCACATCAACGGGGGCGCCCATCGTGGTCTTGCTATCAGATGCAATGTCAATGTCCGCAGCCGGGGCCATTTCAACAATGGTGGTGCCAGTATGAATGTTGATCCCGCGCGATTGCATTGCTTCTGAAATCAGGCCGCAAGCCTCTTCGTCGAAACCGCGCAACAGCCCGGCACCGCGCACATACATTGACACGTTGACGCCAAGACCGTGCAAGATGCAGGCGAATTCACAGGCAATATACCCGCCACCCACGATCAGCACATCCTTGGGCAGTTCTTCCATCAAGAATATATCGTTGGACACCAACCCAAGGTCGGCATTGGCCAAAGATGGGCGCACCGGATGGCCGCCCGTGGCAACCAGAATATGCTTGGCCGTAATCTTGGTGCCATCGGCTAATTTGACGGTATGAGGGTCGTCCAGCACGGCGCGGCTATCATAAATCATGACATCCGATCCATCCAATAGCTTGCGGTAAATTCCTTCAAGGCGGTCCAGTTCGGTATGCATTTTCTTGCGAAAGCCGCTCCACTCAAACTTGCCGATTTTCACATCCCAGCCATAGCTGGCCGCATCGTGCATCTGTTCTTCATAGCTGGATGCAAAAACCATTAGTTTCTTGGGAACACAGCCACGGATCACGCATGTGCCGCCCATGCGGTATTCTTCGGCCAGCGCGACCTTGGCGCCCGTTGCAGACGCCACACGGGCCGCGCGCACACCGCCCGAACCGCCACCGATTACGAAAAGATCATAGTCAAAACTCATGGTGGCCGTCCTATTGCTGGATATTCATTTCACCTGCAACTTATGGACCCCACCCGCCAACTACAACGGGTTTCGCGAACCTGTGACCAAGAACGGTGTCTAGTCCGCGATTTCCGCGAACAGATTACCGTCGTCAAAGAAATCAAACTTGTTATCCGACACAACGCCATCAGTGATATCGCCGACCTCAACCCGCCCGTCGCCATAGCCGACGATTACCGTGTCACAAATGTCGATAAACAGCCCATTTTCCACAACGCCCGGGATTTGGTTCAACACAAGCGAGACCTGCTTAGCATTACTGATACGGATCAGGTTCAGATCGAGGATATAATTTCCCTCATCTGTGATAAAAGGCGCGTCCCCGTTCATACGCAGCTGCGTGTTTTGCCCCAACACATCCAAACCGATCAACGTCTCTTCGATCAGTGTCTTTGTCGTCTGCAAACCAAAGGGGATCACCTCAACCGGCAGCGGGAATGATCCCAGCGTTTCCACCTTTTTGGACACATCCGCGATAATGATGACCTGATCGGACGCGGTCGCCACGATCTTTTCTTGCAGCAATGCGCCGCCGCCTTTGATCAGATTAAAATCGCCGTCATATTCATCTGCACCGTCGATCGTCAGATCAAGCCACTTTGCCTCATCGAGTGAAATAACCTCAATCCCGACCTCACGGGCCAGTTGCGCGGTGCGTGTGGATGTTGGCACCCCTTGGATGCGCAGCCCCTCATCACGGACCTTTTCACCCAGACATTGCACCAGCCATGCAGCTGTCGATCCGGTGCCAAGCCCCACCTTCATACCCGATTTGACATAGTGACACGCCGTTTTTGCGGCAACAAACTTGGCTTTGTCAATGGGGGACAGATCTTGTGGCATAAGCTGCGGCTCCAAAGGGGTAAGACAACTGCGTTAAACAACTGATAGGTTGGAACCGCCTGTGGGGCGAGGGGGAAACGTGATGGCCTGCGCAGGATTATTGGCCGAAACGTCGTTTTTACCCCTCATTGGTAGCAGGGATTGGTTATTAATTCGTTATGACTGGGCCACTCACACTTTATTACGCACCTAATAATGCCTCGCTTTGCGTGCGGCTGGCGTTGTTGGAAATGGGTATCCCGTTCGACACGGTGCTGGTTGATCGGTCCAAGGCTGGTCAGCACGATCCGGCTTATCTGGCGCTGAACCCCAATGGATTGATCCCGACGCTGGTCACGCCCCATGGCCCCATTTATGAAACCGCCGCAATCCTGCTGTGGCTGTCAGAGCAACACGGCGATGCATTAATGCCCAGCGCCCGCGCTGATGCGCTGCGCTGGCTATTCTGGCTGTCCAACACACTGCATCCCGCCATACGCATGAACTTTTACCCTGACAAGTATATAGACAGCGATCATATCCCTGCCCTTGTCCACGCCGTGCGGCACCAACTGATCGCACATTTCGCCCATTTGGACACCCATGCAGATTGGTTGGAAAGTCGTGACGCAAGCCTACTGTCGGTCTATCTGCCCCCCATGATCCGCTGGGCCGCGCTGTATGGCGATGGCCCCCGTTGGTTCGAAATAGACAAATCCCCACGTCTCGCCGCATTTGCGCGGTGGGCCGAACAGACGCCCGCTGCACATGAAGCAAGCCTTGCAGAGGGGCTTGGGCCCACGATATTCTCAGCCCCGCAACATCCAAACCCGCCAGAAGGAAGTGCCACCTGATGTTTCTGTCCGTATTCGATATGTTCAAGGTGGGGATCGGCCCGTCATCATCCCACACCATCGGCCCGATGGTCGCGGCAGCGCGGTTCCTTGACCATTTGCGCGCACAGCCCTTTGCCGTGGCAGGGGTTAAGGCATCACTGCACGGCTCACTTGCGTTTACTGGCGTCGGACATGCCACCGACAGGGCGACAATCCTGGGGTTGGCCGGTTTTCGCGCCGATGATTACGACGCGGACAAGGCCGAGGCTGAAATGACCCGCATCGCGGATGAAAAAACCGTGCATCCCGCCGACCTGCCCGACCTGCGTTTTGATCCCAGATCTGATCTGGAATTCGACTATGGCCCCGCCTTGCCTGGTCACGCCAATGGCATGATCCTGAAGGGCACCGATGCCCAAGGCGACGTAATCACCCAAGTCACCTATTATTCCATCGGTGGCGGCTTTGTGCTGACGGCGGATGAGCTGGCAGCAGGCAAGGACGCGAATGATGATCTGCCACCTGCGCCCTTTCCGTTCACCTCCGCCGCTGAAATGCTGGATATGGCCGCGCAATCGGGCAAATCCATCGCCGATATGAAACGCGCCAATGAACGGGCCTGCCAACCCGGTGTCGACATGGACAAAGGGATCGACCGTCTGTGGCAGGTTATGACCGATTGCATTGATCGCGGCCTGCGGACCGAGGGCATCTTGCCCGGTGGCCTGTTTGTCAAACGCCGCGCCAAGGGGATCTATGACGCGCTGATGGCCGAGCGGGGCATGAACCTGTCCGCGCCCCATACGATCAACGACTGGATGTCGACCTATGCCATGGCCGTGAACGAAGAAAACGCCGCCGGTGGCCAAGTTGTGACCGCGCCCACCAACGGCGCGGCGGGCGTTCTGCCTGCCACGATCCGCTACTGGCTGGACCATGTGCCGGGCGCGACAATCGCCAAAGTGCCTGATTTTCTGCTAACCGCGGCAGCCATCGGGGGCCTTGTGAAGTTCAATGCCTCGATCTCTGGCGCCGAAGCGGGCTGTCAGGCCGAGGTGGGATCAGCCGCCGCTATGTCCGCCGCTGGGCTATGCGCCGTCATGGGCGGCACCCCCGAACAGATCGAAAACGCAGCTGAAATTGCGCTGGAACATCACCTTGGCATGACCTGCGATCCGGTGCGCGGACTGGTGCAGGTGCCGTGTATCGAACGCAACGGCCTTGGCGCGATCAAGGCGGTGTCTGCCGCGTCGCTCGCCCTGCGCGGGGACGGCACGCACCTTGTCCCGCTGGACGCCGCAATCGAGACGATGCGCCAAACAGGCGAGGATATGTCCGAGAAGTATAAAGAAACCGCCTTGGGTGGCTTGGCCGTTAACGTCCCGAACTGCTGATTGCGCCCGCCAGATTTGCCAATCGGCCCCTTGGCAGGATCAGCAAGACGGGCGCGTCTGCGTCAACCCTGACCTGCGTCGCCGCCGCCGCATTGGACGGGCTGGCAAAGCCAAGCGGCGCCATGGCCGTGTGATCCACCGGCCAGCGCAGGCCCGTCGCAGTAACCTGCGCAGTGGCCAGCGGCAGGATCGACACCCGATCCCCGACTGATAGCGATAGGGTCACGCCCCCCCGCGGCACCACCGCTGTCACATCATCCGGCCCGATCAGGATCACAGGGCGATCCGCGTGGCGGCCCATCACGTCCAGCACAGCCAATGTATGATCCAACCGGCCGCCCGCGAATCCCACCGCATAAATCAACGGGGCCTGCACGCGGGTCAGCGCCTTTTCGAAATCGACGGTGTCCTGTTCGGCCACTTGGGTCGTGATATCTGCATAGCGTTGTCTGGCAGCAACCGACAGGCTGTCCAAATCCCCGATAACTGCAATCGGCGTTAACCCTGCGGCAAGAATATGGTCAGCCCCGCGATCCACCCCAACAAGATTTGGCGCAGGCGTTGGGAAAGTGTTAAGGTCCTTTGGTCCAAGGTCTGCACCACCCACCAGGACGATCGGATCAAATGTGTGAACAATCAAAGCTGCCACCTTTCATTACGCGCCAAACCGGAAACATCCCTCAAAAGCGCCTTGAATTAATACCGAGTTTAACCCCGTGTTGTGCCGGATTGCGAACCAATTGATGGAAAACACACTCTCACTGGAATTGGGAGAAAGCGAGCAAAACAATGGTTGAGTCGAGTAAGATTCTGACCGTTTCACACGGCACCTTTTCGTGCAAACTTGAGGGATTCGATGATTCCTTCGGCACGATGAAAGCAATTGCGGAATATTTCCGCGATCTGACTGCTGATGATCAGTATTTCGGGGCGGAACCACCGGCCCCTGACGCAAATATGTTGGCAAAAATCGCCGAGCGTGAAATTACGCGCCGCGTAGATGCCAGCACCGAAGACGGTAGCTGCGTGCGCAAGAGCGCCCGGCCCCTGCCATACCGCCACAGGTCGCGCAACCTGATCCTGTGCAGGTGGCCGCTGCCGCCGTTGTCCCGCAACCCGCGGATGACACGGCGCAAGATGCAACTTTGCATGAACAATTCGAAACAGCCCACCCGGTCGCGACGCCGCCCGTGGCGGAGCCTGTCGCAGGGCCGGAGGCCGAAGATACTGTATCTTCACAGCTCGTGGTCTCCGGTCAGGTGGCATCCCCTGTGGATACCCCTGATACGCCGCAGACGGATGATACCGACTATGGTGATCATCCCGACGCAGAGAGCGTAGCTGCCAAACTTCAGCGTATCCGCGCCGTCGTTGGCCAAGCACCTGCCGCGACAGATGGGGAATATGCCGAGGACCAGCACGCCCCCGCTATGCCCGCCATCAGTAATGCCGCAATTGCGGACATCGCCGACGACATGCCAGAAACGGACGCACCATCAGAGCCAGCGCAATCGGAAATCACATTTGACGCCCCGCAGACCGATGAGGATGACACATCCGAACCGGAATACGAGGCCGAGCCTGCGACAGATGACGACGCTATGCTGAATTCCTTGGCCGCCAAGATGGCCGCACAGGATGATGACATCGCCGACGCACCAGCCGCAACCGCACCAGAGGAATACAACGCCTCTGATCTGGCCGCCCTTGTGGCGCAGCAAGTCGCCGAAGACCCCGCACCCGCTGAGGCAAAACCCGCCCTACGTGCTCAGGTCCTGCGTCTGCGCAAACAGCCGATTGAAGCGCCTGAAGAGGCTCTGCAAGAGACTGCTACCGCTGACAACTTCGACTTTGTCGCCGATGATCTGGACGACGACGCCGACTATGCCGATGAAGAAGACATCATGGGTGTCGCGACGTTGGACGGGTTGGACGATCTGGATGCAAGCACCGCCGGAGCGGCAACTACCCTCTCTGCCGAGGATGAAGCCAACCTGATGGAGGAACTGGCCGAGGTTGAACGCGACTTTGCGGATGCCGATGACGTACCCATGGTCGCTGAGGCTGAGGCTGAGGCTGAGGCTGAGGCTGAGGCTGAGGCTGAGATCGAAGTCGATGCGCCAAAGCCGCGCAACAGCTTGCCGGACACGGATGACGCCATGATGTCAAATATCATGGATCAAACCGATCAGCAGCTAAAGGCCGCCGTGGCCGCGACCGAAGCCGCCCATCAATTGGGCGACGAGACCGCAACAGCCGCAGAAGCCGAAGAGGCGTTTCGCGGTGATTTGAACGACGCGGTACGTCCGGGCAAACCAGTGCGTGTAGCCAAACCAACCAGCCGTTCAGCGCGTCCGCGCCCTGCGCCGCTGAAATTGGTGGCATCACAACAGATCGACACGCCGGATGCGGCATTTGCAGATGAAGGCCCCGTTGCCCCGCGTCGCGTCGCGGCACCCGTGGCCGAGGTCAGCGCAGACACCGCCAGCAACTTTGCAGAGTTCGCCGAAAACATGAGCGCAACCGCGCTACCCGATTTGTTAGAAGCAGCCGCAACCTACACCGCCTTCGTCGAAGGGTCCGAGGATTTCTCGCGCCCGCAGATCAAGAAGAAGGTGCAGTTGGGGACCGGTGTGGAATTCAGCCGCAAAGATGGCCTGCGAGCCTTTGACACACTCCTGCGCCAAGGCCGGATCAGCAAGGTCCGAAGCGGCCGGTTCCAAATGTCAGACGAAACACGGTTTCACCCCGACACGATGGCCAGCTAATAATTTGAATTAAAATAAAAAAGGCGGGGTTCATCCTCGCCTTTTTTGCTTACTAATTCTCTTCCGGTGCATCCGGGTCGGCCTGTCCGATACCCATGAACACCCTTTTGAACGGGAACACCCATGCGATGCCAAGGAACACGTAGATCGCGAATTCGACGATCAGGGGGGCGCGGATTGCGATGCTCATGATCAGCACGGCGACCAGAATGTAGATCGGCAGGAATACCAGCAGGAGGAGAAGCGACCAGCGCCGCCGTTGTTTGTATGTCAGGGCCATATCAGTCCGCAAATGGATCGGTTACAAGAATTGTGTCTTCCCTTTCGGGTGATGTGGAAACTAGGGCCACAGGACAATCAATCAACTCTTCGATCCGGCGCACGTATTTGATGGCCTGCGCAGGTAGATCCGCCCAAGACTGCGCACCCTCGGTGCTTTCGGACCAACCGGGCATTTCTTCATAGACGGGGACGCACCGCGCCTGATCCTCGGCGGCAGTGGGCAGATAATCGAGCGTTTCACCGTCCAACTCATAGCCGACGCACATTTTCAACGTCTCAAAACCGTCCAAAACATCCAGCTTTGTCAGACAGATACCTGTCACACCTGATGTGGCACAGGTCTGGCGCAGCAACGCCGCATCGAACCAGCCGCACCGGCGTTTGCGCCCCGTTGTGGTGCCAAATTCATGGCCACGCTCGCCCAGACGCTGGCCATCGGCATCTTCCAATTCGGTTGGGAAAGGTCCCTCACCCACGCGGGTGGTATAGGCTTTGACGATGCCCAAGACGTAATCAATCGCCGTTGGGCCAAGGCCAACGCCCGTCGCCGCCTGCCCTGCAATTACGTTGGATGAGGTCACAAACGGGTATGTCCCGAAATCAATATCCAGCAGTGCACCCTGCGCGCCTTCGAACAAAATCCGTTTGCCCGCTTTGCGCTTTTCGTTCAGCACCTTCCAGACGGGGGCGGCGAACGGCAGGATTTTGCCCGCAATCTCGCGCAGATCAGCCAACAGCGCGTCGCGGTCAACCTCATCGTAGCCCAAGCCCTTGCGCAGCGGATTGTGGTGCTGCAACGCACGATCAACCCGCGCCTCAAGCGTGGCATTGTCAGCCAGATCAGCCACGCGGATAGACCGGCGGCCGACTTTATCCTCATAGGCTGGCCCAATGCCGCGGCCTGTTGTGCCGATTTTGGTGCCCTTTGATGCGGCCTCTTCACGCAGGCGGTCCAGCTCACCGTGCAGCGGCAGGATCAGCGGCGTGTTTTCCGCGATCATCAGATTTTCGGGGCTAATGGCGACGCCTTGCGCCTCAATTGTCGCGATCTCTTTGATCAGGTGCCAAGGGTCGAGCACAACGCCGTTGCCGATCACCGACAGCTTGCCGCCGCGCACAACACCCGATGGCAAAGCGTGCAATTTATAAACCGCCCCATCGATCACAAGCGTATGGCCCGCGTTATGCCCGCCTTGGAAACGCGCGATCACATCGGCACGCTCGGACAGCCAGTCCACAATCTTGCCTTTTCCTTCGTCACCCCATTGGGCGCCTACGACCACGACGTTTGCCATATCTCTTGTTCCTTTTCAGAATCCCGTGCCCCCTATACCGACCGACCCCACATTGCGAAACCGCAAAATGCGGCTGGACCCCGTGCGCGTCGCTTGGCATGGTTCGCCAACTGATCAAAAGGACGTCTGACATGGGATTTTTGCTGTGCTGGCTGTTTGCGTTTGTCCTTTTGGCCGCGACCTATAATCCGATACGGTGGAACTATGTGCGTTGGACGATGACCAATTATGAGAACCGGCTGTCCATCGCTGTGCTTGCGGGCCTGATCCTGTTGATCGGCTATATTATTTACCTGCGGGCGACGCTGCGCTCAATCGGCTTGTTCGGTATGTTGCTGGTGCTGGCCGTGGCTGGCACATTGATTTGGGTGCTGTTTGACCAAGGGCTGATCAACCTGCCCAACCCGACCGTGAACACATGGATCGGCATTGCGGTGTTATCTGTCGTGCTGGCCATCGGGCTGTCATGGTCGATTGTCCGGCGGACCCTGTCAGGTCAATCCGATATGGATGATGTCGCCGACTAGCGCGCCCAATACCCGACGGCCAAGGCCCCAATAGCCACCACAATCCAAAGCACCTTTTGCAAACCATTCGCGTGGTTCCCCGCCGCATGCAGGGTCATGAACACAACCATTTGGCTCAGCCACATCACCGGCACGGGGTTGCCCGCCTCTTGGTGCGACAACCAAGTAAGGGCGAGGACCACCACAAAAAGCATTGACCCAAAGAAAACCCAAGACGCGCCAAGCGGCATGTCTTGCATTGTGTAAAGCGCACGGCGGGCCTCTGGCACTGGCACCGGTTTGGCCAATCCGCCCATGATAGCGCCAAAAACCAGCCCCGCGCAGGCCCAGATCACAATCTGCGCTGTCTCCAGCGGCCAAAACGCAAGGATCATGGCCATGCCGCACGCGGTGCCTTGCGCAATGCCCATCAACACGCGCACACGGCCCGCGGTGCCTGTTTCGGCCAAAACGATTGCCGCTGTGTCGATCATACGTTTGCTCAGCACACCAATCGCGAATCCAAAGTAGATGCGCGGGATCAATTGCACTGGCTCTGCCGCGTCAAACAAAGCCATTACAAGGATAACCACCGCATAGACGCACCCCAAGGCGACGCCGTCGTATTGCGCCCAAAACCGGCTGTTTTGCATGATCGCCCTTGACGTAACTATTGTGCAGGTTGCGCCAATTACGACCCGCGAACAATCCCCCCTTGCGAGCCTTGCCGCAAAATCATAGATACCCTCAAATCACACGTTAATGCGAAAGCCGCCCCTGATGGAAAATGTCGTTCTTGTTGTTCACTTGATCCTTGCACTTTGCTTGATCGGGATGGTGCTCATGCAGCGCTCTGAGGGTGGCGGTTTGGGTATTGGCGGCGGCGGTGGCGGGGCCACTGGCAGCCGACCTGCGGCAAATGCGATGACAAAATTCACGTGGTTGTTGGCCATCGGCTTTATCTGCACATCCATCGGCCTGACCATCATCGCCGCTGACCAGTCCGCTGGCGCGTCGGTTGTTGACCGGATCGTGGACGCACCAGCGCAAGGGTCCGCGACGCCCGATCTGGGCGACAGCCTGTTGCCACCATCCAGCGATGACGCGCCACTGGTCCCATCGGGTGAATAATCTACCAGTTCTGCTGGTTTAGCAGAAATCACCCACATGATCTTGCGTCAGCGGTTGCGCTGACGCCCCGAATCTTGTAAGAATTAAATCCCGTGATGATGCGAATTTTTGCAGTTCGGGTTTCCACAATATTGACGTTTTAGACCGCTCATCAGGGGGCCCTTTTGCCATGGCACGTTACATTTTTATCACCGGTGGTGTTGTTTCATCTTTGGGCAAGGGGCTGGCGTCCGCCGCACTTGGCGCGCTGTTGCAGGCCCGTGGGTATTCGGTGCGCCTGCGCAAGCTTGATCCCTATCTGAACGTCGATCCGGGCACGATGTCACCGTTTGAACACGGCGAGGTTTTCGTAACCGACGATGGGGCCGAAACCGATCTGGACCTTGGGCATTACGAACGCTTCACAGGTGTGGCCGCGCGCAAAACAGATTCTGTATCCTCCGGTCGGGTCTATTCCACCGTGTTGGAAAAAGAACGGCGTGGTGATTATCTGGGCAAAACCATTCAAGTCGTCCCCCATGTCACCAACCAGATCAAAGAGTTTCTGGATATCGGCGATGACGAAGTTGATTTCATGCTGTGCGAAATCGGCGGCACCGTCGGCGATATCGAAGGGCTGCCGTTCTTTGAGGCCATCCGCCAGTTTTCCCATGACCGTCCGCGCGGCGAATGCGTTTTCATGCACCTGACGCTGCTGCCCTATCTGGCCGCATCCGGCGAGCTAAAGACAAAGCCGACCCAGCACTCCGTCAAGGAATTGCAATCCATCGGCATCGCGCCCGATGTGCTTGTATGCCGGTCCGAGCATCCAATCCCTGAGAAGGAACGCGAGAAAATCGCGCTGTTCTGCAACGTGCGCAAGGAATGCGTTGTTGCGGCCTATGACCTGAAATCCATCTACGAGGCACCGCTGGCCTACCATAGACAAGGTTTGGATCAGGCCGTATTGGACGCCTTCCAAATCGCGTCCGCGCCGAAACCCGATCTGGCCCGTTGGCACGACGTCTATGACCGTATCCACAACCCCGAGGGCGAAGTGAAAATCGCCGTTGTCGGCAAATACGTCCAGCTGGAGGATGCGTATAAATCCTTCAAAGAAGCGCTGACGCACGGTGGGATGCACAACCGCGTGAAGGTAAAGGTTGAATGGGTCGACGCAGAAATTTTCGACCGCGAAGACGCCGCCCCACATCTAGAAGGCTACCACGCGATCCTTGTGCCCGGTGGCTTTGGCGAACGCGGCACCGAAGGCAAGATCAAGGCCGCACAATTCGCCCGCGAACGCAAAATCCCCTATTTCGGGATTTGTCTGGGCATGCAGATGGCCGTGATCGAGGCCGCCCGCAACGTGGCTGGCATCAAATCCGCCGGATCAGAGGAGTTTGACCACGAAGCTGGTGAAAAGCGTTTTGAACCCGTGGTTTACCACCTAAAGGAATGGGTCCAAGGCAACCACATGGTCGCCCGCAAATCTGACGACGACAAAGGCGGCACGATGCGCCTTGGGGCCTATGACGCGACGCTGACCGAAGGGTCCAAGGTCGCTGAAATCTATGGCGCTACCGCGATCGAGGAACGCCACCGCCACCGCTATGAAGTCGACACAAAGTATCGCGATCAGTTGGAAAGCAGGGGGATGTTGTTTTCGGGCATGTCACCTGATGGCAAGCTGCCCGAAATCGTCGAATGGTCCGATCATCCGTGGTTTATCGGCGTGCAATTCCATCCCGAACTGAAATCCAAGCCTTTTGCCCCGCACCCGCTGTTCGCCGATTTTGTGCGCGCAGCTGTTGAGGTGTCCCGCCTCGTGTAACTGCGTGATTGGGGGCGCTGCCCCCGGCCTGCGACCTCCCCCGAGGTATTTTTGGCAAGAAGAAAGACCTAGGCGATGCTGTCATATCAACACGGGTATCATGCGGGCAATATGGCGGATGTGCACAAGCATGCGCTGTTGGCGTGGATGCTGTCGTATCTGATGCGCAAGGATAAGCCGCTGTCTTATCTTGAGACCCATGCGGGACGCGCGCTGTATGATTTGACGGATGAGGCGGCGCTGAAAACAGGCGAGGCCGCACGCGGGATCGCCATTGCAGAGGATTGGTTTGACGCGGATCACCCCTACCGCACCGTGTTGAACCGAACGCGGGCAGATGCGGGGCCGCAGGCCTATCCCGGATCACCATTAATCGCGGCCCAACTGCTACGCGATTGCGACCAGATTGATGTGGCCGAGCTGCACCCAGGCGAGATGGATTATCTGCGTGACGCGCTTATCCGCTATCCTGCGGGATGTCATCAGCTGGACGGCTGGCAAATGGCGATGTCGCGCTGTCCGCCCGATCCACGGCGGGGCATGTTGCTGGTCGATCCCTCGTTTGAGGTGAAGGCAGATTATGGCACGATCCCCGATTTCTTTGCCAAAATTCACCGCAAATGGCCGGTGGGGATCCTTGCGCTGTGGTACCCGATTTTGGTTGACGACCGGCACTTGCCGATGACGCGTGCCTTGCAAAAGGCGATCCCGGACGCAACCCTGCACGAGGTCCGCTTTCCCCCCGCCCGCGAGGGACACGGCATGATCGGATCGGGCATGTTCGTCGTGAATGCCCCCTACGGATTTGACAACCAAGCGGCGTTTTTGACGCGCAAATTCAAAGAGCTATAGAAATGCCAAAAGGATATTGGATCGCCCATGTGGATGTGACCGATCAGGATGCGTATGTGACGGGATATATCGCTGCGGCAAAGGACACTTTGGCCGCCCATGGCGCTGAATTTCTGGTCCGTGGCGGCACCCGCACCGTGGCCGAAGGGGCCGCACGCGCCCGCACAGTAGTGATCCAATTCCCCAGCTATCAGGCTGCACGCGATTGTTATAACGCAACGGGGTATCAACTGGCCAAGGCGAAGCGCGATCTGATTGCCACTGGTGATCTGGTCATTATCGAAGGCTATGACGGCTAGGGGTTTGCGCCCCGCTATTCCCGCTCTATATCTAGGTCATGTTTGCTGAACTGATCCGTCGTCTGACCGACCCCGCCCCTGCCCCGCTTCGCGATACTGATGCACGGCTTGCGCTAGGTGCGCTTCTTGTGCGTCTTGCCCGTGCCGATGGCGATTATTCCTCCGCCGAGGTGGCGCGCATCGATGCCATTTTGGCCAATCGCTATGGGCTGTCCGACCCGACCGCATTGCGCCGCGATTGCGAAGCGCTGGAGAAAGAGGCTCCCGACACCGTGCGGTTCACCCGCGCCATCAAGGACGCCGTCGCCTATGAGGACCGCCGCGCCGTGATTGCCGCCATGTGGGATATCGTGCTGGCTGACGGTGAACGCGACGACGCCGAAAACAGCCTGATGCGGATGATTGCGCCCATGTTGGGAGTCACCGACCAAGACAGCAACGCCGCCCGCATCCAAATCGAGAACGCCAAGTGATCGCCAGCCTGCCGATGTATGACCGCCCGGCAAATGCAGCGGCGCATGATGCGTTCTGGGTGCTGGTGCGCGATAACCTGCGTACGGGCGGTCACGCGGCACCAGACACGCTGAACCGTGATATCGCGCCCATGGCCGGTTGGGGCCATCCCGATCTGGTGTTGGGCCAAATCTGCAATCTGCCGTATCGCGCCAAATTTCGCGATAAGGTGACCGTGATTGGCGCTGCCGACTATGGATTGGCTGACTGCCCCACCGGTCAATACAACAGCGTTTTCATCGTGCACAAGGACGCGGTGGGCAACACCCCCACCGATTTCGCCCGCGCACGTTTTGCGGCCAATGCGCTGATCTCTCACTCAGGCTATGGCGCGCCGCAGGCATGGGCCAAGGAGCACGGCTTCAGCTTTCCCGCGCCCATGACGACGGGCGCCCATGACACTAGCCTTGCCTATGTGGCCACGGGGCGCGCGGATATCGCGGCCATCGACACCCAGACATGGACGATGCAACAACGCGATTCGGCCCATGCAAAATCTGTGCGCGTGATTGGCACGACGGCCTCCTCCCCCGGGATGACATTTATCACCCGCGCGGGCGAAAATCCGGCCCCTTATCTGGCCGCAATCCAGACCGCAATCCGGGATTTGTCCCCGCAGGACGCTGAATTATTGGGGCTACGTAGAGTCATCCAGCTGCCGATGTCGGATTACGACCTGCCAATGCCCCCGCTGCCCGGCACAATCGACGCGTAACCGCCAAAGGCCGTTGCAAACCCGCTTAAAATAAGGCCTAATCAGTGGCGGAATAATCAAAAGCTGCCAACGTGACCTCAGACACACCTGTTATCGAAATACGCAACCTTCACAAAGCCTATGGCGCGTTGGAGGTGATCAAAGGCGTCGATATTGCCGCCCCTGCGGGACATGTGGTGTCGCTGATTGGCTCGTCCGGCTCTGGCAAATCCACGCTTTTGCGCTGTGCCAACCTGCTTGAGGATAGCCAGCAAGGCGACGTGATGTTCTGCGGTGAACCCGTGACATGGAAGGGCGAAGGACTGAACCGCCGCCCTGCGGACCGTGCCCAGATCACCCGCATCCGCACCAACCTGTCGATGGTGTTCCAACAGTTCAATCTGTGGGCCCATATGACGATCTTGCAAAACGTGATGGAGGCCCCCTTCACCGTGCTTGGCCGCGACAAGGCCGAGGTCGAGGACGCCGCGCGCAAATATCTGACCAAGGTTGGGATCGGCGACAAATGCGATGCCTACCCCGCCCAGTTGTCAGGTGGCCAGCAACAACGTGCCGCCATCGCGCGCGCGCTGTGTATGGAGCCCAAGGCGCTCTTGTTTGATGAACCCACTAGCGCACTTGATCCCGAACTGGAACAAGAGGTCGTGAAGGTCATCAAGGATCTCGCCGCTGAAGGGCGCACAATGATCATCGTCACCCATGACATGCGGCTTGCCGCCGACGTGAGCGACCATGTGGTTTTCCTGCACCAAGGGAAGATCGAAGAAGAAGGACCGCCAGACACCCTGTTTGGCGCGCCAAAAACCGACCGGCTGCGCGGGTTTTTATCCGCAACCCAGCCGGGCTAAACCTCATCACAAATCGGGAGAATACTGATGAAAAACCTTATCCTTAGCACGGCCGTTCTGGCCTTGACTGCGGGCGCTGCATTGGCTGATGGCCACGGCGTTGTACGTATGGGCACCGAAGGCGCCTACCCTCCATATAACTTCCTCAACGACGCT
Organism: Yoonia sp.; assembly: GCA_029250945.1. Lineage (GTDB taxonomy): Bacteria > Pseudomonadota > Alphaproteobacteria > Rhodobacterales > Rhodobacteraceae > Yoonia. The sequence continues at coordinate 71,900 of JAQXEG010000030.1, forward strand.
GGCGAAGTTGACGGGTTCGAGCGCGAGTTGGGCGATGAGCTGTGCGCACGCGCTGAACTGACATGCGAATGGGTCACCAACGAATGGGACAGCATCATTCCAAACCTCGTGTCCGGCAATTACGACACAATCATCGCGGGCATGTCCGTGACCGAAGAGCGTATGGAAGTGATCGCATTCTCTGAGCAGTACACACTGCCAGATCCATCCGCCTATCTGACCATGAACGACGCAACAGACCTGACATCTGGTGTGATCGCCGCACAGGCTGGCACAATTCAGGCGGCATATGTGGCGTCCACTGGTGCGACACTGCTCGAATTCGCGACACCTGACGAAACAGTTGCGGCTGTGAAAGCTGGCGAAGCCGATGCGGTGCTGGCCGACAAATCTTTCTTGTCCCCAATCGCAGAAGCAGACGGTGAACTGTCCCTCGTGGCCCAAGAGGTCATGATCGGCGGCGGCATCGGTATCGGCATGCGCCAGTCCGACGAAGACCTGAAAGCCAAGTTCGACGCAGCGATCGTTTCCATGAAGGAAGACGGCTCCCTGAACAAACTGATCGGCAAGTGGCTGCCAGAAGCAGGCCTGTTCGAATAAGCGAACCTTCGGCGCGCCCGACCCGTTTGGGCGCGCCACCCCACCCTCGCTTTTCCCAAAATACTCAAAATCCTCCACCTCAACAGGTGATCCCATCTTTTCTTATTGCGCCGATCCATCTACCCTTGAAGGCCTGCAATGGCTGTCCTGCTACCTGACCACGGGCAAGCATATGGGGCTCTATTGGTCGTTCGGCACCGTGCTTTTGTTGCTCGCGATCACGGCCCCTGTCGCCCTTGCTTTTGGCTTTGGCGGCGCATCGGCGGCCCGCAGCCATATTGCTCCGCTGCGCTGGATCGGCAAAACATATATCGCGGTGGTGCGCGGCGTGCCCGACATCGCGTTTTTCCTGTTCTTTGTGATCGCACTTGATCAGGGTCTCGAATACCTGCGCCACAAATGGAAATGCCCCGACTGGGATGAACCGGTCCGGCAAGGCAACGACTTTGTGGTCTGTACCGCCGCTAAACTGCCGCTTGGCAATGCGCCCCAATGGATCCACGAAACCTATGGCTTCATGCTGGCGGTGCTGACATTCGCGATCGTCTTTGGGGCTTTTGCGGCCAACGTCCTGTTCGGGGCCATGCGCGCCGTGCCACATGCGCAACTGGAAACTGCCGAAGCCTATGGCATGTCACGGCGCCAGACTTTCTGGCGCGTGCTCGTCCCGCAAATGTGGGTCTATGCGCTACCCGGCCTTTCAAACCTGTGGATGGTCCTGATCAAGGCCACACCATTGCTGTTCCTTTTGGGCGTCGAAGACATTGTCTATTGGTCGCGCGAACTTGGCGGGGCGAAAACACCGCGGTTCACCGACTACCCGCACCCCGACTGGCGGATGTATTATTTCTTCTTCCTGCTGATGTTTTACCTGTGCTTTACCCGTGTGTCGGAAATCGTGCTGGATAAGATCATGGCCCGCCTCACCCACAGCCAAGCCACCGCCGCAGGCGAAGCCCAACGCAAGGCGGCCGCGTGATGGAAGAGTGCATTCAAACCATCGCCGACTATGGCCTGCGTTCCATCGGGATAGGGGAACGGCTATTGCCACGCTCCGATTTCACCCTGTGCCAGCATTTTACGCTGATCGGGTCGGGCATGATCTGGAACATCTATTTCGGCATCTGCGCCCTGCTTGCGGGCTTTGTGCTGGCCACCGCCGTGGCGATGGGAAAGGCGGCAACATCCCCTTGGATACGTAAACCTGCGGAATGGTTCATCTTTATCTTTCGTGGCTCACCACTGTTTATCCAGTTCTTCTTTGCCTACTTCCTGTTTTTGTCGCTCAAGGGCGCTGTGCCGTTCTTTTCCCCGCTCACCTCCGCTTGGGCGGGCGCGTTGGTCGTATTGTTCCTGAACACCTCCGCTTACACGGCAGAGATTTTCTACGGCGCGCTGCAATCCATTCCCAAGGGCGACACCGAGGCGGCGGATGCCTACGGGCTGACCGGCTGGCCGCGTTTTAAGCGCGTCATCTGGCCCACGATGCTGCGCCTTGCATGGCCCGCCTACACGAATGAAGCGATCTTTTTGTTCCACGCCACGACGCTGGTGTTCTTTAGCGGTTTCCCCGCGATGCAACAAAAGGGTGATGCGCTTTATTACGCCAACTACTTTGCCGACAAGACGTTCAACCCCTTTGTGCCCTACCCGATTTTGGCGATGTATTTCATCATCCTGACCCTGATCGTGATCAGCATTTTCGGCGTCATCAATACGCGGCTGAACCGGCACCTTCCGTCCGACAAACGCCCCAAGCTAAAGGTGCGGCCACAGGTGATAAGATGAGCTGGCTTGACGATAACCCCGACGTGCGCAACCTGCGCTGCGGTGCCGCCGACCTAAACGGCCAAGCCCGTGGAAAACGCGTTCCGCGCAAATTTGCGGGCAAGCTGGCAACCGAAGGCACACGCTTTCCCCTGTCTGTTCTCAACCTTGATATCTGGGGCGAAGACATCGACGACAGCCCGCTGATGTTCGAAAGTGGCGACGCCGACGGTGTTCTGCTTCCCACTGAACGTGGCTATGTGCCGATGCCGTGGTTGTCGTCCCCCTCTGCCATCCTGCCGCTTTGGTCGTTCCACGAAGACGGCACCGCCTTTGCCGGTGACCCGCGCCACGCGCTTGCCGATGTGGTTGCCCGTTATGCCGCCTTGGGCCTGACACCCGTTGTGGCCACGGAAATAGAATTTTATCTGGTCGACGACAGCGGCCGCGAGATCCGCCAGCCCAAGTCGCCCAAATCCGGCAAACGCCGCGCGGGTGCTGAGATCCTATCGTTGCGCGCACTCGATGCTTTTGACCGCTTTTTCAACGACCTTTACGACGCTTGCGAACAAATGGGCATCCCCGCCGAGGCCGCGATTTCCGAAGGCGGGATCGGCCAGTTTGAGGTCAACCTCGAACATGTGCCAGACGCGCTGAAGGCCGCGGATGACGCTTGGCTATTCAAAATGCTGGTGCGCGGACTAGCTCGCAATCACGGCATGGCTGCATCGTTCATGGCCAAACCCTATGAGAATTATGCAGGCAATGGGCTGCACACCCATTTCTCTGTACTGGATGCGGACGGCAATAACATCTTTGCCAATGACACCGCCGCCGGGTCCGACACCTTGCGCCACGCCATTGCGGGCTGCCTTGCGGGGATGCCGGAACTGGCGCTGATTTTTGCCCCCCATGGCAACAGCTATGAACGGCTGGTGCCGGGTCAGCACGCGCCTACGTCGATCTGCTGGGCCTATGACAACCGGACCGCATCCATCCGCGTGCCCGGCGGCAGCTATAACGCGCGGCGCATCGAACACCGCGTCGGCGGCGGCGATGTGAACCCCTATCTGTTCCTTGCAGCGGTCCTTGGCTCTGCCATGATCGGGATCGAGGATAAGCTGGCCGCCCCCGACCCCATCACCGGCAGCGCGTATGACCAGAAACACGAACAACTGCCCGCCACTTGGGCCGATGCGATCACGGCATTTGACAATGGCACCTTGCCGCGCCGCATCTTTAACGCACAGCTTGTCGACAATCTGCTGCGGACCAAGCGGCAGGAAATGCGCCACTTCAACGAATTGACGCCCGAAGAACAGCTCGACCTTTACCTCGACACAGTTTGACCCAAACCACGGTGATTTATGAAAATCGGCATCCTGCAAACCGGCCACGCGCCTGATGAAATCCAAGCCAAGCTGGGCGACTTTGACGCCATGTTCGGGCGGCTTTTGGCGGATGCAGGGTTAAAATTCCAGACCTTCAACGTGGTCGACATGGACTTCCCCGACAACGTGAACACATGTGACGGCTGGCTCGTTACCGGGTCCCGCCACGGCGCCTATGAAGATCACGCCTTCATCCCCCCGCTTGAGGATTTTATCCGCAACGCGCGCACCGCTGACGTGCCGATGGTTGGCATCTGCTTTGGCCACCAGATCATCGCCCAAGCTTTGGGCGGCGAGGTCGTGAAATTCGACGGCGGCTGGGCCGTCGGGCGGCAGTCCTATAAATGGGGCGACACTGAGATTGCGTTGAACGCATGGCATCAGGATCAGGTTGTGGCCCTGCCCGATGGCGCCCGCGCCGTGGCCTGCAACGATTTTTGCGAAAATGCCGCTGTGGTCTATGGCAACCAAGCCTTTACCGTGCAGCCGCACCCTGAGTTCGGGGATGAGGTGATCGACGGGCTGGCGCGGATCAAAGGCCCCGGTGTCGTGCCTGACCCGCTGCTGGAACAGGTGCAGGCCAACATGGGCAAAGATAACGCCAACGATCAGCTATCGGCCATGATCATCCAGTTTTTCCGCGAAAGGACCATCGCATGACGTGGCGCAATGCAATCCCAGAGGCCGCGAAAACCTATCTGGATGCCAACCGTCTGGATGAGGTCGAATGCGTGATCGCCGACCTGCCCGGCATCGCTCGCGGTAAGGCAGTGCCAGCATCAAAATGGGAAAAACAAAGCCATTTCCACCTGCCAAATTCCATCTTTTTCCAAACAATTACAGGCGATTGGGGCGAGGCCGCCGGCCCCGGCGGCTGGACCGAACCCGATATGATCCTGAAACCTGATATGGGCACCGCAGCAGCGGCCCCATGGGCCGATGACGGCACATTGCAGGTCATCCATGACGCGTTTGACCAAAAAGGGGATCCTGTCGGTTTTGCCCCGCGCAATGTGCTCAAACGGGTAGTGGATCTGTACCGCGCCCAAGGTTGGACCCCCGTTGTCGCGCCTGAGATGGAGTTTTATCTGGTCGGTAAAAACACCGATCCGGCCAAAGCCATTGAACCCATGATGGGCCGTACAGGCCGCCCCGCCGCTGGTCGCCAAGCCTATTCCATGATGGCCGTTGACGATTATGGCCCCGTGATCGACGAAATCTATGAATACGCCGAAATTCAAGGGATTGAGATTGACGGCATCACCCAAGAAGGCGGCGCAGGCCAGCTTGAGATTAACCTGCTGCACGGCGATCCTGTGCTGCTAGCGGACCAAGTATTCTACTTCAAACGCCTAATCCGCGAGGCGGCATTAAAACACGACTGTTTCGCCACCTTCATGGCCAAACCGATCGAGGGTGAACCGGGCTCGGCCATGCATATCCACCACTCCATCTTGGACGCCGACGGGCAGAACATCTTTACCGGCCCCCAAGGTGGGGAAACGGACGCATTTTTCCACTTCATCGGTGGGCTACAGGAACATATGCCCTCCGTGATCGCGGTGATCGCACCCTATGTGAACAGCTACCGGCGCTATGTGCGCGACCACGCTGCCCCCATCAACCTTGAATGGGGCCGCGACAATCGGACCACCGGCATCCGCATTCCGCTGTCCCCACCAGAGGCGCGGCGCATCGAAAACCGGCTCGCGGGGATGGATTGCAATCCCTACCTGTGCATCGCCGCATCGCTGGCTTGCGGGTATCTGGGGCTGATGAACGAAATCCGCCCCGACAAACGCTATCAGGGCGACGCCTATGATGCCGAAGATGACATTCCCAAGGGGTTGTTTGCGGCCCTTGATCTGTTTGATGAAGCCACAGAAATGCACGCCGCCCTCGGGCCGGAATTCGCGCGGGTCTATTCCATCGTGAAGCGGGCAGAATACGATGAATTCCTGCAAGTCATCTCGCCGTGGGAACGTGAACACCTGTTGTTAAACGTATGAACCCGCTCTACCGCAATGATAAGGCTGGGGAATTTCCAGATAGCTGGTATGCGGCCACGGTCAATGCACCGCCGCTGCGTCCAGAACTGCGCGGTGCCGCACAGGCCGATGTTTGTGTCATCGGGGCGGGGTTTACCGGCCTGACAGCCGCACTTCGCGCCGCGCAAAAGGGGCTATCTGTCATCGTCCTTGACGCCCACCGCGCAGGCTTTGGCGCATCAGGGCGCAACGGAGGCCAAGTCGGATCAGGCTACAACCAATCACAATCTTGGTTGGCGCAAAAGCTGGGCGATGGCCCTGCCCGCGCCCTTTGGGACCTCAGCGAAGAGGCGAAATCAGACCTGCGCGCCCTTGCCCCGCCTGATGCCCGCTACACACCCGGTGTGGCACACGGCGCCTATAGCGCGGCAGAGGCCGCCGCGGAACACGCCGACGCCGACTACCTGTCGCGCACCTATGGCTATGATCAGATCACGCCGCAGGACAAATCGTCCATACAATCCATCGTGCAAACCCCGCTCTATCACGGTGGAATTTTGGACATGGGCGCGGGGCATATCCACCCGCTGCGCTACGCGCTTGGGCTGGCTGCGGCGGCCGAAGAAGCTGGCGTTCAAATCTATGAAATGTCCGAAGTGCACCACATCGCCAAAGGCGACCCCGCGACCGTGCGCACAGGTAGGGGCCATGTGAGCGCCAACCATGTGATTATCGCAGGCAACGGCTATCTGCCCGGTATTGAACGTAAAGTCGCGGCCAAGGTAATGCCGATCAACAGCTTTATCGGCGCGACAGAACCTTTGGGAGAAAGGGCTGCAAGTGTCCTATCCCGCGACATCGCCGTGGCCGACAGCAAATTCGTCGTGAACTACTACCGCCTGTCAGAGGACAACCGCCTACTGTTTGGCGGGCGCGAGAGCTATGGTATCGGCTTTCCCAGCGACATTGAGACGGCGCTGCACGCCCGCATGATCAACCTGTTTCCACAATTGGCAGGTGTGCGGTTTGATCATGTGTGGGGCGGTACGCTGGGTATCACGATGTCGCGGCTTCCGGCGATCCAGCGGATCAGTGACAACATCTTGTCAGCGGCTGGTTTTTCCGGCCACGGCGTCGCCCTATCGGGGTTTGCGGGCAAACTGATGGCCGAGGCAGTCGCGGGCCAGGCGGGTCGTTTCGACGTGATGTCCACACTGCCCACGCCGAGTTTTCCCGGCGGGGCCGCGTTCCGGGCACCGCTGCTAACGGTGGCGATGACGTGGTATGCGATGCGCGACCGGCTGGGCATCTGAACCTGATTGCAGGGGCGTTTGAACGGGTATAGCGTCTGGTCAAACCACAACGCCGGGGGCCATCATGAACACGAACGTCAACTCTTGGGAAAGCCGCGCAGATGCGCATTCCTTTTATGGTTTCACCGACCTGCCGACCGTCGCCGACCGCGGCAGCGTTGTTCTGACCCACGGCAAAGGCCCCTATGTCTATGACGTGCACGGGCGCAAATATCTGGATGGAAATTCAGGGCTTTGGAACATGGTTGCAGGCTTTGACCACCCAGGCCTGACCGCCGCCGCCAAGGCGCAATACGACAAATTCCCTGGCTACCACGCGTTCTTTGGCCGGATGTCGGACCAGACCGTGATGCTGTCCGAGAAACTGGTCGAGGTATCACCGTTCTCCAATGGCAAGGTGTTCTACACCAACTCAGGATCCGAGGCGAATGATACGATGGTCAAGATGCTGTGGTTCCTGCACGCATCCGAAGGCAACCCGCAAAAGCGCAAGATCCTGACCCGTGTGAACGCCTATCACGGGGTCACCGCCGTCAGCGCATCCATGACAGGCAAACACTATAACAGCGTGTTTGGCCTGCCGCTTGACGGGTTCATCCACATAAGCTGTCCACACTACTGGCGCTTCGGCCAAGAGGGCGAGAGCGAGGCGCAATTCACCGCCCGCATGGCCCAAGAGCTGGAAGACACCATTCAGCGCGAAGGCGCGGACACGATCGCAGGTTTCTTTGCTGAACCAGTCATGGGTGCTGGCGGCGTGATCCCCCCGTCTGAGGGGTATTTCCAAGCAATCCAGCCGATTTTGCAGAAATACGGCATCCCCCTGATCGCGGATGAGGTCATCACGGGCTTTGGCCGCACCGGAAATACTTGGGGCTGTGAAACCTATGATTTCATGCCCGATGCGATCATTTCGTCCAAGAACCTGACCGCCGGTTTCTTTCCCATGGGCGCCGTGATCCTTGGGCCGGAACTGACCAACAGATTACAGGCCGCATCCGAAGCGATCGAGGAATTCCCCCACGGGTTCACCGCATCCGGCCACCCCGTCGGCTGCGCCATTGCGCTCAAAGCCATCGACGTTGTGATGAACGAGGGGCTCGCTGAAAACGTGCGCACCCTGACCCCGTTGTTCGAGGAAGGCATGGCGCGGCTGGCCGAAAAAAAGAACATCGGCGAATGGCGTGGTAAGGGGCTAATGGGCGCGCTGGAAGCGGTCAAAGACAAGGACACCAAAATGCCGTTTGACGGATCTTTGTCGGTTTCCGAACGTATCGCGAACGCCTGCACCGATCAGGGGCTCATCTGCCGCCCCTTGGGCCAATCCATCGTGCTATGCCCGCCGTTCATAATGACACCCGCCCATATGGATGAGATGTTCAGTAAACTGGAACGGGCCCTCGACGGCGTATTTGCTGAGGTCGGCTAGGGGCGCTGCCCCCGGCCTACGGCCTCCCCCAAGATATTTTTGGCAAATAGAAAGGGCTACTTGCCCATTTTCGACAGCTTTTCCTGCATCGCGGCGAGCTGTTGTTTGATCGTGTCCAGATCATCAGCGGCGGTGTCGGTTTCTTTCGGGGCTGTGGCACCCATCATGCCGCCCGTCATCGCATTGAAAAACGCCTGTTGCTGCGCTTGCATCGCCTCAAACCCTGGCATGTTGGCCATCGGGTTGGCTTGTGTCATGTTTTCCATCGCCTTGGATTGCCCGTCGCGCAGCATCTCAAAACTGGCGGTCAGAAATTGCGGCACAACCGATGACGCCTGCGATGTGTAGCCGCGCACGAGGTCGGTCAACAGATCCACCCCCAGCACGCTTTCGCCGCGGCTTTCGTGTTCTGCGATAATTTGCAGCAAATACTGGCGGGTCAGGTCATCGCCGGACTTCAGATCAACGATCTGCACCTCGCGCCCGTCGCGGATGAATGTGGCGATATCTTCTAGCGTGACATAGTCGCTGGTTTCGGTGTTGTACAAACGGCGGCTTGCATAACGCTTAATCAACAGCGGTTTGGATGTATCGGCCACGGTGTCCCTCCCAAGACATGTTGCGGTGCAGCAAGCCTATGCCGCAGTTGCCCAAAAGAAAACCCGCTATGCGATAAAACGAAAAACGGACCGCGCTGTTGCGCGATCCGTCTCAAATTGGCCAGCGTTACAGGGAGGATACGCCAGCAATCTTTTAACGCTTACTTTGCAGCGGCTTTTTTCACAGCAGCAGTTGCGTCTGTTGTCGCTTTCTTCGCAGCGGCAGTCATGTCATCGGACATCTCTTTGCCAGAGGCCATCACCAGTTCCATTGTCTGTGTCTGCACCTTTTTCGCGATTTCAGCGAAGGCGGCCATGTGCTCGGCTGCTGATTCTGCGGATGCGGCGGCAAAGTCTGTCATGGACTTTGTGTAATCAGCAGGCTCGGCCTTTGCAGCGGAAACGCCCTGCATCTTGCCCAGTGTTTCAGAGGTCCATTTCGCGGACAGCTCTGTGGATTTGTTTGCAGCGTCCAGTGCAACAGCGGACATCTTTTCTGCCAATGTTGCCTGTGACTTATACGCGTCTTCTACGGCTTTTGTGTCAACCGGGAATGCGCCCATCATGTCTTTAAAAACAGCGGTGAAATCTTGTGATTTAGCCATGGTATCGATCCTTGATTAAGCAGCTAGGGAGGATGCTGCGATTCATCTTCTGGATCTTAGGTACATGCTGCGCTGCGGCATTTCAAGTATTTTTCTGCATTGCAGCATGAATTCTTTCCGCAACTGCATTGCTAACCCCCAAGCACATAACGCCCCGGTGCGGCCCCCAGCCCCTTGTCCTCAGGCGCGCGCGTGGGACAGGTGCCGGAAGATTGCGACTTTAACCACCCGTCCCAGCGGCCCCACCATGATCCATCATGACGCGTTGCGGCCTCAAGCCAGCCGTCTGGGTCTGCCCCCAGATCGGCATTCATATAATGCCCGTATTTATTCTTGGTCGGCGGGTTCACGATGCCCGCGATATGCCCCGATTCCGACAGAATGAACGTCTTATCCGCTGATCCCATCTGCTGCACACCGCGATAGCTGCTTTTCCACGCGGCAATATGGTCGGTTTCGCAGGCGATGGCGCAGATCGGCGTGGTGATATCAGCCAAACTCGCAACCTCGTCCCCGATCGCGATACCACCGGTGGCCAGCTGGTCGCCCTGACACAACCCGCGCAGGTATTCGACCGCCATCGTGGCTGGCAGGTTCGTGCCGTCCCCGTTCCAATACAGCAGATCAAACGCGGGCGGCGCCTTGCCCATCATATAGCTTTTGATCGCGGGGCCGTAGATCAGGTCGTTGGACCGCAAAAAACTAAAGGTGCGCGACATGTAGAATGACGACAGCACGCCGCTATTCTCCACCTCGGCCTCGATCCCGTCGACGAAATCATCGTCAAGAAACACGCCGACCTCGCCCCTGTCGGAAAAATCCGTGAGGGTGGTGAACAATGTGGCCGCGTTGACGGATGTGTCCCCACGCTTCGCCATCAGCGCGAGGGTGATCGACAACGTCGTGCCCGCGATGCAGTAGCCGACCGCATTCACCTGTTCGGTGCCACAGATCGCCTTGACCTGCGCAATCGCGGTCATGAACCCGTCGTCGATATAGTCCTTTAGCCCCGTATCGCGGTAGCTTGCGTCGGGGTTCACCCATGAGACGACGAACACCGTATGCCCCTGATCGACGGCCCATTTGATCAGGCTGTTTTGGGGTTTCATGTCCAGAATGTAGAATTTGTTAATCCACGGCGGAAAGATCACTAGCGGGGTGTCCTGCACCGTATCCGTGGTTGGCGCATATTGGATCAGCTCGAACATATGGTTGCGAAACACCACCTGCCCCGGCGACGTGCCCAGATTTTCGCCGACCTGAAACGCCGTTTTATCCGCAAGGCTGACAACCAGATCGCCATCATTCGCCTCGAGGTCGGCCACAAGGTTTTCCAGCCCCGCCACAAGGCTTTCGCCCTCGGTTTCGACCGCAAGGGTCAGCGCGTCGGGGTTTGTGGCTAGAAAATTGGTGGGCGACATCATGTCGATGATCTGCTGGCTGAAATAATCCAACCTGCGTTTTTCCCCGTCATCCAGCCCGTCCAGATCGGACACAGCCCCCTGAATGGCGGCGGCGTTGGTCAGGTATTGTTGCTTAATTAGATGAAAATAGGGGTTCGTCGTCCACATCTCGTGGGAAAACCGGCGGTCGGGCGGGGTGTCATCGGCGGGCGGCGCGTCTTGGGTCAGCATCTGCTGCGCGTCGACGTAATGTTTTACCGTCTGCCCCCAGAACGCGACCTGATCCTCGAATATCTTGGTGGGGTTGTTCACCACTTCGGTGAAATAGGCGTGGGCCGCCTTGGAATAAAGCTCTGGGCTGGGCCCTTGCAGTGCGGCGGGCACCTGTCGCCCCTTCCCCATGACCGACATCAACCGCTGCACCAGCCCTTCGACCCGTTGCAGATTTTCCTCAAGTTTCCCGAGGTCCTGACCTGAACTGCCGCTGGGGGGGGATTCATTTGTTGTCATATTAACCTCTACCGCCTAGTTTGCAGGTGCAGCATTTCACCATCATGGTGTCAACGCGCCCCCGCAGGAGATGTTCCATGAAGTATATGATGACCTATGACCTAATGGAAAGCGTGCGTAACACGAACCAATGGCTCGGGGCGTCTGCGCGGGCATTTGCCAGCTATCCGGCCATGTCGCTGGGCGCAAACCCTGCGATGGACTGGCTCAAGGCATGGGGCGAGGTGACAGAACGCAGCTTTAGCCGTATGGTGCTGAAACCCGATTGGAACATTCCGCCTGTGACCGGCCAGTCGGGCAAAGATTTTCCCGTCGTTGTCGAAACAGTGATTGAACGCCCGTTCGGCGATCTGATCCAGTTCACAATGCCCGGTCGCGATACGCGCAAACGCCGCGTGCTGCTGGTCGCACCCATGTCCGGCCATTACGCCACATTGCTGCGCAAAACCGTGATCAGCCTGCTGCCCGATTGCGAGGTGTTCGTCACCGATTGGCACAATGCACGTGACATTCCCGTCAGCGCAGGCAAGTTCGACGTGGAGGATTACACGCTCTACCTTGTTGATTTCATGAAAGAACTGGGTAGCGATATTCACGTCATCGCCGTATGCCAGCCCGCCCCCCTGACGCTGGCAGCAACCGCCTATCTGGCCGAGGAAAACCCCGACGCACAGCCCAAATCCCTCACCCTGATCGGCGGCCCCATCGACCCAGAGGCGAACCATACCGAAGTCACCGATTTTGGCCGCTCGGTCACGATGGGCCAGTTAGAACAGACGATGATCCAGCGGGTCGGCTACAAATATGGCGGCGTAGGGCGCATGGTTTATCCCGGCCTTTTGCAGCTTGCGTCATTCATTTCGATGAACGCTGAAACCCATATGACCGCCTTTCGCGACCAGATTATCAGCGCGACCAAGGGCGACGCGTCCGAGCATGACAAGCATAACGCATTCTACGATGAATACCTCGCCGTGATGGATATGCCCGCCGAATTTTACCTGTCCACAGTGGAACGCGTGTTCAAAAACCGCGACATCGCCCGCAATGATTTCACCGTCGCAGGGCGCAAGGCCGACATCGGCAAAATCACCACCGTCGCCGTCAAAATCGTCGAGGGCGAGAATGATGATATTTCTGCCCCCGGCCAGTGCCTTGCAGCGCTTGATCTACTGACGGGCCTGCCAGAGGCGAAAAAGGCGGCGCATTTGGAACCGGGCGCGGGCCACTACGGCATCTTTGCCGGTGGCAGCTGGCGGCGCAACATCCGCCCGCTTGTGCTTGATTTCATTGATGCAAACGCTGGCGACGCGCCCAAGGCGGCAAACACCAACTCCGCCGCTTAACGCAGAACCAGCGGCTGCCGCATCCGGCGCCGGATCGCATCCGTCACGGCATCAGGATTTTCCAGCGTCAGAATATGACCCGCGTTGGGAATAACCTCTAGCTGCGCATAAGGGATAAGTTCAGCCAGAAATTCATGGCGCCGCACCGAATGCTGCCCATTATAATCGCCGCACATCACCAGCGCGGGCTGTTTGATCCGGCGCATGATATCTTGCTGGTCTTTGCGGCGCTCCATTGCACGGCTTTGCCGCACATACACATCCACGCCCAGCGCCGTCGCCATATCCGTCATCAACGACATGACATCCATCCAGTAGGGTCCCGTGACAGCCACGCAGGGTTGATCTCGGTCTGCATGGCGTCATTAAGGCGGCCCGATTTTGCGGCAATAATGCTGGGTTCACGCAGCGCCGAGATTTCGGGCGTGTCGGATTGCGCATTGGTCGAAATGAACGCCACGCGGGTTACGCGTTCAGGCGCACGGCGCAGGATTTCCATCGCAACCATGCCGCCCATGTCCATGCCTGCCAGCGGGAATTTTGGCGGCAACCATATCAGAATTTGCGATGCAAACTCCTCCATCCGTTCGCCCATCGTGATGGGGGCGAATGTGATGGGGAACTCAGCCGAGACGGTGGTAAATTGTGCATAAAACACCCGCGCATCGCCCACCATCAGCGGCACGAGGACCAATGGCTCGATAATCGAAACTGTCCCGCGTTACACATGGTGATTTGCCTGTGCTTGCGCTGCCCCGACATGGGCTAAATGGGCGCAAGGACTAGACCGCGACTTCGGCCGTAAACCAGCGTAAAATCGCGTCCACCAAAGGCGCGGTTTGGTCGGGGCTGAATACATCGCCTGCCATCACATGCCCCATCGTGTCATCACGCGCTGTTTGAACAAGTTTATGTTCATGCACCGATCCACCCCAATGGCCCATGACAGCGCGGGTGGCATTTGCACTGACGACCTGATCATCCTCATTATAGGCAAACATCGCAGGTGTGGTGATCGCCGACAAATCGGCCCCGCGCACGGCGCGCACCGCGTCCCCCATTGTATAGATAGCCGCCGTTGGATACCGCATCGTCCAATAGGCCGCGTGGGCGTCTGAATGGGTGCCAAATGACCGCTCTCGCCCTGCAATCCAATGCCCCCAATGGCGCACAAGCGGCAAGTCAATCAAGAATTGCGCAAGCCTGTGGGTCAGGCCAAAGTTGGGCGATACAAAGACCACCCCATCCGCCATGTCACCCGCCGCAAGGGCATCCGCCGCCAAGGTGCAACCTGTTGAGCAGCCGATGACAAGCACCCGTTTGCCCAACATGCGCCCAAAGGCCAATGCCTGCGCCACGTCTGCGCGCCAGTCGTCCAATGTGGCGCAGCCCATCGCGGGACCGTCTTGGCCGTGACCGCTAAGCCGCGTGAAAAACAGGTTTGCCACTAATCCATTTGCCACAAGATCAGGCAAGGGTCGGATTTCATGCCCCGTCGCTGAAAACCCGTGGATGAAGACGACCGCGACATCGGTCAGCTCATCGCGCTTGTCCGCCCATATGATCGACTTGGTGCAATCAGGCCGGATCGCGGGCACTGCGGCCTCACTCTCGGCCAGCCAACGTTCCAGATCAGTGATGCAGGTTGGGATCATTGCGCCCTACCCGTGGGACGGCACATGTTTGGACACCGGGCGGTACACGAACAACAGCCCCAAGATGGCCAGTACAAAAATCCCCGCAGGCACCAATGTCAGCGATGCGCGCAAGGCATCCAGTGCGGCGGGCGATTGTTCAATCACCCCGCCCGTTGACGATTGCCAGCCAGCGCCCGACAACACAAAGCCAAGCACAAGCGGTGCGATGGCATTGGCGACCTTTTGGCCGAACAACCACACGGCACTGAACGCGCCCTCAATCGCCTCACCGCTCTCATCGCGGGTCACGTCCATCAGGTCGGGATACATCGCCCATGGGATTTGCTGGTATGCGCCATTGGTGAAACCCGCACACAGGAACAACAGCGCCATCGCAGTCACAGACGTGGCGGGCAAGGCCATCCAGATCGCGATCAGGACCACGATATACAGCACAACGCCTGCAATCAGCGCCCATGTTTTGCCCAAGGCCGCGCTTGTTTTCACCCAGATGAACTGACTAATGACAGAGCCCACGATAAACATCGCAAACAACGTCGAAAACACGCCCAGCGCAGAGGCGAGGCCCGATAGCGGGCTGTTGCCATCATCGACCATCAGATAAAGCGCGGCCAGTTGCAGCCCCGCCGCGATCAGCGCCACCGCAAGGGTCAGCAGACCGTATAACAGGACAAGCCGGAAAAACGCGCGGTTCCCGATCACGAGGGACAAAACATCACGGAAATTGCCAGTTGCTGCCGCCTCGATCCGTGGGGCGCGGCGGGTGAAAAACAACATGCCCCAGATCGCGAGGACCACAACGGGGGCGACCATCAGGACCGCCGCCGCGTAGCCTTCGCGTGTGTCGCCTGCCAATGCAGGAACCAATGCACCAGCGGTCAGCAAGCCAAGGGATGCGAATGTCATGCGGAACGCCATCATGGTGGACCGTTCCTTTGGGTCTTGGGTCATTTCGCCCGCCATCGCGCCATAGGGAATGGTGACAAAGGTGAACCCGATCGTGGCCACCCCGAAAAAGGCGATGACCCACATCGCGTTCATCTGCCAGCTCATGTCACCGGGTACGGCAAAGAGGCCCACGATGCCAGCGGCCAGAATAACAGCCCCCACCGCGATCCACGGTGTGCGGCGGCCCCAGCGGGAATTGGTGCGATCAGACATGAAGCCGACAATCGGGTCGGTCACCACATCAAACGCCAGCACCGCAAAGGTCACGATGCCCGCGATATTGGCCGGCACGCCCAAGAATGTCGTCAGAAAGGCAAAGACCAACAGCTGTTTGACCACAACGAAAACGTTAATGCCCATGTCGGCCAGACCCCAGCCTGCCTTTTGTCCAAATGATAGTGCCATGTGTTGCGCCCTCCCCTACAGTTTCGGGCAGCATAGGCAGGCCAATGTGATTCCGCCTAAGCGGACGTTACGTCAGTGATGCGTTAAAACGCATCCTACTCAGATCACCTCTGACACAGCCCGCGTGATAAGGTTCAAACATGGCCCATCCGAAAACCGGTGATCGGCCCCATCCACAAGAGTCAGCCGCATATCGGGGCCAGTGGCGTGATCCAGCAGTTTGAGGGCGACAGAGGTTTTGACATCTTCATCGGCCGTACCTTGTAAGAACCGCACCGGAAACGGCAGTGGCAGCGGATCGCGCAACACCAGATTGTCGCGCCCGTCCGCGATCAGCTTTTGCGTGATAATGTAAGGTTCGCCATAATCCGATGGTAGCGCGACTTGCCCTTTGTCCGCTAGCTCTGCCTTCTGGTCCGCGTCAAATCCAGCCCAAATGCTATCCTGGGTAAAATCAGGTGCTGCGGCAATTGTCACCATTCCCGCAATACGGTCCGGCATCGCACGCGTGACCAACAGCGAAATCCACCCGCCCATGGACGACCCCACCAGCACGACTGGCCCTGCAATAAGCCCGATGGCCGCCACCGCATCTGCAAACCAGTCCCCGATGCAGCCGTCTGTGAACGCCTCACTGCTTTCGCCGTGACCCGAATAATCAAACCGCAGGAACGCGCGACCTTCGGCCTTGGCCCATGCCTCCAAATGCACCGCCTTGGTGCCGCCCATGTCAGACTTGAACCCACCAAGGAACACAATCGCAGGCCCATGCCCGTCTGTCAGATGATAGGCGAGCCTGCGGCCCTCTGGCGTGACAAAGAAAGAAGGTTCAGTTTGTGTCATAGAAGATATCCAACATGAAATGTCACAGCTTGCAAAGGCCCGATTACGGGCTTACCCCAGCGCCATCAGCATAAAACTGGATGGTTGCGTAATTTTCTTCCCCTTCAGTGACGGTCGGCAAAAACACGCCGCTTTCGCCTGTAAATCCTGTGGCCGTGTCATTCCGAAAGGCCCCATTAATATTTTCGGCATATGAAACTTCGGTCCCATCCTCTAGCTGCAAATCGCCAGTCAAATTGGCACGCACGTTTCCTGGGTTGACCGTGGTTCCATCCATGTGGATTTGACCTGATACCGCGGCATCGGTGTCTTCGCGGTAAAAGTTGGTCGCGACGCCCGTCAAGGTGGCGTCATCAAACGACACATCAATTGAAATCTTGCCCCCGACACGGCTGCCGATGCGGTCGTCACCGCTGATAAGGATTACACCATCATAATTGGCCGATCCCGTAACAGTGTCGGGGGAAAAGGGTTCGCGGGTCAGGTTATCCATCTGCGCACGCCAGGCCTCGACACTGACATAATCAGTCAGGTTCAAGCGTCTATCTTCGTGGGGATCAACAAACGTCGCAGAACTGGTGCAAGCCCCCAACAGTAGAGCCCCAAGCAAAACAGAGATTGAGATTTTTGTCGGTTTCAAAATTGTTTTGATCATGTTTGCCCTTTCAAAATTCACTGCAACTCAAGCACTGCGACACATGATTTAACAGCTGAAGCTGTCATGCGCCCCATGCGAAAGGTCAAGCAATTTTGTTGTTCTAAGATCGCGTCGATGTTGTGGAAATCAGCAGTCAGCCGCAACCGCGCTTGACCCCAAGGTCACAAATCGTCAAACACCCCTCACATAACCCGCAACCGAGCGCGCAAGTTGGCGCTAAACCGACGAGGAGCCCACACAGATGGCCCAAATCTCCCTTACATTCCCCGATGGCAATGCACGCCACTATGACGCTGGTGTCACTGCCGCCGCTGTGGCCGCTGACATTTCCAGCAGCCTTGCGAAAAAGGCGATCAGCGCTACCGTGAACGGCGCCCATTGGGACCTGCAATGGCCGATCGACGCCGACAGCAGCATTGCGATCAACACCATGAAGGACGAGGCACCCGCGCTGGAACTGGTCCGTCACGATCTGGCCCACATCATGGCCCGCGCCGTGCAGGAAATCTGGCCCGACACCCAAGTCACCATCGGCCCTGTGATCAAGGACGGCTGGTATTACGATTTCGACCGCAAGGAACCGTTCGTGCCAGAAGACCTCGCGATCATCGAAAAGAAGATGAAAGAGATCATCAACAAACGCGACCCCGTCCGCACCGAGATTTGGGAGCGCGAAAAAGCGATCCAATTCTACAAGAACAAGGGTGAGCCCTATAAGGTTGAGCTGATCGAGGCCATTCCCGGCGATGAGCCGCTGCGCATGTATTGGCACGGCGATTGGCAAGACCTGTGCCGCGGCCCGCACCTGCAACACACAGGCCAAGTGCCCGCCGACGGGTTCAAGCTGATGAACATCGCAGGCGCCTATTGGCGCGGCGACAGTGACCGCCAGATGCTGCAACGTATCTACGGCGCTGCCTTCACGAACAAAGAGGGGCTAAAGGCGCACATGACCCGTCTGGAAGAGGCTGCCAAACGCGACCACCGCAAGCTGGGCCGCGAAATGGACCTGTTCCACATGCAAGAAGAGGCCCCCGGTCAGGTGTTCTGGCACCCCAACGGCTGGACTATCTATACCGAACTGCAAGACTACATGCGCCGCCGCCAACGCGCGGGCGGCTATGTCGAGGTGAACACACCACAGGTTGTGAACCGCCAGCTTTGGGAAAAATCCGGCCACTGGGAAAGCTATCAGGAAAACATGTTCATCGTTGAGGTCGACGAGGATCACGCGCGCGAAAAGACGATCAATGCGCTGAAACCCATGAACTGCCCCTGCCACGTGCAGGTGTTCAACCAAGGTCTGAAATCCTATCGCGATCTGCCGTTGCGTATGGCCGAATTCGGGTCGTGCAACCGCTATGAACCATCAGGCGCGCTGCACGGTATTATGCGCGTGCGCGGCTTTACCCAAGACGACGGGCATATCTTCTGCACCGAGGACCAGATCGAGGATGAAACACGCATCTTCATCGAATTCTTGTCGGAAATTTACGCTGAACTGGGCTTCACCAACTGGGCGATCAAACTGTCCACCCGCCCCGAAAAACGGATCGGATCAGACGCGGTGTGGGACACACTGGAAACCGCGCTTGGCAACGCCTGCAAGGCCGCTGGATACGACTATGACATCCAAGAAGGCGAAGGCGCGTTTTACGGCCCCAAGCTGGAGTTTGTGCTAACAGACGCCATCGGGCGCGATTGGCAGTGCGGCACATTGCAAGTCGATAGCAACATCCCCGACCGGCTTGACGCATCCTATGTGGGCCAAGACGGAAACAAGCATGTGCCGTTCATGCTGCACCGCGCGACGCTTGGCTCGTTCGAGCGGTTCATCGGCATCCTCATCGAAGAGCACGCAGGCAAACTGCCGTTCTGGCTGGCCCCGCGCCAGGTGGTTGTGTCCACCATCGTGTCAGACGCTGACGATTACGCGATGGAAGTTGTCGCTGCGCTCAAAGCTGCTGGCGTGCGCGCCGAGGCCGATGTGCGCAATGAAAAGATCAACTATAAGGTCCGCGAACACAGCCTTGGCAAAGTCCCCATGATCCTCGCCATTGGCGCACGCGAGATCGAAGAACGCACCGTCAGCGTGCGACGCTTGGGCGAAAACCGTACCGCGGTCATGGCGCTTGATGACATCCTCGCCGAACTTGGCGACAGCGCGACACCGCCGGACATGAAGGCATCATAAACCACAAAAGGCCCCGCAATGTCGGGGCCTTTTTTATGCCAATGTCCGCTTTGGTTCCAAAGTGCCTGATGCAACAATGTCCGCTACGCTGGTTCCACTTCCCTATGATGCGGCGGCAGTTGCAATATTTTTAGCGACTACTCACAAAGGGAATACCAAAATAATTCAGTTTGGAGGATGCTAATATGTCTATCAATTTGGGCGATGGCATATTCGGGTTTCTGGCGCCAAGATCAGGGGCTTACGCCCAGATTTCCCACGAGCGTTCGAGGCTACAAGCTATGACACATCACAGCTCGGCGTCTTCCATTGGGCGGTCGTCACTGGCGGCACCATCGCGGAATTTGTTCTGCCATTGCTAATCGTTGTGGGCCTTTTGACCCGCCTGTCCGCCATCGGCATGATCGGGTTCATCATCGTGCAATCGCTGACGGATATCTTTGGTCACAGCGGAGAGCTTGGCGCGTGGTTAAACAAAGCGTCCGGTGAATTAATCGCCGATCAACGCGCCTTCTGGATACTTGCCCTGTTGATTCTGGTGTTCAAAGGAGCCGGCCCATTGTCACTGGACCGCTTCTTTAGAAATGCGCCTTAGGCTCATCTGGTTTGCCCGCGGCGATACCCAGCAAGCCACCTAATGCGGCAAAGCCGATCGGGAACATCGTGCCCACGTTGAACCCAAAGCCGAAGTAAAACAGCGCCGCTGCCAAAAGCATCAGCCCGCCGTCCCACAGCGCGCGGGCTTTCGCCATCGCCCCGCCCGCAATCGCCAATAGCGGCGCGACAAAGCTGGCGAACCGGATCAGGCTGGGGTTTTCGAGCGAGAAAAACTTATTCACTTCGGGCCGTGCCGCCGCCAGTTCGGAATAGCCAAAGCCGAAAAGCCCGACAAAGATGCCCATCAAACCGGCGATAAGGCCAAGGACCATTGCTGCGCGTTGCGCATGTGTTTTTCTCCTAATTACAGATCCAACCTAAGCGGTTGTGGGTTATGTTTTAAGCACTTGCGCTGCGACGTCCGCTTTCCAACCGACGGTCCAGACACCGTTTTTGTCGATCACGGGGCGCTTCATTAATGTGGGGTGCGCGGCCAGAAGGCTGCGGATATCGACCGCTTTTTCCGCGTCCGACAGGCCCCGCCACGTGGTTGATGACCGGTTAATTGCCGCATCGCCGAGTGTTGCGACGATGGTGTCCAGATCGGCGTCTGCCACGCCGTCGGCACGCACATCTATCACCATAACCCCTTGACCTGATGCGATAATTTTCCTTTTCGCCTCGCGGCAGGTGTCACATGATTTCAGCCCGAAAAATCGCATGTCAGTTCCTTTCATTTTTCATTTGCCTTTTGCCCAATCGCCCTAAGTTTATCAACAACATTGCATGAAGGAGAGACGGCATGCCAAGCGGAACGGTCAAATGGTTCAATACAACAAAAGGGTTCGGATTCATCGCTCCTGATGACGGCGGATCTGACGTGTTTGTACATATTTCAGCGGTGGAACAATCAGGTCTGACCGGATTGGCCGACGATCAAAAAGTCGATTTTGAGATGGTCGACGGCCGTGATGGTCGCCAGATGGCAGGCACGATTACACTGAAATAGGTGCGGCAGATGTTTCGCATGCGAAACAGATGAACAGCAGATTAAAATTTTAATATCAATTAGTTAACGCTACGCACGCCGTCTGCGTTAACCTCAGCTAGCGGCCACGTCCGCATCCCACCCCAACGTGAATTTCGTGCCGTCCGTGATCACGGGGAGGGCCATGACGGCAGGGCTGTCGGCCAGTTGAGCGTCTGCCTCGTTTAGCGCATCCACGCGTTGAGGTTACGGTAGGCTTGGGATTTACGGTCGACCAGATTGTCTCCAGATTCCCCGAGCAGAACCGCCCATTCATCCTCGGACATCGAATCGCTGCGCACGTCGCGGAAATCCACGCCGATCTCCGCCTCTGCCAAGGTTTTGACCGCGCGTTTGCAATCGGGACAGGGGGACAGGCCATACATTTTCATTTTGGGGGCTTTCAGTGACGCGGGTTACGCCAACAGTGCGCGAACCTGTGCCGGTATCAACGGAAACAACGGATTGCCGCCCGCAGTTTGTGCGGGTGCGGGCTGTGAAGTGGTTGTGAACATCATATCTCTTCCATCGTTGGGCGATATTTACGCTAGGTCAGCGGCGCACATCAGAGGAGACTCCCTGCCGTTTTCCCCGAAATTGATGTGTGCAGCACGTTGTATCAGCGGGGCGCTCGGACCTCGGGGTCGGTGCGAAGCGCCCTCCCCATGGGGGGAGGTCCTGGCGCTGCCCAATCTTTGATTGGGCTAATCATTTTACTTTCTTCGGTGGAACTACACGGAAGTTTGAAAACAATGCTTCAATTTCCGGCTCTAGCTGTATGCTAGCCAAATCATGGATGAACTTTAACCCAATGCCGTCAGGTAATCCTTTGTCACATCCCGCAAATCGCGATGACATTTCGGAAAAGTACCTTGGCTCTGGGATTCCAAAGTTTGCTTCGATCCTATTTGCACATTGATAAACGGCATGGGCCACAAAATCAGCGACTTCTAGCATCTCGCTTTCGCCCTTCTTTAGCGTCGAAATGCCAAAAGGGTTCAAGAATGAAAGAGACCTAGATTGCGGGTAAATCAGGTTTTCCTTTATTCGTCCAAGAAACCTTCTCATCTTATCGTAATCATGGTTCATCTCTTCAAATCGAACTTCAATATCTTCGTCAGAATTGAGATGTGGTTTTAAATAGGTGCAAATACTCTCGAGAAGATATTGAGCACATTTATTGTAAAATTTGTGAGCATTGCCATCAATATCCGCATTGTATTCCCCTAGCGTCGACCTGTTGGAAATCATCGCAAAATAGCGAACAGGTAATCTGTTTAATTCGCGCGCCAAAATACCTTCTGCGAATGATTTAGTTGTGTTGCGTGTTTCCAGCTCTTCTTCTCAATCCACTCCTTAAATTCAAGCATTACATTCTTAACAAGCACTTCTGTGATCAGCTGGAAAACGACCGCAGCCATAACGAAATAAGGCGATGAGCCTTTCCCGTTTATCCCCCGGATTTTCCGCGATACCAGCCTCGCCACTTTCGTCAATGTAGACGTTAAACTTCAAACAAACTCTCTAATGAAACTAGCTTTTGACTGGTTCACTCACCCAATAGCCCCCATAAACTCGCGCCATTCGCCCTTCGACATCCCAGACGTCTCTTGGGTCACCTCTTCGCCTTTTAACATGCGGCGGAGGCAGTCGAGGGCTTTGCCTGATAGGGTGGCGCCGCCCAAGCGGTAGTCTTCGAATGCGCCGTAGGCGGCGGGGACCCAGTCGGCGACGACTTTGCAGATCGCATCGGCGTAGACCCGGATTTCGTATTGGGCGTGGGCGTCGGCGCGCAGGCGCAGGAAGTGGAATAGGTTGTGCAGGTCGACCTTCCAATACCACTGGGTGTAGATGTTGGCGGGCAGGTTCATGCGGGCCAATTCGCGCGCAAGGCCTTGTTTGCCTTCGTCGTCGATCATTTCGGCGTAGTGATCGTAGGTGCGCGCGGCGTCGCCTTTGAGGATTTCAAGAACGCGGGCGGCTTCATCACCTGTTAAGGCTTCACCCCTACCCTGATTGTTGATGACCGATTGCGCGGCGAGCTTATCCGGCTCGGGGATGTAGAATTCGCGATCAAGGATGGAATAACGGGCGGAGTATTCGTTCACGTTGGCGGTGCGGTGGCGGATCCACTGGCGGGCCACAAAGACGGGAAGTTTGACGTGCAGCTTGATCTCGCACATCTCGAAAGGGGTAGAGTGCCAGTGACGCATGAGGTAGCGGATCAGCCCCTCGTCATTTTGCACCGATTTGGTGCCCTTGCCGTAGCTGACGCGCGCAGCCTGACAGATGGCTGCATCGTCGCCCATATAGTCGATGACGCGGATAAACCCGTGGTCGAGCACGTCATGGGCGTTGTAAAGGTGCTGTTCCATCCCCGGCGCAGTGGCGCGCAGGGTGGGTTGCGGGTTGGACCGCAGGGCGTCGATTTCGGCTTGCTGTTCGGGGCTAAGTGGCATCTGCGGCAGTCCTTTGCGTGATGAGTCGTAGGAGACTATATCTTGGGTATGACCGCGAAAGAACCTCTAGATAACTGAAAAAAACGGGTGGTGCGCGGGGTTCCTCGCTGACAGCACATCGCATTCCCGTGATCACTCAACGCAAGTTTCTGTTTTCAAACGAAAGTCCGCGCATGCTCCGTTTATTTTGCCTAATTACCGTTTTAGGACTGGCCGCCGCGTACGACAGCACTGGTACAAATACAAATCCGTTTGATGACACGTCCACTGACACCACGAACACTGGCGGGGACACCACCGATACAGGCGATGCCGGCG
>JAQXEG010000031.1 GCA_029250945.1 Yoonia sp.
TGGAAATCACCGAAATACTTCGTGATCGCAGCGGTCAATGTGGTCTTGCCGTGGTCAACGTGGCCAATCGTGCCGATGTTAACGTGCGGTTTATTACGTTCAAACTTTGCCTTAGCCATTTTGCTAGCGCCCTTAATTTTGAGAGGCCATAAGCGGCCTGTTTCAGCATCGCGGGCGATGTAGTTGGGATTTGGACAAAAAGCAAGGGGTGTTGATACCCGCAGCATCAGCGCAGGCAAAGTTTAGCCACCCGCGAATTAGGTGAATTTGTTGTTCTTGGGGAAACCATATGGCGGGCGCTTACCCATTGATCCGCGCGCAGCCTTCCAGTCGGACATATCAGGCTCGGTCCGTGTTTTACCGCCACCCATTGCCCACGAAAGGCCGTCGGCCATCGGGAACGTGGTCACATCGGCCAAACCGCCATCGATTTCCAAGGTGCCCTGACGCCCGCGTGCGGATTTGTATTTCTGCAAGCGCACACCCTTACCACGCCCCATTTCGGGCAGGTCATCCAGTGAGAACACAAGCAATTTCGCGTTCTCGGACGCAACAGCCACATGGTCGCCGTTCACGCGGTGACAGATTTTGGCAGCCGTATCTTTGACGTTCAAAACCTGTTTGCCGGTGCGGGTTTGCGCAATGACGTCATCCTCTGGCACGACGAAACCGTTACCTTCGGCGGACGCGACCAACAGACGCATACCGGATTTATGCACAAACATATCGACGATATCGGCCTCGTTTGGCAGATCGACCATCAGACGCAGGGGTTCGCCCATGCCGCGCCCACCGGGCAAATTCGATGCGCCGACGGTATAGAAACGACCATTCGTGCCGAACACCAACAAACGATCCGTGGTTTCCGCGTGGAAGATAAAGCGCGGGCCGTCGCCGTCTTTGAACTTCAATTCGCGGGTCAGGTCGATATGGCCCGTCATAGCGCGGACCCAGCCCATTTTGGAACACACAACCGTAATCGGTTCGCGGTCGATCATCGCCTCTAGCGGAACCTCGACCACCTCGGCGGCTTCGGCGAACTGGGTGCGGCGCGCGCCACCCTCGCTATCGCGGCCAAATTGCTTGCGGGTTTCGCGCAACTGTTCAGAAATTTTGGCCCATTGCAGGCCCTCGCCGTCCAACAGATCCTCAAGCTCCGCGCGTTCCAGCATCAGCGCATCGCGTTCCTTGATCAGCTCGATTTCCTCAAGCCGGCGCAAGGAGCGAAGACGCATGTTCAGGATCGCTTCTGCCTGCACTTCGGACAGGGAAACCTCTGGATCGGCACCGGGCAGAATGGGCGAGACATAATCCGCCTCGGACGTGGCGCGGGGATGATCAAGCGCCCAATCTTCGACCATCAAGGCACGCTTGGGCTCGTCGTCATAGCGGATGATGTCGATCACGCGGTCAAGGTTGAGGAAGGCAATGATGAACCCTTCGAGCACCTCAAGACGGTGGTCGATTTTGTCCATGCGGTGCTGACTGCGGCGGATCAACACGTCGCGGCGGTGATCAAGGAAGGCGCGAAGAACCTCTTTAACGCTACACACCTTGGGCGTCAGCCCGTCGATCAGCACGTTCATATTCAGGCTGAACCGCGTTTCCAGATCGGAATTGCGGAACAACATGCCCATCATCATTTCGGGATCGACAGTTTTGGCACGCGGTTCCAGCACGACGCGAATATCGTCGGCGGATTCGTCACGCACATCGGCCAGAAGCGGCACCTTTTTGGTCTGGATCACCTCGGCCAATTTCTCGATCAGCTTGGATTTCTGCACCTGATACGGGATTTCGGTCACGACAACCTGCCATTGACCACGGCCTAGATCCTCGACCTCCCACTTGGCGCGCAGGCGGAATGCGCCGCGACCTGTGCGGTAGGCCTCGGCGATGTTTTCCTTAGGCTCGACAATTACACCGCCAGTGGGGAAATCAGGACCGGGGATATATTCCAGCAGGGTTTCATCACGCGCGTTTGGTGCCTTGATCAGGTGCAAACACGCGTCGATCAACTCGTGCAAATTATGCGGCGGGATATTCGTGGCCATACCCACAGCGATCCCAGTGGACCCATTCGCCAGCAGGTTCGGGAAGGCAGCAGGGAACACAACGGGTTCCTCAAGCGTACCATCGTAGTTGGGGCGATAGTCGACCGCGTTTTCGGTCAACCCTTCCATCAGCGCCTCGGCAGCGGCAGTCATCCGCGCCTCAGTATAACGCGACGCAGCAGGGTTATCGCCGTCGATATTGCCAAAGTTCCCTTGGCCATGAACCAACGGATAGCGGACGTTGAAATCTTGGGCCAGACGGGCCATCGCGTCATAAATCGCGGCGTCGCCATGCGGGTGATAGTTTCCCATCACGTCGCCCGAAATCTTGGCCGATTTACGGAAACCGCCGTTGCTGGCCAGCTTCAATTCACGCATCGCATACAGGATACGGCGGTGCACAGGTTTCAGACCATCGCGCGCATCGGGTAGCGCACGGTTCATGATCGTCGACAACGCATAGGTCAGATAGCGGTCACCAATTGCGCGGCGTAGCGGCTCGGTCAGCTCTGTATCTGGTGTTGTCTTCTCATCTGTCATTGTTGTGGTGTAGCCCCGCGGCGATAGGGCGTAAAGATCAGATAGGGGGAAGCGACCCAAGATTTTCCCTGATACGGAACCGAGGCCATAGCGTTAGGGTTACGCAACAAAGTGATTCACGTTAAGATCCACCTGGGGGCGATCATGGGAAAATTCATAATTGGCATATTTTTGTTGCTTGGGTTTGGCTTTTACCAGCTGTCTGGCGGCGCTAATTTCGAACCTGAGGTCCGGCCACTCGAAACAGCGGCCATTGCGACCAAATCCATCGCGCCCGCTCCATTCAACGAACCCGTTGTAACCCGCGCCGTCGTGGAACCGACCGAGATTGCACCTGTCGTTGAAGAAGAGTTGGACGAAGTTGCGTTAGAAGTCGAACCTGTCGTGCAGGCGCCTACTGTTGTGGCTGCGCCGCTTGATCTTCGCACTGTTGCGGGCAGCCGCGTGAACATGCGGGCTGGCCCGGGCACAAATTTTGGCGTGCTGGACACATTGGCGCAGGGCACCGAGGCCGAGGTTATCGAGGTCGACAGCAACGGGTGGGCGCAAATTCGCATCACCTCAACCGATCAAGTTGGCTGGATGGCGGAACGGTTGCTGACCGACAGCTAACGACTTGCCAGTGGGCGGCGTTCCAGCCACAACCCCGGCATGACACAACAATCCATTCTATTAACCGGTGCCTCCTCTGGCATCGGGTATGACGCCGCCCTTGGCTTTCGCGCCTTGGGCTTTCGCGTTTTTGCCAGTTGCCGTGCGCAAGCTGACTGTGACCGTCTGATCGCCGAAGGTTTCGACAGCCCACGGATCGACTATACCGACAGCGACAGCATTGTATCAGGTCTGGCCGCCGTGCTGGACGCCACAGGTGGCACGTTGGACGTGCTATACAACAACGGCGCATACGCCTGTCCCGGCGCGGTCGAGGATCTGCCGCGTGACGCATTGCGCGCCATCTTTGAAACCAATGTGTTCGGCTATCAGGAACTGACTAATATGGTGATCCCCGTGATGCGGGCGCAAGGGCACGGGCGAATTATCAACTGTTCCTCGGTCCTTGGGCTGGTCGGGCTGAAATGGCGCGGGGCCTATGTGGCCACGAAATACGCGCTCGAAGGATTGTCGGACGTCCTGCGCATCGAACTCGCGGACACGCAGATCAAGGTCATCCTGATCGAACCCGGTCCTATCACATCCGACATCCGGCAAAACGCAATCCCGCATTTCGAACGTTGGATTGATTGGGAACGCTCTGCGCGGGCTGTTGAATACGGCACGTTGCGCGGCCGGCTTTATACCGACAGCGGGCCGGACACGTTTGAATTGCCTGCCAGCGCGGTAACGAAAAAACTGATCCATGCGGCGACCGCCAAACGGCCAAAGCCACGCTATTACGTGACATTCCCCACCTATCTGATGGGGGTCTTACGGCGCATTTTGTCGACCAGATGGCTGGACGCGGTAACGAAGCGGGCATGATCCCTTTTCTTTGGCGCGACGACTGCTAGGTAACAAGCACAAGGAAAAGGACAAAGACTATGGCAAGCGATCCGCTTTTTATTCTCGTGGCAATTTCGGTACTGATTGTGCTGGGCATTTTGCTGATGGGTATCGGCACATTTGGCAAAGGCGGTGATTTTAACCGCAAACACGCCAACAAAATCATGCGCTGGCGGATCATCGCACAGGCCATCGCTGTCGCCCTGATCCTGCTTTACGTTTACCTGCGCTAAGGAACCAAACAATGGTCGTTCTGAACAAGATTTACACAAAAACCGGTGACGCGGGCGAAACCGCATTGGGCAACGGCAGCCGCGTAGCAAAACACGCACTGCGCGTGAACGCCTATGGCACCGTGGATGAAACAAACGCCACCGTTGGTCTTGCGCGGCTACACGCCGAAGGGGACATGGACGGACAGCTGGCCATGATCCAGAACGACCTGTTTGATCTGGGCGCGGACCTGTGCCGTCCAGATATGGAAATGGACGCAGAGGCAGAATACCCGCCCCTCCGCATGTCCGACGCCCAAGTCGCGCGCCTCGAATCCGAAATTGACGCTATGACCCAAGGGGTTGAACCCCTGCGCAGCTTTATCCTGCCCGGTGGGTCCGCGCTTGCGGCACAAATGCATTTGTGCCGGACCGTGTCGCGCCGTGCTGAGCGGCTTTCCGTTGAACTAGCTACGATGGAATCGGTAAATCCTGCAGCGGTGAAATACCTCAACCGCTTGTCTGATTGGTTCTTTCAGGCGTCCCGCATTGCCAACAATGACGGCAAAGACGACGTGCTGTGGGTGCCGGGCGCAAACCGCTAAGGGCGGCCACGGGGGCGTTTTGCGGCAGAACGTGGCGTCCCCAGACCAGTCTGCGTCGATTTTGCACTGTTTTCTATCACGCCAGCGCGGTAGTCACGATCTTAGAAATAATGCGCTCAGATTCTAACAGGAGAAAATCGCGATGAAGGTCCTCGTACCCGTCAAACGCGTGATCGACTATAACGTGAAGGTTCGTGTCAAAGCGGACGGTTCCGGTGTTGATCTTGCAAACGTCAAAATGTCGATGAACCCATTCGACGAAATCGCCGTCGAAGAGGCTATCCGCCTGCGTGAAGCCGGTAAGGCCGACGAAGTCGTTGCCGTATCCGTCGGTGTAAAGCAAGCACAGGAAACCCTGCGTACGGCTTTGGCCATGGGCGCCGATCGCGCGATCCTTGTTGTGGCCACAGATGACGTCCACACAGACATTGAGCCGCTGGCTGTTGCCAAAATCATGGCCGCCATCGTTGCCGAGGAAAACCCGGGCATCGTTCTGGCTGGTAAGCAGGCGATCGACAACGACATGAACGCCACAGGGCAGATGTTGTCTGCGCTTTTGGGCTGGTCACAGGCGACATTCGCATCCGAGCTGGATGTTGATGGCGACCACGCAACCGTCACCCGCGAAGTTGACGGCGGCCTTCAGACCATCAAGGTTAAGATGCCAACAATCGTCACCGTTGACCTGCGTTTGAACGAGCCGCGCTATGCGTCCCTGCCAAACATTATGAAGGCCAAGAAAAAGCCGCTGGATGAAAAGACACCTGCCGATTACGGCGTGGACGTCACACCACGGTTGAGCATCGTCGGCACGACAGAACCGGAAGCACGCAGCGCGGGCATCATGGTTGGGTCCGTTGACGAACTAGTCGAGAAACTCAAAGAAGCGGGGGCTGTATAATGGCTGTTCTTCTGATTGCAGAGGTTGCTGGCGGCGAATTGAACGTCGATGCAACGGCAAAAGCACTGACCGCAGTTGCGGGTCTGGGTGATGTAACTGTTTTGTGCGCGTCCGCTGGTTGCGGTTGCGCGGCTGAAGCGGCTGGCAAACTGGCTGGCGTGTCCAAGGTGCTTTGCGCCGACGACGCGGCATACGGCAACGATCTGGCCGAACCTGTGGCCGACCTGATCGTGTCCTTGGCTGGCGATTATTCCCACATCGCGGCACCATCGACAGCAGCATCCAAAAACATCCTGCCCCGCGTGGCAGCACTGTTGGACGCTATGGTCATTTCCGAAGTGACCGCAGTGGTTGACGCCGACACGTTCGAGCGTCCGATCTACGCGGGTAACGCGATCCAGACCGTCAAATCCTCTGACGCGAAAAAGGTCATGACGATCCGCACCGCAGGCTTTGACGCCGCAGCGGACGGTGGTTCAGCTTCTGTGGGCACGGTTGCGGCAACTGCAAACCCCGGCTTGTCCGAGTGGGTATCTGATGCGGTTGCATCCTCTGACCGTCCGGAACTGACATCCGCGGGTGTCGTGGTGTCTGGCGGGCGTGGCGTCGGGTCCGAAGATGATTTCAAAATCATCGAAGCCTTGGCCGACAAATTGAACGCGGCTGTGGGTGCATCACGCGCGGCGGTTGATTCCGGTTACGCCCCGAACGATTGGCAGGTTGGCCAGACGGGCAAGGTGGTTGCACCTGATCTATACGTCGCTGTCGGTATCTCTGGTGCCATTCAGCACCTTGCAGGCATGAAAGACTCCAAGATCATCGTCGCAATCAACAAAGACGAAGAAGCACCAATCTTCCAGGTTGCTGATTACGGTCTGGTTGCTGACTTATTTGACGCTGTGCCGGACCTGACCAGCAAGCTTTGATCAAACCACACATGAAAAAGGCCCAGTGCAGCGATGCGCTGGGCCTTTTTCATGGGTCAAATCAAAGTTTTAAGATGATTGGCTAGCGTATTGCTTGCCTCCATATGGCAGGCCACGCCCAACATTTCTGACGCCGCCTTCGTCTGCATGGGGGCGAAATACATCCCCTTTGTGCCCTGTTGTTTGGCCACATCGGTCGGGATTGCCTGAACGACATCCCGCACAAGCGGACGCAAATCATCAATCATCGATTTGGTGATGAACAGCGGATCGGTCTGCAACGGATTGGGCATGACATCCCATGGATCATCTGTCATTGGTTGAGGCGCGAACCAGAATAGCACCGCGTTTGGCCCAATCTGCCCCAGCATATTCTTCATCCGTGCGACCCAAGCTTCCCTCAATTCGGCGACAACGATGTCGAACCATTCTGGTGACAGGCTGTGCAATTTGCCAAGCATCGCACGGGTATAGGTGAAATCCGAAAAATCCACGTCGTTATAGATCGCCTGCAAAACCGTTGAGGCGCGCAAGAACCGATCGTTGCGACGCGGATGCACGGAATAGAAACGGTTGGACAGAAAATTGGCGCGCATAATCTGCACCACGGTCAGGTCGGCCTTGTTACAGGCGGCCATAATCATCGAGTCATTCACAAAGGCATCCACACTCCCGTTTACGCAACCCAAGTTCACACAGGGTTTACCAAGCTCCTTTTCCATCAGCGCGGAATAGGGTCGATCAATGAATTTACCGTATGTTTCCGTTACACCAATAAACGCGAGGTAGGGCGCGTTCATCGTCCGTTTGGGCCCCCGAAACATAATCCGGGACAACCCGTATCGACACGGGGCATAGGTTAGACCACCACCGTCAATTGTTTCGTGTTTCATCCGACTCACCACTCTGTTTCTTTGGGGTTAATATGCGCCGAAATCCCTTGCGATTTTGCTAACCAATCCAATTTTACAAACCTTTGGCCGCATCCGCTTGAACGCCAGACCCGTTGCCGCATAAGGTGCGGGTGACCAGACAAAGGATAAGCGGGATGGCAATTGAACGTGTAGGCATCGTCGGCGCGGGGCAAATGGGTAACGGGATCGCCCATGTTTTCGCGCTTTCGGGGCATGAGGTGCTGCTCAATGACATTAGCGACGATGCGCTGGCCGCGGCGGTCAACCTGATCGACCGAAACCTTACCCGTCAGGTCAGCAAAGGGGGCATTTCCGAGGGTGAAAAAGCCGACGCCATGGCGCGGATCGGGACCACGTCGACCCTGACCGATCTGGGCCAAACCGATCTGATCATTGAGGCCGCGACAGAACGCGAAACGATCAAAAATGCCATTTTTGATGAACTCTTGCCGCACCTGCGTGATGAAACGATCCTCACGTCAAACACGTCTTCTATCTCGATCACACGGCTGGCGTCGCGCACGGACCGGCCGGAACGGTTCATGGGGTTCCATTTCATGAACCCCGTGCCGATCATGCAGTTGGTCGAATTGATCCGCGGGATCGCCACTGATGAAGCCACGTTCAAAACATGCGAGGCTGTCGTTGCCAAACTGGGCAAGACCAGCACCGCATCCGAGGATTTCCCAGCCTTCATCGTGAACCGCATTCTGATGCCGATGGTTAATGAGGCGATCTATACCCTGTACGAAGGGGTCGGCTCTGTTCAGTCTATCGATACATCGCTCAAGCTGGGGGCCAATCACCCGATGGGTCCGCTAGAGCTTGCGGATTTTATCGGGCTTGATACCTGTTTGGCGATTATGAACGTGTTGCACGACGGGCTTGCGGATACGAAATACCGCCCCTGCCCGCTGCTCACCAAATATGTCGAGGCAGGCTGGCTAGGCCGCAAATCCAAACGCGGATTTTATGACTATCGCGGGGATACGCCAGTTCCGACCCGCTAATCGCGCAGGGACAATGTCCGGTCGCGTAGCCACGCCATAAACGCACGTGGATCTTTACCACGCTCCGTGACCTCTGCGGGATCAACGGGGTGGCCCACCACGGGCTTTTGCGGCTTGTTCATGGCATGCACAATCTCGTGCAGCAAAAGCCCCTGACGCAGCGTGGCCGAGATACGGTTGGCAATTTGATACACCCGCGAATTTGAACCCGGAAAATAACAGGGCACAACGGTGGCGCCGGATGTGCGGATCATCTTGGCGGTAAACACGTTCCATTCGCGTTCAACCGCGTCGCCCATCATGCTGTCAGAACTGGCGACGACACCCGACGGGAACAGCGCCACAAGGCCGCCATTGCCAAGGTGTTCCATCGTCGCGCGGCGCATCTCGACCATATTCTTTTGCGCGTCTGGTTCATGCGGGAACGGGACAGGGATCATATAACTGGCCGCATCTTCATCAATACCAACCAAAAGCGATCGGGTCAGAATACGGTAATCATCGCGCACGCGCCCGATCAGATCCGCAAGGATCATCCCATCCACAAGGCCGTGCGGGTGGTTGGCCACGAACACGACAGGCCCCTCTTTAGGAATGCGGGCCAACTGATCGGCGGGCGTTTGCAAGTCGATGCCCATAACATCCAATGTAGCGCGCCAGAACGCCTGCCCCTTGAACGTGCCCATTTTCTCAAACCGGCGGACCATACGGGCGATGCGAATTTTGCCAGTGAACAGTTCAATCGTGCGGATGATATTCCGCTTAACCGGGCTGTCGAACGTGTTGGCATAGGTCAGCCTGCGCCGGTTATAAACGCGGGGGGCTGTTTCACCGTCATCGGCTGCAGCGACTTTTTGGGTCGTGTCGGTCAATGGTTGCCCCCCATAACGGCGGGTGCATCAATCACCTTCACCGAACTTATCCTCAACGAGTGCCTGAATGGCATCTGACAACGCCGCCGCCTCTGGCCCACGCGTGGTCACGTCAATATAGGTTCCGACAGAAGCGGCCAACATCAAAAGCCCCATAATGCTGTCACCCCCCGCGTCCATGCCGTCCTTGGATACGGTCGCGGTTGCATCAAATTCCTCAACCACAGCGGCAAGTTTAGCTGACGCGCGGGCATGCAGACCTTTGATGTTTCCAATCTTATGGCGACGGGTGTTCGACATGTCAGGGCTGCCCCACGCTATGGCTGTTGATGTATTTATGTGCGGCGTCCAACGCCGCATCGACCGCATCGGGAACGGCCATTTTGCGCGATTTCGCCAGCTTGATCAGCATCGGCAGGTTGGCACCATATAGAATGCGCCGGTTTTCAGGGCTACATGCGCGTAGCGACAGGTTCGATGGCGACCCGCCAAACATATCCGTCACGATGACCACACCAGCACCTGTATCAACGGCGTCGGCGGCCTTGCAAATTTCATCTTGTTTCAGGGCGCGGTCGTCTTCGGGGGCAATCGCGATCGACAGCATACCGGACTGCTGGCCCACAACATGTTCGACCGCCGACAGGTATTCACCCGCCAAGCCCCCATGTGCAACGATCACAATTCCGATCAAACTTGCGGCCCTTTTTGCGTTTGTGTTTGCGCATCCCTGCGCTCCATTTCCCGATGTCTTTTAGACACTTGCCAACCGTCATCCGCAAGGGCCTGCGCCATAGTTTCGACCAGTGTGACAGAACGGTGTTGCCCGCCTGTACAGCCAAAACCAACCGACAGATGCGATTTACCTTCCTCACGGTGGGCAGGGATCAATAGATCGATCAGACCTTTGACTTGGCTAAAGAATGGCGCGAACCGCTGGTCTTCCGTGACGTAACCCACCACCTCTTGATCGCGACCATCCATCTGACGCAAGGCGATATCCCAATGCGGATTTCGCAAAAAACGGCAGTCCATCACGATATCAAGGCCCCGCGGCAGCCCACGTTTGTAAGAAAAAGATTGCAAACTTAGGCCAAGGAAGCGCCCCCCGTCAGGGGCAAACCAGCGATCAATCTCGGCACGCAAATCATGCACCGAAAGACCCGTAGTATCCACAAGATGATCAGCCCGCGCACGGATCGGCAACAAAAGCTCTTGTTCTTTTTGGATGCCCGCCAAGGGCGCACCAGCAGGGGCCATAGGATGACGCCTGCGGGTTTCGGAATACCGGCGCAGCAACTCCCCCTCGGTCGTATCAAGATACAGGACTTGGGATTGGATATCAGAGCGCTCAGACAAACTATCCACTGCGCTGATCAGTGTGTCGGTGCTGAAATCCCGGTTACGTACATCCAGCCCCAACGCAAGCGCCGGACCTGGCGGAGGGCCATCCAACAAACGCGGCAATAACGACAAGGGCAAGTTATCAATCACCTCATAACCCAAATCCTCAAGCGCGTTGACCGCCGTGGTCCGACCCGCGCCAGACGGTCCCGTAACCAAAACAATCTTGGGCTGGTCATCGGGAAGCAGAGGCACGTTTTCAGTCATTTTTCGCTTAGGCCCATTCGCAAATATTGAATTATTCCTGCCGCGGAATGTAACCCCACCGGCTTGTAAAACAAGGGAACAGCACATCCCAAGATCGTGACGTTACGCGGTTCGGGGATTCTGTCCGACGTTTCATGATCAAGATCCATGACCATGACAACCCGCGCCCCATCAACATAATCCACCCGCAAAACCCCCAATCCGCGCGCCTCGATCAGACCGACAATTTGGGGTGGCGCAGAGGCAAACACATAGCCGTTTTTGCGGGTCAGAACTGTCTGATCGTCGGACACTAATGTCGCGCCATAGCCCATCAATTCCAACGCAAGTGACGATTTCCCCCGCCCGCTTGCGCCGCGGATCAGTACCGCGCGGCCGCTATACGCGACACAGCTGGCGTGCTTTCGATCAGTGTCCAAAACTTAGACCGGTAGGCCAACCACAAAGCGCGCCAAGCGGCTCTGATGTCATATCAGCCTTGGACGGGCGGATATTTTCGGCCCAGATAACGCCACCGTGGGCCTCTACGATCTGCTTGGAAATCGCCAAACCAAGGCCGGAGTTATTGCCAAACTGCCCCTCGGGGCGTTCGGAATAGAACCGCTTGAACACCTTTGTCAGCGCCTCATTGGGAATGCCGGGGCCAGTATCCTCGACGAGGATCAGCACACGGTTTTCACGCCGTCGCGCCCAAACGCGGATCGCGTCACCGTCTTCGCAAAACGAAATCGCATTAGTGATCAGATTGACAAACACTTGGGCCAATCGCCCCTCAGGCCCTTGCACGCGGATTGGATCATCGGGCAGATCGGCGATATATTCGACACCTTTGCTATCCGCCTCACGCCCCAAGAAGTCGTTGATATTGCCCAGCATCTTGAGCAGGTCAAAGGTCTCTTCTTCCTCTTTCACAAGCTCACTGTCCAAGCGTGACGCGTTCGAGATGTCGCTGACAAGCCAGTCAAGGCGACGCACATCATGTTCGATCACCTCAAGCAAGGTTTCGCGTTGATCGTCCCGTTTGGCGACACGCATTGTGCCAACGGCAGACCGCAATGACGCAAGCGGGTTCTTAATTTCATGGGCGACGTCGGCGGCAAACTGTTCGTTGCCTTCGATCCGTTCATAAAGCGCGGACACCATTCCACGTAGCGCACTCGATAACCGGCCAATTTCATCGGGGCGTGCGCTAAGATCGGGAATGCGCACCCGCGTGGGGGACATTTTGCGGGCGTTTTTATCGCGCCCAATCTCTGCCGCAGCGGCCAGATCAGGGGTGTTTGCCGCGGCCCGCACCAAACCAAGGTCATGGATGTCGATTTTGGGGGCCACGGTCATGGGTTATTCTTCGTTGTAACGGTAGCCGATACCGTAAAGCGTTTCGATCGCCGAAAATTCATCATCCGTATTACGCATCTTTTTGCGCAGACGCTTGATGTGGCTGTCGATGGTGCGGTCGTCGACGTAAACCTGATCGTCATAGGCGACGTCCATCAACTGATCACGGGATTTCACAAATCCGGGACGTTGGGCCAATGCCTGAAGCAACAGGAATTCTGTCTCAGTCAGAGACACATCCTTGCCCTTCCATTTCACCACGTGACGCAGCGGGTCCATGACCAGTTCACCGCGGACCATGATCTTGGTCTCTTCGGTTTCGTCAATCGTTTCGCCGGAAATCGCATCCTGTCGGCGTAGCAGCGCGCGGATACGTTCAACCAGCAGACGCTGGGAAAACGGTTTTTTGACGTAGTCGTCGGCGCCCATCCGCAGTCCCAGAACCTCATCAATTTCATCGTCCTTGGACGCCAGAAAGATGACGGGCGTGGATGTTTTCTGACGCAACCGCTGCAACAGATCCATCCCGTCCATGCGGGGCATTTTAATGTCCAGCACGGCCAGTTCCGGCATACGCTTGTTAAAACCGTCGAGTGCGGCCTGACCATCGTTATATGTTTCGACCTCAAAGCCCTCGGCTTCGAGAGTCATCGCGACAGACGTCAGGATGTTCCTGTCGTCATCTACCAATGCAATTCTTGACATGGGAGTTTACCCTTACTGCTCAACGTTTATTTTTTGCCTGCTTTTTGCGGTAATTTCCCCAATTTCAGGCGGCGAATCAACCCTCAAGCGCGAATCACGCCTGATCCACTGCCTTATTTGTGCCGATAAGCGATAAGTAATGGCTAAAATGCCTCATCCTTCGTCGGCGGGGACGCAAGATTGCGCTAACATGCATTTGGTTGCGCTAACGGCGCAATTGCGGGGTTTCAGCATTTAAAACCATGATGTTAAGGATGGCGTATCGGGGCCACACCGTGCCCCCAATGCCAAGGAGCACACCCATGGACCAAGGTCAGGTCAACCCAGCGATGAAACTTGAACACCAAGGCATCACAGGGCTGGGTTACGTCTATTACAACCGCTCTGAGGCTGAATTGCACGATGCAGCCGTCGCCGCAGGCGAAGGTGTGACAGGCAAGGGTGGCACATTCCTTGTGACCACGGGCAAGCACACTGGTCGTTCCCCCAAGGATAAATTCGTGGTTCGCACCCCATCGGTCCATGACACGATCTGGTGGGACAACAACCCCCCGATGGAGGCCGCAAAGTTCGACGTGCTTTACGCCGACATGTTGGATCACATGAAGGGTGGCACCTATAACGTGCAGGATTTGTTCGGCGGTGCCGACCCAGCACACCGCCTCGACGTCCGCGTGATCACCGAATTGACGTGGCACGGGTTGTTCATCCGCCACCTACTGCGCCGGCCCGACGCGTACGAGCTGGAAACATTCGCCCCTGATTTCACAGTCATCAACTGCCCGTCATTCAAGGCAAACCCAGCCAAGCACGGCTGCCGGTCGGAAACTGTTATCGCGATGAATTTCGACAAAAAGCTGATCCTGATCGGCGGCACCGAATATGCGGGCGAGAACAAGAAATCGGTATTCACATTGCTGAACTACTTGCTCCCGGAAAAAGGCATCATGCCGATGCACTGTTCGGCCAACCACGCACCAGGCAATCCAGTTGATACGGCCGTTTTCTTTGGTCTGTCCGGCACAGGCAAGACAACACTGTCCGCTGACCCGTCCCGCGTATTGATCGGCGACGACGAACATGGCTGGTCCGATCGCGGCACCTTCAACTTTGAGGGCGGCTGCTACGCCAAAACCATCGGTCTGGACCCAAAGGCCGAGCCTGAAATCTATGCCACCTGCTCAATGCCGCACACTGTGATCGAGAATATGGTTTTCGATCCGGAAACGCTTGAGCTGGACTTTAACGACGACAGTCTGACCGCGAACATGCGCTGTGCCTACCCGCTGAACTATATCGGGAACGCATCCAATACGGCGCTGGGTGGTCATCCGAAAAATATCATCATGCTGACATGCGACGCATTCGGTGTATTGCCTCCGATCAGCCGCCTGACACCTGCGCAAGCAATGTACCACTTCCTATCGGGCTTTACGTCCAAGGTTGCTGGCACAGAACGTGGCGTGACCGAGCCAGAGCCGACGTTTTCGACCTGCTTTAGCGCACCATTCATGCCACGCCGCCCAGAGGCTTATGGCGACCTGCTGCGCCAGAAAATCGCATCCCACGGGGCGACCTGCTGGTTGGTGAACACAGGCTGGACCGGCGGCGCATATGGCACCGGCAGCCGGATGCCAATCAAGGCGACACGGGCACTTTTGTCCGCAGCACTTGACGGCACACTGGTTGAAAACCAGTTCCGCAAAGATCCAAATTTCGGGTTCGAGGTGCCGGTCACATGTGACGGCGTTGACGACCAACTGCTGAACCCGCGTGACACATGGGCCGACCAAGCTGCATACGATGCGCAGGCGCAAAAGCTGGTTGCGATGTTCAGCGACAACTTTGAAAAATACGTGCCGTTCATTGACGATGACGTGAAAGCCGCCTCAATCGGCTAATCTATGCACATAGACAATCAAACTGCTAGGATGCGCCCATGAAAATGTGGCGCATCTTTCTTTTATGGCTGATCCCTGCGGCGGCCTTTGCCGATATCGGCCCCGATGTGACCCATACCGATCTGATATCGTTTGAGGCTGGCGTGATCTGTGCACCCCCAACGATAGGCATGGCCCCTGCCCCTGATACTGTTGCGGGAACCATCCATTTGATCGACGATGAACCAGACTTTGTCTCGGTCAAACGGCGGGTGCCAGCGGTGCTAGGCATCGGGTTTGGAACCAAGGCGCAATCGGCGGACATCGCAGGCGAGCCGAATGTCACGGTGACGATCACCCATCCGCCCATAGGCGACACAGGCGCGATGCGGCAAAGCTTTGACAGCCGGATATCAGGCACGAAACCATCGCTAACATTCTATCAATTCGATTTCGACTATGAACTGGTCACGGGCATCGGGCAGATGGAGGCCCGCAGCGGCGACAAGATCATCTATCGCACAACATTCGAGGTGGTTGATCCCGCACAGACCCCCGACCTTGCGGCGATTTGCGGGTGCACTGATTTGCTATCCTAGCAATCCGCGGCGGATCAGGTTCAAGCCGCCAATGAACAGCACAATCAGGGTCAGGCGCTTGAACGTCGCTTGGGCGATCCGGTCTTGGAATTGTAGTCCCACCCACATTCCCACGACGGCGGGCACAATCATCAAGGCGGCAAACGGCAACGTCTGTGCGCGCACGACGCCCGACTGTACATGCGCGAAAAACAACAGCAATGCCCCTAGCCCAAAAATGACACCTTGGGCACGGACCTGTTCCTCTTTGGGCGTGTTCATTGCGGTCAGGTAGGCAACGGTGGGTGGCCCCCATATCCCCGACAACCCGCCTGTGACGCCCGCAAATGCACCAACGGCGGCCTCGACCCTTGCAGATCGGACCGGCAGATTGGGCTGCCAGCCCGACAGTTGCATCACCGCAAACCCAGAGACCGCGCAACCGATGAATGTGAACATCACCGCAGGGGATAATGCCGTTACAAGCTGCGCAAATATCAAAAGAACGACCGCACCCGATATCAGGAAAACGCGGTAGCGGCGCAGGGCCCCAATGGCCTGCCCGATCCCTTGGCGAAAGGCCTGCATCCCGTTGGTCACCAATGTCGGCAAGATCAAACCAGCCAAGGCAACGTCGGGCGGCAACACAGTCGACAACCCCGAGATCAGGATCGTCGGCATGGCAAAACCGGTGATTCCTTTGATAAAGCCTGAAAACACGCCTATCATCAGCGCGACTACTAACACGGTCGGCGTCATGATTTGAAAAATTTGATCCATAGATACTTGTTACGCTGCGGTCAGTGACAATGCACCCACAATTCCGCTGCGACATTTTAGTTCATTATTAGATTATATCGCGAATGATTATTGCGCTGCAATTGCGAAGGCGGTATCTCTGCGCCTGCACAATCGGAGAGTCGCAATGCCACATGACGGACAAGATATGACACTGACCGCCACCCCTGTTCTTGCCGATCTACGGCAGTTGACCGCCCAGACCCTTCCGGCTGTGGACAACATTCTGGCCAATGCTAAGGCCGCATTGCGCACGATGGTCACCGAAAACGACCGCATCAGTGGCAAGCTGATCGAGGCGCACCAAACCGCCGCACATGGCGTCGCGTGGCTCGCCACCTACGCGCAGGCTTTGCATCAGATGCAAAACTGGGCTGATCGGCTTGAGGCTGATGAAAAGTTCGGTGCGGTGGAGCAACTGATCCACCAGATCGCCTTTGGTGAATACATTTGGCAGATTTATGGCGGCATCCAGATGAACCAAGGCGAGGTTGTGCGCCTGCAAGATATGGGGCTGACCCAAGATGACGCGCGCGGGCTGATGTCACCAGCGGCACAGATGCTGACCGGGCATGGCAATACCCAAGCCGTGCGCAGCCGCCTTGTGGACCTGATGCAAGAACAATCCGCCAATATCACGGTCGGAGCCTCTGGCCTTGATGACGAGTTGGAAATGATACGCGAACAATTCCGTCGCTTTGCCGTCGAAAAGGTCGAACCATTCGCCCATGATTGGCACCTCAACGACGACCTGATCCCGATGGAAATCATTGAAGAACTGGCGGAAATGGGTGTCTTTGGCCTGACCATCCCCGAAGAATACGGCGGGTTTGGCATGTCGAAATCTTCCATGTGCGTCGTGTCCGAGGAACTTTCCCGCGGGTATATCGGCGTCGGTTCATTAGGCACACGGTCCGAGATCGCGGCAGAACTGATTATCTGCGGCGGCACCGACGAGCAAAAGCAAAAGTGGCTGCCACAGTTGGCATCCGCTGAAACATTGCCAACCGCTGTCTTTACCGAACCCAATACAGGATCGGACCTTGGCGCGCTGCGCACCCGAGCGGTGCGCGACGGCGACGACTGGACAATCACAGGCAACAAAACATGGATCACCCACGCGGCCCGCACTCATGTGATGACCGTGTTGGCACGCACCGAACCCGACACCACAGACTATCGCGGCTTGTCGATGTTCCTGGCCGAAAAGACACCCGGCACGGACGAAGCCCCATTCCCGACCAAAGGCATGACCGGCGGTGAAATCGAGGTCCTCGGCTATCGCGGGATGAAGGAATACGAACTGGCGTTCGATGGCTTTAAGGTAAAGGGCGAAAACCTGCTTGGCGGCGAAACCGGCAAAGGGTTCAAGCAACTGATGCAGACGTTTGAAAGCGCGCGCATCCAAACCGCCGCCCGCGCCGTGGGTGTCGCCGCCTCTGCGCTGGATGTGGCGATGCAATACGCCACGGACCGCAAACAATTTGGCAAGCCGCTGATCAATTTCCCACGCGTGTCCGGCAAGCTGGCGATGATGGCTGTTGAGACCATGGTGGCCCGGCAGCTCACGTATTTTAGCGCCAATGAAAAAGACAACGACCGCCGCTGCGACCTAGAGGCGGGGATGGCTAAATTGCTTGGTGCGCGTGTGGCTTGGGCCTGTGCCGATAACGCGCTGCAAATCCACGGCGGCAACGGCTTTGCACTGGAATATAAGGTCAGCCGCATCCTGTGCGATGCGCGGATCCTGAATATCTTTGAAGGTGCTGCCGAAATTCAGGCACAGGTCATCGCGCGTCGTTTGCTCGACTAATCAGGCAGGGCTAGCTATCTTGGTGGGATGAAAAACCTACTGCCCCTTTGTGTGCTTATGCTGGCTGGCTGCCAGCCTGATGAAACGCTTACGGCCTACACAGACGGGCAATCCGTGTTTGTGTTGCAGTCGATTGATGACGCCGCGTTCAACGCGACCGCAACAATTGACATATCCGAGGCGGGCAAGATTTCTGGCCAAGCGCCCTGCAACAGGTATTTCGCTACGCAATCCACCCCTTATCCATGGTTTGAAGCCGGACCAATCGGCGCAACCCGCATGGCGTGTGATAGCCTCTCGGCCGAAACGGTATTCTTCACAGCACTCAGCGATATGACATTGGCTGAGGTCGTCGGGGACACCCTGATCCTGTCCAATGACAAAGGACGCGAAATGGTGTTTCAGTAGCCCTGACGGGCAATCGCATCAATCAAGCGCTGCCGCGCCGCTGGCATTGGGCGATCCCCAAGGCTCTTGATCAGGCGGTTTTCGATGAAAAACCCTGTAGTGCCCAAGGCGATGACAATCTGGGCCGCGTCCGCGTCGCCCTTCCCCGCCAAAACAGGCGGCAGCGGCAACAACCTGTCAATCCATTCGCCCGCCCCCTCGCGGCTAACGGCGCGGCCGGTTTTGGGAGATACAAATGCAAGGTCCTCGTTCACGCCGCGCACCGCACAGGCCGACAAGTCCATCGCAAATCCCATCTCCTCCAATAGCGCCTGTTCCCAGCGCAAGTACGCCAGTGGCCAGACAGCAGGCTGTCCGAGCAAGTCCAGAAGGTTCACAGTACGGTCGTACAACGGCGCAT
Organism: Yoonia sp.; assembly: GCA_029250945.1. GTDB lineage: Bacteria > Pseudomonadota > Alphaproteobacteria > Rhodobacterales > Rhodobacteraceae > Yoonia. The sequence goes on from JAQXEG010000031.1 coordinate 19,066, forward strand.
GTGCCTCCCGCTCAGGCAGGACACGCACCAAAAGCGATGTCACCGCGTTCAACCCCGCCAGTGCCAATCGGTTGGACATGGCTTGGGCCGCACGACTGCGCACCGGCTCGACCGTAAAACTACCCAAATGTTCGTTCAGCCGCGCCTTCCACGTGACATGGACCTGCGCACCCGGTTGCAGCGTTGGGGCCACCTTGCGACTGGCGCCCCCCCGCACGACACCAGCATGACGCCCCTGCGTACGCGAGAACACTTCGACAATGACGGAGTTTTCGCCGAACGGGCGCGACGTCAGGATCGCGGCATCATCAGACCAACTTAGCATATGCCACACTTGGTATTAATGTCGGAGCCTCCGGCGGGAGTATTTGTCAAAAAGCGAAGCAGCGCAGCGCCCCTGACCCTCGCTTTTTTCAAAATACTCATTGTAGCCCCGGCTGGTCCAAAAGATGCCGACCCTGTTTATCTTCAACTTCGATCACCCAAAGGTCGGGATCAAACCTGCGTTGTTTCTGAACCGACGTATCGACATAAGCCTCGACCCCTTCGGACAGGACGACCCATGCGCGTTCCCCGCTCATCAGGTCAAACGACCGCTGGAAACACGTGGCCGCGCCATCAAGTGTGTTGAGCTTAATCAGAACAGCGCCCGCTGTTGCGTCGCCACGCGCCACCACAAACGCAGGAATTTCAAACGCCCGTAGCCGCGCGAGATAGGCGGATACCCAGATATCCGCCGTCAGTCTCATGCATTGCCGTCTTTAAAATCGAGGCCCATTTCCGAATAGCGTTCTTTTTCCTCAAGCCAGCCCGGGCGGACTTTGACCTGCAAGAAAAGATGCACACGACGCTCGAGGAATTCTTCCAATTCCGTGCGCGATGCGGTGCTGACGGCCTTGATCGTTTCGCCCTTGTTGCCCAGCACGATGCCTTTGTGGCCGTCACGCATGACGTAAATGATTTGGTCGATCTTGGCAGAGCCGTCTTTGCGATCTTCCCAATTTTCAGTCTCAACCGTCAACTGGTAGGGAAGTTCTTGATGCAGCCGCAGCGTCAGCTTTTCGCGGGTCGTTTCCGCGGCGATCATCCGCAGGGGCAGATCCGCAATCTGATCTTCTGGATACAGCCAAGGCCCATCGGGGACCTGATGACCAAGCCAACCACGCAGCGCGTCACACCCGTGGCCGCGTTCAGCCGAAATCATGAAGGTTTGCGCAAATGGGTAGGCTGCGTTCATCTCGTCGGTCAGGGCCAACAGCTTTTCAGATTTCACCTTGTCGATTTTGTTTATCGCGAGGGCGACCGGCGCGTTGCCCGCGTGTTCATGCAGCCGCTCAATAATCGCTTTGACGCCTTCGGATATGCCGCGGTGCGCCTCGATCATCAAGACGACGACGTCAGCATCGGCGGCACCACCCCACGCGGCCTTGACCATGGCGCGGTCCAAACGGCGACGTGGCTTGAACAGCCCGGGTGTGTCGACAAAAACAAGCTGGCTTTGCCCTTCCATCGCGACGCCGCGGATGCGGGCACGTGTGGTCTGGACCTTGTGGGTCACGATGCTGACCTTGGCGCCGACCATCCGGTTGAGCAGCGTTGACTTGCCCGCATTCGGTTCCCCGATCAGGGCGACAAATCCAGCTTTGGTGGGTTGGGTCGTCATTGTGCTTCGACTTTCTTCAAAAGGGCGGCGGCGGCGGCTTGTTCGGCGTGGCGTTTGGAACCAGCGGTGGCCTGTTCGGACGGACCCGATGACAGGCGTGCGGCAATGGTGAACACCGGCTGGTGGTCGGGGCCAGTGCGGGCGACCTCAACATATTGCGGTGGGGTCTCCCCGCGGGCTTGGGCCCATTCCTGCAAGGCCGTTTTTGGATCGCGGGCATCATCCGCAACGTTGGTGATCCGATCACCCCATAGGCGCAGGATCATATCGCGTGCAACGTCAAAACCGCCATCCTGATAAACCGCAGCAATGACCGCTTCCATGCCATCGGCCAGCAACGCCTCTTTGCGGCGGCCACCTGATTTCATCTCGGACCGGCCCAATTTCAGAACCGCGCCCAGATCAATCTGACGGGCGACATCGGCACAGGCTTCTTTGCGGACAAGGGCGTTGAAACGCGGGGCCAACAGCCCCTCTGCAGCGCCGGTATCCGCGGTCAACAACGCCTCGGCCATCACAAGGCCAAGGACGCGATCACCAAGGAATTCCTGTCGCTGGTTATCGTCACGGTGGGGCGACGACATCGACGAATGGGTGACAGAGCGCACCAGTGTTTCGGGCTTTGCAAATGTATAGCCCAAACGCCCCTCAAAGGCCCGAAGATCAGCAGAAAGCTTCACTCAAGCCCCTTAAAGAAACGATCTGAACGCCAGCTCCAGAATGCGAGCATAGACCGACCAGCGGCCGAGAACATGACACTGTCAGCACGGCCAACGATATCCTCAAGCGGGACAAAGCCGACGCCGCCATTCACCTGAAGTTCACGGCTGTCAGTGGAATTGTCGCGATTGTCGCCCATAAAGAAATATTCGCCTGCAGGCACGGTAAACACACCAGTGTCATCAAGGCGGCGGTCACCGATATGCAGGGTGGAATAGGTCACGCCGTTGGGCAGTGTTTCAATGCTCCGCGCCTTGTCGCAAAGCCCGCCAAGGCCGACAGTGCCATTCATACAGCCCGGACGATTGCCAAACCGGCCCTGCGGTTCATAAGTCTCGGTAAATGTGCCGGCAGGTTGGGACGGGACCTCTGCATCATTCAGGAACAGTTTGCCATCTTGCATCTGCACGCGGTCACCGGGCATTCCGATCAAACGCTTGATGAAATCGCGACCTGTGACGGGATGACGAAAGACGACGATATCACCGCGCTCAGGCTCGCCACCGAACAGCCGCTTATCCGCGCCCTTGAATGCACCACAGAAATCATCCGCACCAACATCAACGCCCAGCTGGGGGATGCGGATCGACGGGCATGAAGCGTAGGAATAGCCATAAGCCATTTTGTTGACGAACAGGAAATCACCGATCAGCAGCGTTTCCTTCATCGACCCCGACGGGATCCAGAACGGCTGAAAGAAAACAGTCCGAAACACACCTGCGATCAGCAAGGCATAGACGACGGTTTTCACCGTTTCCTTGATGCCTTCGACCAGCCCGCCGTTTTCTTCTGTCATCGGATCAATTCCTTTGTTCATACGTCATGGCGATATGCGCCGCTGACCCTGTCCTGTCAACCTATGCGTCCTGTGGCACGGCCTCAATCACCACAAACGCTTGGGCCCACGGATGATCATCGGTCAGTGTCACATGTATCACGGCACGGTGGCCAGCGGGGGTCATTGTATCTAGGCGATCTTTGGCCCAGCCAGTGACCTGCATGGTGGGCTGACCGCTGCGCATGTTGCTGACGGCCATATCCTTCCACGCGATCCCCATCGCAAGTCCGGTGCCAAGCGCCTTTGAACAGGCCTCTTTGGCGGCCCAGCGTTTGGCATAGGTGCCCGCCACATCGCGGCGGCGCTCGGCCTTGGCCTGTTCGACATCGGTAAAGACACGGTTCTTGAACCGGTCGCCAAACCGATCCAGCGTCCCTTGGATACGCTCGATATTCGCCAGATCAGTGCCAATCCCGATAATCATTCGCGGCCCAGCGCCATGTTCGTCGTCATCGCCCCCGTAGACTGGTTCAGCGTCAGCGACAGCAACCGGCCGTTGAAAAAGCTGGCGTCCGCCGTCACGATTTGCACAGGCACATCGAACATGAGGCCAACCGCAGGATCATAATCCGCCTTGAGCCGGTCAAAGTATATCGCGGCAAAACCGAGCTGGTCGCTAAACACCACAACGCAGCATTGCCGTTCGCCCAGCTCAGACCGCGGCGGCGACAACACCAGCAGGTAGGCCGCCCCATTTGCAGGCTCAACCGTATCAATCGCCGCAAGACGCACATTGCCGTTTGCAAACACGCGTGTGTTCTCCTCCCACGGCTCCACGAGGGCTTGAGCCAACGCTTGCCAATCGCACAAGCTCACCGATTGCGCGGCAGCAGGTGTCGCCAACAACAGTAAGGGGATCAACCACTTCATACCTCTAGGTCCATGACCATGATGCCGGCGCCACCACCGACACATTGCGCACATAGCCGTGCGCCCAGCCCCTGATGCACAGGATCGGCGGCATAGGTCGCAAGCGCCTCCAAATCCTTAAAATCGCAGGTAAAGCCGTAAGCGTGGTTCGGTGTTTTGCCTTCCATGTCCCGGTTGGGGCCGTGATGGAACGCAATCATCGGCAACGCAGCTAAACCATCCATGATCTGCGATAGTTCCCCCGCATCGTGATCGGGCCGCAAATGCAGCATGACAATATGCCGGATCATGTCAGGCGCGCCGTCAAAATCTTTATCCCCGCAAGGCCAAACAAAAACGCGAAAGCCCCTTCAAACCAACGGCGCATCCGTTGGTATCCGCGTACAAAGACGCCACTGGAAAACACCAACGCGTAGCCAAAGAACAAACAGCACGAAACCGCAAGCAACGCCGCATAAGTTTCAAACACAACTGTCTGCGCAGCGCCCACCGGCACCGCAATCGCGAACACGGCCCCCCAGCCAAGGATCGCCTTGGGGTTGGTCAAATGGATCAACAGCCCTTTTATATAAAGCGGCAGCAACCCGCCCTGCCCTGCGGCAACGGGCAGCAACGGTTTATCGGTCATCGCCGATCGCGCCGCCTTGAACGCAAGATACAATAGATAGGCCGCACCGACATACCGCAGGGTTTCAACGATCCATGCGTTCGCCGCCATCAACGCGTTAAGCCCCAGCGCCGCAGCCAGACCCCACGCCGCTGAGCCGGACACAATGCCCGCAGCAACCGCTAAACCAGGCCTGCGGCCACGGTTCATAGATGTGCCAGCAATTGCCATCGTCGCAGGACCCGGGGAACCACCACCGACCGCCCAAGCCAACAGAACAAGTGCGAATTCAATACCCGTCACCCGCGAGCCTCATCCATGCAGCGGCGCATCTCTTCAATAGCGGGACCAAGGCCACGGAAAATCGCCTCTCCGATGATAAAGTGACCGATGTTCAATTCGGCCACTGTAGGCAGCGCCGCGATAGGTCCGACGCTATCGTAGGTCAGCCCGTGGCCCACATGCACCTCAAGACCCTGATCATGAGCATAGGCGGCCATGTCGGTGATTTTGGCCAGTTCCACATCGCGATCATCCCAGCGTTCCTCGGCCCACGCATCAGCGTAGGCGCCTGCATGCAGCTCAATCACCGGTGCGCCAATCCGTACGCAAGCATCCACTTGGGCGCGATCGGCGGCGATGAACATCGACACACGCGACCCTGCGGCAGCAAGTGGCGCAATATAAGCAGCCAGCGCATTGTCATTGGCGGCCACGTCCAGCCCGCCCTCAGTCGTGCGCTCTTCGCGCTTTTCAGGGACAAGACAGACGGCGTGGGGTTTATGGCGCAGGGCAATCGCCTGCATTTCAGCGGTCGCGGCCATCTCGAAATTCAGCGGGGTGGTCAGTGCGGCCATCAACCCGTCAATATCGGCATCCACGATATGACGACGGTCTTCACGCAGGTGCGCGGTAATCCCGTCAGCGCCTGCAGCCTCAGCCATAAGTGCTGCGCGAACGGGGTCAGGGTTATCCCCGCCACGGGCATTCCGCACAGTCGCAACATGATCGATATTTACGCCAAGGCGCAGTTTGGGCGCAGTCATCGCGGCCTCCTGTTCAAACATAGGTCAAAGCTAGCCCGATCACAGGCCGCCGTCACCCACCTCTGACGTCTTTTTATTGAGCTGACCCAATTTGGCGCGCAAGGCCTTTTGACGGCGCTTTTGATGACCACGGATCAGCGGCAGCGCGATCAAATAACAGATCGTTGCCGCCGCAATGCCCGGCAAAACAGACCCGATCATATAGGGAAAAAAGACCTCGTCATAAAACCCGTGCAGCCCGTGCCAATCCGCATGCTCATCGGTAAATGCCGCCATGATATTGTGGATGATATCGCCGAACGCCTCGCCGAACCGGCAGCCGATCCCGCAAAAATCATCCGGCACATCAGCGCCAAATCCAAAGGTTGCGGCATTAAACGGACGCCCCAGCATCCAGTACCCCGTCCCCAGTGACGCAATCGCAATCGGGATATAAGTCAGGGGGCTGCCGAAAAACGTGGCCATCAGCGCCGCAAAGATATTACCACGCATCACACGTGCGATAATTGCCGCCACCACAAAGTGCAGCCCGTAGAATGGCGTAAACGTCGTAAACACCCCCGCCCAAATCCCGCGTGAGATTTTTTCCGGCGTATCAGGCAGGCGGCGGACGCGGTGTTTGACATATTCAAACGCCCGCCCCCATCCGCCCCGCGGATAAAGCGACCGGCCGACGATTTCGCCGAGTGACCGTCTTTCTCTGCGCTTGAATACCAACTGGCGGTCCTTTGTGGGTTATCCGTATGTGGCAGATGCCAACCCGGGGTCTCTGTATCGTTCCAGTGATGACACATTGCTTTCCGCGTTCAAAGCCGTGCGTACGCGGTGCAAATGAATCTGGTCACGCAAATCAATGTCGATCAACAGACGGAAATAATCCGGCTTGCGATCAATAAACGTCAGGTCCGAGATATTCGCATCCTGTTCCCCGATCAACGTACAGATACGCCCAAGCACACCGGCATCGTTGGAAATCGTGACATCGAATGTCACCGTATTGACCGACCTATGTGTGCCGTCTTGCCATTGCAAGTCGATCCAGCGTTCTGGCTGATCCTCATAATCTGCAAGGGCAGCGCAATCCATCGCGTGCACGACAACGCCGTGCCCACGGTAAGTAATCCCAAGGATACGTTCACCCGGAACAGGCTGACAACATTTGGCGCGGCGGTGATCCTGATCTGCATCCAGCCCGACAACGGCGCGTGTCGCCTCAATCTCGTCACCCGATTTTTCAGCCAGCTCAGGATAGATGCCGCGCACAACCTCGCGGCCTGTGATTTCGGCGGCACCAAGTTGGGCCAACATATCCTCGGTGCTGTCGATGGCCAGCGCAGTGGCGGCTGTGGCCAGCGCCTTATCCGTCGCCTTTTTGCCGATCCCTTCGAACGCGACGCGGGCAAGTTCACGACCCAACCGGATAAACCGGCCGCGGTCCTCTTCGCGCAAGACACGCCGGATCGCGGTTTTGGCGCGGCCCGTCACGGCAATGTCGATCCACGTCACCTGCGGCTTTTGCCCTTCGGCGGTCACAACTTCGACCGATTGGCCATTCTTCAGGCGGGTCCAAAGCGGCACGCGCAATCCGTCAACCTTGGCACCCACGCATGACGAACCGATGCGCGTGTGGATCGCATAGGCAAAATCAATCGGCGTCGCCCCACGCGGCAGCTTGATAACATCGCCCTTGGGCGTGAAACAGAACACTTGGTCCTGATACATCTCGAGCTTGACCGCCTCGAGGAATTCATCGTGTCCGTGGCTTTCATCAAGTCGCTCTGTCAGTCCCGCGATCCACTTGACCGGATCAACGGCAAAGCGGTTTTCGACACGTTCGCCATTGCGGTATGACCAATGCGCAGCTACGCCGGTTTCTGCAACCTCGTGCATCTCGCGGGTGCGGATCTGCACCTCGACCCGTTTACCGTCGCGGCCCGACACGGTTGTATGGATCGACCGGTAGCCGTTGGATTTCGGCTGGCTGATGTAATCCTTGAACCGGCCCGGCACCGCACGCCACCGCTGGTGGATCGCCCCAAGCGTGCGATAGCAATCCGCCTCGGTCGCGGTGATGATACGAAAGCCGTAGATGTCGGACAATCGGCTAAAGCCCTGATCCTTTTCCTGCATCTTACGCCAGATCGAATAGGGTTTCTTGGCGCGGCCCATAACCGTGGCGGTGATATCCGCCTTTTCAAGCTCCACCCGCATGTCGGCCGTAATGCGCTGCACCACGTCGCCCGTTTCACGCTGCAACGTGATAAAGCGGCGGATGATTGAGCTTCGGCCTTGCGGGTTCAGAACCTGAAACGCCAGATCCTCAAGCTCTTCGCGCATCCATTGCATACCCATGCGACCAGCAAGCGGCGCGTAGATATCCATCGTCTCGCGGGCCTTTTGCACCTGCTTTTCGAGGCGCATGGATTTGATCGTGCGCATGTTGTGCAAACGGTCGGCCAGCTTGACCAATGTCACACGCAGATCGCGGCTAGTGGCCATGAACAATTTGCGGAAATTCTCGGCCTGTTTCGTCTCGGAGCTATTGAGCTGAAGATTGGTCAGCTTGGTCACGCCATCGACCAGCTCGGCAATCTCGCGTGTGAACAGATCAGCAACCTGTGCAAACGTGGCCTTCGTATCCTCGATCGTGTCGTGCAACAGCGCGGTGATCAGCGTCGCATCATCCATCTGCTGTTCAGCAAGGATCATGGTTACTGCAACAGGATGTGTGAAATACTTTTCGCCGGAATGCCGAAACTGCCCCTCGTGCATATCGTCGCCAAAGGCGAAAGCATCACGCAGCATTTGTTCATTCAAGCGGGGGTTATAGGTGCGGACCAGCGCGATCAGATCATCAGCTGTGGTGGTCATCAGGGGCCGCACCTATGAAAGTTTATGGTTGCGATTAACGCTGGCCTTGGGCATCCATCAGGGCGCGCAGCAGCTTTTCCTCGGACATGTCATCATCCGCAGGCTTGTCTGTCTCGGCACCCATCAAAAGGGACATGCTGTCCTCTTCTGGTTCATCGACTTCGATCTGGGTCTGGTTCGCTTCGATCATACGTTCGCGCAGATCGTCAGCAGATTGTGTTTCATCCGCAATCTCGCGCAGGGACACAACAGGGTTCTTGTCGTTGTCACGCGCAACAGTGATCGGCGCACCAGCTGAAATTTCACGGGCACGATGTGCAGCAAGCATCACCAGGTCAAACCGGTTAGGTACTTTATCGACACAGTCTTCTACGGTAACGCGGGCCATTGGCGCTCTCCAATCAATCGGGCGGGGACTTCAACAAAGGCGTCACTTACCGCCGTTTGGTCAAAATGACAAGGGCTTAGGTGCCTTCAAAGTAGGCGCACACTGGCAATTTCGGCGGACGGCCGGGCATCACGCATTTGCATCACCGATTGCCCCAGCACTGGATGCACCCAATCGGGCGCAACATCAGCCAGCGGCACCAAGACAAACGATCGGTCCTGCAGGCGCGGGTGCGGCAAAATAAGCTGATCAGGCGTTTCTTTCATCTGCAAATCAACCGGCAGACCCCGCCAATGGTCGTATCCCACAAGGTCGGGCGCCACCGCGTCACCATAAGCGATCAGGTCCAGATCAAGGGTGCGCTGTCCCCAACGCACAGTGCGTTCGCGGGCGGCCTCGGCCTCAACCGCGTGCAAGGCTGTCAATAGATCCGCAGCACTCAACGCCGTCGTCACGCGAATCGCTGCATTCACAAAGTCTGGCCCAGCACCCGCAGGAAAAGCAGGCGTCGCATAAAGCGGACTTTCGCCCGCCAAATGACCTACCTTTTTGGACAGTATGACCATGGCCTTTTGGACAGTTTCCGCTGCATCCCCCCAAGGCGAAACGCCATTACTTCCTAAGGCAATAAGCGCAATCACACCTGTTTCAGCTGGGTCGGCGACTTGCGACATTTCCGTTTTCCCCTACAGTGCTGGTCGTTTCGCATGTTTTTAGACCACTCACAGTATTTCGACTACCGCGGAACCAGACATTCGGAAGGACATTTTATGTTTTATCGTGACGAGCGTCTTGCGCTCTTCATTGATGGATCGAACCTGTATGCCGCCGCCAAGGCGCTGGGATTTGACATCGACTACAAACTGCTGCGCACGGAATTCATGCGTCGTGGCAAAATGCTACGGGCGTTTTACTATACTGCCTTGCTCGAAAACGACGAGTATTCGCCGATCCGGCCATTGGTCGATTGGCTGAACTACAACGGTTTTACCATGGTCACCAAACCGGCCAAGGAATTCACCGACAGCATGGGCCGCCGCAAGGTTAAGGGCAACATGGACATCGAGCTGGCCGTTGACGCGATGGAGCTTGCGCCGCATCTGGACCACGTTGTGATCTTTTCCGGTGACGGCGATTTCCGCCCACTGGTCGAGGCGCTGCAACGCAAAGGCGTGCGCGTGTCTGTTGTATCCACGATCCGCAGCCAGCCCCCAATGATCGCCGATGAACTGCGCCGCCAGTGCGATAATTTCATCGAACTGGATGAATTGCGCGACGTCGTTGGCCGCCCATCACGCGAGCCGCACGTTGACGCCGATCCGGCCTTAGCCGCAGACGAATAAACCCGCCTGACATGATGAACCGGGGCCGTGCGACAATCATACGTCATGCAGCCCTTTTCGTTTGGACCGATTGCGCGTAAATCTAGGACGAACAGCACGCGGGAGACACCGATGACCAAACCACCATTGACCCTATACCTTGCGGCGCCGCGCGGGTTTTGCGCGGGAGTTGATCGCGCGATCAAGATCGTCGAGATGGCCATCGAGAAATGGGGCGCCCCCGTCTATGTCCGTCATGAAATTGTGCACAACAAATTCGTCGTCGACGGGTTGCGTGACAAAGGGGCCATCTTTGTCGAAGAACTGGACGAATGCCCGCCCGACCGCCCTGTGATCTTTTCGGCCCACGGTGTGCCAAAATCTGTACCCGCCGCCGCCCAAGCCCGTGAAATGGTCTATGTTGATGCCACCTGCCCGCTTGTCAGCAAGGTCCATATCGAGGCCCAGCGCCATGCAGATGCAGGTCTGCAAATGGTGATGATCGGCCACGAAGGTCACCCCGAAACCGTCGGCACCATGGGGCAGCTTCCTGAGGGTGAGGTATTGCTTGTGGAAACGGTGGAGGATGTCGCGCGTGTCACACCCCGCGATCCGGAAAAGCTGGCGTTTGTGACCCAAACGACCCTGTCAGTTGATGACACCGCCGATATTGTGGCAGCCCTGCATACCCGGTTCCCCGCGATCATCGGCCCGCATAAAGAAGACATCTGTTACGCCACCACCAATCGCCAAGAGGCGGTCAAGGCCATCGCCTCGAAATGCGATGCGATGCTGGTCGTGGGTGCGCCCAATTCATCGAACTCCAAACGTTTGGTTGAGGTCGGTGCGCGCGCAGGCTGTGATTATGCCCAGCTTGTGCAGCGTGCCACAGACATTGACTGGCGTGCGCTTGACGGGATTAAGACGATTGGCATCACCGCCGGTGCGTCCGCGCCCGAGGTTTTGATCAACGAAGTCACCGACGCATTCCGCACCCATTACGATGTCACGACCCAGATCGTCGAGACCGCCGTTGAGAACGTCGAATTCAAAGTGCCCCGCGTCCTTCGTGATCCTGCGGCCTAATCCCACCCGACCCTCCGGGAGGCATATTTAAGCTCGGAAGAAGCCGATTTGTTAAAAAAAGGATAACCCCATGATGCAGATACCACGCGCACCGCTGCTGCTGGGCCTTGCAGGTTTGATCCCCTTCATTTGGGGCGCTATGACAATCCTATTTCCGGACCTCGCCATATGGGGGCAAATGACATTGGGCGGCCGATTCATCGGGCCATATATCCAACTGTTCTATGGCGCGATCATATTGGCATTTATGTCAGGTGTGCTTTGGGGATTTGCCGCAAAGACGGACCGCGCCATCGGATATATTCTGTCGGTCATCCCCGCGCTTTGGGCATTTTTAATGACAGGGGGCGGACCGATCGCGGCGGCAATGAACCTGATCGTAGGGTTCCTCGGACTGCTCATGCTGGACTGGCAGTTTTGGCGCTGGGGCCTGACGCCACCTTGGTGGATGCAGTTGCGCATCCTGTTGACCGCGATCGTCGCCGTCACGCTGTTACCGATTGTCATCTGATGCCTGACGCCAAGACCATCGCATTCTACGACAAAGCGGCGCAGCGTTACGCCGATTCATTTGCGACAGGCACACCGAGCGATAGTCTTCGCGCCTTTATGGATCTGTTGCCCGCGGGCGGGACGGTTCTGGATCTCGGATGTGGTCCCGCCCGTGCGTCCGCCCATATGCGGGACGCGGGTTTCCTCCCCGATCCTGTCGATGCCTCGCAGGGGATGGTGACGCTGGCGAATGAGACCTATGATATCAATGCGCGCATCCTGACGTTTGATCAGGTCGATATGATTGCCGCCTATGACGGCGTTTGGGCGAACTTTGCTCTGCTGCATGCACCACGCAGCGACCTTCCCGATATCATTGCGCGTCTGGCCACGGCGTTGCGCAGCCGCGGCGCGATCCATATCGCATTGAAGACCGGCACAGGCGAGCAGCGCGATAAGATCGACCGGCTTTACACCTATCTGACCGTTGCAGAGTTACGGCGCCTTTTGACCAACGCAGGCTTTACGATCATCGCGACCACCGAAGGATCCGAGGTCGGATGCGCCGGCACAAACGATCCGTTCGTCGTCATGAGGGCCCACAAAAATGACTAAGCTTTTCGCCTATACCGATGGCGCATGTTCCGGCAATCCCGGCCCTGGCGGTTGGGGCGCGATCCTGATTGCCCGCGATGGTGATGCGGAATTGAAACGCCGCGAACTTAACGGTGGTGCCGCGCTTGCGACGAATAACCAGATGGAGCTGATGGCCGCTATATCCGCGCTAGAGGCGCTGGAACGCCCCAGCACCCTGACAGTTGTTACCGACAGCGTTTACGTCAAAGACGGGATCACAAAGTGGATTTTCGGCTGGAAGGCAAAGGGCTGGAAAACCGCAAGCAAGAAGCCGGTAAAAAACGAAGACCTGTGGAAACGGCTGGACGCAGCGGTGCAGCGCCACAGGGTGGAATGGGAATGGGTAAAGGGCCACGCTGGTCACCCCGACAATGAACGCGCTGACGAATTGGCCCGCGAAGGTATGATACCCTTCAAACCATAATTGCATACGTATGCAGGCCGTGTCAATCTGCTAGCATGACAACACCTGATCCCCTGTTATTGATTCCCGGCATGATGTGCGATGCGCGGCTTTTTGCGCCGCAAGTTTCTGTATTCTCCGCCACGCGATCCGTGATGATTGCGCCGCTCACTGGCGACACCGTCACGCAAATTGCCGAGAACATCCTTGCAACGGCGCCCCCAAAATTCGCCCTCGCGGGGCTGTCGATGGGCGGGATCGTAGCGATGGAAATCATGGCACAAGCACCGGAAAGGATCAGCCGGATCGCCCTTTTGGATACCAACCCAAAGGCAGAATACCCCAAGATCGCGGCCGGACGCGAACCACAAATCACCGCCGCAATTGCAGGTGACCTACGCCGCGTCATGCGCGAGGAAATGAAGCCGAATTACCTTGCTGATGGTCCAAACCAAGGCGCAATCCTTGATCTGTGCATGGCTATGGCCGAAACCATTGGGCCCAAGGCCTTTGTCCAGCAATCGCGCGCGCTACAAACCCGGCCAGATCAACAGGACACCCTGCGCAAGGTCGACGTTCCGGCGCTGGTTTTATGTGGTGAAGATGACGCGCTATGCCCCGTGCATCGGCACACACTGATGGCTGACCTGATCCCGAACGCAACGCTTAAAATCATCCCCGGCGCGGGGCATTTGCCCACGCTTGAACAACCGCAACTGACCAATAAGGCACTTATGCAATGGCTGACATGACACTTCCCGACGGGCTCTTGGAGCTGATGCAAAAGGTGGACACACCCACAGTGTGCAACGCAATCGAAGTGGCGCAGGGCCAGCGTGGGTTTGACGGCTACACCAAAGGCACGATGTTTTCATCCGATGCCGATGCGCCCGCGATTGTGGGCTTTGCCCGCACCGCACAAATCGCAGGCCGCGCGGCACCGACCGAAGCCCCCGATGTGATCCGCGCCCGCCGCCTCGACTATTTCCGCACGATGGCCGACGGGCCGCGCCCCGCAATCGCCGTGGTCGAGGATGTCGATGAACCCCATTGCGTTTCTGCATGGTGGGGCGAGGTGCACACGACGGTGCACAAGGGGCTTGGTATGGCTGGCGCGCTGACCAATGGCGTGATGCGCGATCTTGGCGACATGCCAGATGGCTTCCCCGTCATCGCGGGTTCAATCGGGCCAAGCCACGCGTTTGTCCATGTCTGCAGCCTTGGCGGCACGGTCAATATCCGCGGCATGAAAGTATCCGAAGGGGATCTTGTGCATGCTGACCGCCACGGCGGCCTTGTCGTCCCGCCAGAGGTGATCCCGACGCTTAAGGACGCTATCCAGAAACTGCTCAATACCGAGAACATCATTTTGGAACCCGCGCGCAAGGCCGATTTTGACATCGACAAGCTGCTTGCCGCTTGGTCTGATTTTGAAAAATCGCGCACCTAGACCAGCTTCGCTTTTTGCCAAAATACTCCCGCCGGAGGCGGCTTATACCTTGAGGACAATCTTCCCGATATGGGCAGAGCTTTCCATGCGGGTATGCGCCGCCGCCGCATCCGCCAGATCAAATTCCTGATCCATCACGGTCGCGACTGTACCAGCAGATAGCAGCGGCCAAACCTGTTCGCTCAATTGATCTGCAATGCATGCCTTGGCCAAATCCGACTGCGGCCGCAGCGTGCTACCCGTTAGGGTTAACCGGCGGGTCATGACCTCCATCATGTTCAACTCAGCCTTGGACCCTTGCAAAAATGCAATCTGAACAAGGCGTCCGTCATTCGCGAGCGCCTTGATATTGCGCTGCATATATGGGCCACCCACCATGTCGAGGATCAGATCAGCGCGGTCATGATCACGCATCACCTGCACGAAATCAGCGTCGCGATAATTGATCGCCACCTCAGCCCCCAGATCACGACAGGCCGTGCATTTTTCGTCAGACCCAGCCGTCGCAAACACCCGCGCGCCAAACGCCGCAGCCAACTGAATGGCTGTCGTCCCAATGCCCGAACTGCCGCCGTGCACAAGGAAGCGTTCGCCCGCTTGCAGCCCGCCGCGCATGAACACGTTGGACCAGACGGTAAAGAATGTCTCGGGCAGGCAGGCCGCCTGCTTCAGGCTCAGCCCTGCGGGCACAGGCAGGCAATGGGCGGCAGGTGCAGTGGCATATTCGGCATAGCCCCCACCGGGCAGCAACGCGCACACTGCGTCACCCAAGACAATCCCCGTAACCCCATCACCAACGGCCACCACCTCGCCCGCGCCCTCAAGGCCAGGCAGATCGCTTGCACCCGGTGGCGGATTATACAGCCCAGCACGTTGCAGCGCATCGGGGCGGTTCACCCCCGCATAGGCCAGTTTAATCAGCACCTCACCATACCGCGGTTGCGGCACAGGGCGCGATGTCGGCACCAGAACGTCGGGTTCGCCGTGTTGGGTAATCTCGACAACGGTTTGTGTGGTCGGCAATGGCATTTTGTTTTCCTATTTCGGGTCGTGCCAAACGCCGGGAAGGTCGACGTCAGGAATGCGCGCGGGTGCCTTGATCATGCTGGCCATACGCGCCAGCGGGCCGGTCAGCGGCTTAAGCAAGGGGTTTTTGTTGACCTGTGCCTTTACCTTTTCAAACTGCATGACGTTGTCGATCCGGCGGTCGATAAAATCATCCAAACCCGTGCCATCGTCGCCCAACCAGAACAATACAACCGATCCGTAAACCGCTGACAATGTGGCGCGTTTGGTGTACCAATTCACATCGTTGGACGTATCCCCCAGCGCGGTCCAGACCGCATCGGCGGTGCCCCAAATCAGCTTGGCCCCATCGGCGGCCATATGCGGCAGCGCAAATAACGCGGAACCCCGACGCACGATTTCCTTATCGGCGTCCGCCAGCCGCACCCTGATCGCATGAGCCACACGGTCGCGAAACCGCATTTCGTCAAGATCATCGGCATCCAATGCGGCCACCATCCGCGCATCACCGCGCAGGTGATAAGCCACAGCAAGGTCCGCCGCCCCACGCGGACAAAGCGTTTTTGCATGGGCAGGGTTCATGCCCACTTCGGCGACGGCGGCATCAAACGTGGTCTGGGACCAGCCATCAAACGGCACATGGACCTCTGCGGCGTCCAATAGGGCAATCAACATCGGATCAGGATTATAGGCGGGCATGGCGCGTCCTTTCGCTGGCTTGGCTACACCCTAGACAAACTAGGGCGGGTTTGCTACACGCCCACTTCCTGCAATTTTGCAAATTCAACTTAGAGAGGTGGTGAAAACCACATGCAGGTTAGTGTTCGTGATAACAACGTCGATCAGGCGTTGCGTGCTCTGAAAAAGAAACTTCAGCGTGAAGGCGTTTTTCGTGAGATGAAGC
>JAQXEG010000047.1 GCA_029250945.1 Yoonia sp.
GCAATTTTCGCGGATTATGACGTGGATGGTGGATCGTCTGCTGCGCTATTGATCACGTGGCTACGCGACATGGGGCTGCCTGCCACGCTCTATATCCCCGACCGGATTGACGAAGGTTACGGCCCCAATGATGAGGCGATGATGGCGCTGGCCGCTGATCACGACCTGATCATCTGCGTTGATTGCGGAACCCTGTCCCATGGGCCAATCGCGGCCGCAAAGGGTGCAGATGTGATCGTGCTGGATCACCACTTGGGCGGTGAAACCCTGCCCGATGCCCATGCTGTCGTGAACCCCAACCGACAGGACGAAGACGGCGATTTAGGGCATCTTTGCGCTGCCGCCGTCGTGTTCCTGATGCTGGTCGAGGCGAACCGCCAGATGAAGGCGGACGGCGCAAAAGGCCCCGACCTGATGGCGATGCTGGATTTGGTGGCGCTGGCGACGGTGGCAGATGTGGCCCCGCTGATCGGCGTGAACCGCGCATTGGTGCGCCAAGGGCTGACCGTGATGGGGCGCAGACAGCGGATCGGGATCACGGCGCTTGCGGATGTGGCCGGCATGAACGAAGCGCCCAGCAGCTATCACCTTGGCTTCCTGCTTGGTCCACGCGTCAACGCGGGCGGGCGGATCGGCAAGGCGGACCTTGGCGCGCGTCTGCTATCCACCGACAACCCGCGCGAGGCCGAAGCGATGGCGGCCAAACTTGATGAGCTAAACACAGAACGCCGCGAGGTTGAGGCCGCCGTGCGTGACCTTGCCATGGATCAAGCGACCGATCGGGGCTTGGACGGGCCGCTGGTGTGGGCTGCGGGCAAGGGCTGGCATCCCGGCGTTGTCGGCATCGTCGCCGCCCGCCTGAAAGAGGCGACAAACCGGCCCGCTGTGGTGATTGGCATCGACGAAGACGGGGTTGGCAAAGGGTCCGGTCGGTCGGTGTCGGGCATCGACCTAGGCGCTGCGATCCAACGCTGTGCGGCCGATGGCGCGCTGCTAAAGGGTGGCGGGCACAAGATGGCCGCGGGTCTAACAGTCGCCGCGGACCAATTGGACGCCGCAATGGCGCGGCTGGGTGAGTTGTTGGCAAAACAGGGCGCGGATAAGATCGGTCCGGCTGACCTGCGGCTTGATGGTATCTTGATGCCGGGTGCTGCAACGGTCGAATTGATCCAGCAGATTGAACAGGCGGGCCCGTTCGGCGCGGGCGCCCCTGCCCCGCGTTTTGCCTTTCCCGATGTGCAAATCCTGTTCGCCAAACAAGTCGGCGCGAACCATCTGAAGTTGACCTTTGGCGACGGGTTGGGCGCACGGATTGATGCCATCAGCTTTGGCGCGATGGACGGGCCCTTAGGGCCAATGCTCACCGGACATAACGGCGCCCGATTCCATCTGGCGGGACGTCTGGAAATCAACACATGGCAAGGACGCCAGTCCCCACAGCTGCGGCTGGAGGATGCGGCCCCCGCCTAAAAACCCTTATTTTATGCGGCATTTCAAAAGGGCAAAAATCAACACACTTTTTTGCATTTTTCCTCTTGCCCTTAGGCGCACCTTTTTCTAAAAGCGCCCTACCAAGTGCGGTCCCTTCGTCTATCGGTTAGGACGCCAGGTTTTCAACCTGGAAAGAGGGGTTCGATTCCCCTAGGGACTGCCATGGTACCTCCCAAGACATTGTGATTGTGCTGGCCTTATGGCCGGTTCTTTTCCGGCTTTGCCCCGATGCGCAGCGACAGCGGCACCGATGACATCCCGTGCAGCAGAACCGACAACCCCACGGTCAGCGAAACGCAGGCCAACAGTTCGGGTTCCGTCGGCAGGTCAAATGCCTCCAACATCAGCAATGTGAACAGGATCGACGCCAGCCCCCTTGGCCCGAACCAGCCCAAGAACAATTTGTCGCGCATCGGCAACCCCGTGCCCGTAAGGGACACGACAATCGGGAACACCCGCACCACTGTTAGGAAGGCAAGGGCAAGGACGACTGTCGAAACGGTCATATGCCCAATCCCGTCAGGCAGCAGGAATGCGCCAAATGCAAAGAACGCGAGCATCGTTAGGATTTGCCCCGCCCCTTCCATGAATTTGGAAATAAAGTGGATGTCGTGCCGGTATGTATTGCTAAACACCATCCCAGCTACAAACGCCGCGATAAATCCGTTGCCGTGAATTTGCGCAGCCAGCAAATACACCGTAAAGGCCGCTGCGACAAAGGCCACGCCGCCCGCCGCCTCGTTCATGTAGTCGCGGTCTTGGACCCAATCCATCGCTTTGGCGAACCCCAGGCCGATGATCACACCCGCGACTGGCCCCATCACAAGCTCGGTCAGCACCTCTGCGATGATCCCATCTGTATGCGCCTGCCCTGCGGCTGCGAAAATGGCCCCCGTTATGCAGGCCGCGTTGCAAAACTCCCGCTCAGATGTCCGCGTGATCGCAGGCATGAACCACTTGTTCCAACCCTCCGCTACCGGCCTGCCGTCTGAATATGAGGATATTGAAACCACCATGTCGGTGGACGTCCTCAATGACATCACGCGCTGGCTTGATGCCCAATAACACCCAAAGGAAATCCAAAATGAACACCCAAAAAATGACACTCGCCGTGATCCTTTCCGCCACAATCCTCGGGCTTGCTGCCTGTGCGACGACGCAAATTCCCATCGCCAGCATGAGCTGCACAGACATCGCCCGCAAGATCGGTAAAGCCACGCAAGCACGCGACGACGCGACGGTCGACAGCGCAATTGGCCTTGTGGAAATGCTGGCGTCTGACAATCAAGCCGATGAAATTTCAGGCGGTGTCAATTCGATTGCAGGTGACCTGACCGGTGCTGCCGCGACGCGTGATTTGCGTAAACTCAACCGTGCCTTTGCGGTCAAAGGCTGCCGTTAAACGCAGACGATCAGAGGCCGTCCGACGATGTGGCGGCCTGTGGTTTCAACGCCCGCGCAAACACCAGCGCAAGCAATAGCGCCGGACACAGCGCCGCAAGGCCAAGCCGCATATTGCCCAGTTCCGCGATCAAACCGATCATGGGCGGGCCGATCAGAAAACCACACAACGTTAGCTGGGTCAGGATCGCGACATTGCCCGCACTGGATCGCCCACGCAGACCGCTAGCCGCACTGACCGCCAGCGGGAACCCCAATGAAACGCCCAGCCCCAGCAACGCAATGCCGATGAATGACAGCCAGATGAACGGGCTGGTCAGCGTCACAAACAGCCCTGTCAGTGCAATCGCGACAAGACATTGCGCCAGATTATCAACGGCATAGCGTGCCTTGAGCGCGTCACCCTGAAACCGGCCCAGCGCCACACAAAGCGCGAACACCGTATAGCTAGCCCCTGCCACACCCGGTGAGGCATCAAAGATATTTGTCATGAAGACCGCCGACCAATCCGCCATCGCCCCTTCGGTCATCGCGACCCCGAAGCCGAACAATGCGATATAGATCAATGGCTTGGACGGCTTTGGCTCCGTGGTTTGCGCTTTCTCGGCCGCGGGCAATGGGTAGTCGGTGACTTGCCACGCGCAAAAAATCAGCGGTGTCAGGCTCGTGGCACTGACGATCAACATGGCGAGCCCCGGCGTCACGCGGATTTCTGCCATGGTTGCGCCAATGGCCGACCCCAACAGCACCCCGATTGCCCAAAACCCGTGACAGCTATTCATGATGGGGCGGACGCTGCGCGCCTCAACTTCGGATGCTGTGACGTTCAACGCAAGTTGTGCGATAGCCATGCACATGCCCGCGACCCCAAGTGCGGCGAACAACATCGGACCAGATGTGGCAAAGGCGGGCAACGGCATCGCGGCAAGATAGCTGGTCAAGCCAACCGTCAGCAAACCACGTGTGCCCAACTGGGCCGCCAATTTGCTGCCAAAGATAAGTGCGATCAACAGGCCGATGGGCATTCCGATCAGCGCGAAAGCCAGGGTGCCTTCGCTCAACCCGATGCTGTGTTGCACCTGTGGGATACGTGGAAACCACGCGCCCAGTGCCAAAGGTTGCAGCCAAAATACCAGCCGTAAGGCCCAAGTGTCAGTCATGAAGTGTGGGACCCTGATGTTGGCGATCGCAGATATGCCGCGATCTTGGCGGCCTCGACCGGATCAAATACGCGCATGGTTTGCCCGAACCCCGCGGCCCCGTACCGTGGATCGAACGGCGCCTGACGGGTGCAGGATGCGTGGAATGATGTGACCGGGGTCGCTGTGATCAGGTCAGGCAGATTGGTGCTGTTCACACCGCTGCCTGCCATGATTTCAATCCGCCCCGCAGCCCGCGCATGAAGCCGGTTCAACCCGTCGATGCCCGAAGAAGCCGATTTTGCTCCGCCAGATGTCAGGATACGCACCATCCCAAGGGCCACGGCCGCATCCACAGCACCCTCTGGATCATCAACAACATCGACCACACGGTGCAGCGTCACATCCATCCCCGCAGCGGCGTCGATCATCGCCTCAAGCGCCTTTTGATCCAACGCACCGTTCCGTTCGGCGCCGATGACAACACCCCGCAGGCCCAATTGACGGGCCGCCGTGATGGCACCCACGGACGCGGAAACATCATCGGGCGACATCACAAAATCACCACTGCGCGGGCGGATCAGCACGTGGGTTTCGACGCCACTGGCAGCAGCCAGCTCCATCATCCCGATATCAGGCGTGATACCGCCCACATCCAATGCGCCGCATAGTTCAATCCGGTCGGCGAACGCGGCTGATGCCTTGATTGCTTCGGGTGTCTCCACACAGATTTCGAACGTAAAGCGGCTATTCTGCGGCATCGTGCGCCACGGCCTGTGCGAACACATCCGTAAAGGGTCGCGTTTGCGCCAACTGATCAGACAGCAGGTTCAGATTTTGCACATTTTGGCCGATCAACACCGCACGGTGATCTTGTCCGACGACTTTGGCTGGCGTCGTGATCGCCATGCGCAATGCGGCCTCTGGCGTGGCGCCGACATGTGCGACCAATCGTGCTATGCCGTGGGCTTGGGTAATATGGGCGCCCGCCAAATTGCCCTCTTGGTTAATCAGGCGTCCGTTATCCAAACGCACGTCTTGGCCATAAAGATCAAAATGGTCGGGACCACCGACAGTCGCCATCGCGTCGGACACAAGGAACATCAAATCCGGCGCAGGACGTGCGCGCAACGCAAGCGCGATCATCCGGTCATCCACGTGATGCCCGTCACAAATGATACCAGCATGAAGCTGCGAATTGATGATGGTGCCGACAGTTCCGGGCGCACGGCCTTCCATTGGGGACATCGCGTTGAAAAGATGTGTCGCGCAACGCGCGCCCGCAGCAATCGCAGCCTCGGCCAGAGCGGCGGGCGCATCGGTGTGACCGATAGACACAATCGCGCCCATCCCGGACAACGTTGCAATCTGTTCTGTCGTCGCCGCCTCTGGTGCGAGGGTGATCATCACAGTCACATCCTGTGCGCGCAGGTAGGTCACGACATCCATCGTGCGCGCATCCAAATCACGGATATAGGCGGGGTTATGCGTCCCGCGCCGTTTGGCGGAGATATGCGGCCCTTCGATATGTAGCCCGACAATGCTGTAGTCGTCTTTGGCAGCGATGGCCGCGTGCGCCGCTGCATCCAGAACATCCGGCTGATCCGTGATCACGGTCGGCATAACCGCAAATGTACCGAATTGACGGTGAGCGGCAGCGATTGTCTCAATCCCCGCTTTGGTGGGGGAGGTGTTCAGCATCACACCGCCGCCACCGTTCACCTGAAGATCAACAAACCCCGGCGCAAGGCACCCGGCGATACGGTGGACAGCGCCCGAAGCATGATCATCTGCAATCTCGGCCACGCGATTGTCGACGACCCGCACCGCGCAACCCGACCGAAGCGCTTGGCCATCGAAAACTGTGTCCGGCTCGATCCAAATATCCGTCATGCCGTTTCCTCAAAGAAATAGGGGGCCAATGCACATTCGATTTGCGCGTCAATCAACCTTTGCACTTGCCCGCCGCGCAACGCTTCGGCGTGGTCCAGTGTAGGCTGATCAAACACGGTGGACAACATGGCGTCGGAGAATGGAGGCGTGCTTTCATCCATCAGTTCCCGCAGCGCAGCACGTGCCGCAAGCTGTGGCCAGTAATACCGAATACGATCTGCCAATCCGAAATGACGCTGTGCGTATAATGCGGCATCATCACCGGCGTAATGGCCCTGCCAATGTTTGGCGTCTGCCACCATCACCGCTTCCATTGCGGCCTGAAGCGCGCCTTTGGTCGGACGCAATTGATCCAACGCGTAAAGCGCATGACGGTAAGCAAAAGTAAGGGCTGGCCCCACCTTTTGAAAGGCGAACCCAAGCTCTGCCAGACGCGGAAACACGGCCGGGTCTTGGTAGTCGGTTGAATGTGCCTCTAGGCAGACGTGGGGATGATCAGCAAGCGCGGCGCGCAGCTGCGGGTCACGATCAAGTGGCATGTGATGCACGGCTGTCGGGCTGAATTCCACACCCGGCTGGACGACCAATCCCCCGATAAGCCCCGCCATATCACCAAACGATGCGTCATGCGCCAACAGCGTGTCACGCGCCGCTGTCGGCGCGGTGGGCGGAATATCCGCATCTTCATCCATACGCGCGCCGCCGGGTGACGGCACCTCTGTCCCGACCACGAACATTAGATCATCATGTGTCTGACAACAGATACGCGCCAGCCTTGCCGAACGGGCCGCTGTTTGTGCATCCGAAAGCTGGGCTGCCTCGCCTGCGCATCCTTCCGAACAATCGAGGTGAATTTTGCCAAACCCTGCGGCGACGTAGTCACGCACCATGATATCGGCCTTCGCCAGTGCCGCATCCGCATCCAAATTGCGCCACGCCTGTGGCCCCAGATGATCACCGCCAAAGATGATGCGTTCGCGTGCCACATCAGCGTCATCCGCCAACCCGTTGACAAAGCTGATGAACCCCGCAGGTGTCATGCCAGTGTAGCCGCCATCTTGGTTGACCTGATTTGACGTGGCCTCGATCACGATATGGCGGTCCAGCCGTTCTGCCATGATCAGGGAGGCGCGCAAAACATCAGATTGGGCCGAGCAAACGGAGGGGATTGCAGCCCGCTGGCCCGCGCGATTGCGGCTGATGATATCACACAAAACCTTAGTCATTTTGATGGTCTTGCCATGCTGCATAGGCGGCACCACGCCCCCCGCTGGTGTCGCCACCCTGCGCTAAAACAAGCGGCGGCATGCCAAAGCCCGCGAATTGCATGGCGGATGCAGCGGATGTCAGATCATCAACCATCCCGTCGATACAGGTCAGGCCACCACCCAGCACGATCACATCGGGATCAGCCGTCAGGGTCAGCGTGTGCAACAGGCTTGCCGTCAAGTCACACCAGACCGACCAGACACCCGCCATGTCACCATGCCGCGCCTGCGCGATTTGTTTCGGGGTCACATTCTGCCCCGTCATATGTGCCGCCAACCGCGAAAGGCCCGGACCCGCGATATATGTCTCAATACAGCCTATGCGGCCGCACCCGCATTGCAAGATCGGCAGGTTATGCCGCACGACCAGATCGGCAGGTGCGGCTGTGTGGCCAAACTCCCCCCCCGTCAGTGTCGGTCCTTGCAGGATGCGTTTGTCCACCGAAATCCCGCCGCCAACCCCCGTTCCAAGGATCAAGGCCATGACCGTGCGGTGGTCCTTACCCTGCCCGAAAACTGCTTCTGACAAAGCGAGCGCGCGGCAATCGTTGACGTAGGTCACAGGCTGTCCGGCGGCCTTTGCAATATCCGCGGGGAACGGATGCCCCGTCGCCGGAAGGTTGGCCGTTAGCGCCAGACCATCGGCGAGATTAATCAAACCAGCGGCACCAACCCCGACAGGGGTATTGCCACCCGTTTGGGCCACGGCCCACCCGATCTGCGCGGCGACTGTCGTGACCAACGTATCATAGTCTTGCGGTGTATCGACCCGCTGGCGTGCAACAACCGCCCAGTCATCATCAAACAGCTGGGTTTCGATTTTCGTGCCGCCAAGGTCGATACCGATTGATGTCATGATGTCACCGGATACAGCTTAACATCCGCGACAACGCGGCTTAGCGTGCCTCGCCCTGTGAACGGATCATCCACGTTCAGGCCAAGCCCGTGCGCCCAGAGCACACCGCGGATTTGCGCAGCAGCCACGCATAATGGCGCAGCCCAAGCCGCCCCGAATGGCATGTCAAACGCGATATCACCAGCGGGGCCAGCAGTCTCGATCGTGGCGTGTGGGAATTGCTGGCGTAGTTCGGCCGCAAGATCACTGTCGTAATCTTGTGTCGGCGCCTGCGGGCTTTGGAAGATTGTGATGGCTGTTGTGTCGGTCACAAATGACTTCGGCCCATGACGGAACCCGAGCGTATTGTCCCAAAGCGCGGGGATTTGCCCCGCGGATAGTTCCATCACCTTTAACGCGGCCTCGCGTGCGGCAAAGGTCAGCGGCCCCGCGCCAACGTACACGGCACGCGCAGGTCGCACGCCGCTAGCGAAAACCGGCAGCAGCTCGTCCAGCTGATCGGCAAGCGCACGCAGCCGTCCCGCCACATCGCAAGGGGCGTCAAACAAGGCGAGCGCCGTCAGCAACATCGTCGAGAAGCTGGACGTCATGGCGAAGCCCGCGTCATGCGTGGCATCAGGCAACACAATGACCTTTACAGGTCCGGATGCGGTGCGGGTGGCCAATGCGCCGTCCTTATTACAAGTGATATGCAGACGCGGCGCATCGGGTGCCAATGCATCCAGCGCGTCCAGTGTGCCGATGCTTTCGGCGCTATTGCCTGACCGCCCGAAGCTGACCACCAGCGGACGTGCTCCGTACAACACATGTGCCGGATCGGCGACCAGATCAGTACTGGGAACAGACCGCGTCCCTTTGATCGACGCGGCGATGATATCACCGATATAGGCGCTGGTACCTGCCCCACAAAACCACACCTCTTCGAAATCCTGGGCCGCGATCCAGTCGCGCAAACCCGCGACATCAAGCGAATCCGCCCAGCCACGCCACACATCCGGCTGGCTGTGAATTTCGCGCCATGTCGCCCAGTGTGTTAGATCATCGGTCATGTTGTTTGCGTCACCTTTGACAGGGTTTCGGGTGTGTCGGGGTCATGCCCCAATGCGAGCGCTGTGTTCAAGATCACAGGGTACATCATCGCCAACAAAACCGCCGCGGCTGCCGCAGGTGTCACACCATCGACCCCCAGATCGGACAAACGGACGCGGTGGACGTCGCAATCGACCGACCGGAACCGCGCCTCGGCTTGGTCAAGACTGTCTTGGATATCGGCCAGTCCGGTATCCAGCATCAGCACCATCAACGGGTTTGTGGCAAGTTGCAGCGGACCGTGTAGCACCTCTGAGCTCGAATAGGCCTCGGCGTGGACGGCGCAACATTCCTTCAGTTTCAACGCAACCTCATGTGCGGCACCGTAACCGGTATCACGCCCGATGACATAGACGTGGCGCGCGCGTAGGAAAGCCGATTGCAGCGCCTCAGCCTGCGCCACAGGCAGCGTCGCCGTCGCGGCCGCCTTGGCGGCATGTTGTGCCTTGGCGGCATAGTCCGGCTTCAATTGACCAAGCAACGCCATGCCCGCGGCAACAGACCCAATAACCGATTTGGTCGCTGGCACCGCCAATTCGGGACCCGCCCCAATGGGCAATGTCACATCGGCGACACCTTCGACCGGGCTGTCTTGTGCATTCGTGATCGCCAGCACGGTGCCCCCCGTCTTGGACGCACCTTTGGCAGATAGGACAAGGTCATGGCTCGCGCCCGATTGACTAATCACAAGGGCCGCCGCGCCGTGCATTGCAACGCCATCCCCGATGGAAAAGATTGAAGGTGGCAGCGATGTTACCGGGATACCTAGTTCGCGCATGAATTCATACGACAGGATATTCGCGGCCGCATCCGACGACCCACGCGCAACCGTGTAGATCGCGTTCGGCATTGCGATCGCTGGCATGTTTTGCACCGCTGACGCTGTAAATACGGTCAGGCATTGCGCCGCTTCTGCCGCCATCAAGCAGCCGGGAGTCTTTGTCTCTTGTGTCATGTCCGTAGTCCATATCCGTCAAATTCGCGCCACGTGGCAGTTAGATCAATCATCGCGCCGCTGATCCGCGCCTCATCCAGCGCCATGGCGACCAGCCCCGCCTCAAGCGCGTCAACCACGCCGACGGGCAGTTCTGCCGTATCGCCGCGCAAGAATGCGACGATGTCATTAACCATGTAGTGATCGGCCCCATAATGCGCCGACGCCTGTGCGGCGTTCATTTGGGTGTAGTCATGCGCCGCAATGACCGATCCATCGCGTGACGTTGCCTTTAGGTTGCCGCGTACAAAATCGCCTTCGGCCATGCCATGGGTGCCCATCACGCAAAACCGCCGATGTTCGTCCGGCACATTCAGGTTGGTGTGAAACGCAAGCAACGCACCGGTTTCATATTGAAGCAACGCCGTCTGGTGATCGATAATATCGCCGTCGGAATGGAACGCGTCATCCACACTTTCCCACAGCGACGGTTTGTGATGCATAATCTCGTTCTCGAGGTTCCCCGACGAGGCGTTATCCGGAACAAAGGATTTGCGCCCGCCAAAACTTGCCACCTTGATCGGGCGCGACCCTGTTACCATATTATAGATGTCGATATCGTGGCAGCATTTTTCGAGCATGAAACCACCCGACCACGCCACCATCCGCCGCCAGTCGCGCATGAAAAACGCACCGTGATAGGGCGCGATATGTTCATTGGCTTCCATCGAAACAATTGGCCCCAAATCATCAAGCACCGCGCGCAAATCGATCATGTGTTGTGAATACCGCAGGACAAGCCCGACCATAACCTGATCCGTGCCATGTTCCGCCAAAAGGGCCGCCAATTCCATCGTGTCCTGTTTGGTTGTGACCACAGGTTTTTCCGTGAAAATGCGCACACCTGCCGACAGGCCAGCCTTGATGTGATCCAAGTGAAAACTGTTGGGCGAGCCTACGAAAAACAAATCCGGATTGGTCGCAGCCAGCATTCCGGCAACATCGTCAAACCGCGGTGTGATGCGACGCATGTCCGCGCATGCGGTAAATCCGGCGCGCAACGTGGCAACCTTGGGCGCGTCAGGCACACCGGGGAACACCTGATCAGGGATCAGCGCGCGGGCCGCATCATCATCAAATGTCGCGCCCTCAACCTCGAGCACAGAGGCGGGTTGCGGATCGCAATAGCCGACCAACTCTGCCTCTGGCATCGCCTCTTTCAAGATCGAAAGGACATGTGCGGCGCGCAAACCAAGTCCGGCTGTGACGATTTTCATCGGCTTTTCCTTAAGCAACAAGCGCGGGCGCGGATTTGCGACGCAATACATCACCGCTAGCGTCAAAGACGTGGCAGGCCTCGGGCGCGACCTGAAGCATCAAGGGCGCACCTTCGGTGATCACCGCGTCACCTGACAGGGACGCACAGAACCGCGTGTCGCCACCGATGGTGCCATAGGCAATCGTTGCACCACCCAGACGTTCCAGCACGTTGACCGCGATATTCAGCCCGCCATTGCCAATCTGCACATGTTCAGGGCGAATGCCGACCTCAACCTGATCGCCCACGTTGACGGTCGCGGCCTCGACAGGCAGCACCATTTGATGCCCGCCCTTCATGTCCACCTTGATCCCCGATGCATCCACGCCGACCACAGTCGCAGGGATCAGGTTCATGTTGGGTTGGCCGATGAACGAGGCCACAAATTTCGTCTTTGGATGGTGGTAAAGCTCCATCGGGGTGCCGAATTGTTCGACATGCCCGCCGTTCAGAACGACGATCCGGTCGGCCATTGTCATTGCCTCGACCTGATCGTGGGTCACGTAAACCATGGTCGCATCCAGATCGCGGTGCAGCTGGCTAAGCTCAACACGCATGTCGCCACGCAAGGCGGCATCAAGGTTGGATAGCGGCTCGTCAAACAAAAACACCTTGGGGTTGCGCACAATCGACCGTCCGATCGCGACCCGCTGGCGTTGTCCACCCGACAGCTGTCTGGGCTTGAGTTGCAGTTTATCCGTCAATTGCAGGATGCTGGCCGCGCGTTGCACACGGGCGTCCAAATCCGCCTTTTCCAGCTTTTGCACACGCAATGGAAAGGCGATGTTTTCATAGACAGTTAAATGGGGGTAAAGCGCGTAGGATTGGAACACCATTGAAATACCGCGCTCCACAGGCGGGGCCGCGCTCACGTCCTCGCCTCCGATGACGATGGATCCGGCCGTTGCCTCTTCGAGACCTGCAATGATGCGCAGCAGGGTCGACTTACCGCAGCCCGAGGGACCAACGAAGACGATAAATTCCTTGTCCTCAATCGCGAGGCTGATGTCATGCAGCACCTTGGCCGCGCCAAAAGACTTGTTGATGGCATTCAAAGAAAGCGTCGCCATGGATCCGTCCAATCGTTGATAGGGTTGTTAGGAATGTGTCCCGGGCAGCCAAATGACTGGCCGCCCGGAACAGGGAGGTACGCCTTAAAGTGCGTCGTCCAGTTCTTCGCCAGCAATCGTGACCAGATTGTCGACTGTGTCATCCTCTAGGATGATGCCCTGCACCATGTTGGTGAAGACAGACTGCAACGATTTGAAGTCTTCGACGATTGGCTCTGGACCACCGGTGGAAATGGAACCGGTGAATGTTGGCCAGATGCCTTCTGAGTAATACAGATCATCTTTGCCCAATGCGGCATAGTCATAGATCGGCGTCAGACCCCAAGAGCTATCAAGGTCATATTGTGCGTCACCCGATGTGATACGCTGGGCCAGTTCATGCGCGAGCTCTTCGTGGCCGGATCCTTTGAACACAACGATGGAATCGGTGATCAGGATCGAACCGCTTGTCCCCGATGGACCAGCTGGAACAGGTGCAACCAGTTGGTTGATGTCATCATTATGCTGACCGTAGCCCCATGGACCCTGAACAAACATCGCGATCTTGCCGTCGTTGAACAGATCCTTCAGCTGGTCACGTTCCCACGCGGTTGGACCTTCTTGGGCCACGGATACCAGCTTGCCGTAGAATTCCAGCGTTTCGCGGGTCTGCTGGCTATCGAGCTTGTTTTCGCCCGTCGTCGGATCAATCACAACGCCACCGTTTGAATACAGATAGTTCAGGAACTGGTGCATTGTGTTGTCAAAGTCTTTGCCCGCAAGGCCGACACCAGCGGCATCTGTGTTGTCCACAACGCCTTTGGCCATTGTGTACATGTCATCCCAAGTTGCGGGTGCAGCACATTCCTGACCAGATGCTTCCACGATATCACAGTTGATATACAGTGCCTTGGTGGAGAACGCGTGCGGGTAACCCCATGTTTCGCCCTCGATCGTGACGGTGTTCAGAACACCCGTCTGATACGGCGCTGCGGCGTCAATCTCGGCTGAAACGATCAGGTCATTGTTAGCCAACTGGCGCAATGTGCGCGACCCCATGTAGGCGATGGATGGCGGATCACCCGCGGCAGCCAGCGTCAGCGATTTGTCCTGACATGTGCCCCACGGCACGGCCTCAAGGTTGACGGTCACGCCGTCGTTGTCGGCGATGAACTGATCCACAACAGCCTGATCGGCATCACGGACTTCGCCGCCGCACATGATAAAGTGCAGTTCAGTTGCGTGGCTGTCTGCCGCGGCCATGCCGGCCGCACTGGACAAAAGCAAAGCACCAAGTGTCATTTTTGAATATTTCATAGTCGTCTCCCTTAGTTGGTTTTGTTGGCTATTCTTTGACCGCACCGGCCGTCAGACCCGCCACGAGGTATTTTTGAAGGAACAAGAAAATGACCATGACAGGCAGAATGCCTGTCAAAGCAGCGGCCATCATCTGGTTCCAAGTGACATCCTGATAGCCGATAAATTCAAACAGACCGGCTGGCAGGGGTTGAAGTTCACGTTGCTGGTTGAACGTGATCGCGAACAGAAATTGCTGGGCATAGGCGCCGATGAACACGGCAGTCCCGACAACAATCAGACCCGGCGTTGCAAGCGGCAGCACGACACGGCGCAGCGTGTACATACGGGATGCGCCATCAACGAATGCCGCTTCTTCCAGCTCACGCGGGATTTTCTCAAGGTAGGAGCGCAGCAACCAGATGCCCGTCGGGATCAAGAACGCCACACCGGGGATGATCATCGCCCAGTAGGTGTTCAGCAGGCTCATTGACCGCAACACACGGTAGAGCGGGATCAAAAGAACCGCGCCCGTAAACATGTTCACACCCAGAAAAATCGCGAGCGAGCCGTTCTTGAACGGAAAGTCGAGCCGCGCATAGGCGTAGGCCGCAGGCACCACGAACACCATCGTGATCAAGGTCACAGAGGTCGCGATAAAGACGGAGTTGAAGATGTAGCGCCCCAGCAGCGGCACCGTTTCCCACATGTCGCTATACGCCTGAAAGCTAAAGTCATCAGACCAGAACTGATAGGGGCTGCGGAACAGGTGGTTCAACGGGCGCAGTGACGCCATGAACATTTCAAAGAACGGAAGCAGGATGAAGATCAGGAAAACAGTGATCGCCAAATAGATGCCTGCCATCTGCAGTTTTGTGTATTTATCCATCATCTTACTTGGTCCCGTACTTGCGGTTTACGTATTTCAGCACGTTCAGATACAGCAGGGAAAAGATGCCAAGCAGGATTACAATGATCACAGCGCGTGCCGATCCTTCGCCGAATTTAAAGTTGCTGATTGCGGTCTTGTAAGTGTCCACGATCAAGGTGGTTGTGGCACTGCGCGGGCCGCCTTCGGTCAGGATCCAGATGATCTCAAAGCTGTTGAAGGTAAAAATGGCGGACAACAGCGACATCGACACAATCACCGGCATGATCTGCGGGATGGTGATACGGCGGAACCGATACCAGCGCCCTGCCCCGTCGACCCATGCCGCCTCGTATAGATCACGGCTGACACCTTGCATGGCCGCCAGAAAGAATAGCGTGACCATGGGCGTGCCGACCCAGACATCAGCCACAACGGCAGAATAAAATGCGGACTGCTTGTATGCGAGGAATTCAAACGGGCCGTCCGTGATGCCCAGCGACATCATGGTGCCCGACAGCACACCGAAATAGCCGTTATAAAGCCAAAGCCAGCCGATCATGCCAATCGCCATCGGAATAATCCACGGCGGCATCACCAAGACGCGGAACAATCCCCGCCCCGGCACGGCCGCATTCAAAAGCGTGGCGCCGATCAAACCCAAGATCAGCTTCAGCCCGACAGACAGGAACATCCAGTAAAAGGTGCGCACGATCGTTTGGTGGAACTTGCGGCTCTCAGCCAGCTCTTGGTAGTTGGCAAGACCGACGTATTCCTCACCGCCCAAACCTGCCTCCATAAAGGACAGGCGGATCGTTTCCGCCAAAGGCCATGCAACGATGACGGCGATGAACAACATCGCGGGGCCAATCAACAGCCACGCAAAGACTGATTCCGGCAGCGACTTGGAAGTCCGTTTTGTCGCGGATGTCACCTCAGTCGGTGCGGTTGCATGCGTTGCCTCGGCCATCATTTCCCCCCGGTTGAATGATCTCGAATCGATCTTCCATATTCAGAGTACCGTGGTTTTGTATTTTTACTACCACTTTAATACCAAAGTTTATTTCGGACATAAAATACAACAATTACAGAGATTTATATATCGCCCACGCATTCCACCTGATAAAAATAGTTCCTATTGGTATTTCTTTTTGATACCACAAGGCAGTAACATAATTGGATAGCCTCATGGCAGACTTATTGAACGCGCTGGACCTTAGTGCGTGGTACCAACCGGGCCGCGGGCCGCGATACAAACAACTTTGCCGCCATATCAGCGGGTTGGTTGCCGCAGGCACCTTGGAAAAGGACGACCAGCTTCCGTCCGAACGTGACCTTGCAGACATGGCGAACGTCAGCCGCGTGACGGTGCGCAAAGCGATCGGCGATTTGGTCGCCGACGGTCTAATCGAACAACGTCAGGGATCAGGATCCTTCGTGCGCGGCGGCGGTGAGCGGTTTGAGCAATCCCTGTCATCGCTGGTGTCGTTCACTGAAAACCTCCAGACGCGCGGGATCGCATCCACCAGTGAGGTTCTGCTGACAGGCGTCTTTCGCCCCACCCCGTCCGAGGCGATGGTGCTGGGCCTTTCGGCGCATCATCAGGTCGCGCGTGTCCACCGCCTGCGACGCGGTGACGGTGTGCCAATGGCGCTGGAATACTCGTCCTTGCCAGAGGATATTCTGCCCCGCCCCGACAAAATCGACGTCTCGCTTTACGATGTGTTGCGCGCGCGCGGCAAGGCCCCAACCCGTGCGATGCAGCGGGTGACCGCGATGAATGCGCCCGGCCCAGTGGCCAATCACCTCGACCTCGCGGTGGGTACCGCGATCCTTCAGATCGAACGGACCGCCTATCTTGCAACGGGCCGCCCGATTGAGTTTACCAGTGGCTTCTACCGCTCTGATGTTTATGACTTTGTCTCTGAATTACGATTGGACTGACATGCAATATGATTGTCGGATTGAGGGTGACACCCTTGTGGCTACGCTGACGCCGGATCAGAACTTAGACGGCGCAACGTTGTGTTTTTCAGGCATGGCACCGCTGGTCCCCGTCTCGGGCGGCACGCTGCATCACGCGTTGGGCAGTTACAGGGAAATCGCACTGCCGGACATTGCGGCGGGACAGCCCCATCAGATCACATTGCGCTATTCCGGCGGCTTCCAACCTGCGAACCGCGCCTGGCTTCCGCTGGGTCCATATCTGCGCCACGCGGGCGAGGTCATCGTTTTGCCGCCAACACCTGCCGGGCGGCAGGCGCCAACAACGTCACCCGGTGCGGATGACAGCCTGCTACCGATCGTGCCACAGCCCCAAGGATGGACGCCAACCGGTGAGGTGATCAACATTGATGGCTTTGCAGTGACGGGCGATGCATTGTCGGCAGTTGCAGCGCTTGCAGACCGCCAAGGTCGTCATTTTCGTGGGACGCATCAGGTCACAGTGGACGCGACTGATCTGCCCGTTGATGCCTATCGCCTTGTGATTGCCGCTGGGGGTATCACTGTTTTTTCAAGCTCTTACGGCGGGACGTTCTATGCTGGCATCACGCTGCTATCGCTTCTGCGTGACGGCGCGCTGCCCTGCGGTGAAATCCACGACGCGCCACGGTTTGGCTGGCGCGGGCAGCATCTGGACACGGCACGGCATTTCTATGCACCCACGACAATCACCGCCCTTTTGGACATCATGGCGATGCTAAAGCTTAACCGCTTTCACTGGCATTTCGCCGATGATGAGGCGTTTCGCATCGCATTAAACACCCTGCCAGAAATCACCGAAAAGCTCGCGCAGCGCGGCGAGGGGCAGTTGCTACCTGCCCTGTTTGGTGGCGCACCTGTCCAAGGTGGCACCTATACGCAGGACACAGTGCGCGCGATTGTAGCACACGCCAGCGCGCTCAATATCGAGGTGCTACCCGAGATTGAGGCGCCCGCACACGCGCTCGCCCTTGCTGCGATCTATCCCGATACGCGCGATCCAGACGATGCGGGGACCGAGACATCTGTGCAGGGCTACCAGCGCAATGTCCTGAACCCCGCGATGCCCCGCACATGGGAGGTTTTGGAGAAAATCGTCGATGAAATCACGCCGCTTTTCCCATTTGGCCACCTGCATCTTGGGTGCGACGAGCTGCCGGAAAAAACATGGATGCAAAGCCCGCGTGCGCGCGCGCTTATGGCCCGCGAAAACTTGACGACGACGCAGGATTTGCAAGGGTGGGCCATCGCCAAACTGGCCGCCTACACCGCTGGCAAGGGCATCCACCCCGCCGCGTGGGAAGAGGCGGCACAGGGCAACAATGGCGGCATTGGCAACAACGCGATTTTATTCAGTTGGACCGGGCAAGGCCCCGGTTTGGACGCCGCCCGCGCAGGTTACGACGTGGTGATGACACCCGCGCAGAACCTGTATTTCGACATGGCCCACACCGATCATCCCGATGATTGGGGCGCAAGTTGGGCCGCGTTTGTTGACCTGCCCGATACGATCGCATGGGACCCCGTTCCCGATCCCACCCTCGCGGACCGAATTATCGGCGTGCAAGGCGCGTTCTGGTCGGAATTCACCACCCAAGACGCACAGATGTGGCCCATGGTCATGCCCCGCATGTTGGGGTTGGCGATGATCGCTTGGCAGACTGATGCGCCGATGCCCAACACGCTTTTGGCGTTGTCGGCCCACTATCAGTTGGATGACAACGGCCGCCTTGTTTGACTATGCGCCAAATGGCACCGCTGGTTTGATGGTACCAACGCAAGTGCCAAACCCGATTTGATAGCCATCCCCATGCGCCGCCCCCGTGAGGGTTAGCGTGTCGCCATCTTCGATAAATGTGCGCTGCTCGCCGGTATCAAGCGTCAATGGGTCCTTGCCGCCCCAGCACATTTCCAGCAAAGAGCCGCGCGCCGTTCTCTCCGACCCCGAAATCGTGCCAGAGCCAATCAAATCCCCGACATTCATCGCACATCCTGACGACGCATGATGCGCGATTTGCTGTGCCGCCGAATAATACATGACGTCATAGTTGGTGCGCGAAATTGTGGTCGCGGCCTGCCCCGCAGGCGCCATGCTGACGGACAGATCAATGTCATACAACATTGGTCCCGGCTCTTGCAGATAGGGGAGCAATGCCTGTTCGCGAACCGGTGTGGGTTTACGAAACGGCGCAAGCGCCGCTTTGGTTACGATCCACGGGCTGATGGATGTGGCGAACGCCTTGGCCTGAAACGGGCCGAGCGGCTGATATTCCCACGCTTGAATGTCACGCGCGGACCAATCGTTCAGCAAAACATAGCCAAAAATCATGTCGTCAGCCTCTTGCACGGACACAGGCTGGCCCAGCGGATTGGCACCACCAACAACCGCCCCAAGTTCCAGCTCAATGTCCAACCGCTGACACGGACCAAAGGACGGCGCATCCGCGTGCGGCGGTTTGATCTGCCCGTTTGGCCGCGTGATATCGGTGCCTGACACAACCACAGATGACGCCCGCCCGTTATAGCCGATGGGGATATGCAGCCAGTTGGGCGGCAGCGCATTCTCCGCCCCTCGAAACATTGTCCCGACATTTGTGGCGTGATCACGGCTTGCGTAGAAATCGGTGAATTCCGACACAAGAAATGGCATGTGCATTTGGGCATCTGACTGCGCGACCAGATGAGGGCGCAGCAGGTCCTGATCGGCGGCATCTGCGCTGAGCAATGATGTCAGCCGCTGGCGCAACTGCGCCCAAACATCCGCCCCCTGCTCCATCACCTCGTTCCAGAACGGCACGTCGAACACCGGCCCAGATGGCAGGTCAATCAGCCCCGCCTCTTCCACCGCTGCAAGGTCAAGGATCATATCCCCGATCGCGACACCGCACCGTGGATCCAACCCGCGCGTCGAAAACACGCCATACGGCAAGTTATTGAGTGGAAAAGGCGATTGATCTGTGTTGGCGCTTTGCACCCATGAGGTCAGCAGTGTCATTTGGCACCTTTTGCATCTTGTTGTTTGTGGGGATGAGCAGCCACAATCTGCGGCCACGCAAGGCAATTCTCCGCGATACGTGTGATCTTGGGAAACAGCGCCATATCCACGCCCCACCGCTGGGCGTTATAGATTTGGGCGACAATACACAGATCAGCGATATTTGGCGCAGCACCGCCAGCGAATTCGGTGGTATCGCTGACCATCTGCTCGATGGTTGCAAACCCTTGGCACATCCAATGGATCATCCACGCCTGGCACTGATCAGGCCGCGTATTAAAGCGGGATTCCAACTGAGCCATCACGCGCAGATTGTTCACAGGATGGATATCCAGAGCCACAGTATAAGCGATTGCCATGGCACGCGCCTGTTCCAACGGGTCCCGAGGGATCAGACGGGGTTCCGGCCAAATCGCATCAAGATATTCAATAATCGCCAGCGATTGCACCAACACCGTGCCATCACCCAGTTCCAGCGTTGGCACGCCTGCGCTGGGGTTGTGTGCCAGAAATTCTGGCGTGTTTTGCGCACCTGCCAACAGATCAACCGCGACGATGTCATAAGACAAGCCCTTAAGGTTCATGGCCGCCCGCACCCGATAAGATGTGGTCGATTGCCAATAAGAATGGAGCTTCATTTGCGGCCCGGTGTCCCGTCGAATTTCTTTTCGATACTGTCCCAACAGGCGATGTAATCGTCCTGCAAAGGGGCCTCTTTGCCGGCAAATGACGTCAGATGCTGTGGAAAGCGGGTTTCGAACATGAACGACATCGTATGGTCCAGCTTTTCCGCCTTTAGGTCGGCATTGGACGCCCCCTCAAACGCGGTTTGGTCGGGTCCATGTGGCAGCATCATATTGTGCAACGACATGCCACCGGGGACAAAACCCTTGGGCTTAGCATCATACTGACCGTGAATATTGCCCATCAATTCCGACATGACATTCTTATGATACCACGGCGGGCGGAACGTATCCTCGGCGACCATCCAGCGGTCACGGAACAGGACAAAGTCGATATTGGCGGTCCCATCCTGCCCCGACGGGGCGGTCAGCACGGTAAAGATTGACGGATCAGGGTGATCGAACAACACCGCACCCACGGGGCAGAATGTCGTCAGGTCATATTTCACGGGGGCGTAGTTGCCGTGCCACGCGACCACATCCAGCGGGCTATGGCCGATGTGCGTTTCGTGAAACTGGCCGTACCATTTGATCGTCACGGTTGATGCGACCTCTCGGTCCTCGAACGCAGCGACGGGTGTCTTGAAATCACGTGGGTTCGCCATGCAGTTGGCCCCAATCGGCCCACGATCCGGCAGCGCGAATTTCTGCCCGTAGTTTTCGCAAACAAAGCCGCGGCACGGACCATCCAAGACCTCAACGCGGTACACCAGCCCCCGAGGCAGGATCGCGATTTCCTGCGGCGCGATGTCGATGACCCCCAGCTCTGTGCAGAACCGCAGCCACCCCTCTTGCGGCACGACAAGTATTTCGCTGTCGGCGGAATAGAAATAGCTGTCCTGCATGCTTTGCGTCACAAGATAGACGTGGCTGGCCATGCCGACTTGGGTATTCACATCGCCCGCCGTGGTCATCGTGCGCATGCCCGTCAACCACGTCAGCGGCGCACCCGAATGCGGGATCGGGTCCCACCGATATTGGCCAAGGCTGGTCACATCAGACGGGATATGCGGCGCGGATTTCCAGTAGGGCAGATCAATACGCTGATACCTACCGGAATGCTTCACCGACGGGCGGATGCGGTAACACCACGTCCGTTCGTTTTGATGGCGCGGGGCCGTGAACGCCGTGCCAGATAGCTGTTCCCCGTATAGCCCGTAATTACATTTTTGCGGGCTGTTCATCCCTTGTGGCAGGGCATCTGGCAAGGCTTCGGTTTCAAAGTCATTGCCAAACCCGGGCATGTATCCCGCGTGGGGGCCCGGCAGCGACGGTGCTTGCACCATGTTGTGCGGCAGTGTTGAATGTTGGTCCATGACGTTCCCCTTGGCGGTATAGCTGGCGTCCAACACGCCGCGTTCAATCTGGTCAGCCTCAATGCTTTCGAACAAAGCCTTGAAGTTCCCCTCACCAAAGCCGTCGTCACCCTTGCGCTGGATGAACTCGAAAAAGATCGGCCCGATCACGGTTTTGGAAAAAATCTGAAGCAGGATGCGGGTTTCGCCCCCGCCCAAGACGCCCTCTCCGTCGATCATGATCCCGTTCTTCATCATGCGGTCCAACGGTTCGTCGTGGTTGGCCACGCGGGACTTGCTGAGGCGGTAATAGGATTCCGGCGGGCCCTTCATGAAGGTGATGCCACGTGCCGCGATCTCATCCGTGGCATCGTAAATATCGCGGGCACCAACGGCAATGTGCTGTATCCCCTCGCCCCTATACCGTTTGAGGTATTCAACGATCTGGCCTGTTTCCCCGCGATCCTCATTAATCGGAATGCGAATGCGGCCGCAGGGCGAGGTCAGCGCGCGACTGAGCAAGCCGGTAAACTTGCCAGCAATGTCAAAGAACCGGATTTCTTTGAAACCGAACAGCTCACCATAGAATTTGAACCAGATGTCCATATTCCCTTTGTGAACATTGTGGGTCAGGTGATCGAGATAGTAGAACCCGACGCCTGCCGGATGGGTGTCACTGACCCAGTCGAATTCCGCGTTATAGGGGTTCGCCTCGTAATATTTGTCGATGAAATAGATCAGCGATCCACCGATCCCTTCAATCGCGGGCACATCCATCGTTTTGTCGGTGCCAGTATAAGGTGTGGCGCCCATGCTGACCGCATGGTCAAAGGCGTGCTGCGCATCAACCACCCGCCAGGCCATTGATGGCGCACATGGCCCGTGCTCGGCCACAAAACGCAACGCATGGCTGTCGGGGTCATTGTTCAACACATAGGTGATGTCGCCCTGCTGCCAAAGCTGGATATCCTTGGTTTTATGGGTCGCGGTATGCGTGTAACCCATTTTGCCAAAGAGGATGCGCAGTTCATCGGGGTCGGGGTGCGCGAATTCGACGAATTCAAACCCGTCCGTGCCAGCAGGGTTGGCGTCTGAAATTTCCGACTTGGGTGCGTCGTGCGGGAAAGGGCCCATTGCATGTCTCCTTGGATTTTCACCAAGCTATTATTGGGGCCGTGCAATGGGTGCGCAAAGATCAGAGGTATGGCGGTAAAGTTGCACCATGGGTTGCGCATTTTGATGAAAATATGCAAATTGGCCGCATGACACAGCTTGATCCCAAAGATATTCACCTCTTGGCGTTACTGCAAAAAGACGGTCAAACAACCGCGTTGCAACTGTCGGAAACGCTTGGCATGTCGGCGTCCCAAATCGGCAGACGGCGTCAACGGCTTGAGGATGCGGGGTTTATCGACAGCTATCCGTGCCGTCTGAACCCGGAAAAACTGGGGCTGACCGTGCAGGCGTTCATTCAGGTTCAAACTGATGCGCAAACTGGCGACACCCATCAATCGGTGCAGCATCTGGTCAATACCCAGCCCCAAATCGTGGCTGCGTGGACGCTAACGGGTGAAGCGGACTACATTTTTCGCGTCTTCTGTGTGGATTTGTCCGCGCTCAATAGTCTGATACAAGACGTGCTTTTGCCGCATCCATTCATCGGCCGCGTCCAAAGCCAAATTGTGATGAACCAGATGAAAGACGATACCGCCCTGCCCTTGCCCCATCGCTAGGGATGGCGCAGGTTGCGCGGTGTGACCCCGAACGCCGCCTTGAACGCACGGGTCATCGCGCTGGCGTTTTCGTATCCGCAACGGCTCGCGATTTCGGCAATAGATTGTTCGGTGTCGGCCACCAGCTTGCGCGCTAGATTCAAACGCAGG
>JAQXEG010000014.1 GCA_029250945.1 Yoonia sp.
CATGCGCCTAAGGTTGCCGCGCCGATCCATGCCAGCAGGCGGATCATCCGCCGCGTGTCCGGCGGGTATAGCGCCCGCCGAGCGATGTCAGGATTTCATAACCAATGGTGCCTGCGGCATCTGCCAGTTGATCCACGCCTTGCTGCGGTCCGATGAGGGTCAAGGCGTGCGGGTCTTCGCGCAGGTCGGTTACATCTACGGTCAACAGATCCATTGATACACGGCCCACCAATGGGACGGGATCATTGCCGAAATACAGCGTTGCCTTATCAGACATCGCGCGGATTAAGCCATCGGCGTAACCTGCTGATAACGTTGCAATACGGCTGGGGCGGGTGGCCTGCCAACTGTTGCCGTAACCGACAACCTCGCCCGCGTCCAAATGCCGGATTTGCACAACAGGCAGGTCCATTTGCACGACGGTATGCGATTGGTCAAACGGCATCCCGCCATATAGCCCGATACCGG
This sequence comes from Yoonia sp., assembly GCA_029250945.1. Classification (GTDB taxonomy): domain Bacteria; phylum Pseudomonadota; class Alphaproteobacteria; order Rhodobacterales; family Rhodobacteraceae; genus Yoonia. The sequence goes on from JAQXEG010000014.1 coordinate 469, forward strand.
GGCGGCACAGATCGAAATGATAGTCTTTGCCCAGCAGGATGCCACCCGTGGCCGCCAATGACCGCGGCACGGCAATACCATCTGTCATTTTATGAAACACGTCGAGCTGATAGGCGTTCATCGGGTGATCAGGCTCGTCCGCGCAAGCCAGATGCGACATCACCAGGGTGGGATTCTGCGCAAGGGCGATTTCCGCGATCGCGGCCCATTCATCCCATTCCATGCCCAAACGGTTCATACCGGTATCCAGTTGAACGCCAAACGCATGACCGGGCAGGGCGTCAAAATGGCGGGTCACTTGATCCAAAGAGTTTAGCATCGGGGTCAGCCACAGATCGCCGATTATATCCGTATCACCGCGCATATGGCCGGAAAATACGCAAACCTCTGGGCCGGGGCCAAGCGCCTGACGCACGGCGGCGCCTTCTTCGGCGACGGCGACAAAGAACCGGCGCGCGCCTGCCTTTGCCAATGCTTTGGCAACCGTGCCAGCCCCGAGGCCATAGCCATCCGCCTTGACCACGGCGGCGGTCTCAACAGAGGTCATTTTGTCCAAAGCCCGCCAGTTAGCGATAATGGCGTCGAGGTCGATTGTGATGTGTCCGGTACTCATGGTCGCCCTTTTGGCAGCAGACGTGCGCTGCGGCAAGTGAAAGCGGCGCGCAGGGCGGTTATTGGCCGCTCGCGCAGGTGATATCGGGCGCGCAATGGGCTGCATCGAACTGCGCCAGCAAGGCCACCAATTCCGGCGGGCCACTCGGTGCAAACATAGCCTGCGTGCGGCAGCAGGTTTTCAATGAAAATACCGTCCCATGATGGATCAACGGCCAGCATCAGTTCGGCGGAATATACCAGATGATCCACGAATGTGTCATAGGCACCGCCTTGATCGCTGTTCAGCGTCGTGCAGCTATCGGCGGGCGCGGCAAAGGCGGGTTGCGTGGTCGCCAGCGCCAGATGCCCGCGATACGCCTCGCGGGCGGCGGTGGTTTTCTGGATGCGGTCCGCCTCTTGCAACTGCAAAAAACACCAAAGAACGCGGCGATAGCGACGCAGGCGGTGATGCTGGCCGCGATAGCCTCGATGCTTTCGGCGTTCCGCCGGAGCCAGCTCATTAGTATTCTTCGCTGGGCGTGCCTTGCCATGGCTGTGCAAGGTTGCCAAAGCGGGTGAACTGTCCCTCAAACGACAAGCCGACCGTGCCAATCGGGCCGTGACGCTGTTTGCCAATTACCACCTCGGCCTTGCCATGCAGGTGTTCCATACGCTCTTGCCATGCAGCGATCTTTTCCATCTCGTGATCGCCGGGCTTTTCACGTTCAACGTAGTATTCTTCGCGGTACACGAACATGACAACGTCGGCATCCTGCTCAATTGAGCCTGATTCACGCAAATCCGACAGCTGCGGGCGTTTATCTTCGCGGTTCTCAACCTGACGCGACAGCTGGGACAGGGCGATGACGGGAATGTTCAATTCCTTGGCGATTGCCTTCAGGCCCATGGTGATTTCCGAAATTTCGTTCACGCGGTTCTCCGATCGTCCGGTTCCGCGCACCAGCTGAAGGTAATCCACGACAAGCACATCCAAACCATGTGTGCGTTTCAGGCGCCGCGCACGCGCAGCCAACTGAGAGATGGGCAGGGCAGGTGTGTCGTCGATAAACAGTGGGCAGGCCTCAAGGTTTTTGGCGGCCTCCACAAAGCGGCGGAATTCGGTTTCGGTCATGTCGCCGGAACGGATTTGGTGTGAATTCACCTCTGACGCTTCGGACAAAATACGCGCGGCAAGCTGTTCTGCCGACATCTCGAGGCTATAGAACCCGACGACACCGCCATCCACGGCCCCTTCGGACCCATCGGGCATCGCGCCCTTACGGTAGGCCTTGGCCACGTTATAGGCGATGTTGGTCGCCAGCGACGTTTTCCCCATCGACGGACGCCCTGCAAGGATCAGAAGGTCGGATTTATGCAAGCCGCCCAGCTTCTTATCGAGGTCAATCAACCCAGTAGAAATCCCCGACAGCCCGCCATCACGCTGATAGGCGGCGTTGGTGACATTCACGGCCTCGGTCACGGCCTTGAGGAATGATTGGAAACCCGTTTCGGATGTGCCCTGTTCGGCAAGGCGGTAAAGTTCTTGCTCGGCCTCGACGATCTGTTCGCGCGGTTCCAGCAGCACGTCGACCTTTTGCGCTTTGGCGGCGATGGCCTGACCCACTTGGATCAATTCGCGGCGCACCGACAGATCATAGATCATCTGGGCATAGTCGCGTGCCGCAAAGGCAGAGATTGCAGACCCCGCCAGTCGTGCCAGATAAGCGGGACCACCAAGTTCCTTGAGCCCCTCATCATCCTCAAGGAACGTCTTGAGGGTCACAGGGCTGGCGAGCGCGTTTTTAGCAATGCGGTTTGACGCGGTTTCAAAAATGCGGGCGTGCACGGGGTCATAGAAATGTTTGGGGCCAACAATCGCGGCGATCCGGTCAAAGATGTCGTTGTTGGTTAGGATCGCGCCCAGCAATTGCTGCTCTGCCTCGATGGAATGGGGCATTGTATCTGCGTCGGCCTCTTCCACGCCGGTCGCATTGAATGTCGCAATTTCGTTCATCTGATCACCTTACCCGTTCCCACCGGCGTCATACAAAACCGCCATGCGGGCGGCAAATTGTATGTTTTGTGGATAACTTCGACATTAGCACATCTTGGGGCGGGTCGCACCCATTTCCGCAAGATAAAGCCCGCGACGGCGTTAACCGCGCGGGCTGTTTGGCAATTTTTCGCACGGCTTAGTCGGCGTGAGCAGCGGACCATCCGGCCGGATCGCGCAAATACGCCTCAACCGCGTCAAGCGTTTCAGAGTCGTATGACCCACGCGCCTTTGCCTCGGCCAGAACATCCCACCATGTGCAAAGGTGGATTAGTTGCACGTTTTGGTCGCCCAGTGTCTTTTCCACACCTTCAAAAATGCCATAGTAGAAAATCACAGCCGTCGCGTTGCAGGTCGCACCGGTTTCGTTGATGGCGTCAACGAACGACAGCTTGGACCCGCCATCAGTTGTCAGATCCTCCACCAGCAGCACGCGCTGGCCTTCGGTCATGACCCCTTCGATGCGGGCGTTCTTGCCGTAGCCTTTGGGCTTCTTGCGCACATAAGTCATGGGCAGGGCCATGCGGTCGGCGACAAGCGCACCAAACGGGATGCCCGCTGTTTCGCCGCCAGCGATGTTATCAAACGCTTCAAAACCCGCCTCGCGCATGGTGGTGACGGTCAGGAAATCCATCAGGACCGACCGGATGCGGGGGAATGAAATCAGTTTGCGGCAATCCACATATGTGGGGGCCTTTTTGCCCGATGCATGAGTGAACGGCTCGCGCGCATTGAACGTGATCGCGTCAATTTCGAGCAGCATACCAGCGGTCAGGCGGGCGATTTCATCTTTGGCGGGAAAGGATGTGGGAATCATAGGGGCAGCTTTCAGTTAGAAGTCACGGACCAATGCAGGTCAAAACCGGGGTCAAAAACGGTCACGGGGCCGTCGGCTGTGGGCACGTAGGACGGATAGGCGACGGGATCGCCCTTGGTCAGGGTGATCGTCGCCTCATTCGGCTCCAACCCGTAAAAACGTGGGCCGTTCAGCGATGCAAAGGCTTCGAGCTTGGGCAATGCGCTCGCGGCCTCGAATACCTCGGCCAGACAGGACATTGTGTTGGGCGCGGTAAAGATACCGGCGCAGCCACAGGCCTGCAATTTCAGCGGATCGGTGTGCGGCGCGCTGTCAGTCCCAAGGAAAAACCGTTTATCCCCCGAAATCGCGGCCTGAACGAGGGCGACGCGGTGCGCCTCGCGCTTTGCCACGGGCAGGCAGTAAAAATGCGGTTTGATGCCGCCCGCAAGGATATGATTGCGGTTAATGATCAGGTGGTGGGTCGTAATCGTCGCCCCAAGGTTTTTTGGCGTATCGCGCACATAGTCGACAGCGTCTTGGGTTGTGACATGTTCCATGATGATGCGCAGATCGGGCACCTTTTTGCGCAGGGGGCGCAGGATTTTGTCGATGAACACGGCCTCACGGTCGAAAATATCAATCTCGTGGTTGGTCACCTCGCCGTGCACGCATAATGGCATCCCGATTTTGGCCATGCGGTCGAGCACAGGCCGCACCTTTTCAAAGTCGGTGACGCCGGACGCGGAATTGGTTGTGGCACCCGCTGGATACAGCTTTACCGCCGTGGCGATGCCTGCGGCATGGGCTGCGGCGACATCGTCGGGGTCGGTGTTTTCGGTCAGATAAAGCGTCATCAGCGGCGTAAACGTCATATCGCGGGGCAGGGCGGCCATAATCCGGTTACGGTAGGCCGTGGCCTGATCACCCGTCACAACAGGCGGCACCAAGTTGGGCATAATGATCGCGCGGCCAAAATGGCGGGCGGTTTCGGGCAGGACGGCCTGCAACATCGCCCCGTCACGCAGGTGCAAATGCCAGTCGTCAGGGCGGCGGATGGTCAGTTCGGTGATTTGCTTATCTGTCATGTGGCCCCGATTACACGTTTGCAGTGACGGTGACCAGATGCCGATTGTTCACCCTTGTCGTGCTGCACATTGGACGCGATATAGCAAACAGACCAATTTTTGACCTGGAGAAGACCCAATGCTTGGATTTATTGTTGCCGCCATCGCCGGCTTTATCACACCGCAACTTGAAGTACCGGCAGCCCGCCCTGTCGCGCGCATGCTCGAACAGCACATCACTCTGGAAGCGGCTGAAACCCGTTTGATCGCATTCATCATCGCAATGCTGGCTGCTGGCGTTATCGCATCCCTGCTGGATAGCGGGTCGGCGTTCTGGATGATCCTTGGCGGCGCGCTTGGCTATTTTGCGACCCGTTTGGTGGCCGCGGCCCGTGCCGCAATGGACGCGCGCAACGAAAGCTAAACCCATGCAAATGTTGCAATGCGGCATTGCAGAGACTACGGGTTCTGCGGTGCGGCATATGCTCTATCTAGGATGCAACAGACGCAATCCGAAGTAGGAGCCCACCAATGGCATATCTCGCAACACATGAACTGTCCGACCTGAAACCATCCGTTGCTGCACGGGTCTGGTCCGTGATCACTGGTTTCTTTGAAAGCGTGCTTGAGGCCCAAGGCCGCAGCGCCGCCGTGACCCGCCTGCAAAACATGACCGACGCGCAGCTGGCAGCCGAGGGCGTGCGCCGTGACGACATCGTGCGCTATGTCTTCCGTGACATCTATCACGTCTAAAATTCTGATTTAAAATTAAAAAAGCCGCTCGAGGGGATAACCCATGGGCGGCTTTTTTGTGGTTCATCGTTGGCTTTACGCAGCTGGCATTTTCACCGGAGTGCTGGGTGCGTGACCCTGGTCAATCAGTTCTTTTAGCTTTTGGCAAAGAATTTATCGTCGCTGTCACGCAGCACATGGGCACAGACATTAGCGGCCAGTACAGGGTGCCCGGTTTGCACCATGCGCGTATAAAGCGTGCGCAGATACGGCCCGCCATCGCTGCCTTCAGGAGATCGTCATGCACCTCCATCGCGTCAAACGAGACATCCAGACGGTTGCCTAACCCAGTGGCGCGAAGGGGGGTCATGTTGTTGCGTGTGAACATGCCAGCGGGCATGGGATCAAACCGTTGCAGCGGATCAAACACGATATAGGCGTGATTGGCCGCGTCGATCATGTCGGGTGCATAGCCAAAGCGATCAGAAAAATCATAGCGCCGTTGTTCCAGATACCGCGTATCCCAGCTGGCAATACGAGGGTCCAATGTTGCCTGCGGGCGTAGCGCCACGACCGTGCACCCCGGCGCTGCAACGCAATAGGCCGCAGCTGCATAGCCACCGCCATGCGCACCATGGAAGACCACATTGTCGAAATCTTCGAAAAAGCCGTCGTCAATCAAGCTGTCGAAATAGCGGTAGATCGCGGGATCGCGGAACCAGCTTTCGTCGCGGCTGATGATCGCAAGATGGGACCAGCCTTCGTGTTGGGCGTAATGAAACCCGCGCGGGGCGGCATCGGCGTGGAATTTGCGGATGTATTCCGCATTCTCAAAAGTCACCAGCAGATTGGTGCCCACATCCAGAAACGCCGCCACGTGATCGTCACCCAGCGGTTCGAAATAGCCAAGATCATCCGAAATGGTTTCCAGTCAGGCGAACCATTCGTCCGTCTCCAACCGCGTCATTTCGGCCTCAAAACTCAGGCGCATATCTTTCATCACTGCTCTCCGATCCGGGTTTTCCCGTTACTCTCTGGCAGCAGATGACAGGCATTTGTGTCAAAAATGGGTAAAGCGATGGTCGGTTTTAGGGAAATCAGGGTCAAAAGAACGCTTGAAGCCCTGTTTGTGCACGTCCAAGGATTAATGCGTGCACGTCATGGGTGCCTTCATAGGTGTTCACCGTCTCTAGGTTCACCATATGGCGCATGACGTGGAAATCCTCTGAAATGCCATTGCCGCCGTGCATATCGCGGGCGTGGCGCGCGACCTCTAGCGCCTTGCCGCAGTTGTTGCGCTTCATCATCGAAATCATCTCTGGCGCGGCGTGTCCTGCATCCATCAGGCGGCCCAACTGCAACGATCCTTGCAGGCCCAGCGTGATCTCGGTCTGCATATCGGCCAGCTTTTTCTGGAAAAGCTGCGTCTGCGCTAAGGGTTTTCCGAACTGCTTGCGGTCAAGCCCGTATTGCAGTGCTGCGTGCCAACACGCCTCTGCGGCGCCCATTACACCCCATGAGATGCCGTATCGTGCACGGTTCAGACAGCCAAACGGGCCCTTTAGGCCCTGCACATTTGGCAGCAACGCGTCATCGCCAACCTCGACGTTATCCATCACAATCTCGCCCGTGACGGATGCACGAAGCGACAGCTTGCCACCAATCTTGGGGGCAGACAGCCCCCTCATCTCTTTTTCAAGAATGAACCCACGGATTTTGCCGCCGTGCTCCTCTGACTTCGCCCAGATCACGAACACATCCGCAATCGGCGCATTTGAAATCCACATCTTCGACCCCGTGATGCTATAACCATTTGCGGTTTTGCGGGCGATCGTCTTCATCCCCGCGGGGTCAGACCCTGCATCCGGTTCGGTCAGGCCAAAACATCCGATAAGGCTGCCTGCTGCCAATCCCGGTAGATATTTGATCCGCTGTTCTTCGGACCCGTAGGCGTGGATCGGATACATCACGAGCGATGATTGCACTGACATCATAGACCGATACCCTGAATCCACGCGCTCCACCTCGCGCGCGACAAGGCCGTAGGTCACATATGACGCGCCCAAGCCGCCGTATTCCTCGGGGATGGTCAGGCCCAACAGCCCGACCTCGCCCATTTGGGCGAAAATGCTCGGGTCCACGGTCGCATCACGGTTGGCCGCTGTCACCACAGGGGCCAGCTTATCGGCTGCAAACGCGGCTGCACCATCGCGTAGCATCCGCTCATCTTCGGTCAGCTGATCCTCAAGCCGTAGGGCATCAGACCATTCAAACGGACCCAGATCAGGACCAAAACCAGCGGGGGCAACGGGGGCATCTTTCATCGGGGGGTATCCTTTGGCTAACTGACCCGATTGATAAGCGGTCCCACCCCTGATCGCAATGCGCAGCTTGACGCGGGCGCCAAGGGATGCAGTTCTAGGGACAGGGGGCGGATCATGACATTCCAAAGTATCGACGACTTACAAACCCAACTTGGCGCGGAAAACTACATCTGCGCCCGACCGCTCGCGACAATCGTTTACCTTGCCACACAGCTCGGCCGCCCGTTGTTCCTAGAGGGGGAAGCAGGCACTGGCAAAACCGAGATCGCCAAAGCGATTGCCGCGTCCCTCGGGCGCCGCCTCATCCGTCTGCAGTGCTACGAAGGGTTGGACGCCTCATCGGCAGTCTATGAATGGAACTTTGCCGCACAAATGATCGCCATCCGCGCCGCCGAAGGATCCGGTGGCACCACCCAAGAAACGCTTTATAGCGATGAGTATCTGATCGAACGCCCGCTTTTGGCCGCGATGCGCCCGCAACCCGGTGGCGCACCCGTGCTGCTCATTGATGAGCTGGACCGCACCGACGCCCCGTTTGAGGCATTCTTGCTCGAGGCCCTGTCGGATTTCCAAGTCACCATCCCCGAACGCGGCACCATCAAGGCAGCCGAGCGGCCGATTGTGATCATCACCTCGAACCGCACACGCGAAGTCCATGATGCCCTGAAACGGCGCTGCCTCTATCATTGGGTCGACTATCCAGATTTTGAGCGCGAGATTGCAATCCTGAAAGCCCGCGCGCCAGAAGCAGCGGCCACCCTTAGCCAAGAGGTCGTGGCATTCGTTCAACGCCTGCGCACCGAGGATTTGTTCAAAAAACCCGGTGTGGCCGAAACAATCGATTGGGCGAAATGCCTTCTGGCGCTTGATACCATCAACCTCTCGCCCGAGGTGATCGCCGACACGCTTGGCGCCATTTTGAAATACCAAGACGACATTCAAAAACTCGAAGGATCAGAGGCCAAGCGCATCCTCGATGATGCAAAGGCGAGCCTGCAATGATCCTTCCGCTTGCGGCAAATACCTCACGGGGGTCTGGGGTGTGAAACCCCCAGCGTCGTTTTGGTAGAACTGGCCGACCTTGCCTTGCCGGAAAATCCAAAACTGGCACAGAATATTGGACATTTTGCGCGTGCGCTGCGCAAGGCGGGGCTACCTATCGGGCCGGGGCGGCTGATTGACGCGATCCGCGCGGTTGCGGTTGCGGGTTTTACAGATCGCGATGATTTCTATTGGGTCCTGCACGGCTGTTTTGTATCCAAGCCTGACCATCGCATCATTTTCGCCCAAGTCTTTCGGCTGTATTGGCGCGATCCGCGCTATCTGGATCATATGATCGCAATGATGTCGCCGATGGTGCGTGGGGTCGCCCAAGACAGGCGCGCCCAAGCCGCTGAAAAACGCGCCGCAGAGGCATTGCTGGATGGGCACAACATTGACCTGCCACAACCCGATGACGCCGGTGAAGAGGTCGAGATCACAATCGACGCCTCCCAAACGGCATCTGCGCAGGAAAAGCTCCGGTCGCTTGATTTCGAACAAATGAGCATTGCGGAAATGGAACAGGCTAAGGCCATCCTTGCCAAGATGAGACTGCCGGTCCGGCCTATTGCGTCACGGCGCACGGCAAACGGCACAGGCACCTTGCCCGATTGGCCGCGCACCATGCGCCACGCGCTGCGCCACGGTGGTGAGGTTACGCACTTTGCAACCAAATACAAACGTTACCGATATCCCAACCTAATCGTGCTTTGCGATATCTCTGGCTCCATGTCGCAATATTCGCGGGCCGTGCTGCATTTTGTGCACGCGGTCAGCAACGCCAAAGGGCAAGGCTGGGCGCAGGTCCATGCCTTTACCTTTGGCACGCGGCTGACCAACATCACGCGCCATTTGCGCAGCTGCGACGTGGATGCGGCTCTTGCTGCGGCCGGGGCAGAGGCACAAGACTGGGAAGGCGGCACGCGGATCGCCGATTGCCTGCACGATTTCAACCGTGATTGGTCACGCCGTGCCATGGGGCAGGGCGCCGTTGTGTTACTGATCACCGACGGGCTGGACAGGGGCGGGGATGCGGATCTGGGTCGCGTGCTCCAGCGCCTCGCGCTGAGTGCACGCCAGCTGATCTGGCTGAACCCCTTGCTGCGCTGGGACGGGTTCGCGCCGAAGGCTGGCAGCATTGCCCAAATGCTCCCTCATGTGACCAGCTTGCGTGCAGGCCATAACATTGATGCCTTGGCGGGATTGGTCGACGCGCTGACCAAACCTGATGATGGCGGGGAAAAGCGCCGTTTGATGCAGGATCTCAGCAATCCGCAAGAAGCGGGTCGGCGGGTTGGGAATATGATCCTATGACAGTCCCATCACTGAGAGAGGAATATCACATGTACTGCACGCCATATGATCAAACGACCGTTGACAGCCTACGCGCTGGCGGACCAGACGCCTATGGTTACCCAGCTGAGCGGGCAATCTCTGACGGTGACGGAAACCCTTGCCGGTCTTGTTTGCACGACATTCCAAAGGGCGCGGGAATGTTGATTTGTGCGGCCCGTCCGTTTCCCAGCAAACAGCCCTATGCCGAAACCGGCCCGATATTTCTGTGCGCCGTTGCGTGCTCGCCTTGGGCGGGGCATGGGTTGCCGCCGATTCTTGGGACGTCGCCGGATTACCTGCTGAAGGGGTATGGCACTGATGACCGGATCGTATATGGCACGGGGCAGATTACATTGGCAGGTGATATTGCCAAAACCGCCACCGCATTGTTGAATGATGCACGCGTGGCCTATGTCGACGTGCGCTCGGCGCGTAATAATTGTTTTCAAACACGGATCAGACCTGACCTTTGACCAATACCGTTGACCTTCCTGCACTGGCCTTGGCGTGGCATGACGCTGGCCGCGCCGTTGCGATTGCGACTGTGGTGGAGACATGGGGCTCTGCGCCACGCGGTGTCGGCAGCCAGCTGATCATTGATGCCGATGGCGCGATGGAAGGGTCGGTGTCCGGCGGCTGCGTTGAAGGTGCGGTGATTACCGAAGCACTAGATGCGATTTCAGACGGCCAACATAAGCTGCTGCGCTTTGGCGTGCCTGACGATGATGCCTTTGCCGTCGGGCTTGCCTGTGGCGGTGAAATCAGCGTGCTGGTGGAACCCTTGGGCCCCGTGATGTCCATCGATGTGCTCCGTGCCATTGTGGCCGCCCGGCAGGCCCGTCAGCCGGTGACCTATGTCACATCCCTGTCGGGTGGCGGTGGACGGATGGGGCGGGCGGATGACTTCGCGGATCGCTTCCGTCTGGATCAATCGGGGATCGCGCCAGACGGGGACAGTTTTGTCGCCATTCATAACCCGCATCTGCGCATGGCCATCATCGGGGCGGTGCATATCGCACAGCCCTTGGTGCGCATGGCCCGTGATTGCGGGTACGCGCCTATCATCATTGATCCGCGCGACGCTTTTGGCAGTGCGGCGCGGTTCCCCGACACGACGATCATCAACGATTGGCCCGATGATGCGCTGCGCAGTATCGGAATTGATCAACGCACAGCCATTGTCACCCTGACCCATGACCCCAAGCTGGATGACCCTGCGATCACCGTCGCCTTAGGATCAGAGGCATTTTATCTGGGTTGCCTAGGGTCAAAGCGGACCCACGCCAAACGCGTGGACAGATTGCTGGCGGCTGGTTTTACCCAAGACCAGATTGATCAGATTGATGCGCCTGTTGGGATGGACCTTGGTGGACGACAACCCGCAGAGATCGCGGTGAGTATTATGGCGCAAGTCACCAAAACACTGCGTCGTCGCACATGAAATTCGGCCCTGCGCCAGTGAACGACGCTATCGGTTGCGTGCTCGCCCACAGTGTGGAGGCAGGATTGCCCCCCTATTCGACCCAAATGTCCTACCGTATCCGCAAGGGGACTGTCATCACCGCCGCACATGTGGCTGACCTTACGGCCGAGGGGCGCGAGACCCTGATCGTGGCGCAGCTCGACCCAACGGATATGGATGAGGATACAGCCGCCGCCACATTGGGGGCCGCGCTGATCGCGGGGCATAGCGGGCTTTACCTGTCACAAGCGGCCACAGGACGGGTTAACGTGTTTGCGGCCCATGCGGGTGTTGCGACCATTGATGTGGCTGCGATTGCGGCGTTCAACGCAATTAATCCGATGATCACCGTTGCCACTGTGCTGCCGTTTCAGCGGATGGACGCAGATGGGATGGTCGCCACGATTAAGATCATTGCCTATGGGGTGCCGCGCACTGATGTTGATAGGGCGGCTGGTATTGGTGGCGCATTTGGCCTTGCCGCGCCACGCTACGCCTCTGCTACTTTGATCGAAACACGTATAGACCAGCGCGCTACGTTGCCCGACAAGGGGCGGCACGTGACGCAAGACCGTATCGCGCGCTTTGGTATGCAGCTTAGCCCGCGTGTGGTGGTTGATCACGACGTGGATACCTTGGCCAAGGCTATCATGACCGCACAGGGGGATATGATTCTGATCCTGACAGGCTCTGCCACCTCTGATCCCATGGATGTGGGGCCAGAGGCGTTGCGCCGTGCAGGTGGCACTGTCACGCGGTTCGGGATGCCGGTTGATCCAGGTAATCTGTTGTTCCTTGGGGCGCTGGGCGGCAAACCTGTGATTGGGCTGCCCGGTTGTGCGCGTTCGCCCGCGCTGAACGGGGCGGATTGGATATTGGAACGGGTCATTTGCGGCATTCCATTGGGCGCGGATGACATCGCGGCCATGGGTGTCGGCGGATTGTTGAAAGAAATTCCAACCCGCCCACGCCCAAGAAACACGAAGGTCTAAGCCAATGCCGCGCTGCCGCGTTTGCAGATGCAGCGACGTTTATGTGTTCTCAAGTGTCGGGATGCGTGCTTAACTCACTCCCAAGTTGCGAAAATGGGAGGATGCTATGACACAAGTCTCAATGACGTTGAACGGTAAGGCTGTGACCGGCGACGTAGAAGGCCGGACCCTATTGGTCGATTTCTTGCGCGAAGATTTAAGGATGACGGGAACCCACGTGGGGTGCGACACAAGCCAATGCGGCGCGTGCGTTGTGCATGTGAATGGGGAGGCCGTGAAATCCTGCACCATGTTTGCCGCAGAGGCCGAGGGCGCAGAGGTGGCGACCATCGAAGGGGCTGCAAATGCGGATGGATCGTTGAATGTGATCCAGCAAGCGTTCCAAGATCACCACGGCCTGCAATGCGGGTTCTGCACACCCGGTATGGTGATGTCTGCGGCGGCATTGCTCAAAGACAACCCAAAACCGACAGAGGCAGAGGTGCGCACATACCTTGAAGGCAACATCTGCCGCTGCACCGGATACCACAACATCGTCAAAGCCATCATGGCTGCGTCGGGACAGGATGTATCAGCCATCGCCGCCGAATAGATTTATCTGAATAGACCAAAGGGGGGTGGTCGTTGCGGCCTGCTCCGATAGGGAGGACTTCAAATGCCTAAGGACAGTGGAATTGGCGCCAGCACAAAGCGCCGCGAAGATATCAGATTTCTGACAGGGGTCGGGAACTACACCGACGACATTAATGTATTTGGGCAAACCCATGTGCATTTCCTGCGGGCCGATGTGGCCCATGCCACGATCAACAGCATTGATATTGCCGCCGCAGAGGCGATGCCGGGTGTTGTCAAGATTTTCACAGGCGCGGATTTCGAACCTGTTGGTGGCATCCCTTGTGGTTGGCAGATCACCGATCGCCACGGAGAGCCGATGCAGGAACCCAAGCATCCGATCATTGCCCATGGTAAAATCCGCCATGTCGGGGAAATCGTGGCGGCCGTTGTCGCCGAAAGCCTTACGCAAGCCCGCGATGCCGCCGAGGCGATTGAGCTGGGCCTGACCGAACTGCCCGCCGTGGTGAATATGAAGGACGCACTGAAAGGCGGTGCCACCAAGGTACACGACGAGCTGACAAGCAACCTGTGCTACGACTGGGGCTTTGTTGAGGAAAACAAGGATGCGACAGATGCGGCCATCAAGGGTGCCGCGCACGTCACCACGCTAGAGCTGGTCAATAACCGCCTTGTCGCAAACCCGATGGAACCACGCGTGGCGCTGGGTGAATATTCCCGTGCCGATGATATGCATACGCTGCACACCACAAGCCAGAACCCGCATGTGATCCGCTTGCTGATGGGCGCGTTTGTGCTGGGTATCCCCGAACATAAACTGCGCGTTGTCGCCCCTGATGTGGGTGGCGGTTTCGGGACCAAGATTTTCCACTACGCGGAAGAGGCATTTTGCACCTTCGCCGCCAAGGCCGTGAACCGTCCTGTCAAATGGACCTCCACACGGTCAGAGGCATTTATGTCTGATGCCCATGGCCGCGATCACGTTACCAAGATCGAATTGGCGCTGGATGCGGACAATAATTTTGTCGCCCTGCGCACTGACACACACGCCAACATGGGGGCATACCTGTCCACATTCGCGTCGTCCGTGCCCACATGGCTGCATGGCACGTTGATGGCGGGTAACTATAAGACGCCCAACATCTACGTGAACGTGAAGGCGGTGTTTACCAATACTGTCCCCGTTGATGCCTACCGTGGCGCTGGGCGGCCAGAAGCCACGTTCCAGATTGAGCGTGTGATCGACAAAGCTGCGCGCGAGCTGGGCGTGGATCCGATTGCCCTGCGGCGGCAGAACTTTGTCACTGAGTTCCCCTATGCCACGCCCGTTGCCGTCGAATATGACACTGGCGATTATGAGGCGACGATGGCCAAGCTTGAGGAAATGGCTGATTTCGGCGGCTTTGCGGCGCGTCGTGCTGCAAGCGAAAAGGCGGGCAAATGGCGCGGTCTTGGCGTGAACTGCTATATCGAGGCTTGCGGCATCGCGCCGTCGAACCTTGTCGGCCAACTGGGCGCGCGTGCGGGTCTTTATGATGCGGCGACTGTGCGGGTGAACGCGACGGGGTCCATTTCCGTCATGGTCGGTGCGCATAGCCACGGGCAGGGCCATGAGACGTCGTTCCCGCAGGTTATTTCTGAAATGATCGGTATTCCTGAAGACCAGATCGACATTGTGCATGGTGATACGTCAAAAATCCCGTTCGGGATGGGCACCTATGGATCACGCAGCCTAGCGGTGTGTGGATCGGCGATGGTGCGAGCGGCGGAAAAGGTGATCAATAAAGCCAAGAAAATCGCGGCCCACCTGTTAGAGGCATCGGACGCAGATATTGAGCTGAAGGACGGCCAATTCAGCGTGGCGGGCACCGATAAATCGGTCGCTTGGGGCGATGTGACCCTTGCCGCTTATGTGCCGCACAACTACCCGCTAGAGGATATTGAGCCGGGGCTGGAGGAAACCGCGTTTTACGATCCTGCCAACTTTACGTATCCTGCGGGCGCTTATGCCTGCGAGGTGGAGGTGGATCCAGAGACTGGCAAGGTCACGATTGAACGCTTTGCAGCGGCGGATGATTTTGGCAACGTCATCAACCCGATGATCGTATCGGGCCAAGTCCATGGCGGGATTGCCCAAGGCGTGGGTCAGGCACTGCTGGAAAACTGCGCCTATGATGAGGACGGGCAGTTGGTGTCCGCATCCTATATGGATTACGCGATGCCGCGGGCCGATGACCTGCCGTTCTATCAGGTGGATCATTCGTGCCAGACCCCATGCACCCATAATCCCTTGGGCGTTAAGGGCTGTGGTGAGGCCGGTGCCATCGGGTCGCCACCATCGGTTGTTAATGCGGTGATTGATGCATTGCAGTCGGGCGGTAAGGATGTGGCCCATATTGATATGCCGCTCACCCCGTCGCGGGTGTGGGGCGCCATGCAAGGTTAAGGCCGGGGCCAGTCCTGGACCCCGAGGTATTTTTAGCAACTGGAAGATCAGCCGATCCGACCGTTGCGACAAGAAAAGGAACGATGCGATGTATGCATTTGAAATTGAAAAGCCGTCCACGATTGCCGATGCCGTCCTAGCCCTGAGCGGTGAAGATACGCAGGCGTTGGGCGGCGGGCAAACGCTTATTCCGACGCTGAAACAGCGACTGGCGGCACCTGAGGTTCTGGTCAGCCTGTCAGGTGTAAGCGAAATGGTTGGGATCTGCCGCAATGACGCTGGCGAGATGTGCATCGGCGGTGCGACAACCCATGCGGCGGTTGCTGCGGGGGCGGGTGCGTTTCCGGCGCTGGCCGCATTGGCATCCCACATTGGTGATCCGGCGGTGCGCAACCGTGGCACGATTGGTGGATCGCTGGCTAATAACGATCCATCGGCCTGTTATCCGGCGGCGGCCTTGGGTGCCGGTGCGACGATTAAAACCAACACACGCGACATTGCAGCGGATGATTATTTCGAGGGTATGTTTAGCACAGCGCTGGACGAGGGCGAGATCGTGACAGAGGTCCGGTTTCCGGTTCCTGAGGTGGCGAATTACCAGAAATTCGTACAACCTGCGTCCCGCTTTGCGCTCGTGGGTGTGTTCGTTGCAAAATTTGCAGATGGTGTCCGTATTGCCGTGACGGGTGCATCGGAAGAAGGCGTGTTCCGCTGGACCGAGGCCGAAGCCGCGCTGTCTGCCGACTTCAGCGCCGAGGCGTTATCGGATCTGACGGTTCCTGCGGACGGCATGATCGCGGATTTGCATGGATCGCCCGCATATCGCGCTCATCTTGTCAAAGTGATGACGGGGCGCGCTGTCGGGGCTGCGACCTAGGCCTTTTTTCGCGCTAAAATGCTGATCAGGAAGCAGAGCATAGCGATGCCGATGCATATTAGCGTGTGCAGGGCATTGTCCGCTGGTGTGGCGTCGTAAAAGATGTGGGTAAGTTGAAAGCCGAAGAGCATCGCCGCGAATGCCCACATGATGAAATGCAGAACAGTCGAAATATTGTCCTGAGCCGACCCAAGGTTGGAATTGCCGTGCAACACGCTTATCCAGAGTGACCATGATTTGGGTGCCGCAAACCCCCACGGGTATTCGTAGTCACCAAACAGCAACCAATACCACGCGACGAAACCGCAGATGGGGCCCATGATGATGAAGACCAGCAGTATCACGCCGTAAAGGGCGGTGGCGGACCCGATGCCAAATGCGCTGGCAATCGCGATGAACGTTCTAAACTTGATATCCATGCGGCGAGGTTGATCCATCGCGCGGCACGGGTTAAGGGGAAAACGGCAAGAAAAAGCCTCCAACGATCAGGATCGCTGGAGGCTTTTGAAAATTCTGTGGCGCGATGGCTTATTTCGCCAGTGGGCCGATCAGCATGACCATTTGGCGGCCTTCCATTTTGGGGAAGTTTTCCACCTTGCCGTGTTCTGTCGTGTCATCGGCAACGCGTTCCAGCAATTGACGGCCAAGTTCCTGGTGGGCCATCTCACGGCCACGGAAACGCAGTGTCACCTTGACCTTGTCGCCATTTGCAAGAAATTTGAACACATTCCGCATCTTGACGTCATAGTCGTTGTTATCTGTGTTTGGACGGAACTTAACTTCTTTGATTTCAATGATCTTTTGCTTCTTACGGGCCTCAGCTTCTTTTTTCTGGGTCTCGTATTTGAATTTGCCGTAGTCCATGATTTTGCAGACGGGCGGGTTCGCGTTTGGAGAAATCTCAACAAGATCGAGCCCGGCTTCATCGGCCATGGCCATTGCGCGGTCCGGCGAGACAACGCCGACATTTTCGCCTTCGGCCCCAATGAGGCGGATATCTCCGCCGCGGATGCGTTCATTGACCCGTGGGCCGGTGTCGCGCTGTGGTGGGGCATTGTGAGGTCTGCGTGCTATGGTCTTTATCCTTTTGTCGTTCGTAACGTCCGAGCCCTAAACTAGACCTCTGTGTCCAAGGCTTCAACCCGCAAAAAAGCGCCGAAAGACCGGAAATTCCCCGCAATCGGGTGCTGTTACTTTATATTTAGTTCTGACATATGGGCATCAAGGCTGAACTGGGGGGCGTCATGAGCACCACAAGAAAGACATGACCAATGAGAGCAATTGTAATTTTGATCGTTGCAGCCGTGTTGGGCTTTTTCGGGTACCAATACGCTGCCAACGGCAAGGCACCAGCAGACACCATCGGCGCGCTGACGGGTGCGGCCACAGATATGGCTGGCGACGCGGCGGAAATGGCGGGCGATGCTGCTGCAACTGCGACTGACGCGGAATCCGATGCAGCCGACGCAACAGCCGAGGCTGGTGCAACTCAGATGTCTGACCTTTTGACACCAGAAGGGTTCGACGCGGGTAAAGTCATGGAAATGATTGATGGCTCTGACCTGTCCGCAGTGCAGAAAACAGCGCTGTCCGGTGCCGTGAATGCGGTCAAGGACAACCCTGCGCTGCTCGAAGCGACGTTGACACGTCTGAAAGAAGCGCTCGGCTTCTAAGTCAGCCAAATCGCAATGACAAAAGGCCGCGTCAGTTACAACGCGGCCTTTTTCATTTTGAATTGCCTGTGGAGATTAGCCGACAAACGCCTTTTCGATCACAAACTCACCCGGTTCCGAATTGGCACCTTCGTTCAGCCCGGCCTTTTCCATCAGCGCCTTGATGTCAAGGTTGAAGGCAAGGCTGCCGCACACCATCGCGCGGTCTGTTGCGGGATCCAGTGGCGGAATGCCCAGATCAGCAAACAGTTCACCATTTTCGATCAGCGTCGTGATGCGGCCCATCTTTGGGCTCAGCTCACGTGTAGTGGTTGGATAATAGCGGATTTTGTTCAGGTTCTCTTCGCCTAACAGCTCGATCATCATCTCGTCCGTCTTGAGGTTCGCAATCAGATCACGGCCATAGGTCAGCTCTTCGACGTCACGGCAGGTATGGGTGATGATCACCTCATCATAGTTTTCATATGTCTCGGGCTCGCGCAGCAGGCTGGCAAACGGGGCAAAGCCGGTGCCTGTGGAAAAGAAATACAACCGTTTTCCGGGCAGCAGGGCGTCATGCACCAAGGTGCCGACGGGTTTGGGGCGCAAGATGATCTCATCCCCGACCTTGATGTGCTGCAAGCGTGACGTTAGCGGGCCGTCGGGCACCTTAATCGAATAGAATTCCAACTCCTCATCCCAAGACGGGGAGGCAATGGAATAGGCGCGCAAAAGCGGCTTTTGCTTGCCTGTCTCTGGGTGTGGTTCGCCCATTAGACCAATCATCACAAATTCGCCCGACCGGAACCGCAACGACGCGGGGCGGGTCACGCGAAAGCTGAACAAGCGATCGGTGTGATGGGTCACGGATGCCACGGTCTGCGCATCTGGCAGGGTGGGGACGGGCTTGGCTGTATCTGTGGTCACTGGTTTGTGCTCTGTCATATCAAAAATGGCGGCGCCGTTTGGGCCACCCTCCGTTTAGTCTGTCATCGGTGTCAGGGAAAGGGTCAGCCGCGCAAGCGGGCCTGATAGTTGTGCGATTGCCAGTCGGCGCGAGCGATCCATTGTGGCGCGGGTTGGCGGGCGGCCAGATCATCGCTGATCTCGACCTCATCAAAACCGGACCGGCGGGCCATGGCGTATTGATCGGCCAACACATGCCCGCGCGCGCGCAACCGCCCCGCAAACCCGGCGCGGCGCAAAATCTGTGCCAGCGTAAAGCCGCGGCCATCTGCCGACGTTGGAAAATCAATGCGTACCATGGCCGCATCAGCCAAATCGGCCATCACATCGGGCGACGTATCTGATGGCACATCAATAGCCTGTCCAATGTCGTTGGCCGGACGTTCGGCCAGTGCAACAAAACCATCCGTCCACGTGTCACCGGCAAATCCGGTATCGGTCACAATCACGCTCATCACATCATCCTTTCACGCAGCCTAACGCTTCGCTTTTTTCCAAATACTCATTCAACGGAGGCAAAGTGGATTCCACATTCCGTTTTATCTGAATCGCGCCATCGGCCTGCGCGCGGGTCCTCGTGGTCGCCGACGCGGGTTGTGCAGGGCAAACAGCCAATTGACGGATACCCTTTGGCGACAAGCGGGTGGCGGGGCAGGTCATGCGCGTTGATATAGTCTGCCACGGCTTGTGCCGTCCAATGCGCCAGCGGGTTCACCTTGATCTTGCGATCTTGTTTTTCATACAGCGGCACATCGGCGCGGGTGCTGGATTGATAGCGTTTGCGCCCTGTAATCCAGCCGTCAAAACCGGACAAAGCGTCATTCAATGGTTTCACCTTGCGCAAATGGCAGCAGGCGTTTGTGTCGGCCTGATGTAGCAGCCCGTCAACGTCATGTTCAAACAGGGCATCCCGCTGGGGCGAGATCAACCGGACATCCGTCAGTCCAAGCGTTTGCGCCACATCACGTTGATATTGAAGCGTTTCTGCGAACAGCATCTCTGTGTCGTTGAAGATGATTGGCGTGGCTTTGTCGATTTGCGCGACCATATGCAAAAGCACGACACTTTCCGCGCCAAAGCTGCTGACCACGGCCATTCTGCCGATCTGAACATCAGTCAGCGCTTGGTTTAACACGGTTTGCGGGTCAGATTTCCGGTGCAGGATATTGCGGCGCTCTGCCAGTTCTTTAAGCGGCATTTTTCGCGGCCTTTTCAGGATACAGGATGGCGATAAACGGATCGGCGCCAAGGCGACGGTAGGCTTGCAAGAACGTCTCATCCGCCGTTTCGCGCAGGTTCAGGTAGCCCAGTACGAGCCGTTCGATTGCTGGGACGATATCCTCTGCGCCAAAGCCGGGGCCAGCGCGTTCGCCGATTGTGGTCGTCTCGGTGCCGTCGCCACCCAATGTGATCTGATAGTTTTCGACACCAGCACGGTCGAGGCCCAGAATGCCGATATGGCCCACATGGTGGTGACCACACGCGTTGATGCAGCCCGAGATTTTGATCTTGAGCGGGCCGACCTCATGTTCCAGCTTCAACTCGTCAAAGCGTGTCGCGATCTCTTGGGCGACGGGAATGGATCGCGCTGTGGCCAACGCACAGTAATCCATGCCGGGACAGGCGATGATATCGCTGACCAAGCCGATGTTGGCGGTCGCCAGATCGGCCGCGCGCAAGGCCGCGTAAACGGCTGGCAGGTCTGATTTGTGCACATGGGGCAGGATCACGTTCTGCTCATGCGAAATCCGCAATTCGTCGTGCCCGAACTGGCGGGCAAGGTCAGCCATGACGCGCATCTGGTCGGATGTCGCATCACCGGGCGTGGCACCGTGTTTCTTGATCGAAATCGACACAACCGCATACCCGTCAGCCTTGTGATCGGACAGGTTCGTATCGGACCAAGACCGTAACGCAGGGTTTGCCAGACGGGCGGCCTCGTACCCATCTGTTGATTTGGTCACAAATGCGGGCGCAGCAAAGGCTTGTTCAATTTGTGCAAGCATTTGCTGGTCAACACCGCCAAAATTGGGGCGAATTTGTTCGAATCGTGCTTCGACAAGGTCTTGAATTTTCTCCAGCCCGTTCTCGTGTACGGTGATTTTGATCCGCGCTTTGTACTTGTTATCGCGACGACCAAGCAGGTTATAGACGCTGACAATCGCCTCACAATATGGAAGCAGATCGGCACGTGGCAGAAAATCGCGCAGGACCTTACCCACCATTGGTGTGCGGCCCAAACCGCCACCGATGATGACCTCATATCCGGCTTCGCCCGCGTCATTGCGTACCATGCGCAACCCGATGTCATGGGCGCGTGTGACAGCGCGGTCAGCCTCTGCGCCTGTCACAGCGATTTTGAATTTGCGCGGCAGAAACTGGAATTCAGGGTGGTCGGTGGACCATTGACGCAGCAATTCGGCTGTGGGGCGCGGATCCTCAATCTCATCCGCGGCGGCACCCGCAAAATGGTCGGCGGTCACGTTGCGGATTGTATTACCAGACGTCTGGATTGCGTGCATGCTCACATCTGCCAGCGCCGACAGCATGTCAGGCACATCGCGCAGTTCCGGCCAGTTGTATTGGATGTTCTGGCGGGTCGTGAAATGGCCATACCCCTTATCCCATTTGTCCGCGATATACGCGAGCTTATCCATCTGCGCGGAATTGAGCGTCCCATATGGCACCGCCACGCGCAGCATATAGGCGTGCAGTTGCAAATAGAGCCCGTTCATCAAACGTAGCGGCTTAAACTCATCCTCGGTCAGGGATCCGTCGATGCGGCGTTCCACTTGTCCACGGAATTGGGCTACACGGTTACGGACAAAATTTTCGTCGAAGTCATTGTAAACATACATGATATTATGCCTCTTGCTTGCCGTGAACATAGTTGGACGGGCCGCGTGTGCGGAATGTTTCGCGAAAATGCACCGGCTCAGGGCCGTGCGCGCCTGCCTTGGCGTCTGCCAAATAAACACCAGCCACAGCGGATTGGTCGGCCTGTGCTTCTAGCAGGCAGATGTCGCCGTGGGCCTCGTCTGTGATTAATTCGGCGTCGGCCATGTCGCGGGACCAGTCGCCATTTTCAGTGAACCAGATGGCGTCGCCTTCCAGCAATGCATTTGCGGTGACGACCTTGGGTGTGAATGGGCGGGCCATGGTTAAAGCGCCTCTTGTTGTGTGAATGTTGCAGGAATGTTGGCCGCGGCGTCGCGGGGCGCGAGGCCAAGAAACGTCAGGGCAGGGCCGGTCAAATTGGCGTCTGACATGGTCGGTTCCAACGTGCCAAGCGTGCAGGCGATGATGCGTTGATCTGGGCGGCTGACGTTTTCGATAATTGTGACAGGCGTGTCGGGGTTGGCCCCGTGCATCAGCAGGCGCCCTTGGATAAAGCGCGCGGATTTTTTGCCCATGTAGATTGCCGCAACCTCGCCATCGGCAGCCAATGCAAGCCAATCGTGGTTAGCGTAGCCGCGCGTGTCGTGGCCGGTGATCAGACGCACAGACGAATTGCGCCCCCGTTTGGTGAGCGACTGACCGATGTTGGCCACTGCGGCAGAGGCGGCGGTGATGCCTGGAATAACCTGATAGGAAATGCCAGCGGCGGTTATGGCCTCAATCTCTTCGTCCAGTCGACCGAATACTGTGGGATCGCCGGCCTTTAGGCGCACAACATGCGCCCCGTCCAATGCGTGTTCGACAATCAGCGCGTCAATATCAGCCTGTGGCATCGCTTGGCCAAAGCCGGTTTTGCCTGCGTCGATGATCACAGCCTCGCGCCGTGCCAATTCAAGGATTTCAGGTGTCACCAAACGGTCGTGGATGATGACATCGGCCTTATCAATCGCTTTGCGTGCCTTAAGCGTCAGCAGATCGGGATCGCCGGGGCCAGCGCCGACAAGATCAACGTGTCCCTCGGCCTGACGGGTCATCACGTGTTTGTCCAACAGGGTGTTCAGGGCCGGAATGACGCCAGCCTCACCCTGATTGTCCATGGCGGATGGACCTGCGTTGAAATAGAAATCCGACCAGAACGACCGGCGTTTTGCGCCAAACGGCAGCACATCAACAGCGTGGCGGAATGTTTTGCCGATCCGCGCCAGTGTCCCAAGCGTCGCGGGTAGCTTTTCCTCAAGATCGGCCTTTATGGCGCGGGCCAAAACAGGGGCAGACCCCTCGGTGCCGATGGCGACGGTCACGGGGTCACGATCCACGATCGCGGGGGTGATGAACTGGCTATCGGCCAAATTGTCGACGATATTGACCAACGCCCCCTCGGACGCTGCGATTTGGGCGGTGCGTGCATCCTCTGCCGCGTCTTCATTCGCGCCATAGAATAGCGCGGCACAGATTGCATCGCCGCGGTCCATTGCGCGGTGGATCAGGGTCAGTTTGCCCTGCGCTGCCCATTTGTGAACGTCATCTGCGGCGTTTTCGGCCAGAACCGTGATCCGCCCCTCGGTCTTCATCAACAACCGCAGCTTCGCCATGGCGGCATCACCACCACCAGACACGACAATGCGGCGGCCTGTCACGGCAAGGAAGATCGGAAAATGCTGCATGGCGATGCCTTTCGGTCAAGTATGACTTTCAATATAGAATAATGTTCTGGAAATTGCCGCCCCTTACGCGTAGCTAAGGACATATGTCCTGACTTGATCATAAGTCGGGTTACTTGTTCTGTGAGAGTGGAGAATTTGGAATGTCTGTGCGCGTCGACGATATGGATCGGAAGATTTTACGCAGCCTTCAGGCCGATGCGGCGCAATCGCTGGATGAAATTGCCAAATCCGTCGGGTCATCCAAGACGCCCGTGTGGAATCGCATTCGCAAGATGAGGGATGCTGGCGTGATCGGGCAGCAGACCGTCATGCTCGACGCAGAAGCGCTGGGGTTTGAGGCCTGTTTCTTTGTGTTGATCCGCACATCTGAGCATGATGCCGATTGGCAGCAGCGTTTTCTGGCCGCACTTTTAGCCCGCGACGAGGTGCAAGAGGCGCACCGCTTGGCGGGTGACATTGATTATATCCTCAAGGTGCGTGTGCAAAATGCCCGCGCCTATGACACGTTTTATCAGGCGCTGATTTCAGAGGTGCGTGTGTTCAACGTCACGGCCCTTTTGTCGATGGAAGAGATCAAGTCGACTGTGGCGCTGCCTTTGTAACCATAAGCGTTTCTAACCCGTGGAAATGATAGACATCCGCGTAATGGGTGGGGGCGTGCAGGGTAAGATCAGGGCAGCGCGCGAACAGCACATCAAGCGCGATCTGCAACTCCAGCCGTGCCAGTGGCGCACCGACGCAAAAATGGATGCCACCGCCAAAGCTGGTATTCTGCTTACCCTTGCGCAGCGGGTCAAAAACCTGCGGGTTTTCATAGATCGTCGGGTCGTGGTTTGCTGCCCCAAGCAAGCAGCCGACCTGATCGCCACGCTTTAGCTGCGCGCCGAAAAACTCCATATCTTTATAGACATAGCGTGTGAACATGTGCAGGGGTGGGTCGTGGCGAATGACTTCTTCGACCAGCGTGGACGTGATATCGCGGTCGCCGGATTGCAGCAGCGTTTTGGTGCCGTTGCCCAGCGTATGCACCGTGGCCTCGTGGCCTGCGTTCAGCAACAAGATGCAGGTCGTGATCAGTTCATCATCCGACAGCTTGTCGCCGTCTTCATTCGCGGCAATCAGGGTTGAAATCAGATCATCGGCAGGGGCCGTGCGCTTAATCGTGATCTGGTCGCGCAAGAATGCGGTGAAGGCGATGCTGGCCGCAACAGCAGCGTCCTCAATCGCTTGGGTGCGGCGTGCCTGATACATGGCGACCATCGCGTTGGACCATGCCAGCAAGTCGTCGCTATGCTGTTCGGACACGCCCAATAACCGCGCGATGATCCGTACAGGGACGGGTTGGGCGTAGGCCGTCAACAGATCAAACGGTCCGTCAGGAAACCCATCAATGGCGGCGTTGCAAAGCGCCCTGATATCGGGTTCCAACGCGGCAATGGTGCGGCTGGTAAACGCCCGAAGTACGAGCCCGCGCAGGCGGGTATGGCGCGGCGCCTCAAGCTCCAGCATGGAATGCGACTCAATCGCGTAAAACGGGGCAAGTGCGGGGGGGATCGTGTGTGTCAGCTCTGGCGGGCATTCGCGGCCCATGCGTTTGTCGCGCAACGCCGCATGGGTGGCCGCGTGGGATAAGGTGCAGACCATTTTGTAGTCGGTCCAATAAAATACATCCCCGCCAGCGCGTGCGGCATCGTAGAACGCATAGGGGGTTTGGACAAACGCAGGGTCGTTTGGATCTTGGGTCAAGTTTTGCATGGGGCAGGTGTGCCGCGTGCGACTGGTCAATGCAACACCGCTTGGCTAAGGATAGGACATGTTTGCACTTGTCCGTCGAAACCCAGCGCCGATTGCCGTCTATCTGACGCTTGTCGTGGCCTTTGTGACAGGGGTCTGGTGGTATGGGTATGCGGCGGCGTTGGCCCAGTTGGATCGGCGGGCGCAGTCTGATCTGGCATTGGCGGCAGATAGTTTGACCGGTGAGTTGCGGCGGTTTAGGGAATTGGCCGTGCTGACCGCCGACCGCCCTGAACTTGCGGCCGTGCTGGCCGGATCAGGCACGCTAGAGGCGGTGGCACCCATCCTGCAAACAATCGGGGATAAGTCGGGGGCGTTGGACATTGTGTTGCTGGGTCCCGATGGGGCGCCGCAATCAGGCACGCAATCGGCGCCAGCATTCTCACACGCAGGCACGCCTTATTTTGAACGGGCGATGGACGGCGCACTTGGCGTGGATCACCCCGTCCGCGACGAGTCGCGCACATTTGTTTTCGCCGCACCTGTGTTTTCCGATCTTGGCCCGGTGATTGGCGTCTTGCTGGTTTACGCAGGCGTTGAGGGCGTTGAAGGCACATGGCGCGGTGCGCGACCGGTCCTGTTTTTCACGGATGAGGCTGGAGTGGTATTTGTGTCCAACCGGTCCGAACTGGTGATGCGAGCGCGCACGCAAGGCGATTTCCTGCGCTATACATCACGGGATTTGCGCGGCGTTGATGTGTGGCGCGTATCCGGCAGCCGCTATGTGCCCGCCCGCGCGGTGCATCGCACGATGGACTTGCCCGTGATTGATATGGTCGGCGAGGTACTGTTGGATGCGTCACCCGCCCGCCAGATTGCATTGCTACAGGCGGCGGTTGCCGCGGCGCTTTGCCTTGCATTCGGGGCGCTTTTGTTTCTTGCGACCCAGCGTCGTCTGACCTTGGCAGAGGCGAATGCAAAGCTGGAACACCGCGTCGCGGACCGCACGGCACAACTATCGTCTGCAAACCTGTCACTGCGCCGCGAGGTCGAGGAACGGCGCGCCGCACAGATGCAACTGACCAAGGCCCAAGCTGATTTGGTGCAGGCGGGCAAACTGTCAGCGCTTGGCCAAATGTCGGCGGGCATCAGTCACGAGCTAAACCAACCCCTGATGGCGATCCAGTCGTTTGCTGAAAACGGCCAAGCCTTCATGGCACGCGGGCAGGGGGATGTTGCGGCGCAAAACCTCGGGAAAATTTCAGAGCTGGCGCACCGGATGGGGCGGATCATCCGCAATTTGCGCGCCTTTGCCCGCCAAGAAAGCGAACCCTTGGGCAATGTGGATGTGGCCCGGGTGGTCGATGCCGTGCTGGAATTGCTGACGCCCAAGATCACCAAAGCGGGTGTGCGTGTCCATTGGGACGCCCCTGACGGTATCATCGTTCGCGCAGGCGAGGTGCGATTACAGCAGGTTGTTCTAAACCTCGCGGCGAATGCGATTGATGCGATGGAATTGTCCGACCCCAAGGTGCTGACCATCAGCGTTACGCATGATGCGGACCGGATCATCCTATCGGTGCGCGACACGGGGCCGGGCATCACGGAACCAGAAAAGATATTTGATCCCTTCTACACCACCAAAGCCATCGGTGCTGCAGAAGGGATGGGCCTTGGCCTGTCGATTTCATATGGATTGGTGCAAAGTTTCGGCGGCATGATCCGTGGCCGCAACCACGTAGACTGCGGCGCGGTGTTCGCGGTCACTTTGATCCCCACAGATGGGCAAAAGGCAGGATGACGATGAAGGTTCTTTTGGTCGATGATGATCCTGCAATTCGAGAAGCGTTGGGCCAAACGCTGGAGCTTGAGGGGTTAACGCCCGTTCTGGCAGGCTCGTTTCTGGCGGTAAAGGATCATTTGACGCCAACCTTCGACGGTGTTGTCGTGACTGATATGCGCATGCCGGGCCGTGACGGATTTCATCTTCTGGATTATGCACGTAAAACCGATCCTGACCTGCCGGTGATTTTGCTCACGGGCGAAGGTGACATCCCAATGGCGGTCAAGGCGATCGCCTCTGGCGCGTATGATTTCTTGGAAAAACCCTGTGGGCCATCGGCGTTTCTGGCGGTGGTGACGCGCGCGCTGAAGGCCCGTGGTTTGGTGCTGGAAAACCGGCGCCTTGCCGCAGCGGTGGCGCAGGGGGATGCCGCGTCCCGCCTTCTGCGTGGCGTGTCGCCCCAAGCGGATGAATTGCGCAGCCAATCCCGCCGTGTTGCCGCCCTTGGCACTGACGCATTGATCACAGGGGATCGTGGGTCGGGTACGGCCAAAGTGGCCGAGGTCGTCCATCTTTTGTCGCCAGCCGCCGCGCGTGCGTTTGTGAAACAATCAGCGGGACAGCTGGATGTTAGTAGCTTGGCGCATGTGCTCGACCGCGCAGCAGGTGGCACGTTGTATCTGGATGAGATCACGCGCCTCCCCGAAGACGTACAATACGCGTTGCTTGACCGGATTGAGGGCGGCGCAGGTGCGCGTATCCTTGCGGGGACCACGGTGCCGATTGAGCCGGGCGATTTGCTTGAGGATTTGTTTTACCATTTCGACATTCTGCGCATCCACATCCCGCCATTGTGCGGGCGCAAGGTCGATATTCCTGTGCTGTTTCGCCACTATGTCGAACAGGCCTGTGAACAGGCCAACCTGCCCATGCCCGATATTGGGAGCGAGGTTATCGCCCGTCTGATGGCGCAAGACTGGCCTGGCAACGCGCGCGCCCTTGTGAATGCTGCGATGCGGTTCGCCATGGGATTGGACGATACCGATGATGTAGAGGAGCAGGGCCTTGCCGTGCAAATGGCAGCCGTGGAACGATCACTTTTGATCGCCGCACTTCAGCGCAATCAGGGCCGTGCCGGTGACACGGCGACCGATCTGATGCTGGCGCGCAAAACATTCTACGACAAGCTGGCGCGACATAATTTGCGTTGCGAAGACTACCGGATGTAGGCATGTGCGGAATTCCGCACAGATTGCGCTAACATTTGTGTGGAATTTCGCCCGTTGATTTGTTCAATTTTCGAAAGTTACGGAAAATCAATGCGTTGCCGGGGTGAAAATTGTGATTGCCCCCCACGTCCGCGTATCGTCTGATATCGCACATGGGGGATAATGCGCCCCGCAACGATGTTCTGGGAGGAACCACAATGACATTTTTGAAGAACGCCGCCATGGTCGCGGCGATGTCTGTTGCCGCAAATGCGGCCTATGCTGATGCCCACTCTGGCGGCTGTGATGACGGTGAGATCGTAATCAAGTTCAGCCACGTCACCAACACAGACAAGCACCCCAAGGGGATCGCGGCGAGCCTGTTGCAGGAACGCGTGAACGCTGAAATGGACGGCACGATGTGCATGGAAGTGTTCCCATCCAGCCAGCTTTACAACGATAACCAAGTCCTCGAGGCGATGCTGCAAGGCGACGTGCAGATGGCGGCGCCGTCACTGTCCAAGTTCGAAGCCTTTACCAAGCAGTTCCGCATTTTCGATCTGCCGTTCATGTTCACCAACATCGAAGCCGTGGACGCGTTCCAGACGTCCGAGACCGGTCAGGCGATGAAAGACAGCATGCAGCGTCGTGGTTTGCAGGGGCTGCAATTCTGGCACAACGGCATGAAGCAGTTTTCGGCCAACGTTCCGCTGAACCTGCCAACTGACGCCGAGGGGCTGAAGTTCCGCGTGCAAAACTCTGACGTCCTGGTCGCGCAGATGTCCGCGCTGGGTGCATCCCCGCAGCCAATGGCATTTTCCGAAGTTTACGGTGCCTTGCAGACGGGTGTTGTAGACGGTCAGGAAAACACATGGTCTAACATCTACGGCAAGAAGTTCTTTGAGGTGCAGGACGGCACCACAGAAACCAACCACGGCATCATTGACTATCTTGTTGTGACGTCTGTGGACTTCCTCGACAGTCTTGATGCGCCTGTGCGTGACCAGCTAATGATGATCCTCGAAGAGGTCACGCTGACCCGCAACAGTGAGGCATTCGCTGTCAACGAAGAGGCTAAGCAAGCTGTGATCGACGCCGGTGGCGAAGTACGCCAGCTAACCGCAGATCAGCGCGCCGCATGGGTTGCTGCGATGAAACCCGTCTGGGAACAGTTCGTCGGCGATGTTGGCCAAGAAAACATCGACGCGGCTCAGAAAATCAACATGGGTCTATAATTGACCTTGCGGCGGGGCGGTTTTCATCGCCCCGCCACTTTTTGATTTCACGACATTATTGGGGGAGGGGACCGCGATGTCGGGCACCCAAGATGCGCTAACCAGCCGGTTTGGCCACGCAATTTCATACCTTGAAGAAACGATAATCGCCATGTTGCTGGGCCTGATGGTCATGGTGACGTTTGCGAATGTGGTCCTGCGCTACGCGTTCTCATCGTCCCTGCTGTGGGGGTTGGAGGTCACGTTGATCCTATTCGCATGGCTTGTGCTGTTTGGAATTTCCTACGGGTTCAAGATCACGGCGCATCTGGGCGTCGACGCGGTCATCAACGCGGTGTCCGCAGGGCCGCGCAAGGTGCTTGTCATGCTGTCGGCCATCGCCTGCATTGCCTATGGTGGGTTGTTGATGAAAGGGGCTTGGGATTATTGGGCGCCGTTTGGCGGCTATCAACAGACCACAGGGCGCGTCATCCCCACAGGGTTCAATGACCGCACCCGCGATCAGGGCTGGTATGAGACCGAACAGGTGCCGATCCCCTTTGCGCAGACCTATTTGGAAAAAACGTTCAACATGGGCGAGGAATACGAAAAGCTCCCCCGCTTTATCCCCTATGTCATGCTGCCGTTTGGCGTGGCGTTGATGTTGTTCCGCATTTTGCAAGCCACCGCTGGCATCGCCACGGGCCGCCGCAAATCAATGATCGCCAGCCACGAGGCCGAAGAGGCCGTCGCAGACGTGGCCCACATGAATAAGGACGCTTAGGTCATGGATGTTGTTCTATTATTCGCGATGATCGTTGGGATGCTTTTGATCGGCGTGCCGATTGCAGTGTCGCTTGGCCTGTCGTCGATAATCTTTCTGCTGGCGTTCTCTGATACGTCGCTCGCGTCGGTGGCGCAGTCGCTTTATCAGGCCATGGCGGGGCACTACACATTGCTCGCGATCCCGTTTTTCGTGCTGGCGTCGACGTTTATGTCGACCGGCGGTGTGGCCAAGCGGATCATCCGGTTTTCCATCGCTTGTGTCGGCCACCTTCAGGGCGGCTTGGCAATTGCAGGCGTTTTGGCCTGTATGATGTTTGCGGCTTTGTCCGGATCATCACCCGCGACTGTTGTTGCTATCGGGTCCATCGTGATCGCGGCCATGCGGCAGGTCGGATATACCAAGGAATTCGCGGCAGGCGTGATCTGTAACGCGGGCACATTGGGCATTCTGATCCCTCCGTCCATCGTGATGGTGGTCTATGCATCGGCCACTGACGTATCGGTCGGCCGCATGTTCCTTGCCGGTGTGATCCCCGGTATTCTGGCAGGCACGATGTTGATGGTCGCCATCTATATCATGGCGCGGATCAAAAATATGCCCAAGGGCGAATGGCAGGGCTGGGGCGAGGTGTTTGCCTCGTTCCGTGACGCCGTCTGGGGCCTGTTGCTGATCGTCATTATCATGGGTGGCATTTACGGTCACCCGTGGATTTCAACCCAAGGCATTGTCTGGAAACCTGGTTCGTTCACCCCGACCGAGGCCGCAGCGGTGGCATCAGTCTATGCGTTCATCGTGGCGACGTTCATCTACCGCGATATGGGGCCATTGGCCGGTGTCGACGGTGGTGCGCCTGTGTCACTGCTGCGCAAACCGCAGGCGCTGATCACGGGCTGGTTTCATGGCGATACACGCAAGGCGCTGTTTGAGGGCGGTAAGCTGACGGTGACGCTGATGTTTATCATCGCCAACGCGCTGATCCTGAAACACGTGCTTACCGACGAGCAGATCCCGCAGCATATCGCCGAGGCGATGCTGTCCGCAGGCATGGGTCCGGTGATGTTCCTGATCGTGGTGAATGTGATTCTGTTGATCGGTGGTCAGTTCATGGAGCCATCGGGCCTGATTGTGATCGTGGCGCCCTTGGTTTTTCCCATCGCGATATCGCTGGGCATTGATCCGATCCATCTGGGCATCATCATGGTGGTGAACATGGAGATCGGGATGATCACGCCACCTGTCGGGCTGAATTTGTTTGTGACGTCGGGCGTTGCGGGCATGCCGATGATGGCCGTTGTGCGCGCGGCATTGCCTTTCTTGGCCGTGTTATTCGTGTTCCTGATCATGATCACCTACATCCCGTTCTTGTCGACCTATTTGCCGACAACCTTCATGGGGCCAGAGATCATAACCAACTAAAATGTGCGCTACCGCGCATTTGGAATAAGGCAAAATGAAAGGCGACGCATCATTGTTGGTGCGTCGCCTTTTGCATGCGTTGTGTATGCATATTTATACTTTGAAGAAGCCGTTAGCTTTGCGCGAGGGAATCGATGATGGGGGTGAAGTCATCCGCTTTCAGGCTGGCCCCGCCGACGAGGGCGCCATCGACATCTGGGATTGCAAAAATCTCTGCCGCATTGCTGGCTTTGACCGAACCACCGTAAAGGATGCTGAAATCAGCGCCGTCGGTGAACCGTGCGGCAAGGTGGGTGCGAATGTGGGCGTGCACTTCGGCGATTTGATCGGTTGTGGGGACTTTGCCGGTGCCAATGGCCCAGACCGGTTCATAGGCGATCACGGTATTGGTTGCGGTGGCCGTGTCAGGAACTGACCCGGCCAATTGCGTGTCGATTAGCGTCAGGGTGTCGCCTGCTTCGCGGACATCCAGTGTTTCGCCGATGCAAATGATTGCTGTTAGATTTGCAGCATAGGCGGCGGCGGATTTCGCGTTGATCGTCGCGTCATCTTCGCCATGATCTGTGCGCCGTTCGGAATGTCCTGTGAGCGTGTAGGCTGCCCCCGCATCGGCGAGCTGTGCCGCGCTGATATCGCCGGTGTGGGCGCCCTTGTCCGCAGTGTGGCAATCCTGACCGCCTGTGGCGAGGGAAAGTTGTGCGATTTGTGCCAGGAGCGTCGCGGGCGGGCAGAGCAGGGTGGTAACGTTCCCATTGGGGTGGTCGGCGATTGCCTTGGCCTCTTCTACGGCGGTGGTGAGCCCGTTCATTTTCCAGTTTCCGGCGGCGATTTTGCGGCGCATGTGATCATCCCTTTGTGCGAATTTCCTCTGTGCTATCAAACATAATCAGGGGTTGCAAAGCTGGGGGGCGTGTCGCATCCATCGGGCGCGAGATTGAAGGAGCAGTGATAATGACCCATGATATTCCACGCATTGATGCGGCTAAACTGATTGCAGGGGATGGCGAGGGGATGGCGCAAGTGGCCGCAGCAGCGACCGGCGTTGGGTTCATGACGGTTTTCAATACGCCGCTGTCGTCCGCGACGGTTGAGGAGATGATCGCATCCTATGCCGCGTTCTTTCACCTGCCTTCATCGCAAAAAGCGGCGTATGATATGGCGGCGACAGGATCCAACCGCGGCTGGGGCGCGCCGGGATCCGAGCAGGTCGATCCTGATGCCAATCCTGACTATAAACAGGTCTTTGATTGTGGTCTGACCCTTGTTGAGGATGATCCCATCGCGGATGAGAACCTTTCGTTTTATACACCCAACCTTTGGCCGATAGACCCTAGCGGTTTTGCGGAAAAATTACAGGCTTATTACCTGCAAAGCACTGAATTCGCGCTTGATCTGCTGTGCACGATTGCGGATGCGGTCGGCGAAGACGGGGAGTTCTTTCGTGACAAATTTAGCCGACCCATGGCGTTATTGCGCGGGAATTTCTATCCTGAACGGCCTGCTTGGGCCATGGATAAGGATTTTGGCATTGCGACCCATACCGACTATGGGTGTCTGACGCTTTTGGCCACGGATGGATCACCGGGGTTAGAGGTGCGCAAGCGGGGTGGCGGCTGGATTCCCTTGTCGGCCCCACCGGGTGAGTTTGTGATCAATTTCGGTGAAATGTTAGAAATGTGGACTGGTGGCAAGGTCAAGGCGACGCCACACCGTGTGATCGGGACGCAGGCGGAACGCATCTCGATCCCGCTGTTTTTCAACCCCAATCACGACGTGAATGTTGCCCCCGCCAGATCAGAACCAATCGAGGCTTGGGCGCATCTTAAGAAGCGATATGATGAAACCTACGTGCACTTGCAGACATCATAGATCACGTAGCGCTTGGCGGGCGAGGTCACAGGCCTGAATCGGATCATCAAGCACGGCCTCGGGCAAACCCCAATAGGGCATATTGTGGAATTGCTTACCGCCATCATTGGCCAGTTGCTCGGCCAAAGATCCCTTGCATTTCAAATAGATGCGGCCTTCGCCGCTCACGAGGCTAAACACAGTACCATCTTGGTAAATACAGATACCGCCGAACATTTTGCGCATCGTCAGCGGGCCGACTTGTGCAAAAAGATCCATCGCAAAGGCGATATCAGCGTCAGAGACGGCAATTATTTTGCGCCAAGGGCGTCGTCGAATTTGATGGATTCACCGCAGCCGCAGGCATCAACAACGTTTGGGTTGCGAAATTTGAAGCCGGATTCCAGCAGGGACGTTTCATAGTCGATTTCTGTTCCGAACAGGAACATCTGCGCCATGGGGGCAATCATCACGCGCGCGCCGTCGGTTTCAACAACCTCATCCATCGCGTTGATTTCGTTGACGTATTCCATGGTGTATTCCATGCCCGCACAGCCGCCTTTTTTGACGCCGATGCGCAAGCCCTCTGATCCGTCTTGGGCCATGAGCTTGGCAATTTGTGCCGCCGCCTTAGAGGTGATGGACACCGCTTGCTTACCTGGAATGCCGAACATGTCAGTTCTCCTTTGTACCAAAGAGTAGGCGGAAACGCTTTTTACATAAAGCCCAGTTCGAGGCGCGCCTCGTCGGACATCATTTCCATGCCCCACTGTGGTTCAAACGTCATTTCGACATCGACGTGTTTGACACCGGGAAGCGGTTCAATGGCATCGGCGACCCAACCGGGCATTTCGCCCGCCACCGGACAGCCGGGGGCGGTCAGGGTCATGGTCACATTCACGGCGTTATCTTCTTTGATATCAATCGTGTAGATCAGGCCAAGGTCGTAGATGTTGACCGGAATTTCAGGGTCATAGATCGACTGGCATGCGGCCACGATATCATCATACAGCGGATGATCGGTGCTGGACGGGGCGATCAATGGGGTGCCTTGAACGGGTGAATTTGCGTCGGTCATCGGGGTATCCTGCTATTCCTGAGTGTTCATATAGGGATTGCACATCGGGGCGTAAAGGGATGGCGGGGCAGGTGGGGGCAAAACTTGCCTCTTTCGCTTTGGTGGCAGTTGCGGCAAAACGCGGACATGACACAGCGTATTTCATTCGACCTTCATTGCACCGACGGCAAGGCCCGCACTGGTGTGATCAAGACGCCCCGTGGCGATATCCGCACACCCGCGTTCATGCCGGTTGGCACAGCCGCCACCGTAAAGGCGATGATGCCAGAAAGTGTTGCGGCGACAGGGGCCGACATTTTGTTGGGCAACACCTATCACCTGATGCTACGCCCCACGGCGGAGCGGATTGCCAACTTGGGCGGCCTGCATAAGTTCATGAATTGGGACAAGCCGATTCTGACCGACAGCGGTGGGTTTCAGGTGATGTCGCTGTCTGATCTGCGCAAAATGTCTGAACATGGCGTGACGTTTAAATCCCACATTGACGGGTCCAAGCATGAGCTGACGCCGGAACGGTCGATGGAAATTCAAAAGCTGCTCGGCTCTGACATTGTGATGTGCTTTGACGAATGCCCCGCGCTGCCCGCAGATCGCCAGCGGATCACCGAAAGCATGGAAATGTCGATGCGGTGGGCGCAGCGGTCGCGTGATGCGTTCGGGGACCGTCCGGGCCACGCGTTGTTTGGTATTCAGCAGGGCGGGTTGGAAGAAGA
Source organism: Yoonia sp. (assembly GCA_029250945.1). Taxonomy (GTDB): domain Bacteria; phylum Pseudomonadota; class Alphaproteobacteria; order Rhodobacterales; family Rhodobacteraceae; genus Yoonia. The sequence continues at coordinate 35,722 of JAQXEG010000014.1, forward strand.
CCTGCGCGCGCGCTCCGCCGAAGCGCTGCGCGGGATCGAATTTGACGGCTACGCTGTCGGCGGTTTGGCCGTGGGCGAGGGGCAAGAGGCGATGTTCAACGTCCTTGATTTCGCACCAGATCAGCTTCCGGTGGATAAGCCGCGGTATCTGATGGGCGTCGGTAAGCCTGATGATATCGTGGGCGCCGTAAAACGAGGGATCGACATGATGGACTGTGTATTGCCCAGCCGTTCTGGCCGGACGGGCCAAGTATTTACGCGCCGCGGTGTGTTGAACATCAAGAACGCCCGCCACGCGGATGATCCGCGCCCGCTGGATGAAAATTGCAGCTGCCCCGCCTGTTCCAAATACTCGCGCGCCTATCTGCACCACGTTTTCCGTGCGCAGGAAATGATCTCTGGCATGCTGCTGACATGGCACAACCTGCAATATTTCCAAGACATCATGGACGGCATGCGCGGCGCGATTGCGGCGGGCACGTTTACCGCTTGGGAGGCAGATTTTCACGCTGGCCGTGCGCAGGGTGACATTGATCCGCTTTGATCCTGTAGTGAAATTACGCTATTGTCGGGACAAAATAATTAGGTGCAGGTCATGAAGGTATTTTTCCTTGGCAATTGTCAGGTCAACGCGATGCGCGGTTTATGTCGCGAGATGTTCCCCGACCTGAAGGCTGATTTTCGGACGATCACGGGCTATTGAGGAACGTTTGACGAGGATTAGACGTAGCAACTGTTGGCGGATGCGGATTTGGTCGTGTCCCAAGCGATTGCCAATCCGACAACCACCTTCAACGTCCAAGACGTGCGCGACAGCACAAATGCTGAGGTCGTTTTTGTCCCTTATGTCTATGTGGATGGCATTTCCTCGCTAGAAATTATCGCCTCCAAGGGAAAATTGGTCATTCGGGTGCTGATCAGCTGTTGGCTGGCCAAGAGGGCCGCAAACCGATCCATATCTTTAATGATTATTGCGACGGCAAAATTGACATGGAATGCGAGGAACGCGTGCTGGGGTCCATTGAACGGATCGCGGAAAAAGAAGATGCGGATTGCGACATCATCATCTCTGATTACCTAGCTGAAACATGGCGCAAGCAGCCAACGCTATATGGCATGAACGACCCGACACAACCTGTCTTCTTTGAAATGTTCCACAGGCTTTGTGACAAGGTGAATTGGACCTATGACCCTGATTACCAAAACGATCCCGTTGCATGGGGCCGCCGCGCATTGCCGACGTCAACGAGAAGTTTTACGCCGAACGTAAGGCGTCGATGAATATCTCCTATGATTGCGACACGCATTGGTATGGGCAGGGTTACAAGCTGTGGAACCTCGCGCTGAAGGCACAGGAAAAAGCTGCGGCAGAGGCTGAGAACGACAAGGTTTCGGTTTAAGTTTTAGCCATTGTCCGCTTGCTGTAGGGAAAACTGACAGGCAAGATGCGGAAAAACGTCACCTCTGTTGAAACGGGGGGTAGGGCGCCCCATCTTAACACTTCCAGGGGCTGACGTGGGGTTGCCGCAAATTGGGACCACGTCAGTTAGCCGATAAAAGGAAAAAAAGAGTATGAAAGAACGTCTAAGTTCATCTTATCCCGTCCTGCCGCTGCGCGATATTGTGGTGTTCCCGCATATGATCGTGCCGCTGTTTGTGGGTCGCGAAAAATCAGTCCGCGCCCTCGAAGAGGTGATGCAGGACGACAAGCAAATTCTGCTGTCCAGCCAGATTGATCCGTCTGAGGATGATCCCGCACAGGACGGCATCTACAAGGCTGGCGTGCTGGCAAATGTGTTGCAGCTGCTGAAGCTGCCCGATGGCACCGTTAAGGTGTTGGTCGAAGGTCGCGATCGTGTGCGCATCACCGGCTTTATGGAAAACGAAAACTACTTTGAGGTGTCGGCAGAATATCTGACCGAAATGCCCGGCAACGAGGAAGAGCTAGAGCCGCTCGCACGCTCCGTCGCTGCCGAGTTTGAGCGTTACGCGAAGATCAAGAAAAACATCCCCGAGGAGGCAATGGCCGCCGTCGGTGAGGCTGTTGAGCCCTCCAAGCTGGCCGATCTGGTTGCGGGTCACCTTGGAATTGAGGTCGATCAAAAGCAGGGCCTGCTGGAAACGCTGTCCGTATCTGAACGTCTGGAAAAGGTGTTTGGCATGATGCAGGGCGAAATGTCCGTGCTTCAGGTCGAGAAAAAAATCAAGACACGCGTCAAAACCCAGATGGAGCGCACCCAGCGCGAATACTATTTGAATGAGCAGATGAAGGCGATTCAGAAAGAGCTGGGCGATGGTGAGGATGGCCAGAACGAGGTCGTCGAACTTGAAGCGCGCATTGAGGAAACCAAACTGTCCAAAGAGGCCCGCGAAAAGGTCGACGCTGAGCTGAAGAAGCTCAAGAACATGTCGCCCATGTCCGCAGAGGCTACGGTTGTGCGCAACTATATGGATTGGATTTTGGGCGTGCCGTGGGGCGTGAAATCCCGCACGAAAAAGGATCTTGGCAAGGCGCAAAAGGTGCTGGATGATGATCACTACGGTCTGGAGAAAGTCAAAGAACGTATTGTCGAATACCTCGCGGTGCAGCAACGCTCTGCGAAGCTGAAAGGCCCGATCATGTGCCTTGTCGGCCCTCCGGGTGTGGGTAAAACGTCGCTTGGTAAATCCGTGGCCAAGGCAACAGGGCGCGAGTTTATCCGCATTTCCCTTGGCGGCGTGCGCGACGAGAGCGAAATTCGTGGCCACCGCCGGACTTATATCGGGTCAATGCCGGGTAAGATTATTCAAGCGCTGAAAAAGGCCAAAACGACAAATCCGCTGATCTTGCTCGATGAAATCGACAAGATGGGTCAGGATTTCCGTGGCGATCCTGCGTCCGCAATGCTTGAGGTGCTTGACCCGGAACAGAACTCCACCTTCGTTGATCACTATCTTGAAGTTGAATATAACCTATCGAACGTGATGTTCCTGACCACATCCAACAGCTACAACATGCCGGGGCCACTGCTCGACCGGATGGAGATTATTTCCCTGTCTGGCTACACAGAGGACGAGAAATGCGAAATCGCCAAGCAGCACCTGCTGCCCAAGGTGATGAAAAACCATGGGTTGAAGCCCAAGGAATTTAGCATTTCCGACGATGCGCTGCTGTTGATGGTGCGGGTCTATACCCGTGAGGCTGGCGTGCGTAACCTTGAGCGTGAATTGGCCAAGGTTGCCCGCAAAGCGGTGACCAAGATCGTCAAGAATGAGGCTGAGGTTATTGCTGTAACGGCAGACAACCTTGATGATTTCCTTGGCGTGAAAAAGCACAAGTTTGGTCTGGCCGAAGAAACCGATCAGGTCGGTGTTGTCACCGGTCTAGCGTGGACATCAGTCGGTGGTGAGCTGTTGAACATCGAAGCGCTGCGCCTGCCGGGCAAAGGCCGGATGAAGACAACCGGTAAGCTTGGTGATGTGATGAAGGAATCCATCGACGCCGCGTCCAGCTATGTGCAGTCCATTGCGCCTGAAATTGGTGTGAAACCGCCCAAGTTCGACACGCTCGACATCCACGTGCACGTGCCTGATGGTGCTACGCCTAAGGATGGCCCAAGTGCTGGTCTGGCGATGGTCACATCCATCGTGTCTGTCCTGACGGGTATCCCTGTGCGCAAAGATATCGCCATGACAGGCGAGGTGTCGCTGCGCGGTAACGCCATGCCGATTGGTGGGCTTAAGGAAAAGCTGCTGGCGGCTTTGCGCGGCGGGATCAAAACGGTTCTGATCCCCGTTGATAACGAAAAGGACCTGCCAGAAATCCCTGACAGCGTGAAAGAGGGGCTGCAAATTATCGCCGTCAAACACGTGTCCGAGGTTCTGGAACATGCGTTGGTCTCTAAGCCGGAAGCCATAGAATGGGACGAAGCCGCGGAAGAGGCCGCAGCTGCCGCCGCATTGGCGCGATCCACAGGGCAACTGGGCGCCACGGCGCATTAAGCACAGCACATTTTTGCAAGGGGGCGCGTCAGAAATGGCGCGCCCTTTTGCTGTCGATTGTCCCGATTTTGGCAACAATCGTCATTTTCTCCGCCGATAAATGTGGGCAATTGGCGTTAATGTGCGTAGCCTAACCGAAACACGAAAAAACATCGGAGAGGTCCATGGCACGTAAAGCAACATCAACGGCAAAAACCGTGAAGTTAAAGACAGTTGTGCCTGATCCGGTTGTCACGCCGCTTGCCAAAACGGCAGCGCCGCAAACCAAAATTGTGAATCCCGCTGTATCCGTCCCGCAGGGCGAAATGATCAAAAAGCCAGAATTTCTGGACCGCGCCGTTGAGCGTACCGAAGTCAAAAAGTGCGAGGCAAAGCCGGCGATTGAGGCGGCATTGGCCGTTCCGGCTGTGTCGTTGATCAATGGCGAAGAACTGAACCTGCCGCCCATGGGCAAATTGCGCGTTGTGAAATCCAAGGACGTGGGCGAAGGTGCTAAGGTGCTGACGCTAAAACTGCGCACGATGAAAGACGGGGCAGGACAGGGTGCCGATCCGTCCCCCGATGAAGCGGACGCGGACTAACCCGCTTGTTTCCCGAGCTCTATATTTTGCGCCATGGTGAAACTGTCTGGAACGCCGAAGGGCGCATGCAGGGCGAGCTGAATTCCCCACTTACATCCAAAGGGCAGGCGCAGGCAAAGCGCCAAGGGGCGATCCTGCGGGCATGTGATTTGGCCGGTTTTGCGATGCTATCCAGCCCGCAGGGCCGCGCGATTCAAACAGCCGGGATCGCTTTGGCGAATATCGCCCATGACATTCACACGGATGACCGCTTGCGCGAAATCGGTGTGGGTGATTGGTCGGGCAAGCGGCGTGATGATCTTCCGATGGGAGAGGGTCCAGACGCGCTGATCCAGCAATATGAGGCCGCGCCGGGTGGTGAGGGGCTCAACGCACTCGGCGTGCGCGTTGCCGCGTTCCTCGCCGATCTTAAGGGGCCGACCGTCATCGTGACACATGGGATCACAAGCCGTGTGATACGCCATCAGGTCGCTGGCGATGCGGCGATTGTCAGCACGTCAATTCACGGCGGGCAGGGCTGCGTTTATCATTTGAAAGACGGCGTGCAAAAATTGTTGGAATGACGCTTGCACCCCGCGCCGCGTTGTTCTAAATGACGGTTATCGGGTGATTAGCTCAGTTGGTAGAGCGCTTCCTTTACACGGAAGATGTCGGGAGTTCGAGCCTCTCATCACCCACCA
>JAQXEG010000025.1 GCA_029250945.1 Yoonia sp.
TTTCGCAGACGCTAGAACGCGCGCCACGGAGAGATGGCAGAGTGGTCGATTGCGGCGGTCTTGAAAACCGTTGGGCCGAGAGGTCCCCAGGGTTCGAATCCCTGTCTCTCCGCCACAAACCATTCGCGAACCCGAGACGAGGCCCCGGCGTGGGCCTTTTTTCTTTTTGTTTCAAAGGGGTTTAGCGACGCCATCCGACTTTCGGAGACTGGCTGTTAACCCTAAATTGGTCTCCGAACGCCCCGCGTCTCTTTTCACCCGCCCTTCACCCAAATCGAGACGCATTCAAAAATGTATTTCTTTTCAGTTGCTTGCCGAAAATAGGTTGCGCCGCAGTTGAGGTGGGTTCGACCTCTATCGAGGCGAACAGAGACACCCGAAGGCGGCGAGGTTGTGCGCGTTGGCGCGAAATCTTGATGGGATCAGGACCCGATCACCAATCCGACCGCCCCAGCCAGTTTGACGCCTAAGTATCGCGGAGCTAACGTTCGCTGCGGCCTGAACGAACAATTGGGGTGCGGGATAAGGACTTTACCGCCAATTGTTGCATCAAGCCGAACGACTGGTTTCGGTTGCGGTATTCGAATTATCAGTCGAAGGGTTTGTTGCGTGTCCAGTCGAAGGTTCCGGCGTCCCGTTCCTGAACCGCCTGTTTCCAGCCGACTTGTTCCACGCGGGCTTTGAAGTTCATGCCCTCTGGTGAATGGCGGGTGATGCCATCGAACACGGTGGCAAGGCGCTGCGTTTGGCTGATCTTTTCCTCGACAGCCGCGTTTATCACCATCTTCTGCATCGCCAGTTGGTTGATCGGTACCGATGCCATGCGCGCCGCCAGCGCCTCGACCTCGGCCTTGGGCTGATCTTTGCCGCCGTCTCATTGATCCGTGGTTATGCTCTGCGCCGGTTGTTCAACCGCTGGAGGCTATGATAAGGCGCCAACGGCAGATACACCATCGAAGCGTTGTAAAAATGTAACGATTGGAGGGGGTAGAAGCACCTCGCTGCTCTTAGGTGTTGGCGATATTGGCCGATTGGCCGATTGGCCTAATTGCCGAGTATCGTTATGATACTCTTTTAGTTTCTTTGATTGGGGCCTCCCTTGGTTCACAACTCCATGCTGCTTTTCGAATGGCACGAGTTTGTTTTGACCGCACTTGCGTGTGTGATTTGTGCTGCGGTTGTTTTGCTGCGCTCTCGGTTCCCGCGGCTCAGCGGGCGCACAGATGACTTGTCGGCGGTGCAATCCATGCACACACGCCTTACCCCGCGGGTTGGGGGCATTGCTATATTTGGTGCACTGGGCCTGAGCGTGATGTTTGCACCTGTTTCAATTTCTGGGCCCTATGCAAATTTCATAATGGCCACTGCGGTTCTTTTCGTTGTGGGGCTTGCCGAGGACCTTGGTTTCCATATGTCGCCACGCAGGCGCATGCTCGCGGTCATTGGGGCGAGCTTACTCGCGATCTGGCTCTTGGGCGTTTGGCTCCCACGCACCGGGATCCCCGGGCTAGACCAGCTGGTAAATCACTGGGCGATCGGCATTCCTCTTACCCTTCTGTTGACGGCAGGGATCGCAAACGGCTTCAACCTTATCGATGGGGTGAACGGCCTAGCGTCCATGACGGCCCTCGCTGCGGCCATAGCGCTAAGTCTGATCGCGGAGCATGCAGGCTACGCCGTGATGGTCCACCTCGCAATGATGGTTGCTGCAGGAATATTCGGATTCCTCCTCGTGAACTATCCCTTTGGTCTGATCTTCCTCGGCGATGCTGGCGCATACACCATCGGATTTGTGTTGAGTTGGTTTGGAATAGCGGTTCTGCTCAATGCGCCTGATGTCTCGCCCTGGGCCATTTTGTTGACACTGTATTGGCCTATGGCCGATACAGTGCTGGCGATTTACCGCCGGTCTCGCAGAAACGCAGACGTTTCCGCCCCGGATCGGTTGCATGTGCATCAAATGGTAATGCGGGCATTGGAGATCTGCATCCTCGGCCGAAACCGCCGCCATATTGCTAACCCACTCACCACGCTGGTGTTGTTGCCCTTTGTCATCGCACCGCCGATTGCGGGTGTGCTGCTGTGGAACCAAAACCAGAATGCATTTCTGGCCGTCGTGGCCTTTGGAGTACTGTTCTTTGCGAGTTATGCGGCAGCGCCCGGTCTGATCCGCCGGTTCCGCCGATAATCACGGGAAGATCGACTGTCCTCCCGTATCGAACAGGAGGCAACTTGATGCCTGAACCTCGCACACGGAAAACCATACTTGCATCTGTTCAAGTTCGAGCGATATGTGGGGCGTAGAGTTTTAATGAGGTTCCGTGATGACATTCCACGATGGCGGCACAAGCTGGTTTCTGGCGCAGCTGAAGCCGAACTGCGCCAACCTCGCGGACAAGAACCTCAAGCGCCAGGGCTTCCAGACCTTCCTGCCGATGGAAGAGGAAACACGCCAGCGCAACGGGAAGTTCGTGACTGCGATGCGGCCATTGTTTCCGGGCTATATCTTCGTGACCTTCGATGTGGCGACCGTCTTGGGCTGTCATTGGATGAGGCCGAGCACCTGACAGGCTGGCTGGACCGTGTCAGAAAACGGCCCGCCACGCAAAAGGCGATTGGCTTTTTTGGCCCCAACGCAATGTTCTAGGCGGGATGTCTTCGGGCAAGGATCGGTGATGGTTTACCCTATGCCCTTTGCGCCGCCGCCATTGCATCAAGGTGGGTGCCAAAGGCATCGGGGTTCATCCCGTCCTGCAGCGCGCGGGCATAGAATGCGGCCTGCGTTTCAGGGGCAAGCCCCCCAACAGGCGGATCGCGGTCCAGATTTGTCGGGAAGGCATACCCTTCGGCCGTTGATGCGATGAACGCGGACATGTCGGCGGCGTCTACCGTTCCGCGCGATTGGGCCGCAACCGCGACGGGATAGGTCAGGCGGCATATTTTGTCGCGATCAATGGTTTCCATCGCGCGTCCAAATGCGGACGAAACCTGAAGCAGGTTGGCAAATCGATGGATGTCCGCACTCGTGTTCGCACCTGCTGCGTGGAAAAGGGCAGGGTTGAAAAACAACGTGTCCCCTTTGCTGAGCGCGATTTGCACATGGCGTTCTTCGAACATCGCGCGAAAATCATCGCGGCGCCATGCGGCATATCCGGGGCGGTAAGCCTGCGAAAACGGCAGGATTTTTGTGGGTCCGCTCTCAATCGGCATATCGCAATGGGCAATCGCCCCTTGCAACGTCAGGATCGGTGACACGTCATGCACATGGGCGGGGTATTGTGCGCTGACATCAGCTGATTGAAACCCGAGATGATAATCGCGGTGCGCCTGCTGCGCGGCGCCACCTGGATGCACAAGATTCACCTGCGCTGTCATCTGGAAATTCGGGCCAAGCCATGCCTCTGATATGGCCGCGATGGTCGCATTGGCGAAATAGGCGAAATACGTCTCTGGGGCCGCCTCACACAATTTTTGAAGCGCGTTCCAAATGCGGTCGTTTGCACCAGCCGTTGCGAAATGATCCGCGCCACCGCCATTGGCCTGTTTTTCCTGCGCGATGATATCTTGGTAAACATTCGTCGCCTGATCAAGTACGGCGGTATTGGTATATGTATTGCGCAATGCGACAACGCCCGCGCCACGATGCAGCACCGCCGCCCATTCAGCCATCAAGGCGCGCCGCGCATCGGCGTTTAGCAACGCATCCCGTAGATCGGCCATATCATAGATTGGCACATTCTTTTGGATGTCGCTGGCATGTGGCACGTCTTCGGCTTGCAATGATTGATCAATAAGGGCCGCAAAATCGCGAATATCGCAGGTGTCAGCGTCATAGTAGGCTGGTGTGTTTGTCATCGGTCGCTCCCTTGGTGGGAACACTGTAGCGTGTGGCATATTGCACTGATGTGAAAAACACATCAAAAACGCATCAAATGACACATCGCTTTCCGATCAAAGAAATTGCCCGTCAGGCAGGGGTGGGGACAGCCACGGTTGACCGCGTATTGAACGGGCGCGACCACGTCAGCCCGCAATCGCGGCTGCGGGTCGCTGCGGCAATCAAAGAACTGACAGCGCAAGAAGGGCAGTTGGCCGCGCGCGGTCGCCGCTTGTTTTTTGATTTTGTGATCGAAGCCCCACATCGTTTCGCCCGAGAGGTGCGGACCGCCGCTGAGGCCGTGTTGCCCCACATCGGGTCCGCCGTTTGCCGCCTGCGGTTTTTTACACAAGACACGATCGAAGATGACGATGTCGTGCAGATGCTGAACCGTATTCAGAAACGCGGAAGTCATGGTGTGTGCCTAAAGGCGCGGGACCGCCCCAAAATCCGCGCAGCAGTGGATCGGTTGGTCGCTGCGGGTATCCCGGTCGTGACTCATGTGACCGACATTGGTGGGACCGCCCGTCTGACCTATGTCGGATTGGATAACGCCGGTGCGGGGCGTACGGCGGCCTATCTGATGGCGCGCGGTCTGACAGGGCAGGTGGGTACGGTTTTGGCCACCCGCAGTCACGCGTCATTCTTGGGTGAAGAAGAACGGCATCTGGCGTTCATAGATCGGCTTGCCGTCCTTCAGCCTCAACTGAACGTTGTTCTTGTGGATGGGATCAGTGGGGCAGGGCATCTTGCGGCGCAACGATTGGACGATGCTGTGGCTGGCCTACCCGATCTATGCGCTGTGTATTCGATGGGCGGGGGGAACCTAGCGATTTTGGATGCGCTGGCGCAGCACAATCGGCTTGTTGGCGTTTATATCGGGCACGATCTTGATCGCGACAATCGGGCGATGGTGTCGGATCACCGTATCGACTTTGTTCTCCACCACGATTTGCGGGTCGATATGTCCAATGTTTTTGCGTCGTTTTTGGGCCATCACCGGATCAAAGCGCCGCTGCAACAGCCGATTTCGACGGTACAGATCATCACACCCGAAAACGTCCCACCGATTTAATCCGTGGGGCGCGTCACAGGACAGCTTGCATCGCTTGGGACAAGTCATTGATCAAATCCTCTGGCGTCTCCAGCCCGATATTCAGCCGTACAATCCGCCCGCCAAAATCTTGGGTTGGACGTTCCACATCTGGATAAACAACTGCAAGGCTGTTCACCCCGCCCCAGCTCAGTCCGATTTTGAATATCGCCAGTGCATTCAAAAAGGTGACAACCTGCTCGGGTGCGACTTGTTCTGCAAAGGTAAACGAAAATACGCTGGCCGACCCCGACCAGTCTCGCACCCAATGGTCGTGTCCCGGACAGTCGGGTAGGGCCGGGTGAAACACATGTGACACTATTGGCTGATCAGCGAGCCAGCGGGCAACCTGTAATGTGCCCCGTTCCAACGCATCAAGCCGCACTGATAGGGTCTGCAATCCGCGCAGCGCGAGGCTGCAATCATCCGGCGACACGGCAAGACCGAGCTGTTGATAGATCGGCCCAAGTTTTTCAAACGCTTGTGGTGTGCGTGCCGATACCGACCCCAGCAACAGATCGCTGTGGCCACCCACATATTTCGTGAGCGCCTGCATGCTGACATCAATCCCGTGGGCAAACGCATCAAACAATACGCCCGCGGCGTAGGTGTTGTCGAGCGCGACGGTCACATCGCGGGCATGGGCGGCCTCTGTGATGGCGGGGATGTCTTGGATTTCCATCGTCACCGATCCGGGGCTTTCGCACCAGATCAGGGTGGTGTTGTCGCGGATCAGATCGGCGATGCCTGCGCCGATCATGGGGTCATAGGCTTCGACCTCAACATCAAGGCCGCGCATCAACCCTTCGGCTATGGCCTTGTTCGGGCCATATGCGGAATAGGGGACAAGCGCGTGGCTGCCTGCCTTGCAAAACGCAAGATAGACCAGCGCGATTGCAGCCTGCCCACCGGGTACGATCAATGTCTCGTGGGCGCCTTCGATCGTGGCGATCCGTGCGGCCAGTTCCAGCGCAGTGGGCGTGCCGTAAAGACCGTAGGAATATCCGTCGCGTGCTTGTTGCCAGCTGTCAACAACCGACGCCTGATCAGGGAACACCACTGTCGATCCGCGATAAACTGGGGTCACAAGCGAGGTATAATCGCGCCGTGCTTGCGGGCTTGGGTTCAAAAGTTTCGTGCGCCAATCCATCGTTCATCCCTTGCCTTGCACCGTCTGATTGTCAGCGATGTTTGCGGCATCTTCAGCAATTGTCACAAAAGGCGCAAGTTCATCAAAACAATACGCGAAATCGGCGTCGTTCCCTTTGAAAACGCCCGAAAGCGCATTAAAACCCCTGCTAACATTTATTCGGTTTCGCTTGAGGTCCGTGGGGTTTTCCCACACAACGGTCCACAATCACAAAGCCAAAAGATCAGGAGTTCGCGTGTCCCTCTTCCTTATCGTCGCCTTGCCGTTCCTTGGGGCCTTGTTGCCCGGTTTGATGAATTCTGCGGGGCGGGCTGCGACCGCTGGCGTGACCTTTATGGTCAGCTTGCTGGCTTTTATCGGATTGCTGACCAATCTGCCCGCCGTCTGGGCGGGGGAACTGGTAACAGCGCGGCTGGACTGGATTCCGTTGTTGGGGCTGAACGTCACCTTGATGCTAGACGGGCTTGGCTTTTTCTTTGCGCTGCTGATCCTTGGTATCGGCCTTTTGATCATTACTTACGGGCGGTCCTATCTGTCGCGTGACGACAATATGGGGGAGTTTTTTACCTATCTTTTACTGTTCCAGGGCGCGATGGTCGGGATTGTCTTGTCCGATAACATCTTGTTACTGCTTATCTTCTGGGAATTGACGTCGCTGTCGTCCTTCCTGCTGATCGGCTATTGGAAACATCTGCCCGAGGGGCGTCAAGGCGCGCGCATGGCGTTGACCGTCACGGGGATGGGTGGTCTTGCAATGATTGGCGGGATGTTGTTGCTGGGCCAGATCGTCGGATCCTATGACCTAAGCGTGATTTTGCAGAGCCGCGAATTGATCCAGGCCTCGCCGCTATACCTTCCGGCGTTGATCCTGATCCTGTTGGGATGTTTCACCAAATCCGCACAGTTTCCATTCCATTTCTGGCTGCCGCATGCGATGGCCGCCCCGACGCCCGTGTCCGCCTATCTACACTCGGCCACGATGGTAAAGGCGGGGATTTTCCTGATGGCACGGATGTGGCCGGTACTGTCTGGCACGCCGGAATGGTTCGTGATCGTCACGACTGTGGGCCTGATCACCATGGTTTTGGGCGCAGTTATCGCGCTGTTCAAACATGATCTGAAATCGTTATTGGCATTTTCCACGGTCAGCCACCTTGGCCTGATCACTATGCTGCTGGGCACAGGCACCGCCTTTGGCACGATGGCCGCGATGTTCCACATTCTGAACCATGCAACGTTCAAGGCTGCACTATTTATGTCCGCCGGTATCGTCGACCACGAGGCGCATACACGCGACATTCGCCGCCTTGGCGGATTGCGCCATTTGATGCCCGTCACATTCGTGATTGCCACGCTGGCCGCGCTATCGATGGCGGGTATTCCGCTACTGAACGGGTTCCTGTCCAAGGAAATGATGCTGGAGGAGGCCAATCACACCGTCCTGTTCGGCATGCCGTTGCTGGTGCCTGTGATGGCGACAATCGGGTCACTGTTTTCAGCCGCTTATTGTTTTCGTTTCATCAGCCACACGTTCCTTGGACCGCAGCGCGATGATTATCCAACCACGCCGCATGACCCGCCAGCGGGCCTGTGGATGCCCCCCGCGTTTCTGGTCACGCTTGTTGTCGTGATCGGTGTTGCCCCCTTTGTGGCAGAGCCGTTCATCAAGATGGTCACAGCCTCGGTCCTGGGCGACGCGGCCGAGGTGCCAAAGGCGTATTTCAAGATCTGGCACGGTCTTGTGCCCGCACTGTTCATGTCGATCATTGCAGTTGTAGGTGGTCTGCTCCTCTTGATGATTTTCAAGCCAGCCTTGGCAATCTGGGACAAAACCCCGCGCCCTGAGGCAAAGACGATATTTGATGTGTTGATCGCCGCGGTTGTCGGACTGTCACGCCGGATCATCGCGCCGCTGCATGACGGGGCATTTACGCGCTATGCCGCGATCATGGCCGTGACGATTGTGGGCGTCGGTTACCACGCTTGGGCGACGGGCACCGTTGGTGCGCCGACACGTGCCGTGCAGCCAACTAATTTTGTCCAGATCGCCGGATGGTTGATGCTGGTGGCCGCGACATGTGGCCTTGTGGTGTTACACCGGAACCGATTGTTGTCGTTGATCCTGATCGGGATTGTCGGGCTGGTCGTGTCCGTCGGTTTCGTGTTCTTCAGTGCGCCCGATCTGGCGATGACCCAGCTCACGGTCGAGGTGGTCACGATTGTTCTGTTGTTGCTGACGCTGAACTTTTTGCCCAACAAAACCCCCGTCGAAAGCACGCTGTTGCGCCGCACAAGGGACGGTGTGATCGCCATCGGTGGTGGCCTCGCTACGGCCGCGTTGGCATTCCACTATTTGTTGCGCGACAGCGTGGCGCCGACGATCTCGGACTTCCACCTTGCGAATTCGTATAAGGGCGGCGGCGGTACCAATGTGGTGAACGTTATCCTCGTGGATTTCCGTGGCTTTGACACCTACGGCGAGATTATCGTTTTGGGTATTGCAGCACTGCTGATCTATGCCCTGACCGAGACGCTGTTGGATGGGCCGGTGCGCGCCCGTTTGCTGAACCGCAAACCCGACCAGCCGCGTGCGGGCGGGATGCACCCGATGATGATGGTTGTGATGACCCGCCTTATCATGCCTGTGGTGTTGATGGTGGCATTATACATCTTCTTGCGGGGCCATAACCAACCGGGTGGCGGCTTTATCGCCGGTCTTGTCGCGTCGATTGCGGTTGTGATGCAATATATGGCCAGCGGGTTTAGCTGGACGTCTGCGCGCCTGCGGTATCCTTATCACGGTGTGATCGGTGCGGGTGTTCTGATCGCGGGTCTGACAGGCATCGGGTCGTGGTTCTTTGCCAAACCGTTCTTGACGTCGGACTTTACCTACGTGCGTATCCCGCCATTTGAAAAGTTTGAGCTGGCGACAGCCGCACTGTTCGATCTGGGCGTTTTCCTAGCCGTCGTGGGGGCTGTGATGCTGTCGCTCGAAAGCTTTAGCAGACTTGCGCGGCGTGCCCATGTGCGTGACAGCGAACATCCCATGGATATCGATCCGTCCCGTGATCAAGACAAGGCAGAGGTGTAAACGATGGAAATTCTTGTTGCATCTGCGATTGGCATTCTGACCGCTGGTGGGCTGTATCTGGTGATGCGTCTGCGAACGTTTCCGGTGATCATGGGGATTTCATTGCTGACCTATGCGGTGAACGTGTTTCTGTTCGCCTCTGGCCGATTGACGGTGGGCGCGCCCCCGATCCTGACGGACGCCACCACTTACGCTGATCCACTGCCCCAAGCGCTTGTGCTGACGGCGATCGTGATCTCGTTTGGCATGACAGCCGTGGTCGTAATGATCGCGCTGGGCGCATATCTGGGCGGGGACGATGATACCGTCGATGATCAACCGGTGGAGGATGCACAATGACACACTGGTTGATCCTGCCTGTGATGCTGCCGGCATTTGTCGCACCATTCATCGTGCTGGCCGCGCGGTATCAGATCGGGATTCAGCGCGTGATTTCTGTCGCCAGCATTCTGGCCGTGATCGGTATTGCGCTGGGTCTTGCGTGGCAGACAAGCGATGGCACAGTCATGCTGTACCGGCTTGGCGATTGGGCTGCGCCGTTCGGGATCGTGCTCGTCGGGGACCGCTTGTCGACGTTGATGGTGCTGCTGACGGCTGTTCTTGCGCTGTTTGTACTGTTGTATGCGATCGGGTCCGAATGGGACGACCGCGGACGGCACTTTCACGCGCTGTTCCAGTTTCAGATCATGGGGATCATGGGTGCGTTTCTGACGGGTGACTTGTTCAACCTGTTCGTGTTCTTTGAGGTGCTATTGATCGCCTCTTACGGGTTGATGATCCACGCAGGCGGGACACAGCGTCTGCGTGCTGGCGTGCAATATGTGCTGTTCAACCTGCTTGGCTCCACGCTGTTTTTGTTCGCGCTTGGCGCGATTTATGCCGAGACGGGCACGCTGAATATGGCGGACCTGTCCCAGCGGGTTCAAATGATCGGGCCGGACGCCACCGTGGGTATTCGCATCGCTGCGGTGCTGTTGTTGCTGGTCTTTGCGATCAAGGCTGCGGTTGTGCCACTGCATTTCTGGCTACCGTCCAGCTATGCGGAGGCACCAGCGCCAGTCGCCGCACTGTTTGCTATTATGACCAAGGTTGGCGCCTATGCGATCATCCGCGTCTATACGATGGTTTTCCCGCCAAAGCTGGAGGTCATAGCAGGCCTGCACGGATGGTGGTTGCTGCCAGCCGCCTTGCTATCGCTCGCGGTGGGGATGGTCGGCGTGTTAGCCGCGCGGCACTTGGACCGGTTGGTCGCCTTTGCGGTGATCGGGTCGATGGGCATGGTGATGGTATCCATCGCGTTGTTCACGCCTGCGGGTATCGCGGCCGCGCTTTATTACGTGGTGCATTCGACGTTGGCCGCTGGTGCCTTGTTCCTGATATCGGATCTGGCGCGGGCGGGGCGGGCCAATCTTGATCTGACGGCGCAACCGCCGATGGCGGGTGGCACGGTCACAGCGGCGTTGTTCTTTGTCGCGGCGATTGCGATGGCCGGTCTGCCACCATTGTCGGGCTTTATCGGGAAGCTGCTTATCCTTGATGCAGGCTTTGCCAGCGGTAGCGCGGTTTGGATCTGGGCGATTGTCCTTGGTTCCAGCCTGATTAGCGTCGTGGGCTTTGCCCGCGCGGGCAGCATTCTGTTTTGGAAAGCCAAAAGCGTGACACCTGATGAAGATGCCGACCCGGCAATGGCGCCATCTTGCCTGTCCTACGCTGCGGTCGGTGGGTTGATTGCATTGCTTGTGGCACACACCGTGTTTGCAGGCCCCACGACAGCCTATACGGATGCGATTTCTAAACAGTTGTTTGCACCTGACGCCTATGTCGAAACCGTGCTGACCACCAAGGGCAAGCTGTCGGATGCCCCATCACAGGGGGAGTATTAAGATGCGCCGCGCGATGAATTGGCTTTTGCCGCACCCCGCCCTGACGGTCCTTTTGGCCGTGGTTTGGACCCTTTTGCAGAATGAGGTGTCTGCGGGAATGATTGTGTTTGGGATTATCCTTGGCATGATCATTCCGATCATGACCGCCCGCTGGTGGCCGGACCGGCCCAAGGGGCTGCGGCTGGGGAAAATGCTGGCCTATGTCTGTCTGGTCATGTGGGATATCGTAGTCGCGAATATTCAGGTGGCGTGGATCGTATTGACCAAGCGCAACGCGGATATGCGCCCCAACTGGGTCGTCATCCCACTTGATCTGCGCAGCCCAGAGGCGATCACCATTTTGGCAGGCACCATTACCCTGACGCCTGGCACCGTATCGGCCGATTTGTCGGACGAAGGCAAAAGCCTGTTAGTCCACGCCTTGGATGCCGATGATCCCGACGCCGTGCGCAATGACATCAAGCAAAGATATGAACGCCGCATTAAGGAGATATTTGAATGACCCTTGCGACTGAAATCATGGGCTGGGCGGTTGTGATCGCCTTTGTCATGGTCGGTTTGTCCCAGATCATGGCGATGATCCGTTTGTGGACGGGACCCAGCACAGGCGACCGTATCCTTGCGCTGGATACGATGTTTATCAATGCGATCGGGCTGATCGTTCTGCTGGGCATCTACCAAGGCACCCAGGTTTATTTTGAGGCGGCGTTGATCATCGCGATGCTTGGCTTTGTATCAACAGTCGCATACGCGCAGTTTGTTTTGCGGGGGGATATCATCGAATGACATTGTCCGTTTTAGCCACATATGCGGTGGTATTCTTTCTGGCTGTTGGGGTGATTTTCACGCTCGTTGCGGGTATTGGCCTGCTGAAGCTGAACACCGGCATGTCGCGCCTGCACGCACCGACCAAGGCCGGTACAGTGGGGATCGGCGCGTTTCTGGTGGCATCTATGATCCATTCTTGGACCTTCTCGGATGGTTCAATCCACGAGCTGCTGATCCTTGCGTTCCTGTTTGTGACTGCGCCCGTGTCTGCGAATTTCATGGCGAGGGTGAATATCTATCGCCAAGCCTGTGAGCCGCTTCCGCAACCTGATCAGGATGATCTGTGGTCCACACAAAACATCCCAGAAGCAGATCGTTATATCGCCGTCGACGTCCGCTAGCTTAACATGCGGGTGCTTTTGGGGTCGTAGAACGGCGTCGCGCTGATGTCGGCGGTATAGGCGACACCTTCGATCAGGACCTCATGGCGGCTGTCGGCAATGGCGGATTTATCCGTGGCCCCGTCGGGAAGCGTAACAAAGCACAGCCCAACCACCGCATCCATCGCATAGCCATAGGCGCCCGCCGTGATGTAGCCCACGACCTTTCCGTCGCGCAGCACAGGCTCATTGTGGTGCAATAGCGGTGCCGGATCGTGAAGCCGCACAGAGCACAGAAACGGGCCGTCGCCAGCCTCTGTCCGCGTCGCATAGGCATCGCGTCCAAGAAATGGCGTGGCCTTATCCGGTTTGCACACAAATTCCAACCCGATCTGATGGGGGGCTTCGGTGTAGGACATGTCGTGGCCCCAATGCACAAACCCTTTTTCGATGCGCAGGGCGTTGAGCGCCTCACCACCGATCAGGCGCAGACCAAAATCCTGTCCCGCCTCCATCAGCACATCAAACACATGTTCGGCAAAATCGGGGGTGATAAAAATCTCCCACCCTAGCTCACCTGAATAGGACAGGCGTTGGGCAAACACCTCTGCGTGGCCGATATGGAACGTCTGGATGCTGTTGAACCGAAAGGCGTCGTTGGACAGGTCAACATCGCTGACACTAGCCAACAGATCGCGGCTTTTGGGGCCCATGACACCCAGCACGCCATAGGCGCTGGTCACGTCACGCAGGCGCACGTCCTCATCGGGTTGGATCGCATCGCGCAGGTGCAAATAATCGCGCCGCGTATGCGAGATTGAGCTCATGACCATAAAGCTGTCGGTGGCGTGGCGTGCGACGGTCACATCGCTCTCAATCCCGCCGCGATCGTTCAGCATGAGGGTATAGGTAACGCGGCCCGGCGCGATGCCCATCTTGTTGGTGCACATGCGGTCAAGGAAGCGTTCCGCATTCGCACCTTCGACCATCAGCTTACCGAGCATGGAATAGTCGATCATGGCCACATCTTCGCGGGCGGCTTTTTGTTCGGCTTGGGTGTGATCAAACCAGCTGGGGCGGTAAAAACTGTAATCGTAGGCGGCTTTGACACCTTCGGGTGCGAACCAACCGGGGCGTTCCCAGCCCTGTACCTCTGCAAAGCAGGCGCCATGGGCCTTGAGCGCGTGGTGGAACGGGGTCTTGCGCAGATTGCGGACTGTTTCGCGCTGTTTGCCCGGCCAATGCATTGCGTATGTGTTTACGAGGGTTTCGGGGCAGCGTTCTTGCAGGTAGATATCGCGCGCCTGAAATTCCTCGCAGCGTTTGGGGTCCATTTCGGCCAGATCCATGGACGGATGGCCTTGCATGATCCAGTCGGCCAGCGCCTTGCCCGCGCCGGGGCCGGATTGGATGCCCGTGGAATTGACGCCAGCCAGAACGTAGTAACCCATGATATCGGGGGCTTCGCCCAGCGTGAAGCGTCCGTCGTAGGAATAGCTTTCTGGTCCATTGAAAAATGTGCGGATGCCGATATCGAGTGGGACGCGCTCCATAGCCAGCTCTAACACCGACATCACGTCGTCCTCGACAAAAGGGAGGCTGTCGAATTCGAAGGTTTCGGGGATACCGTCCTTGGCCCATGCTTTTGCCTGAAAATGCGCAAAGCCGAACAGCAGCTTGCCGGCATCCTCTTTCCAATAGGTGCCATCACAATAGGATCGCAAAACAGGCAGGTCGCTGGGCAGATCGGGGATTGGTTCGGTCACAAGGTAATAGTGTTCGCAAGCGTGCAGCGGGACACCGACACCGTTTTGCTGGCCCAATTCACGCGCCCACATGCCACCGCAGTTCACGACGACATTAGTGGTGATTGTCCCTTGCGCGGTGCGTACGCCTGTGACCCGTCCGCTGTCGACCAACACTTGTTCGACCTTCACGTTTTCATGGATTTGCGCGCCGTGCATCCGCGCCCCTTTGGCCAGTGCTTGCGTCAGGTCAATCGGATTGGCAGAGCCATCGCTGGGCATGTAAATGCCGCCCTGCACGCCCTCTGGGTTCATCAAGGGCCAGCGTTCGGCGATTTCTGCGGTGGACATCGCATGTGCCTCAATCCCGAAAAGTCGTGCAAAGTCCGCCTTGCGTTTCAATTCCGCGTGGCGTTCATCGTTCACAGCGATCGAGATTGAGCCTGATTTGCGATAGCCGGGGTTCTGGCCTGTTTCGGCCTCGATATCCTGCAACAGCTCAATCCCATATTTGGCAAAGGCTGTCGTTGCGTGGCTGCCTTGTAGCTGCCCGACAAGCCCTGCGGCGTGCCATGTTGTGCCGCTGGTCAGCTGTTTGCGTTCTAGCAGCACGACGTCTTTCCACCCTTCGCGGGCCAGATGATAGGCCACGGAACAGCCGTGGATACCACCGCCAATGATGACGACCTGCGCGTGGGAAGGGAGCTGTTTTTGCATGGGTCTGCCCTATTGGGAATGGGGTTAGATGCGGAACAAGCGGCCCGCGTTTTCAACAATGTCAGGAATGCCTGCAAGGCGCAGCAAATGCCACGCAAGGGCATGGTTGCTGGCGGTCACAGGCTTGTCCAACGCGGCCTCGGCCTCGGCTATGATGCCCGCGGCACGCAGGCTGGTGCAAGAGATAAAGACACCATCAACATCGTCATTCTGCCCGATCTCAATCGCGGATTTCAGGATAGAGGCGGGGGCGATTTTGCCCACTACGGTGTCGTTGTCTTCGTAGAATGACCCGACAACTGTGACGTTGATGCCCGCGTCCTGAAACTTCGCCTGCATGGCGGCGGTAACATCCGGCGCATAAGGGGTGAGCAGGCCCAGGTTTGTGACCCCCAGCTTTGCCAATGCGACCTTGGCGGCGGTCAAAGGGTTGGTCGATGGCACACCGGGGTGGATGCCGTCCAAGATGGCCGAGACGCGGTCCTCTCCAATGATGGTGGACCCTGACGTGCAGCCGTATCCGATGGATTTTAGGCCCATGTAGTCGGGTAGAAGGCGCGCGGCGACGGGCAGTTCTGCCTCCATCTTGCCAAGTGTTTCGGGGGTGACGACGATGTCATTGGCCAGACGCGCATGGTAAAATGACACACCTGGTAAATCCGTTAACGACCGAAATTCCCATTCCATCGTCTGATCCGATTCCAAGACCAGCAACCCGATACGCGCCCGCGCACCAGCGCCCGCGTCAGTGGCGAATTTAAGGCGTTCAATACGGGTGGAGACATCATTCATTTCGGTACTTTGCAACAAGTTTGGCGTGCGGCGCAATGGATGAAATGCGGTCTGTTTCGGCGGATTTTTGTTACGGCTAAATCCATACCCGTGGCCATGCAGCGGCGCAGCCACGGGGTCAAATCTGGATGCTTGATTACTTGCGCGCACAAGCCGTTTTGCCCGCTGGCGGTTTCGGAAATTTCGACCCTGGGATCATGATCGCGCGCGGGAGCGGTAGCTATGTCCGGGACGAAGACGGAAACGAATATATCGACTATCTGATCGGGTCTGGCCCAATGCTTTTGGGCCGCGGCCAACACCCGCCTTAATCGATCCCGAAAGGTGGGATGACATCCAAAGACTGCTGCAAGACGATGCTGCGAAGGTCCGTCACGTCAAAACCGGCACGGCCAGATCATTGCTGTGTGGGAAGTTATTCGACGAGACCGGTGATCGTCTTACGCGGTCCCACACCAAGACGAGAACGGGCAAACGGTTGCGGTATTACGTATCGCATCGGTTGATCGCGAAGAGTGGAGAAGACCGAGACGGCTGGCGATTGCCAGCTCCTGAACTTGAAGAACAGATCGCTGCTTTGATGCGGAATGTTCTCGCGAAACCATCGTTCGTCCCATCATTTGTGCCAGATGCCTCGGCCAGTCAGATCGGGGTGGCAAAGATGAAGTTGGTGGATTGGCTTGAACGGGATGGTACAAAGCACATCCTAAAAGCGATCGAAACCGTAACGATCAGTCCGAGACATCTGGCCTGCTAGTTCGATTTGAGCGCCCTTGGTAATGTTCTGGACGTTGATACGGACCAGTTCCATCCATATGTTCCGATTGTTAGAGGCGTATTCTAACTTCGCAAAAGCGGTGTTGAAACCAAACTGATCTTCGCCGACCAACCGACAGGCCAAGACCCGAAACTCATCGTTAACATCGCCAAAGCGCATGCTTGGTTCGAGCAGATTAAGACCGGTCAGACGTTCGATCAAGTCGCAAAGTCAGAGCAAACGTCAAAGCGACGGATCCAGCAGATGATCGAACTGGCGTTCCTGGCGCCCGACATCATTCGCGATGTGCTCGATGGAAAGCAGCCGCTTGGGTTCACGTCCCATTGGGCCAAGACCCACAGCATCCCAAGCAACTGGGTTGATCAAAGAAAGCTGCTCAAGACGCTATAAGCGTCGAGCAGTCTTCCTGAAAACCGAAAATATCTGAACGTGTGTTTGAGGTGACCTGCGTTGCAGTCGCCGTACATGATCTGTGCAAGCTGCTACCGTGGAAATTGGCAGCCCAGACTTTAGGCCATTTGAGGGCTGCATTGAGCGCCTTAGCCGGTCTGCGTTAATATGCATCTGGTACAAGTCTTTGGACTTACGACGCTAAATCTGGGAAAGTGCGAACGGTCTGAAAGATGGATCAGTGCTGGCTGGGATGGTAGGATTCGAACCTACGGTACACTGTACCAAAAACAGTTGCCTTACCACTTGGCTACATCCCACCAACTTGGCGCTGAATACGATGAAGCGGGCAGTGGTTCAAGCCCCGAAATTGCAAAAATGCTTATTCCTTTTCGGCGTCTTCGTGCAGAAGGTCCTCGGCGTTGTCGGCGTCGCGTTCGGCCTCGACGATTTTTGTCAGGGCAGCATCGTTTTCCGCCACAACGAGGGCAATTTCTGCCGTTTCGGATTCGGTGTCTTGGATGGCGTCGTCGTTGCTGATGATCACGGCTTGGGTGGCATCGGTCATGCTGATGCCGGCGTCGCCGAGGACGCGTTTCACCTGCCGAATCGCTTCGCCCTTGGCGAGTGCGATTGAGGTATCATTTTGGTTGACCCAGCCGGTGACAATCAACTCTGTGCCAGAGGTTTTCAAATCTTCGATCCAGACGGATGCCGCCGGACTGGTCAGCACAAACGGCAGCGATTGAACTGTTTGCTCTAACAGCACACGCGTTTCTTGAAGGTCGGACCCGCGGTTGATCAGAACGGGAAACGTGAACTGCCGGTTGTCGTGCTGACTGAAGTTCACGATGCGGCTTTTGAACACTGTCGCGTTGGGGATGCGGATGTGGTTGCCGTCGAATGACAACAGGATCGTGGCGCGGCTGGTCAGGCGGATGACGCGCCCTTGGTCGCCGTTAATCTCCACCGCGTCATTGGGTCGGAAAGGTTGGCGGATCGACAACATGATCGAGGCGATAAAAGTCTCAACCGTGTCACGCACAGCAAAGCCCAAGGCGAGGCCGATAATCCCAGCCGCCCCAAGGATGGTCGACAAAAGGGCGGTCGCGTTCATCACGTCAAGCGCCAGCACTAGCCCAGTAAGGACAAACACCAGCCGCACTAGTTGACGGTATATTTCGGCGATGAATGCGTTGGGTGCAAACCTGTCCCAAGGTTGCCGCAGACGTGCAATGGCAAAGCCCAAGATCGTGACAATCACGAATATCGCCGTCCCGATTAATGCCAGCGGAAAAAAGGCGATCAGTTGGTCGATACGGTCGCGGAACCGGTCGACAGCTGGGTCGAGGTGGCGGGCAATTTCGGTGGTTTCGACCACTTCATTGCCGGCAGCAACAACGCCTTCCACACGCGTGGCCACGTTCTCGGTCTGTGCAATTTCGGGGGCGGAATTTGCTGTGCCGCGCAAGGTGACAACGCCGTCGCCCACCTGCACCGTGATGTCCGTGGAATGACCCAGCGCATCTAGAATATCGCGGATACGGTTCGCAATTTCGGCATCCTGCTGGCCACTTGTCACGGCCGAGATCGGCCCGCTGTCATCCTGCGCAATAGCAGAGAACGCGAAAATCAGGGTCAGGCAAAGGAACAGAATACGCATAGTCGCCACAGTATCCTGCCGCGGTTTGCTGCCAATCAAACGCGCAGTGGATCGGTCTTTGCGAGGGCATCAAATTGCATCAACGACGCCACAAGCCTGCCCATTTGGTCCAGCGGGATCATGTTGGGGCCATCCGACGGTGCGGTGTCCGGCGCCTCGTGTGTTTCAATGAACACGGACGCTATGCCAAGCGACACTGCCGCGCGGGCCATAACGGGTGCAAATTCACGCTGGCCGCCGCTTGATCCGCCCATGCCGCCGGGTTGCTGCACCGAATGGGTTGCGTCCATCACGACGGGATAGCCCGTCTTGGCCATTTGCGGCAGGCCGCGCATATCGGCCACAAGGGTGTTGTAGCCAAACGATGTGCCGCGTTCGGTCAGCATGATCCGCTTATTGCCGGTGTTTTCGATCTTGGACACGACATTGGGCATATCCCAAGGGGCCAAGAACTGCCCCTTTTTCACGTTGATCACGGCACCGGTTTGGCCTGCGGCCAGCAACAGATCGGTTTGGCGACACAAAAACGCGGGGATTTGCATAATGTCGCAGACGGCGGCCACATCAGCACATTGATCGGCGGTGTGAATATCTGTCAGCACCGGACAACCAATTGCATCCTTGACCGATTGCATCACCTCAAGCCCGGCATCAATGCCAAGCCCACGCTTGCCCCCAAGGGACGTGCGGTTCGCCTTGTCAAAGCTGCCTTTGAACACGAATTGCGCACCCGCAGCGGCACAATT
The DNA here is from genome assembly GCA_029250945.1 of Yoonia sp. Classification (GTDB taxonomy): domain Bacteria; phylum Pseudomonadota; class Alphaproteobacteria; order Rhodobacterales; family Rhodobacteraceae; genus Yoonia. The sequence continues at coordinate 19,074 of JAQXEG010000025.1, forward strand.
TTCGGCCATTTGACCCGCAATCATCTGCGCGTGATCGCGGCTTTCGAGCTGGCAGGGGCCAGCGATAACCAAAAGGGGGGCGTCGTTGCTGACCGTCAGGTCACCGATCGAAATAGTGTGCATTAGGTTGTGACCTGTTCGCGAAGGATGGATGCCGTGAGCGAGATCATCAAATAGATGCCCGCAAAGACGAGAAAGGCGAGGATCGTATTTTCCAGCGCACGGGGATAGGTCGCCTCGTCGGGTGCGACGGGTTCAACGCCAAGCGAACTGCCCAAATCCACGCGAAACGAGGCACGGTCAAGAATGACCTTGCTCTGGGTTCCGGTCCAATAGGACTTGCTGACATTCTCAAATTCTAACACGTCGACCTGCTCATGTCCCTTATGTGGGTACCGCCATTGTTGGCAGCAATAGGTTAACACCCCTTTGGGAAGATGCGTCCTTTGTCATCGTTATGGCCGAAAAACAGAGTCAAATATAGGCACAAACGGTTAACGGGCGGAAATTCACCAATGCTTGTTTCGTTTTTGTGATTGGGGCATCAGGGGGCTGTGATGACGTTGAAAACCGAAATTCAGGGCTGTGTGCTGTGCAAGGAGCGCTTTGCCGCAACGGCGACGGCCCATTCGCCGCGCCCCGTGGTGTGGTTCGACCGCGGTGCGCGCATCCTGATCGCAGGGCAGGCGCCCGGTGCGCGGGTGCATGAGAGCGGCCAACCCTTTACCGATCCATCTGGGGATCGTTTGCGGGATTGGATGGGGATCGGGGGCGATATTTTCTATGATACGTCCCGCGTGGCGATTGTGCCGATGGCGTTTTGTTTTCCCGGCTACAACGCGAAAGGCAGCGACCTACCGCCGCCGCCCATCTGCGCACAGACGTGGCGGGCCCGTGCGGTGGATGACATCGGGGATGTGCCGCTGACCTTGCTGATTGGCGCATATGCGCAGAAATGGCATCTGGGCGGCAAAATGGGCGTGACAGAGCGGGTCGCTGGCTGGCGTGATCTTGCGCCGACTATCTTTGCGCTGCCGCATCCATCGTGGCGCAATACCGGTTGGATCAAACGGAACCAGTGGTTCGAGCGGGATCTGTTGCCTGTCTTACGGGACCGCGTTCAGACCGTGCTTGCCCAGCGGGGGCGCACCGATTAGGCAGTGCGCATGACAGATCTTGACCTTGCCCATGCCGCGATGGACGCGGCCCCCGATGATGACACGAAACGTTTGCAGTTCTTTGAACGGCTGGCCGATACGGAATTGTTCATGTTGCTGGGCGCAGAAGCCGAAGGTGATCAGGTCACACCAGAGCTTTTCGATATTGAAGATCAGAAATACGTCCTGATCTTTGACCGAGAGGACCGATTGACCCAGTTTGTCGGACGCGAGGCCCCCTATGCGGGCCTGTCGGGGCGGGTTTTGTGCGATATGGTCGACGGGCAGGGGATCGGTTTTGCGCTGAACCTCGAGGTGGCACCATCCGCGATGCTGATCCCGTCCGAGGCCGTGACGTGGCTTAACAGCACCTTGGGCAACACGCCTGAGGAGGCACAGGCCCGTTTGACCGAAGTTTCCGCACCGCGTGGTCTGCCAGAGGTTGTCGTGACCGGTTTGGACCGCAAATTGGCGATTGCCGCTGGACTGGCCCAAACTGCCTACCTGGCGGCTGCGACATATGACGATGGCGGGCAGGGGCACGTGCTGGCGTTTATCGATGCGGTGCCGGGTGCGCAGGATGCACTGGCCAAGGCGGCCGGTGAGGCGCTGACATTTTCGGGGATTGAGGCAGGAACAATGGATGTGTTGTTCGCCCGTGCCGAAGATCCGCTGACGGCCCATTTGGCGCGCGTCGGGTTGCGGTTTGATCTGCCTGCATTGCACGAACCTCAGGCCCCAACTGCGCCGGGGATGGACCCTGAAAAACCGCCGCGCTTGCGATAGGTGGTGGCGCCTCCGGCGGGAGTATTTTCAAAAAAGCGAGGTGGAGCTTAGTATCCTGCGGCGCGGTTCACGGTGTTGTGGAACGGCTGACCATTTTCGGCGCGTTTGATGTTGGCCGCGATAACCGCGCTTGCGGTTTTGGGTCGGGTTGTCGACGCGATATGGGGCGTGACTGTGATGTTCGGGTGGGTCCAGAACGGGTGATCCGTTGGAAGTGGTTCCATGCGGAAGACATCGAGCGTTGCGTGCCCGACCTTACCACCCGCAATCGCAGAGATCAGAGCATCGTCATCTACCAGGGGACCGCGCCCGGGATTAATGATAAATGCGCCATCGGCCAACAAGTTGAGCGTGTCGGCGTTCAGGGTATTTTCGGTGGCTGGTGTGTCGGGCAGCAGGAGCACCACGATCTGCGCATCGGCAAGTGCCGCGCCAAGCCCGTCATCGCCGTGTAAACAGGTGATGCCATCGACGTCTTTCTGGGTCCGGCTCCAACCGGTAACCGGAAACCCCAGATTGGCAAGTGCAAGCCCACAGGCGGTGCCAAGTGCACCGAGCCCGAGGACCGTGATAGGGCGCTGCCGCGCAACGGGGGGATAGACAGTGTCGCGCCATTGCCCGTCTTGGCCGTTGATATGGGTATCCATGCCGAGGTGATGGCGCAGGCAATGTCCGACGACCCATTCGACCATGCCTGCCGTCAGGCTGTCATCCACCATCCGCACAAGCGGTTGTGTCAGTGTCGGGTTATCGACGACGGTTTCGATACCGGCCCACAGGCTTAGGATGCCCTTGGTGCGGGTGTAGGGGGTGAAATCGGTGACAGGCCCATTGGGGGCAAAGACGATGTAATCGACATCGCTTGGCGCGTGATCCTCTGACAGGTTCACGTCTAGTCCGGCCTGTTCAAACGCAGTTGTCAGATGGGTGTTATATTCATCCCAGCGCGGTGGCTGTGCGGAAAACAGGACGTTGATCATTAGCGTGCCTTATGGACGTGGGCGCTTTGGACCAGACCAAAGGCGATCAGCAGAACAAGCATGGCGGACCCGCCGTAGCTGACGAGCGGTAGTGGCACTCCAACGACAGGCGCAAGGCCTGTGACCATCGCCATGTTTACGGCAAAGAACAAGAAGAACGCCATCGCAACCCCAAGCGTGAGCAAGGCACCAAAGCGGTCCTTGTTCGTCAGGGCAGAGGCGACGCAGAAGAAGATGATCAGCACATAAAGCATCAGCAATGCAAACGCGCCGACAAAGCCGAATTCCTCGGCCAAGGTCGTAAAGATGAAATCGGTATGCTTTTCGGGCAAAAAGTTTAGCCGGCTTTGCGTGCCTTGCATAAATCCGCGCCCCGTCCAGCCGCCAGACCCAAGCGCGATCTTGGCCTGCGTAATGTGATAGCCCGCGCCAAGTGGGTCATTGGCGGGGTCCAGAAACGTATCAATACGCCGGTACTGATAGTCCTTGAGTAACTGCCAGCTTGTGCCGCGCCCTTGGAAAACGGCGACAATCGCGCCCACGCCTGCCGCCAGAACGGAGGCGAAATAGGCCCAGTGCACACCCGCAAGAAACATGACCGTCGCCCCACCCGTCAGAAGCAAAAGGGCGGTGCCAAGGTCGGGCTGCCGTAGCACCAATGCCGTGGGCAAAAGGATGATCAAGATCGGGCAGATGACCCAAAGCGGGCGCGACGTCTTATCCGTCGGCAGCCAATCATAATAGGCAGCAAGCACCATGATCAGCGTAATCTTGGTCATCTCGGATGGTTGCAGGCGCATGAAGCCAAGGTCGATCCAGCGTTGCGCACCCATGCCGACAGAGCCAAAGAATTCCACCCCGATCAGCAAAAGAAGGGAGACGCCAAAGGCCACGGCCGAGATGTTTCGCCAAAACCAGATCGGCACCATGGCCACCCCTATCATCAGCACCATGCCAACGCCAAAACGTTTGATCTGTGCGGACATCCACGGGTCTGCCGATCCGCCCGCGATGGAATAGAGCATGATGAACCCGGCGCAGGCCACTGCTGTGATCAGCATGATGACCGGCCAATTCAGATAGACCAGTTTGCGGAACCCGCTCGGCACGTATTTGGTGTTATACTCAAGATAGCTCATGCGCGGTCCTTCCCGCGCGATCCGGGTGGGACACGTTCGCGGATTTTGCGCTGTTGTTCCGCAATTCGACCACGGGCGCCTGATGGATAGGCGTCAAGCGGGGGCTCACCATCGTAAAGCGCCTGAAGCATGATATCGCGTGCGATTGGGGCTGCTGCGGTCGACCCGCCACCACCGTGTTCAACCACAACGGCCACCGCAAATCGTGGGTTTTCGACAGGCGCGAAGCTGACAAACAGCGCGTGATCGCGGCGTTCCCATGGCAAATCCTCGTTGCGGGTCACACCGCGCGCGCGCTCCTCAGCGGTGATGCGGCGGACCTGACTGGTGCCGGTTTTACCCGCCATTTTCATGGCCGACGCGTTGATCCGTGACCGATAGGCCGTGCCGCGTGAATGGTTTGACACATCACCCATCGCATTACGAATGCGGCGTAGATAGTTTTCGTTCAGCCCAATGCTCTCGCCAGCGCCACTTGGTTTCTCATAGCCGTCGACAGCCCGCACAAGGCGCGGTTTGATGCTGCGACCTGTGGCCAAACGGCCTGCCATAATCGCCAGCTGAAGCGGGGATGACAAAACGTATCCCTGCCCGATAGAGGCGTTCACCGTATCGCCGACCCGCCAATCCTGTTCGTGCACTGTGCGCTTCCATTCCTTGTCTGGTGCAAGGCCCGATGCCACTGCTGACAGTGGCAGATCATGTTTGACGCCAAGGCCCAGTTTGCGGGCCATGGCGGAAATCTTGTCGATCCCGACCCGCTGGCTGATTTCGTAATAATAGCAGTCGCAGGATTGTTTCAGGCTTTCGTGCAGGTTCATGTTGCCGTGGCCTGCGCGTTTCCAACAGTGGAACCTTGTGCCAAATACCTCGACCCAGCCAGTGCAGCGGATCGTTTCCTCTGGCGTGACTTTGCCGTCTTCCAGCGCCGCAAGCGCAGTGACCATCTTGAAGGTTGATCCGGGCGGGTAGGTGCCTTGAACGGCTTTGGCAGCCAGCGGGCGGTATTTGTTTTCGTTCAGGTCGCGCCAATCGGCGACAGAAATCCCGCGCACAAACATGTTGGGGTCAAACGTCGGCGCAGAAGCGACAGCCCGCAGGTCACCGTTTTCCAGATCAAGCACAACCGCGCCTGCGCTTTCGTTATCAAGACGTGCCTGCACATAAGACTGCAGCCGTGCGTCGATCGTCAGCTGAACATCGGCGCCGGAATTCCCCTCTTGGCGGTCCAGTTCGCGCATAACGCGGCCAATAGCGTTTACTTCAATCCGCTTGGTGCCGGCTGAGCCGCGCAAACGGCGTTCCAGCTTGTTCTCGGTGCCTGTTTTGCCGATTTGAAACTTGGGGATTTGCAGTAGCGGATCTTGGTCATCAATTCGGCTCAGGTCGTAGTCGGATACTGGCCCGACATAGCCCACCACATGGCCCAAATCCGCGCCCCACGGATAGACGCGCGACAGCCCCACCTCGGCCGTGATGCCGGGCAATGCGGGGGAATTGACGTTCACCCGCGCCACATCATACCACGTCAGCCGGTCCGCAATCGTCACCGGCACAAAGGGCGAGCGGCGCTGCATTTCTTCCATCGCCCTCGCAAGGTTTTCAGGATCAAGCGGCACCAGTTTGGTGAGCCTTTCCAACACCTCGCCCACATCGCCCGCATCCTCACGGACCATGACAACGCGGTAGTTTTGTTCATTGGTCGCAAGCGGTTGACCGTTGAGATCAAAAATTTGGCCACGGGCTGGCGGGATCAGGCGAATGTTGATCCGGTTTTCATCGGCCAAAAGGCGAAACTGATCTGCTTGGTCGATTTGAAGGGTCTGCATCCGGTAGCCAAGCGCGCCGACAATGCCAAGTTGGGCCGCACCAAGCACAAGGGCGCGGCGCCCAATTTTGCGAGCACTGATTTCGGTATCTCTGGTCTTGCGTTTCATAGGCGCTGCCCCCGACTATCGACCTGACCTAAGGTGGGGCGGCCGATCCCGAAAATAAACTGGGCGATCAAAACGACCAGTGGAATGAAAATAATGGTCATCACCATTTGGATCAAGCTTAGCGCAAGTGGGGCCTGTACCGACATCACAACCGTTTGAACAACGCGGTTGATGATGGTGATGGCAACCACCCCCATGGCCATCCAGCCCCAAGCCATTGCAAACGGCATTTCGTGAATGCTGGCGGTGCGTGCGCGGAGCATTTCGGTCAAGATCACAACCATTGCCGCCCAAAGGCCGGGTGGGCGCTGGAACAACAAATCCGCCAATAAGAAAATAGCCGCTACGATCCAGACGGGCGCAAAATCCGGTCGGCGGGCGACCCAAACGAGTGTCACGGCCAACAACCAATCGGGCGGGGCCCAAACGGTCGGGCGCGTGTCGAGCGGCAGAATCTGGGCGAAGATGATGCCAACAGTCAAAATGACGAACACACTGCGGCCAATCCAGACCTTTGATGATGATGCATCAGCCATCAGTTTCGGCCTGCGCGGTTTGTGGCGCATCCGCTGGCGCCAAAAGGCTGCCGGGGTCTGTGATGCCGTCATTTGGGCGGGACCGCAGGACACGCAGGAATTCCAGCCGTTCATAGTCGGCAGACAACCGCACGCGCAGACGGCGATCATTCCCAAGGGCGACTTGGCCCACCAAAAGGTCAGCAGGAAATACGCCACCATCGCCCGACGTCACAACGCGGTCGCCAGGGCGGACAAGATCGGCATTTTCCAGAAATTCAATCGGCGGGTTCAGAGTGTTATCCCCACCCAGAATGGCACGCTGGCCAGACGGTTGGATCGTGATCGGAATACGGCTTGAGGTGTCGGTCAACAGGATCACGCGTGCAGTTTTTTCACCCACGCCGCTGATCCGCCCGACGAGGCCGATACCGTCCATGGTGGGCCAGCCGTCCACCAATCCGTCACGCGCGCCCACATTCAGCAGGACCGATTGCCGGAACGGTGACCCGCTATCGGTTAACACAACACCAGTGATATACGTCAGTTCGGGATCAAGGCGCACATTGTTTAGGCCCAAAAGCTTGGCGTTTTCCTGCTCCAGTTGAAGCGCGGCTTCTTTCCACGCCTTCATCTGCTGCAATTCGCGGCGCAGGTCGCCGTTTTGGGCCGCAAGCTGTTGATAGGATTGAAAATCGCTAATTAGATTCGCCATGCCGGTGACAGGTGCCATGGCCCAATCAAACGACGGCACCACGCGGTCAATCACGGCAAGGCGGAACCGTTCGACCCGTGGGGTATCAATCCGCCAGACAAGGAAAATACCCAGCAGCGTGAACACCAAAATCCCGACCAGCAACCTGCGGATCGGGCCAAAGTAGTCTTCGGTGTTGCGGTCGTTTGCCAAATGCAGCCCCGCTTTGCTTAGCTATCGTAATCAATCACGTGGCGGAGCTGTTTTTCGTATTCCAGCGCCTTGCCGGTGCCCAAGGCCACGCAGTTCAGGCTTTCGTCGGCCACGGATACGGCCAGCCCTGTCTGTTCGCGCAGCGCCAGATCAAGTTGACCCAACAATGCGCCACCACCCGTCAGCATCACACCACGGTCCACAATGTCAGCGGCCAGATCTGGTGGTGTTGCCTCTAGCGCGGTCATCACCGCCTCGCAGATTTGCTGCACGGGTTCGGCGAGCGCCTCGGCGACTTGGGCTTGGGAAATTTCGGTTTCTTTGGGCACACCGTTTAGCAAATCGCGACCACGAATTTGCATCGACTGACCGCGCCCGTCGTCGGGCATACGGGCTGTGCCGATGGTGGTTTTGATGCGCTCGGCCGTTGCCTCACCCACCAGCAGGTTATGCTGACGGCGCAGATAGTTCACGATCGCCTCATCCATGCGGTCACCGCCGACGCGCACGGAACGGGCATAAACGATGTCACCCAACGACAGAACGGCCACCTCGGTCGTGCCGCCACCGATATCGACGACCATGTTACCGGTTGGATCGGTGATCGGCATGCCCGCACCAATCGCCGCAGCAATGGGTTCGGCAATTAGGCCAGCACGGCGTGCGCCGGCAGACAAAACAGATTGACGGATCGCGCGCTTTTCAACTGGCGTCGCACCATGGGGCACACAGACGATAATTTTGGGCTTGGAGAACGTTGACCGTTTGGCGACCTTGCGAATGAAGTGTTTGATCATCTCTTCCGCAGTGTCGAAATCGGCAATAACACCGTCGCGCATCGGGCGGATCGCCTCAATTGATCCAGGCGTGCGGCCCAGCATCAGCTTGGCATCTTCGCCAACGGCCAGCACTTTTTTGACGCCATCCTTGACGTGATAGGCAACAACGGAGGGTTCCGACAGGATCACGCCCTTGCCTTTAACATAGACCAGCGTGTTCGCCGTACCGAGGTCGATCGCCATATCTGACGAGAATAAGCTTCCAAAAATCGCCATGATGCAGCAAGTCCTTACGAAAATGTCAGTCTAGAACGCGACTCCCCCGTCGCTGAGCCCTTATAGGTAAGGGGGGCAAAGGGGGAAAGGGGCAATCACACGACTTATGGGCGTGTTCTTGCCGCCCAAATTAGGGGGTGGGCGGCCCCGTTTCAGGCCGCCCGCGATTGATCAGCTGTCTTTGTAGCTGACGCCCTTGGTGTCATAGCCCGGCTGCGATTGTTCGCGCCGCACCATCAAGCGGTTTAGCGCGTTGATATACGCCTTGGCGCTGGCAACCACAGTGTCAGTATCGGCCGATTGGCCTGTGGCGATACGCCCGTCTTCTTCCAATCGCACAGACACCGTTGCTTGGGCATCGGTGCCTTCGGTCACGGCGCTGACCTGATAAAGCTGCAACCGCGCTTTGTGTTCCACCAGCGCCTTGACCGCGTTGAATGTCGCATCAACCGGCCCGTCGCCTGTGGCCTTGGTGGTCACGGTTTCGCCATCAACCTCAAGCACCATTTCAGCGGATTGCGGCCCTTGCGTGCCGCAGATAACGGCCAAGGATTCCAGGCGGATACGATCCTCATCCCCGTCGTTTTGGCGAATGATGGCGATCAGGTCGTCGTCGTACACTTCCTTTTTGCGGTCGGCCAATTCCTTGAACCGGACGAACACGTCCTTCAGCTCATTGTCGCCCATGTCATAGCCCAGCTCGGCCAGTTTGGCGCGCAAGGCGGCACGACCCGAATGTTTGCCCAATGGCAGCGATGTGCCTGACAAGCCCACATCCTCTGGGCGCATAATCTCAAAGGTTTCTTTGTTCTTCAGCATGCCATCTTGGTGGATGCCGCTTTCGTGGGCGAAGGCGTTTTTACCGACAATCGCCTTGTTAAACTGGACAGCAAAGCCGGACACCGTCGCCACACGGCGCGAGATGTTCATGATCTTGGTTGTATCAATGCGCGTGGTGTAGGGCATGATATCGGACCGCACCTTGAGCGCCATTACGACCTCTTCCAGCGCAGTATTCCCCGCACGTTCGCCCAGACCGTTGATCGTGCATTCGATCTGGCGTGCACCACCTTCGACGGCGGCCAGTGAGTTGGCGGTCGCCATGCCCAGATCGTTGTGGCAGTGGGTGGCAAAGATCACGTCATCAGCACCGGGAACCGTTTTGATCAGGTTGCGGATAAGATCAGCGGATTCCACTGGGGCGGTATAGCCCACGGTATCGGGGATGTTGATCGTTGTGGCACCCGCCTTGATCGCGATTTCCACAACGCGACACAGGTAGTCCCATTCGGTGCGTGTCGCATCCATTGGCGACCACTGCACGTTGTCGCACAGGTTGCGGGCGTGGGTGACTGTGTCGTGGATACGTTCCGCCATTTCGTCCATCGTCAGGTTCGGAATAGCGCGGTGCAGCTCGGACGTGCCGATGAACGTGTGGATGCGCGGGGATGCGGCGTGTTTCACAGCCTCCCAACAGCGGTCGATATCCTTATAGTTTGCGCGCGCCAGACCACAGATTGTGGCGGATTTGGACCGCTGCGCAATCTCGGTTACGGCATTGAAATCACCCTCTGATGCGATGGGAAATCCGGCCTCGATGATATTTACGCCCATCTCGTCCAGTAGTTCGGCGATCTCCAGCTTTTCGGCGTGGGTCATTGTGGCGCCGGGGGATTGTTCGCCATCGCGCAGGGTGGTGTCGAAAATCAACACGTCATTTATCGTCATTTTGGTATTCCTTTGTGTCCTTAGCTTGTCGTGGTGCTGATCCCCTCTGAGCGGTCGCACCGATATGGCACGCTCAGAGGCAGCTAAGGAGAAGCAACGCAGATAGGCCAAGCCCGGCAGGGGCGGCAGCTGTGATATGTGTATTTGCGTTCATGGGAAGGACTATAGCCATAGATTAGCCGATGAAAACCCCTGTTTTCGGGTTCGTCAGTGGATACAGGTGCCTGAATTTGGAGGCAAGCATCGGTGGGGCTGGTTTTTGGGCAACGGGGGGCTAATTGGCGGGGATGACACGGAATTTGATTATTGGCGCCTCTGGCGGAATTGGTGCGGCAATGGCGCAAGCTGCCGCAGGTGACGTCGTAGGGCTTTCGCGGCGCAATGACGGGTTGGACGTGACAAACTCCGACAGCGTGGCTGCGGTACTGGGCGGGCTGGATGGTGTGTTTGACAAGGTCGTCGTGGCGATTGGCAGCTTAGGCACACCGGAGAAATCCCTGTCTGCGATCAAGGCATCCGCGATGCTGGATGTCATGGCAGTGAACGCTGTTGGTCCGGCGTTAATACTCCGGCATCTGCCGCAGCTTCTTGCGCTACAAGGGCGAGTTGCGGTTTTGTCGGCCCGTGTTGGGTCGATTGGGGACAATGCGATTGGCGGTTGGCATTCCTATCGCGCGTCCAAGGCCGCGTTGAACCAGATCGTACACGGCGCTGCGATTGAGCTGGCGCGCACCCACAAAGGATCGGTTTGTGTGGCCTTGCATCCGGGCACAGTCGCGACGTCATTCACCGCCAATCACGCAGGTCGTTACAAGATGGTCACGCCAGAGGTCGCAGCGGCAAATCTTTGGTGCGTCATCGACGGTTTGGCGCCTTCACAAACCGGCGGCTTTTATGATTACGCAGGCGAGGTGATCCCATGGTAAGGCTTATCCTGGTGCTGGGTGATCAGCTGTCCCACGGGCTGCACGGTTTGCGCAAAGCCGACAAATCGCGTGACATTGTCGTCATGGCTGAGGTCGACGCTGAGGCGACATATACCCCCCATCACCCCAAAAAGATCGCGTTCACGTTTATGGTGATGCGGCGGTTTGCGGATGAATTGCGCGCCGATGGCTGGACCGTGCGCTATGCCAAGATCGACGATCCTGACAATACGCATTCTATTGCGGGTGAGCTGATTCGGCGGGCCGCCAATCAGGAGACAGCGGGCGTTGTTTTGACCGAGCCGGGGGAATGGCGGTTGATTGATGCGCTGGGCGATTTGCCAATCCCGGTGCATATGCTGTCAGATGACCGCTTTATCGCCAGCCACGCTGACTTTGATGGATGGGCCGAGGGGCGCAAGCAGTTGCGGATGGAGTATTTCTATCGCGATATGCGCCGCAAAACCGATCTGCTGATGGATGGGGAAAAACCCGAGGGTGGCAAGTGGAACTACGACCATGACAATCGCAAGCCCACCAATGGTGTCGATCACGATGGTCCGCTTCGCTTCGCCCCTGATCCAGAGGTTCTGAGCGTCGTGCAGGATCGTTACGGCGAGAACTTTGGTGATCTGGAACCGTTCTGGTTCGCGACAAATGCGGCGGATGCGCAGGCGTCGTTTGATCATTGGATCACCCATGCCCTGCCGCAATTTGGTGATTTCCAAGATGCCATGCTGACCGATCAGCCGTTCATGTATCACGCGATCATTGGGCTTTACCTGAATGCGGGGCTGCTTGATCCGCTCAAGGTGTGCCAGCAAGCCGAACAGGCCTACCGCGACGGACATGCGCCGCTGAACGCGGTGGAAGGGTTCATACGCCAGATCATTGGGTGGCGTGAATATGTGCGCGGGATCTATTTCCGCGAAGGGCGCGATTATACCGCCCGCAACGGGCTGGACCACAGTCGCGATCTGCCGCCAGTGTTCTGGGGCGGCAAAACCAAGATGCATTGCATGGATCAGGCCGTGGGGCAGACCCGCGAACACGCCTATGCCCACCATATCCAACGGCTGATGGTCACGGGCAACTTTGCCCTGTTGGCTGGGATCGCACCGTCGCAAATTCACGAATGGTATCTGGCCGTATACGCTGACGCCTATGAATGGGTCGAGGCCCCGAACGTCATCGGCATGAGCCAATTTGCAGATGGCGGAATCATCGCGTCAAAGCCGTATATTTCCAGCGGGAACTACATCCACAAAATGTCGAACTACTGCAAATCCTGCGCCTACCGTGTGCAGGATAAAACGGGTGTCGATGCGTGCCCGTTCAACCTGCTGTATTGGCATTTTCTTGATCAGCACCGCGACAAATTCAAAGGCAACCCGCGCATGGGCAATATGTACCGTGTCTGGGACAAGATGGATGAGGCCAAACGCGACACTGTGCTGACTGAGGCCGCCGCTTGGCTTGATCGGTTGGATGCAGGCGACCCCGTTTAGTTTTCGGCGGGGGGGGCAGACTCAGCTTCAGCCTCGGCTGTGGCAAGCGTGCCATCAACCCATTCACCCTGCGCGGTCTGACCTGTTGCATAGGTCATCGTGCCCGCGCCTTGACGGCGACCGCGCACAAATGTGCCCTCATAGACATCACCGTTATTGTAGGTCGCGCGACCTTTGCCGCTGATCTCTCCGTTGGTCCAATCACCGGTGTAGGAAAAGCCGTCGGGCAGGGTAATGGTGCCAGTGCCGTCGCGCTGACCGACCTTGAACGTGCCTTCGTACACTGTACCATCGGCATAGACCGCACGCCCCGCGCCGTTGCGCTGACCATTGGCCCATTCGCCTTCATAGGTGTAGCCGTCGGCATAGGTCATCTTGCCCATGCCGTGATTTTTGGCGTTCAAAAACTCACCTTCATAGGTCAGGCCATTGGTGTAGGTCGCGATGCCCTTGCCGTTGATCACACCGTTTTCCCATGCGCCGGAATAGGATGACCCGTCGGCATAGACGATCTTGCCCGTGCCATCCGCCAGATCGGCCGCAAAGGTGCCGGTGTAAACAGACCCGTCGGGATAGGTGACCTCTCCGGTGCCCTCAATCTGGCCTGCGTTCCAGTCGCCCACGTATTTATAGCCGTCGGTGCCGGTAAATGTGCCAACGCCGCGGCGTTTATCATCGGCAAAGCCACCGACATAGGTATCACCGTTTGCATAGGTGACCGTGCCGGTCCCTTGGCGACGCCCCGCGACAAGATCGCCTTCGTAGACATCGCCATTGGGTTGTTCCAACCGGCCCACGCCTTCAATCTGCCCATCGACCCACGTGCCGCTGTAAATCAGCCCGTCCGCCATCGTAAGCGTGCCTGCGCCATCACGCTCGCCTGCCTTCAGTGATCCGTCATAGACCGCGCCATCAGGGTAGGTGATCACGCTTTTACCTTCTTTTACGCCATTGATCCACGGCCCCTCATAGACGTAGCCGCTGGGGCTACGCATGGTGCCTGTGCCGTGGTGCATGGCATTGCGAAACTCGCCCTCGTAAACCACGCCATTGGCGTAAGATGCGATGCCGCGCCCTGTGATGTTACCGTCGACCCAGTCGCCCTCGTAAGTGCCGCCATCGGCGAAGGTGATGCGGCCCGTCCCAGAAGGTTTGCCGGCCTCAAAGCTCCCCTCGAACACCGATCCGTTGGGGAAGCGTGCCGTGCCTTGGCCCTTGATCTCACCCTCAACCCAAGCGCCGGTGTATTCGTAACCGTTAGGAAGCCGGTAGGTCCCGATCCCGTGCTGTTTGCCGTTCAGGAACGCCCCCTCATATACGCCGCCGTCCTCATATTGCTTGGTCTGCACAGTCTGCGCCTGTGCGCCTTGCGCTAATGTCAGCGCGATACCCGCGGCCACACCTTGCCAAGCCCAATTTGCCATACTCTTTTCCCCCGGACGGTTTGTTGCGCGCAGCGTAGTCCAAGGGGGCAGGGCTGACAACGGGGGAATCGGTGCAATCGGCTTTCCCTTGCCGACTAATCTGCTACATCAAGGTCAACGAGATAGGATAGTTTCATGACCGATCATTTCCGCCTGACGATTGCACAGTTGAACCCGACCGTTGGGGATATTGCGGGCAACGCCGCCTTTGCACGTGATGCGTGGGAGCAGGGGCGCGATGGGGGCGCTGCGATGGTCGCTCTGCCAGAGATGTTTATCACCGGCTACTCGACCCAAGACCTTGTGAACAAACCTGCCTTTCATCTGGCAGCGATGGCCGCCGTTGAACAGTTGGCCGCTGATTGCGCCGACGGTCCGACCCTCGCCATTGGCGGGCCCTATACCGAAGATGGGCGGCTCTATAACGCCTATCATATCTGTCGTGGCGGCAAGGTGGTTGCGCGCCAGCTCAAGCACTTTATGCCCAATTACAATGTCTTTGACGAGGTCCGTCAATTCAATCGTGGCGCGATTCAAGGCCCCTATGCCATCCCCGACGGCCCCCGCATCGGCAGCCCCATCTGCGAGGATGCCTGGTACGAAGACGTGGCCGAAGCGATGGTTGAATCCGGCGCCGAAATTCTCGTGGTGCCTAACGGCTCCCCCTATTTTCGCGGTAAATTCGACTACCGCATGAACAACATGGTGGCGCGTGTCGTGGAAAACGACGTGCCGCTTGTCTATCTGAATATGACTGGCGGTCAGGATGATCAGGCGTTTGATGGCGGCTCCTTCGTGCTGAATCGCGGTGGTGAGTTGGCGATGCAACTGCCATTGTTCGACGCGGAGATTGCGCATGTTGATTTCACGCGCGACGGCGATGGTTGGACGGCGACAAAGGGTGATATTGCCCCGCTGCCATCGGAATATGGCCAAGATTACCGCGCAATGGTCGAAACCCTGCGCGACTACTTTGCCAAAACGGGGTTCACGAAATGCCTATTGGGCCTTTCGGGCGGCATCGACAGCGCGATCGTCGCCACGATCGCCTCCGACGCCCTGGGTCCACAGAATGTCCGCTGCGTGATGCTGCCATCGGAATACACGTCCCAAGCATCGCTTGACGATGCGCAAGCCGTTGTGGACGCGCTCGGCTGTAAATACGACACCATCAATATCGCGGGACCGCATGCGGCTGTGACCGACGCACTTGCGCCGCTTTTTGTGGGCCTCGACGAAGGTCTGACCGAGGAAAATATCCAAAGCCGTATCCGCGGCCTTCTGCTGATGGCGCAATCCAACAAATTTGGTGAAATGCTGCTGACTACGGGCAATAAGTCCGAGGTCGCGGTGGGCTATGCCACGATCTATGGCGACATGTCGGGGGGCTATAATCCCATCAAGGACATGTATAAAACCCGCGTGTTTGAAACCTGCCGCTGGCGCAACGCCAACCACGCGCCATGGATGCTGGCCCCTGCGGGCGAAATGATTCCCGTGGCGATTATCGACAAACCACCGACCGCCGAATTGCGCCCCGATCAGAAAGACAGCGACAGCTTACCGCCCTACGATATCCTCGACGGTATCCTCGAAATGCTTGTCGATGATGAGGCTTCGGTCGCTGATTGCGTGGCCGCTGGCTATGACCGTGACGTTGTAAAACGGGTCGAGCATCTGCTCTACATCAGCGAATATAAACGCTTCCAGTCTGCTCCCGGCACACGGCTTTCACGTCATGCCTTCTGGCTCGACCGCCGGTATCCAATCGTCAACCGCTGGCGCGACAACAGCTAGACCGCTTCGCATTTTTCAAAATACTCTGGGGTCCGGGGCTGGCCCCGGCGTGTCGCTGCACGTAGTGCGGCGAAAACAGGTCTCGACCCAACAGTGTTCCGTGATACCCTTTTCTGAAAGGGACATCAAAATGGCTGACAATAAAACCCGCGAAACGGACGTCTCGGTTACAGATTTCCTGTCATCGGTCACCCATCCGACCCGCAGTGCAGATGCGCAAACACTGCTGGATCTGTTTCAATCCATCACCGGCTACCCGCCTAAAATGTGGGGACCTACGATCATCGGTTTCGGGCAATACCACTATATCTATGACAGTGGACGAGAGGGGGATTGCTGCGCTATTGGCTTTAGCCCGCGCAAGGCGAACCTGTCCATCTATGTGATGCCCGGCTACAATGACTATTCGGAAATCCTGTCGCGCTTGGGCAAATACAAAATGGGCAAGGCGTGCCTGTATGTAAATAAGCTCGCGGATATCGATATTGACGTGCTGGCGGAATTGATCCGCGCCGGCCTAAGGGACCTTGACGCCAAATGGCCCGTGACCGCGTAATCTAGACAAGGGAAGGCGGGCATGACACATGGGTATCAACCAAAGGATGACCCCATGACCACCACCCGTTTCGCCCCTTCGCCCACTGGCTACCTGCATATTGGCAACCTGCGTGCTGCGCTATTCAACTACGCAATTGCGCGCCAGAATGGTGGCACCTTTGTGCTGCGCATCGACGACACCGATCAGGAACGGTCCAAGGACGAATATATCCAAGGGATCAAGGACGACCTGACGTGGCTTGGCCTGACGTGGGACCGTGTGGAACACCAATCCGCCCGCATGGATATGTATCTGGATGCCAAACAAAAGCTGATCGACATGGGCCGCCTGTATGAGTGTTTTGAAACACCGATAGAGCTTGATCTGAAGCGCAAGAAGCAACTCAATATGGGCAAGCCGCCGGTTTATGACCGCGCCGCACTTGATCTGTCCGAGGCGGAAAAGGACGCGTTGCGCGCTGAACGCGGGTCCCACTGGCGGTTCAAGCTTGATCACGCACGCATCGAATGGGACGATGAAATTGTCGGCACCATTTCGATTGATGCGGCGTCTGTTTCCGATCCGGTTTTGTTCAAGAATGACGGGCAAATCCTATACACGCTTGCGTCAGTCGTAGATGACACCGAAATGGGGATGACCAACGTTGTGCGCGGGTCCGACCATATCACGAACACGGCGACGCAAATCCAGATCATGCAGGCGTTGGGCGGCACGATCCCTCGGTTTGCGCACCATTCTCTTTTGACGGGTCCGCAGGGCGAGGCATTGTCGAAACGCCTTGGCACGCTTGCGCTGCGTGATCTGCGCGCCCAAGGGGTTGCACCGCAGGCGATCCTGTCACTTATGGCCCGCCTTGGGTCTTCTGATCCCGTTGAGCTGCGCGCGACTGTGCAAGAGATTGTCGACGGGTTCGATATTTCCAAATTCGGGTCTGCGCCGACCAAGTTTGACGCCGACGATCTTGGCCCGCTGACCGCCCGCTATCTGGCAACTTTGACGGCCGATGATGTGGCCGAAACGCTGGCGAATGTGCCTGCCGAACAACGCCCAGCGTTCTGGGCCGCGATCAAAGGCAATATCAATTCCCTTGATGACGTCGCGGGCTGGTGGACATTTTTTCAAAAGGGCCCATCGGCCCCGTTGATCGCCGACGAAGACCGTGAATTTGTGGCCCAAGCCTTTGATATGCTTGGCAACCCGCCCTATGCGGATGACACGTGGTCCACTTGGACCAGCGCCGTGAAAGAGGCCACAGGCCGCAAAGGTAAGGGGCTGTTCATGCCATTGCGCAAGGCGGTCACAGGGCTGGAGCGCGGCCCTGAAATGGCGGATGTCATGCCGCTTTTGCAAAGCAAACCAAAGGTGTAACCCATGTCAGAACAAGCTGTCTTCCTGAAAGGTAGCTTGCTGCGACACATCACCGTCATGTCGTTGACCGCCTCCGTTGGCCTGATGGCGGTGTTTGTGGTCGACTTTGTCGATATGATTTTCATCTCGAGGCTGGGTAAGGCAGAGCTGGCCGCGGCGGTGGGCTATGCTGGCGCAATCTTGTTCTTTATCTCTTCTTTCGGGATCGGGGTGCATTTCACGACGGGCTGATTTTCACGGCCGTGGTTGTCGTCGTGATGTCGGGTCTGCTGTTTTTGTTGCGGCCCGCGCTTGCGGCGCTGTTTGATCTCGATGGGATCAGCCAGACAATCGTGTTCCTGTTTGCAGGGCCGCCGTCATTCCTGTTCTTTTTCAACGGTTTGATTTTTGTGGTGAATGCGGCGTTCAATAACCTTGGGCATCCGTATTATTCCACCCTTTTGAATTGGGGGCGCAATACGCTGGGCACAATCCCGTTCGTGCTGATCGGGGCCGCGTGGTTTGGCGCACCCGGTGTTTTGATCGGGCAGTTTCTGGGGGGTACGGTCTTTGCGCTCGTGGCCCTTATTCTGGCAAAACGCGTGATCGACGCACTTGTCGCCCCGTAAGAGCAGCTGCATTTCGCCCGCCAAAGTCGCCTGTTACAGTTGTTGCACCTCTGGGGCTGATCACTCGCTTGCACGTAGCACTTGAGACGGTTTTGCCGACAACGGGCGGATCGCAAACGCGAGTCCGGCGAGCAGTGACGCGATCGCGCCACCCCCGATGATCAGCGCGGCATTGCCCCAAATGATCTGATAGTCGCCTTCCATCACAAACACCGTCACAGCCCAACCGCCCAAGATACCAGCGATCAACGCGACGATCCCTGCGGCAAGGCCAAGCAGGATGGATCGCAGGGCAAAGCTGCGCAAGATGCGCCCACGGGTTGCGCCGATTGTTTTCAGGATCGCGGCCTCTTTGGTGCGGGCAGGTTCACCTGCTGCGGCGGCACCGATTAAGACCAGAAACCCGGTCACGAGGGTGGCCAGCGCGGCATAGCGTGTCGCCACGGCGATCCTGCCCACAAGGTCGATAACCTGATCAATCGCGTCGCGGATACGGATAGCGGTGATGTTGGGGTATTGGCTGGCAAGGTCGCGCAGGATCGCGGCCTCTGCCTCCTGTTCGGCGTAAACCGTTGAAATCCAGCTATGCGGCGCACCCGCAAGGGCAGAGGGGTTCATGGTCATCACGAAACCGATGCCGGCATCCTCCCAGTTCACATCTGTGAAACTGGCGATGGTCGCTGTGATATCGCGGCCCAAGATATTCACCGTCACTTGGTCGCCAATCGAAAGACCGATTTCCGCGGCTTCTTCTGCGGCAAAGCTCATGAGCGGAGGACCTGTGTAATCGGCGGGCCACCATTCGCCTTCGACTATGGCGGCGCGGTCGGTTGGTTCTGCGGCATAGCTCACACCACGGTCGCCGCGCACGACCCAATGCCCGTCGGAAAATTTCTCGGCGGATTGGTCGTTGACCCGTGTGATGATGCCACGCAACATGGGGGCTGTGTCGACTTGGCTGACGGCTGGGTCATTTGCCAACCGATCCCGAAAGCCGTCGATCTGGTTGGGTTGGATATCAACGAAGAAATAACTCGGCGCGACCTCTGGCAATTCATCGGAGAATGCAGCGCGCAAGTTGCCGTCGATCTGCCCAACGGCAGACAAAACGGCAAGCCCAAGGCCCAGTGACAACACAACAGAGGTGGTCTCGCCGCTCCGCGCACCAATGGCACCCAGCGCAAGCCGCACCGTCGGCGCCCCACGGGACCGTTTGCGCAACAGTCGCGCAACTGCTCGTGCAGCCCATGCAGCCAACACGAGGATCAGCAGTGCACCGGCAATGCCGCCAGCCGTCCAAAGCGTCAGGAACGTGGTGCCAGAAAACCAAACCGCCGCCCCGATAAGTGCGGCGACCAACCCCGCGACCACAACCGCGAAATACCACGCGGGCCAACCGCCGTCTGCACCGAACGCTTCGCGAAACAGGGTCGCAGGCTTGATCTGTTCGGTGCGTGCGAGCGGCCAGAGGGTGAAGATCATGGCGGCCAACACGCCATAGAGGCCCGCCTCTAATAATGGGGCTGGTTGGAACGTGAAACCAGCAGGTATGGGCAACTGCGCTTCGATCACGGGGGCAAGCACCAGCGGTACACCAGCCCCGATCACCAGCCCGATAGTCACGCCCAGCAGGGTGAGAGCGGCAATCTGTAAGAAATACGTCAGAAAGATCACGCGCCTTGTTGCCCCGAGTGTTTTCAAAGTCGCGATCACGCCTGTTTTGCCAGCCAGATACGACCTGACAGCGGCGGAGACACCGACACCACCAACCGCAAGGCCAGACAGCCCCATCAGGATCAGGAATGCGCCGATCCGGTCGACGAAACGCGCGGTACCACCTGCGCCACGCCTGCTGTCGCGCCAGCGTAATCCGGTGCTGGCAAACTGTTCCTCCGCGCGGGCTTCAAGCGCAGAAAGAGCGGCGTCAGCGGGCAGGTCGAGCCTGTATTGCGTGGAAAACAAGGTGCCCTCGGATAAAAGACCAGAGTTTGCAAGGTCATCAGTCAAGACAATCGTGCGCGGCCCAAGGCCGAACCCGCCAGAGGCATTGTCAGGGTAACGATCCAAAATCGCGCGCAAGGTAAACGGCTGTTCCCCAAGGCGGAAACTGTCGCCAACCGTCAAACTAAGCCGGTCGGCCAACACGCGTTCCATCACGCCGCCCTGAAGATCAAGTGCGGCCTCAATGGGTATGTCGGGGTCCAATGCTACGGTGCCAACCAGCGGGTAGGCGTTATCGACGGCGCGGACTTGGGTCAGGCTTCGTTCTGTCCCGTTTGGACCATCGACCACAATCATGGATCGGAAATCGACGGTTTTGGACACTGTTTCAGCGATGTCGTTCAGAAATGCCAATTCTTCGGCGCGGGCAAAGCGGTAGGTAAACTCGGCCTCTGCGTCGCCACCCAAAAGTGCGGCACCTTCTTTGGCCAAACCTGCCTCAATTCCGGCGCGGACGGTGCCCACGGCGGCGATGGCTGCAACCCCAAGCGCAAGACAGGCAAGAAAGACGCGGAAGCCCCGCAAACCGCCACGCAGTTCACGTGCGGCAAAGCGTCTGGCGATACGCAAGCTCATGCGATGCGCCCGTCGGTTAGGGTGATGACACGGTCACAGCGTGCGGCCAATTCAGGCGCGTGTGTGACCATGATCAATGTGGCGCCGTGGCGGTCCCGCAGGTCGAACAACAGATCCATGATTGCGGTGCCGTTGGTGGCGTCTAAATTTCCCGTCGGCTCATCAGCCAGCAAAATGTGCGGGCGGGGGGCAGATGCACGGGCAAGTGCGACGCGTTGCTGTTCGCCGCCCGACATCTGGCCGGGGTAGTGGCCCGCACGGTCCGAAAGGCCGACCGCGGCCAGCTCTGCCTCAGCACGGGGGAATGCATCGCGTGCGCCTGCCAATTCCAGCGGGGTCGCGACATTTTCCAGCGCGGTCATTGTCGGGATAAGGTGGAAAGATTGGAACACGACACCCATATGTAGGCTACGAAACGTGGCGAGCTGGTCTTCGTTCATCGCTGTGAGGTCTTGGCCCATTGCGGTGATTGTCCCGCTGGTGGACTGTTCCAGCCCGCCCATCAACATCAGGAGCGATGATTTGCCCGATCCGCTAGGCCCGACCAACCCCACGGTTTCACCTGCTGCAATATCAAGTGAGATGTCGTGCAGGATATCGACGCGGCCTGCATTGGCATTCAGCGACAGGGCGGCGTGGGACAGTGATAGAATGGGATCAGTCATCAAGAGGCTTTCGGAGAATATGCGTTACACTGGATATGGAGCGCGAGTGGCGCTGTGCAAGTTGGCTCTCGGCTTTGGCCTTATCGCGGGCGCGGCCAATGCGGAACCTGTGATGATTGCCGCGCTGGGGGATAGTTTAACCTCAGGTTATGGCCTTCCCAATGGGGATGGTTTTGTGCCGCAAATGCAGGCGTGGCTGGATGCAAACGGGGCCGAGGTGACATTGCTGAATGCGGGGGTGTCTGGCGACACGACGGCAGGTGGGTTGTCCCGTACGGATTGGACGCTAACGCCGGATGTCGATGGGATGCTGTTGGCGCTTGGTGGAAATGACTATCTGCGCGGGCTTGATCCGGCGTTAAGCCGCACAAATTTGGACGGGATTTTGACCAAAGCCGCAGCCGCGGACGTCGATGCGATGCTGATCGGACTGACGGCTGGGGCCAATTACGGGCTGGATTACAAACAAGAGTTTGACGGCATGTATGCGGACCTGGCTAACATCCACGCGGTGCCGCTCTTCCCAACGTTTTTTGCGGGACTTTTGTCCGCTGCGGGTATGACCGATGGCGTATCCGAGTTTATGCAAGCCGATGGCATTCACCCCAATAAGGACGGCGTCGCCGCAATTGTTAATGCGATGGGGCCTGCCGTGCTGGCATTTGTGCAGGACCTGCAAGAGGGGGAATAATCATGCGCAATGCCCGTTTAGCGGCGGTTGGCAGCTGTACTAGCTTGCCCCAATCTTAATCACACCAAAGTTCAAAAAAATTAGACGAACATGTCTATCGCAAAGGTTACCGAAGTCATTTCATCATCATCAAAGTCGTTTGACGACGCGGTTAAAAACGGTGTGAAGCGTGCGTCCAAAACGCTCAAAGGGATCACAAGCGCATGGGTCGCGGATCAAAAGGTCACCGTCAAAGACGGCAAGATCGACGAATACCGCGTTGTGCTGAAGATTACATTCGTGCTGGAAGACTAAATAGCAAAAGGGGCGCCAAAAACTGGCGTCCCTTTTTGATCCGCAACATTGCGGAAGATGGGTAAGGGCGCCCGCGTTTGCGGACACCCAACTGTGATTTAAGCCAGAGCCAGGTTCACAGCAGATTCGCGGCCGTCACGGCCAGCTTCGATGTCGAAAGTAACCTTCTGGTCATCTTTCAGGCCAGTCAGGCCGGAACGCTCAACAGCAGAGATGTGTACAAACACGTCCTTGGAGCCGCCATCTGGTGCGATAAAGCCGAAGCCTTTTGTTGCGTTGAACCATTTTACTGTACCATTTGCCATGGTGATTTTCCTTTGTTTTCAAGGCTGTCCACGAAATGTGACAGCACGGCTTAGTCAGTGCAAAATCGATAGACTGTGGCCGAAAAGGAGAACAGTGGGTCGAGAAAGATAACGTCTGCCCCACTCAGATGGGGGCTGCGCTATTAAAAAGCAAGGGAAATCACCAGAACTGTGACGGCCAGCTCTTTTCTTCCGACGCGAATTGCGGCACCCAAGCGGCTTGTCTGCGAAAGGAATTGCACATGCGCTGGGATGAATTGATGACGCGGTCGGGCGGGGCTTGCGAATTTTGTGGCGCTGCGAATGGGCTCGCGGCGGTTGAGGTGACGCCAGCGGAT
This sequence comes from Yoonia sp., assembly GCA_029250945.1. Classification (GTDB taxonomy): domain Bacteria; phylum Pseudomonadota; class Alphaproteobacteria; order Rhodobacterales; family Rhodobacteraceae; genus Yoonia. Next base: position 42,338 of record JAQXEG010000025.1, read on the forward strand.
TCGGTGCTGCTCTGCGATGTCTGCCTTGGCAACAACGACGCCCCGGTAGGGCATTGGTATTGTCTTGAAGGGGCGGCTTGGTCGGATGTGCCGTCTGTTCAGCTCGCGGTCTGGCACAAGTTGGGTGCATTGGATGATGGTTGGGCCACCGACGCCCGCGAGATGATGTACGTTGATCCCGACGCGATGGCGCGTCTGCTCGAGGCGACCCAGCCCGCAATTGTGCACCACGACAGCAACGGGATGCCGCTGGCCCACGGTGACACGGTTGTGTTGGTCAAGGATTTGCCAGTGAAGGGCGCCGGTTTCACGGCCAAGCGGGGAACCGCGGTGCGCAATATCTCACTCGTGCCGGATAATGCCGCCCATATCGAAGGACGCGTTGAAGGGCAGCGGATCGTGATCCTGACGGAGTTTGTGAAGCGGAAATAGCAGGCTCGGGGAATAGCCGCGCGGCTTTCCCCCTCATCTTTCGCAGGGCAATTGGCTATGTTCGACCCAATTCATACTGGGAGCTGTAACATGTTTAATTTCTTGAAATCGCGCATGGGTGGCATGCGCCCTGTTGTCGAGACGCAGCGCTAGACGTTTGAGCGGGCCTTGGCCGAGATCAACGATATCGTGGTATTGATGGTGACAAAGCCTAAGGTCACAATTGATCCGGCGACCGGGACCGTCGCGTTTGAACTGCCTGACCAAATGCCGGATGAGGCGCTTGCCTTGCCTGCGCCCAGCCCCGAAGAGGTTGCAGGCGACGCGGCAGAGGCGAAATAAGAAAGGGCGGCCATTGGCCGCCCGTTTCATTTAGCGAGAAAACTTTTTGTGCTTCATGCGCTTTGGCTCAAGCGCATCGGCGCCAAGACGCTTTTTCTTGTCTTCTTCGTAGTCTTCAAAGTTGCCTTGGAACCATTCCACATGTGCGTCGCCTTCGAACGCAAGGATGTGTGTGCAAATCCGGTCAAGAAAGAAGCGATCGTGTGAGATGACAACGGCACAACCGGCAAAGGATGTCAGCGCATCCTCAAGCGCGCGGAGCGTTTCAACGTCCAAATCGTTGGTCGGTTCGTCAAGCAGCAGAACGTTGCCGCCTGATTTCAACAGCTTGGCCATGTGGACGCGGTTACGTTCACCACCCGACAAAAGCCCGACTTTTTTCTGTTGATCGCCGCCTTTGAAGTTGAACGCAGAGCAATAAGCGCGGCTGTTCATAGTCGCATCGCCCAGTTCGATAATCTCGGCGCCGCCGGTGATTTCCTCCCAAACGGTTGTGTCACCATCCAGCGCGTCACGCGACTGATCGACATAGGACAGCTGCACCGTATCACCGTATTCAACGGTTCCGTCGTCGGGCTGTGTCTGTCCGGTAAGCATGGAAAACAGGGTCGATTTACCGGCTCCGTTTGGACCGATCACGCCGACGATCCCGCCGGGGGGCAGGTCGAATGACAAATCCTCAACCAACAGCTTGTCACCCATCGCCTTTTTCAGGCCCTCAACTTCGATCACCTTGGACCCTAGGCGCGGCCCGTTTGGAATAATGATCTGGGCTCGGCCCATCTTTTCTTTTTCGGATTGATTGGCCAGCTCGTTATAGGCGGTGATACGCGCCTTGGATTTCGCCTGACGGGCCTTGGCACCTTGGCGCATCCATTCCAACTCGCGCTCAAGCGTACGCTGTTTGGATTTGTCGTCTTTCGCCTCGCGTTCAAGTCGCTTGGCTTTGGCTTCCAGCCAGCTGGAATAGTTGCCCTCGTGCGGGATGCCGGAACCGCGATCAAGTTCCAGAATCCAACCTGTGATCGCATCAAGGAAATAACGGTCGTGGGTGACGATCAGAATTGTGCCTTTGTAGTCAATCAGGTGCTGTTGCAGCCACGCAATTGTTTCGGCGTCCAAGTGGTTGGTCGGCTCATCAAGCAGCAACATGTCGGGCGCTTCGAGCAGCAGTTTGCAAAGTGCCACGCGGCGTTTTTCACCGCCCGACAGCGTCGATACATTCGCGTCATCAGGGGGGCAGCGCAGGGCCTCCATGCTGACATCAATCTGGCTGTCGAGGTCCCAAAGGTTGGCTGCGTCGATTTCATCCTGAAGGGCAGCCATTTCATCAGCTGTTTCTTCGGAATAGTTCATCGCCAATTCATTGTAGCGATCAAGGATTGCCTTTTTGTCGGCGACGCCCAGCATGACGTTTTCACGTACATTCAGTGTCTCATCGAGGTGCGGTTCTTGTGGCAGGTAGCCGACGCGCGCGCCTTCTGCGGCCCATGCCTCGCCTGCGAAATCCTTATCCTGACCGGCCATGATCCGCATCAGGGTGGATTTACCCGTGCCGTTGACGCCAACCACACCGATTTTCACACCGGGAAGAAAGTTCAGCCGGATATTTTCGAATACTTTTTTGCCGCCTGGATAGGTTTTGGAAACACCATCCATGAAATAGACGAATTGGTAACTGGCCATGATATGCTCCGCGCGGGGTTCAGGAATTGGCTTCTAGATAGCGGGCGTTGTTGGCGGGGGCAATCGTTGAACGCGCTGGCGGCGCAGAGATGTTGAAGAACTGAAACACGCCGTCCCGGTCAAGGTTGGGAAACAACACCTCACTTTGCACAAATCGCCCGCCGCATTTCTTTAACTCCTTGAGTTGCTGATCAATGCTAATGCCTTGGGCAATTGGGCTGACATTTAGGTCGTTGCAAACATCAAAAATTGCGCCAAGAACCCGCTCGCTAATCGGATCATCACCGATTTGCGACAGAAGAGATTGATCTATCTTAACGCCGTGGATGCGTAGTTTTGCGAGCTGGCCAAGGCCAGCACGCCCGACGCCAAACTGTGTCAGCACTGTAAAAACCTAGCTGATTGAGTGCCACGATGGTGTCGTTTTGCGATGTTTCGCGCTTATTCTCGGAATGAATTGATGCTTCACTAAAACAAATGGTCAGATCTGTTGGCGCAACGTTGTGCTTGGCTGTTTTTGCCATCAGCCGCTGTTGGAATTGTGGATGCGCAAGGCAATCGGGCGTAGCGTTGAACCCGATTGTGACGGTTGCGTTCCCAGCGCGGTGTAAATCATGCAGTAATTGAATGGCCGCATCCATTGCTTGGAAACCTATATCTCCGGACAGTCCGGTTTGCTGGGCGACGTTGGCAAAATCCTGATGGCGCAGGCGTCCAAGATCAGGGTGATCCCAGAAAGCCTGCGTTTCGAGGCCCATCAACGCGCCGGTGTGTGCATCCATCGTCGGTTGAAATGTAACGCTGAGCTGATTGTGTAGGCTTGCCTGTTTCAGGTCGCTGGCAAGGCCGCGTTCTCGTGTGTGGCGCAGATTAAGTTGATCATCATACGCGATCACCTTGCCGCGTCCTTTGCGTTTCACATCGTAGAGGGCGAAATCGGATTGCTTCAGCAACTCGTCGGCGTCGGTCATTTGCGGACTTGAAAGAGAGGCGCCAATGCTAATGCCGCAGGTGATTATCCGGTCGTTCCAGCGTAATGGCGGCACAACGAATTCCGATAGGGCACCGCCAATCGTCAACATTTCGCCTGTGTTGCGCAAACCGGGGCAGGCGACAATAAATTCATCGCTGCCAATGCGCGCGACAAGATTGCTTTTGCGCAGGACGGATTGCAATTGCGTGGCCACGTATTTGAGGACAGCGTCACCCGCAGCATGACCATGCGTGTCCTTAAGTTTCTTTTCTTTGATGATTTGTTCTGTGACATCGCGGCACACCAAAATAATGGTCTTGGTCCCGTCGGGCGCGATATGATGGGATACGTTGATCTGGTTCCAGAACAGCGATCTGTCGCCACGCTTGCTGCGGTGTAATGCTAGACTATCCGTTTCAATCGTTCGGGCATCAAACCGAAAGGCCTGTTCATCTTTTGCATTCGGGCGCTCCGCCTGCGGGATCGCAAAGGAAAACGGGTGTCGGCCGATCATCTGATGGGCGGGCCGTCCCATCATGTGGCAATAGGCGGGATTCATCCAGATTATCTTGCCGTCCATGGCCTGCACGACAAGTCCATCACTCGCGTTTTCGCTGGCGATGCGGTAATTCTGGGCCTCACGCGCAGCACGGTTAAAATCACGGCCCATCCGGCGGTAATCGGCCCGCAATTGCACAAAGCTACGCTGTATTTTGCGCCAGACGTATAGGCTGGCAGCAACGGCGATGATCGCCAAAAGCAGGCTGGGTGGCATGTCGGTCATAGTGTGACCCAAATTGATGACTTTGATCACCAATATCGCGCCAACCGCTATGATCGGGTTAATCCCATCTTCGAAATTTCATTCGAATTTGAACATTTGACATTCGATGCCTTCAATGTTTCGTTGACGTAAACGATTTAGGAGGTGTCGAAAATGTACACACCCGCCACTGATCGCTATGACGATATGGCCTATCGTCGTTGTGGCCGCTCGGGGCTGAAGTTGCCGGCTGTGTCCCTTGGTCTTTGGCATAATTTTGGCCACGACACGCCGCATGACACCAAGGTCGATATCTGCCGCACGGCGTTTGACAACGGTATCACCCACTTTGATCTGGCCAATAATTACGGTCCGCCAGCCGGATCAGCCGAGCATGCGTTTGGGTCGATCCTGAAGGATGATTTCAAAGACAACCGTGACGAGCTGATTATCAGTTCCAAGGCAGGGTATGACATGTGGGACGGTCCCTATGGCGAATGGGGCAGCCGCAAATGCATGATCGCGTCTTGTGATCAGTCGCTCAAACGGCTTGGGCTGGACTATGTCGATATCTTTTATTCCCACCGTTTTGATCCTGATACCCCGCTCGAGGAAACGATGAGCGCGCTTGATACAATCGTCCGGTCCGGCCGTGCGCTTTATGCGGGGATTTCGTCCTATAATACGGAGCGGACCCGCGAGGCGGTCAAAATCCTGAACGATCTTGGGACGCCCTGCCTGATCCACCAACCCAGCTATAACATGTTGAACCGTTGGGTAGAGCGGGACGGGTTGAAGGACACGCTGCAAGAGCTTGGCGTCGGCTCAATCGCGTTCACACCGCTGGCCCAAGGGATGCTGACCAAGAAATACCTCGGTGGTATTCCCGCGGACAGTCGCGCCGCACAGGACAAATCGCTATTCCCGTCAATGCTGACGGACAATGCCATCACAAATATCAAAGCCTTGGACGAGATCGCACAAGGGCGGGGGCAGACGCTGGCCCAGATGGCGATTGCTTGGGTCTTGCGCGACAACGGGATCACGACAGCATTGATTGGGGCGTCACGGGCGTCGCAGGTGGTGGATTGCGTGGGCGCGGTAAATAACCTCGATTTCACCCTCGATGAGCTGGCCGAGATCGACAAATATGCCGATGAGGAACAGATTAACCTTTGGGCGGCATCAGCGGAGTTGGACACATGATCCAGAACCCTATCCTTGCGGGGTTTAACCCTGATCCATCCTTTTGCCGTGTGGGCGAGGATTACTATATCGCGACATCCACGTTTGAATGGTATCCGGGCGTGCAAATCCACCATAGTCGGGACTTTGTGAACTGGACGCTGGTCGCCCGCCCGCTGAACCGCGCCGCGCTGCTGGATATGCGCGGAAATCCTGACAGCTGTGGTATCTGGGCGCCGTGTTTATCGTATGCTGATGGTCAGTTCTGGTTGATGTACACAGACGTGAAGCGATTGGACGGCCCGTTCAAGGATGCGCATAACTACATCACCTGTTGCCCAACGATTGATGGTGACTGGGCCGATCCTTGGTATGTGAATTCCCAAGGATTTGATCCGACTTTGTTCCATGATGACGATTGCCGGAAATACGTAGCGAACGTGCAGTGGAACCACCGTGGCCCTGGCACGGGTGTGAACCCTGCACATGATGCATTCGACGGCATCTTGTTGCAGGAATGGTCGCCCAAGGATGGGTTGGTGGGCCCTGTCAAGAATATCTATGCTGGCACAAAGCGTGGCCTGACAGAGGCCCCGCACATATTTCGGCGCAACGGTTATTACTATCTGACGACTGCCGAGGGTGGCACGGGTTATGAGCATGCAGTTACGCTGTCGCGGTCACGCGATATCTGGGGGCCGTATGAGGATCACCCCGACCTGCACGTCATGTGTGCCGATGGCAGCGATGGCCCCGCGCAGCGCACAGGTCATGGTCAATACGTTGAAACCCACTGGGGCGACTGTTTCCACACGTTTTTGATGGGCCGACCGATTGCGGGGCCGCAGGGGGGGCAATTCTGTCCGCTCGGGCGCGAAACTGGTATCGACCGCGTGGTTTGGAAAGATGATTGGCTTTATCTCGAACGCGGTGGGCAAGTTGCGGGTGCGACCGTGACACCGCCTGTTGATGTTGCCAGACACGCGCCTGTCGCGGTAAATTATCAATTCTCGGATAGCTTGCCTGCGGATTTCCAATGGTTGCGCACGCCGGACCCAGACCGGATTTTCCGTCTAGACCTCGATGCACTGGTTCTTATCGGGCGCGAGAGTATTGGCAGCTGGTTTGAGCAATCCCTTGTGGCGCGCCGGCAGGAGCATCATCGCTATAGCGCCGAGACGACGGTGGCGTTTGACCCGAGCACCTATCAGCAGGCGGCAGGTCTGACGACGTATTACAACGCGCATAAATATCACGCGGTTACTGTCACACATGACGCGACGCTGGGGCGGATTTTAACGGTGATGTCATGTCCAGGCGAGTGGCCAGATGCGGCGGTAACCTTCCCCGCTGATCCGGTGCGATTGGGCGTGGGTGCGGTCCATCTGCGGGTGACGGTCAATGATGCCGTGCAACAGTTTTGGTATCGCCTCGATGATGGTGATTGGCAGACCATTGGGCCTGGGCTTGATGCATCGGTGATTTCCGACGAAGGCGGCAAGGGGGAACATGCGTCATTCACTGGCGCATTTGTTGGCATGATCGCCTTTGACCTGACCGGGCAAGGGGCCGAGGCGAGGTTTGCTGAATTCACGTATCGACCAGACGGGACCTAAGCCCTTTGCTATCGGGGGCGTCATTTTGTAGGGATGCGTGGGGACGTAATTAAGGGGACAAGCGGTGCAAGGCGATCCGGTTGCAAATGCAGGCCAGACCATTGGGTTGTTGGGCGGGTCTTTTGATCCTGCCCATGAAGGTCATGCGCATATTACGCGCGCGGCACTGCGCCGGTTTGGGCTGGATGGCGTTTGGTGGCTTGTCAGCCCGGGTAACCCGCTGAAGGCCAATGGGCCTGCCCCGATGGACCAGCGGCTGGCCCAAGCGCATCAAATTATGGAACATCCGCGGGTGCAGATCACGGATATCGAAACACGGCTTGGGACACGCTACACGGCGGAAACGATCGCGGGGCTACAGGCGCGTTACACTGGTGTGCGGTTCGTCTGGTTGATGGGGGCGGATAATCTGGCGCAGTTCCATCGCTGGCAAGACTGGCGCTGGATCATGGAGACTGTGCCCGTCGGTGTCATTGCCCGCCCCGGCGACAGGATTTCTGCACGATTGTCTAGGGCCGCGACGATTTATCGGTCCGCGATGTTGCCTGCCCGCGCATCACAACGGCTTGCCCACGGGGCGGTACCACGGTGGTGTTTTATAAACCTGCCTATGTCCGACACGTCATCCACACAAATTCGTGCGCGCGGCGGCTGGGGCTAACCATTGCGCATTTCCAACCCTGCGATAAGGTGCTGAAATGCAAAGCCGTTTTCCCAGACGCGCCGTTGTTTGTGTGCTTTTGTCCTCTGCTGCTACGGCGGCTGTCGCAGGCGCTCCTGACACGTCATTGCGCCCTAGATCAAGGGCAATCACGCCAGCGCGGACACGCCCACAGGCACGGACCAACTTGCAGGATTTGATAGCGCTGTCGGGGCTGACAGGTACGGTGAGCGTGCTGCTGACCGATGCCGCAAGTGGTGAGGTGATTGAGGGCAACACGCCCGACATGCCGCTACCGCCGGCAAGCGTGACCAAGGCGGTCACCGCGCTGTATGCATTGGAAACGCTGGGCACCGATCACCGGTTTGAAACCCGTATATTTGCGGATGGCCCCATACGTGACGGTGTGTTGGATGGTGATCTAATCCTTGTGGGTGGCGGTAACCCGAACCTTGTGACGGATGATCTGGCAGACCTTGCACAAACGCTGAAGGATACGGGGCTGACTTCGGTTACGGGGCGGTTTTATGTGCACGATAATGTGCTGCCGAGCTTGGATGAAATCGACGACAGCCAGTTGGACCATCTAGGTTATAATCCAGCGATTTCGGGCCTGAACCTGAATTTCAACCGCGTGCATTTCGAATGGAAACGGGCAGGGGGCGCTTACACGGTTGCGATGGATGCGCGCAGCAAACAGCACCGCCCGTCAGTGACAATCGCCAAGATGCGGATCGTGGATCGCGATGTGCCGGTTTACACATATCGCGATGGTGGTGACCTTGATGAATGGACAGTGGCACGTGGTGCGCTGGGCCGCGGCGGGTCACGGTGGTTACCTGTGCGCTATCCCGCGCTATATGCCGGAGAGGTGTTTGCAACCTTTGCGCGGAGCCAAGGGATTGTGCTGTCGCCGCCGTCCGAAATTCCCGCTGTGCGCGGCACGGCTATCGCGACGCACCAAAGCGATGATCTGCAAACGATGATGCGGGCTATGATGCAGTTCTCAACCAATCTGACGGCCGAGGTCGCCGGGCTTGCCGCGACCGAAGAACGGGCCGGACAGGCGCGCGGGCTACGGACATCCGCGCTAGGCATGACACGATGGACCAAGGAACGTGCTGGTATCGCCGCACAATTCGCTGATCATTCTGGGTTGGGGGATACCACGCGGATCACAGCGACGGGGATGGTGGCCCTATTGAACGCAGCGGGTGTTGCATCCGTGGTGCGCCCCGTTTTGAAAACAATTCCATTTTTGGATGATAACAAACGCCCCATTGCGGATTTTCCCGCGCAGGTACTCGCCAAAACGGGGACGCTAAATTTCGTGTCTTCTTTGGCGGGATACATTCGCACAACGAGCGGTCGGGATTTGACGTTTGCGATTTTTGCGGGGGATTTGGATGCGCGTGCGGCGGGCAAGCTATCCAATGATGAACAACCGTTCGGGTCCATCACATACAATACGAACGCCAAGAAGTTGCAGGCCAAGTTGCTGCGGCGCTGGGCGCGGTTGTCTTAAGGGCGGCCTGATACATCCAGACCGCCCCCAATCGTCGAATTATACGTTTGTGGCTGCGCCGCGTGGGCCGGCCAATAGCCAGATCCAAAGGCCGATCACTGGCAACAGCGCAATCACGAGTGTCCAGACCAATTTAGCTGCCGTTGAGGTGCCAGAGGTCCAAACCTTATAGATTGAATAGATGTCTTCGATTGGGATCATAAGGCCGAGAATACCATATTCCATTGTGTTTTTCCTTTCATGTGGATTGGTCACTCAATTGTGAAATGCGCAATTTTGTTCCCGATTTTTTCAATTTTCTTTTTGGGAACCATTCGCCGGATCGACCGTTGACTGGGCAGAAGACGACGCTGGTGCATCACGCAGATCTGCCAATGTCAGCACCTAATAAAAGGAAGAAAGACATGAAAACCGGAACAACTATTGCCGCCGCCGTTGGTATCACCGCAGTCGCCGCTGCTGCTGTCTATATGATCGACATTGACCAGACCCAAGAGGGTGCGCTGCCCGACGTGGATATCGCTTTAGAGGGCGGTCAATTGCCGGAATTTGATGCCGAGGTTGGCACAGTGTCGCTGGGCGAGACCCAGGTCGAGGTCGAAGTCCCAGAGGTTAAGGTCATAACCAACACCGAAACGATCACCGTGCCGACGCTGTCCGTCGATGCGCCGGGTGACGCAAACGATTCATAAATGTGAATGGGGCGATCCAGATTTTGGGTCGTCCTTTTCGTTAGCTGAGCGTCATGTGCCGTGCGCGTGACCCACGCTCAATCGCGGCGGCATGAAGCCGGTCGATTTCCAATTCATATCGAATCTCTTCCAGCATCCGCGCTTCGGCACCGTCGATTGCCCCATCTGCCGCGGCCACGTCACACGACAGGGCGTAAGCGGTTTCAAACAAGCGCTCTGGCAGTGCGTCACGGATGAGGCCGAACAATGCCTCTAGCCCGTCTTCCTGCTCTAACAGTTCAAACACCATTTTGGACACGCGCGGCAGGCGTTCCGCGTCATATTCGGCGAACACGGGCAGGTTGTTGATAGAGTTCGACATTTTGACCAATTCCGCGGTGCGGATCGTTTCATCGCTGGCTGATACGGCAACCATAAGCGCGGCAAGCGCATCTTGGGCGGTCATCGGGGCATCTGGTGTCATTTTGTCGTCCTTTCGGCTTATACCCTTACGATTTATTGACGCCTCGGCCCCAGCGCAATAGGGAGTGCGCGTTGGGCTGCCATTGGGGCGCCCTTTCAATCCGTGAGAGATATCATGACCAATTTGCGTGACGCTGCGATGAGTTCCAAGGCTTGGCCTTTTGAAGAAGCCCGCCGTCTGCTCAAACGGTATGAAAAGAAGGACCCTGAAAAGGGCTATGTCCTGTTCGAGACGGGTTATGGCCCATCAGGTCTGCCCCATATCGGCACCTTTGGTGAGGTGGGACGCACAACAATGGTACGCCGCGCGTTTGAGGTGCTGTCTGACATCCCGACCAAGCTTTTGTGCTTTTCCGACGATATGGACGGGATGCGCAAAATTCCGGGCAACGTGCCTGATCCATCTGCGTTGGAACCCTATATGCAGCAGCCATTGACGGCTGTGCCTGATCCGTTTGGGACGCACGACAGTTTTGGCGCGCATATGAATGCCAAACTGAACAGTTTTTTGGACACATTCGGGTTTGAATATGAATTCGTGAGCGCGACGAATTACTACAAAACGGGCAAAATGGACGAGATCCTTTTGCGGGCGGCGGACAAATACGACGACGTGATGAAAATCATGCTCAAGTCCTTGCGCGAAGAACGCCGCGCCACCTATTCCATTTTCCTGCCGATCAGCCCGACGACGGGTCAGGTGCTATACGTGCCGATGAAAAACGTGACCAAGGACGGGATGATCACGTTTGACGATGTGGACGGGACCGAGGTCACGATGCCTATCACAGGCGGGAACTGTAAACTACAGTGGAAACCTGATTTTGGGGCGCGCTGGGCGGCGTTGGGCGTTGATTTCGAGATGTATGGCAAGGACCACGCGACCAACACGCCGATCTATGACAACATCTGCCGGACATTGGGTGGTAAAGCGCCAGAGCATTTCACCTATGAACTGTTCCTTGATGCAGACGGTCACAAGATTTCCAAGACGTCTGGCAATGGCCTGACGATTGACGAATGGTTGACCTATGCGGCGACAGAATCCCTGTCGTATTTCATGTACCAGAAACCCAAAACGGCGAAGCGAATGCATTTCGATGTGATCCCGAAGGCGGTGGATGAATATCACCAACAGCTGCGTGCCTATGCGACGCAAGATGAGGCGGGCAAGCTGAACAATCCGGTGTTCCATATCCACGGTCACAATGTACCTGCTTCTGATATGGTTGTTCCGTTTGCCATGCTATTGAATCTCGCGTCCGTATCGGGGGCCGAGGATAAGGATACGCTGTGGGGCTTTATCCAGCGCTACGCGCCAGAGGCATCCGCCGCAACGCACCCACAGATGGATCAGGCCGCAGGGTTTGCCGTTCGCTACTACAATGACTTCGTCAAACCGACCAAAGTGTTCCGTGCGCCAACCGATCAGGAACGCGCTGCAATGCAGGATTTGGCGACACGTCTTAAGGCATGGGATGGCGGCCTTGACGCGGAAGAGTTGCAATCAATGGTTTTTGCAGTCGGGAAAGACCACGCATTCGACCCGCTGCGCGGTTGGTTCACGGCCCTCTATGAGGTGCTGCTTGGCGCGTCCCAAGGGCCGCGTTTCGGCGGGTTCATCGCGCTATATGGTGTGGATGAAACCATCGCCTTGATCGATGCACAGCTGGCGGCGACGTCATAAATTTGAAACTAATCCGTGTCTTCATGCGTAGCTAACTTATGGTTACACCGGATGGAGGCACGGATGAGACAGATTTTCGCAGGTATTATCGCGCTGGCGCTAAGCGCGACAGCAGGCTTGGCGCAAAGCGTCGAAGATGTGATTTCCCAACAATTAGAAGCGTTTAACAATCGTGATGTGCCTAAGGCATTCGGCTATGCCAGCCCCACGATCAAACGTTTGTTCGGCAATCCGGGCAACTTTGGATCTATGGTCGCGCAAGGCTATCCGATGGTCTGGGACAACAGTGATGTGCGGTTCCTAGACGTGCGCGAGGCGGGCGGATCACTATTCCAAAAGGTGCTTGTGCGTGACGCGCAGGGCGGCTTGCACGTGCTCGAATACAAGATGATCCCTGTGCAGGACAGTTGGCAGATTGACGGCGTTCAATTGATGCCAGCACCCGACGTCGGGGCCTGATCGGAACGGACCACCGTCACGGTGGTCCAAGCATGCCATAACCTTTGGGGGATACCTCTTTTGCCTAATGTCCGGCCGCATTGCCCGGACTGTTGCAAAAGATTTTCCCGAAAGGTGTTTTCATGAACAAAGCAATTACTGATGGCGTGGTTTTTATGCCGCTTCCCTTTGCGACAGGCTTGCCGCGAATTTATGCGTCCACGCGGCATCACCGATTGGAAAGCTAGCGAATAAGAACACCGACCTGATACGCCCTGCGTCGGCGGTGTGCATATCTACCCCAATCGTCAATCGGTCAGACACGCCGTATTCGGCATAAAGCGTTGGGTCGTAATGCACAGGAAGGGTTGCGCCGTCCAACAGCAGGAAGTTGTCCCCGGCTGCGATGAAATAGCAGCCTGGTTCGCGCGCTCAAGCACCCGTTGATGCGGATTGCCCGCCGCATAAGATCCACACAAAAATGACGATTACATGCAACACAACACACATCCCTCTTGGGCTGAACTTGCCAATAGAGGGTTAATGCCGCGTTAAGATTCATAAACGCCGGTCAGAGAATTGTTAACTAATTTACAAAATGTCAGAGTTTGCAAAATCTGATTGCTTGGAAAACTGATCATTTCCCCACATGATGCCGATCAAAGTAAACACAAGTCCAATCGGGGGACCATCATGTCTGACGCCAACTCCACTTTTCCGCCTTCTCAGGCGATTGCCGACGCCGCCCATGTGGATAAGGCCGGATATGACGCGATGTATGCGGCGTCCGTGGCGGATCCAACGGCGTTTTGGGCCGAACATGGGAAGCGCGTCGATTGGATGACGCCCTATACCAAGGTTAAGTCTGCGGATTTCACGCTGGGGCAGGTGGATATCAAATGGTTTGAGGACGGCACCCTGAACGTCGCGGCCAACTGTATTGACCGGCACCTTGCGACCCGCGGCGATCAAACTGCGATCATCTGGGAACCCGACAGCCCGTCCGAGGATGCGCTGCATATTACCTATAAACAGCTGCACGAAAACGTCAGCAAATTCGCCAATGTGCTTAAGGACATGGGCGTCGGCAAAGGTGACCGCGTTGTTATTTACATGCCGATGATCCCGCAGGCCGCTTATGCCATGCTCGCCTCTGCGCGGATTGGCGCGATCCATTCTGTCGTCTTTGCAGGGTTCTCGCCCGATGCTTTGGCGGCCCGCGTGAACGGGTCAGAGGCCAAGGTTGTGATCACCGCAGATGAGGCCCCGCGCGGCGGCAAAAACACCCCGCTGAAGGTGAACGCAGATAAAGCGTTCGAGAAGATTACAGGCGACGCCAAGATGTTGGTCGTTCAGCGCACTGGTGGCGATGTCGCCATGCAAGACGGCCGTGACTACTGGCTGCACGAGATGGAAGCATCAGTATCTGCCGATTGCCCGCCCACGGAAATGAACGCCGAGGATCCGTTGTTCATCCTTTATACCTCAGGCTCAACCGGTATGCCCAAGGGGGTTGTGCACACGTCTGGCGGTTACCTTGTCTATGCGTCGATGACGCACCAATACACGTTTGATTACCACGAGGGTGATATCTTCTGGTGCACCGCTGATGTGGGTTGGGTCACTGGCCACAGCTATATCGTCTATGGTCCGCTTGCCAATGGTGCGACGACTGTGATGTTCGAAGGGGTGCCAACGTACCCCGATGCAGGCCGTTTCTGGCAGGTTTGCGCCAAGCACAAGGTCAACCAGTTCTATACTGCGCCCACAGCCATTCGTGCGCTAATGGGGCAGGGCAACAGCTTTGTCGAAGAACATGATCTAAGCGATCTGCGCCTGCTTGGCACCGTGGGTGAGCCGATCAACCCAGAGGCATGGCATTGGTACAACGACGTCGTGGGCAAGGGAAATTGCCCGATCGTCGACACATGGTGGCAAACCGAAACAGGCGGCCACCTGATGACCCCGCTTCCGGGTGCGACCGCGACCAAGCCCGGGTCCTGCACCCTGCCATTCTTTGGCATTGAGCCTGTGATTTTGGAACCAACATCCGGCGAGGAATTGTCTGACACCGCCACCGAAGGCGTGTTGTGCATCAAAGACAGCTGGCCCGGCCAAATGCGCAGCGTCTGGGGCGACCATGACCGGTTCGAAAAAACCTATTTCAGCGACTACAAAGGGTACTACTTTACCGGCGACGGCTGCCGCCGTGATGAAGACGGGTACTACTGGATCACGGGCCGCGTTGATGACGTGATTAACGTATCGGGTCACCGCATGGGCACAGCCGAAGTCGAAAGCGCGCTGGTCGCGCACCCCAAGGTCGCGGAATCCGCTGTTGTCGGTTACCCGCATGATATCAAGGGGCAGGGAATTTATGCCTATGTGACCCTGATGGGCGGCGAAGAACCATCAGATGACCTGCGCAAGGAATTGGAAACATGGGTCCGGTCCGAGATTGGGCCAATTGCCAAGCCTGACTTGATCCAATGGGCGCCAGGTCTGCCAAAAACACGCTCTGGCAAGATCATGCGCCGTATTCTGCGCAAAATCGCAGAGGATGATTTTGGCGCGCTGGGTGATACATCCACCTTGGCCGATCCGTCGGTCGTGGACGATCTGATCGCAAACCGTATGAACAAGGGCTAAGGCCCATGGCGGGCTGTGATGGCCCGCCGACTACCCCATATCGGGGGCGCCGAATTTCAGGATAACGGGCACGATCAGCTCTTCCTCGTCGTTGAGGTGGCGATCAAGCAACCGTTCCAAACTAACCAGTTTATCGCGAAAAATTCCGGTGGCATCGTGCATTTTGCGCGCATCATCGCGCCGTTGCAGCACGTCATTCGCCGTCTCGACGAACGTATTCAGATGCCCGTCGATGGCATGGTGATCCTTGTCCAGAATATCAAATCCGACCTCGATCCGTTTGTCTTGGGTCGCCAATTGGGGGAAATAATAGGTGTCCTCAATCGTGTGATGTTCATGTAGCCCGTTTACAAACATACCGCCATAGCGCGACAGGCGACCGGCAAAATGATCAGGCGCAAGCTGTGCATCCAACAGGCGTTCCGCATCCGATTTCATATCCGCAACGATGCGCCGGAACATCAAATGCCGGTCCAGCCAAAACTTGATCAGGTCGTTGAACCCCGGGTCAGCGGCCCAATCCAGCCGTGGATATTCGGCCAGCAACACCCGCAATGCATCTGGCAAACCGCTACGTGTTTCGAGTGCAAGTTCAGTCATTTATCTGATCCCTTCTGCTGCCAGAACATCGTTGAACCATGGCCAGCCATCACGTGTCACCTTGCGCGTCACCACATAGGCATCGCGGCTAAATGCAGGTGCTTCAAGAGGAAAGAGCGTCGTTTCAAGATGTGGGGCCACCAGCCTGCGCGGCAGATAGGCCGACCCGCCATGGGTCAAGATATGATCCAACCCAAGCGTGGCGGTCCCAAAGCTGAGCCGCGCTGTCCCCGCATCAGCATAGGCCGCCGCATGTGCGCGGCCGAATGCATCACCGGCTTCGACAAACACATAGCCATCGTGGAACCGGATCGGCGCATCGGGGTCACTGGCCACAAGGATCAGATCATCGGTGCTTATTGGATCGGTCATGTCGCTGGACCGCGTGCTTGGCCAATAGGTCACTGATAGATCAACCAGCCCGTGATCTTGCCAATGGGCCAGATCGTGCTGTCCACCGGTCCAAATCGACAGCGCGATATGCGGTTGCGTGCTGCGGATGTGATCAAAAATGCGCGCCCCAAGGTCGGGCCATAGATCGGGGTGGCAGGCCATGTTGCAAACCGATTGCATCCCGTCGGGCAGGGCGGTTTCTTGGCGTGCTTGTTGCCAAAGGTCGCTGATCGTGGCGGCGTAACGCTGCAACCGCACACCCGCTGCTGTCAGGGTCGTGCCGGATTTTTGGCGGTGCATCAACTGCTGACCCAAATCATCCTCTAGCGTCTTTAGGCGCGCCGTGACCGTTGATTGGGTGACATTCAACGCCTCTGACGCTCGGACAAGGCTGCCTGTTTCGATAATCGTCAGAAATGTGCGCAGTGCGATTAAATTCATAAGTTCACCTTTTTCGAATGATATATGCAAAATATTTTGTTTTTCCAAATCGAAATTCTTGCCTAGTTTTGCGTGTGAATCGTAAAGTGGGGACAAGATGACCAAAGTGACAGACTATCAAATGCTGATCGGTGGGGCTTGGGTCGATGCATCCGATGGCGCGCGGTTTAACAGTGTGAACCCAGCAACCGGCGCGATCTGGTCCACCGTGCCAGAGGCGACAGCGCAGGACGTGGATACCGCCATGCAGGCCGCTCATGCCGCGCTTGATGGCCCGTGGGGCGAGATGACGGCGACACAACGTGGTAAGGCGCTTGGCCGTTTGGCCGATTTGCTGGCTGAAAATTCCGAACATATTGGTCGGATTGAAACGACTGATACGGGCAAGATGTTCTCTGAAACAGCTTGGCAGTCGAAATACATCGCGGAGTTTTTGCATTTCTACGCAGGTGCCGCCGACAAGGTGCATGGTGAAACCCTGCCCATCGACAAGCCCGACATGTTTGTGTTCACAGACCGCGAACCGCTCGGTGTGATCGCAGCCGTTGTGCCATGGAACAGCCAGATGTTCCTGTCTGCGGTGAAAATCGGACCTGCCTTGGCTGCGGGTAATACGATTGTGCTCAAGGCGTCGGAACACGCGTCCGCCCCCCTGTTAGAGTTTGGCAAGCTTGCAGCGCAGGCCGGTATCCCCGACGGTGTGATCAACGTCGTCACAGGCCACGCCGCACCCTGTGGTCAGGTGCTGACTTCGCATCCGTTGGTGGCCAAGGTCGCGTTTACCGGTGGCCCCAATGCGGCCCGTCATATCGTGCGCAACGCGGCCGAAAACTTTGCCGAAGTTTCACTGGAACTAGGCGGCAAATCCCCGTTTATCGTGTTCGACGACGCCAATATCGAAAGCGCTGTAAATGGCTCCATCGCGGGGATTTTCGGGGCGACGGGGCAATCGTGCGTGGCCGGATCGCGGCTATATCTGCACGCGGATATCGCAGATGAATTCCTATCCCGCATGACCAAGATCGCGAAAAACATTCGCATCGGTGATCCCCAAGATGCGGACACCGAAATGGGTCCGCTGTGTACGCAAGGACAGTTGGACAATGTGCAAGCGCAGGTTGCCTTGGCGCAGGTTGAGGGCGGCACTGTGCTATGTGGTGGTAAACAGCCCGCTTTGGGTGGCCTTTATTACGAGCCGACGATCATCGATTGCCCGCGTCAGGATATGACAATTGTTGATACCGAATTGTTTGGTCCTGTGCTGGCCGTCCAGCGGTTCAGAACAGAGGCTGAGGCACTGACCCTTGCCAATGACACCCAGCACGGGTTGGCCGCCGGGATTTTTACGCGCGATAGTACGCGGTCCCTGCGCATGTCCAAGAAAATTCGCGCGGGTATCGTTTGGGTCAACACCTATCGCGCCATCAGTCCGATCGCGGCCTTCGGTGGCATGAAGAACAGCGGCTACGGGCGCGAAAGTGGCTTTCAGGCGCTCCATGCCTACACGCGTCCAAAAACGGTCTGGATGAATATGTCCGACGATCCCATCGCCAATCCATTTAAGCCACGGTGACATCATGAAATTTCACATCGCAATTAACCTTGAGCGTATGAACGCGCAGACCGAGATGGCCGCCGTGCGCGACCATGTGATCGACATGATCCAGATGGCCGATAAGGCCGGGTTTGAGGTGGCTTGGGCCGCCGAACACCACGCACTAGAGATGACAATCGCGCCCAATCCGTTCCAGATCATGACGTGGTGGGCCGATCATACGGAAAACATCCGACTTGGTTGTGGCGTCGCCAACGCATCCTATTGGCACCCGATCAACTTAGCGGGCGAGGCGGCGATGGTTGATCTGTTGTCTGGCGGACGGTTAGAGCTTGGCCTTGGGTCCGGCGCATATCAGCGGGAATTTGACCGGATGCGCCCCGGTCTTGATCAAAAAGACAGTCACAAATACATGCAGGAAATGCTGCCGCTTGTGCGTGAGCTGTGGCAAGGTGACGTCGAACATAACGGCGAAAACTGGCAGTTCCCTAAGGCGACATCATGCCCCAAACCTGTGCAAGACACCGTGCCTATGTGGGTCGCCGCCCGGTCGCCCGCGACGTTTGACTACGCGGTCGCCAACGACTGCAACGTTATGTGCTGGCCGCTGACCATGCCCTTTGCCGAGGCCGAAAAATATAAAGCCCAACTTGACGCATCCATCGATAAGGCGGGCGGCTGGGACGGCACGTTTGCCCTGATGCGGCACACGGCGGTTTACGACAATGCAGATGATCGCACCGCCGTTATGGGTGCTATCCGCAACGTGCTTGGCCAGTTTGGCAATCTGATGATGAAAAAGGGTGACGTGCAAAACGGCTTCCCTGATCCGGTGCCATTTGAAGAGCTGAAAGGTAACGTGCGAATCGAGCCGACAATGCTGGAAGAAAACCTGATGTTCGGTGACCCCGACACAGTGATCGAAAAACTACACGGGTATGAGGCGCTTGGCGTCGATGCCTTCATTTATTACGCGTCCATGGGGCTGGATATGGAGGTGCAGAAGCGATCCCTGCAACTGTTTATCGACCGTGTGATGCCCGAATTTGCCAATTAAGGAAGACCAATGACTGTAGAAATTCGCCGCACGCTGACGACTGTGCAACACACATTTATCGAAGGTGGCAAGACGGTTGAAAAACCGACCCTGCTAGTCGCCGCAATGGCGATTATCAAGAACCCTTGGGCAGGTCAGGGTTATGTCGAAAACCTGCGCCCCGAAATCCAAAGCCACGGCCCCGTGCTTGGCAAGCTGCTGACCGAGATGATCCTTAAGGAAACAGGCGGCGATGTCGAAGGTTACGGCAAGGCGTCCGTCGTCGGCATGGGCGGCGAGACGGAGCATGCCCAAGCGTTGACCCACACGCTTTGGTTCGGGAACCAATACCGCGACGCGGTGGATGCAAAAACCTATCTGGTGTTCGCCAACACACGCGGCGCTGCTGGCACGTCGTTGATGATCCCGTTGATGCACAAGCACGACGGCGGATTGCGCGACTATTACCAGACGATCCACACGTCGATCCCCGACGCCCCGGCCGAGGATGAAATCATCGTCGCCCTTGGCGCATCCATCGGTGGGCACCCGAACCACCGGATCGGCAACCGTTACGAAGACCTTAAGGAAATGGGCCACGATGTCGACAACCCAGCCGGTGTTTAACGGCACGTCCTATGATCTGACCGGTCCCGTGGATGCGCCTGTTGTGGTGCTCATCCACGGGCTTGGCCTGTGTCGCGATGTGTTCGCGGATATTCTGCCCGCATTCGCAGACTTTCGCGTTCTGTCCTATGATCTCTACGGTCACGGCGCGTCCGCGCCGCCACCCAACACCGCGTCGCTGACAGTCTATGCGGATCAGCTGGCGGGGTTGATGGGGCATCTTGGGATCGCATCCGCGCACATCGTCGGGTTTTCCATCGGCGGCATGATTAACCGGCGGTTTGCGCTGGATCATCCACAGTTAGTGAAATCACTAACTATCCTGAACTCCCCCCATGATCGGGGTACAGACGCCCAAGCAGTGGTTGAGGCGCGCGCAAAATCCGTGCGCGACCAAGGGGCATTTTCAACCTTTGACGCCGCACTCGCGCGGTGGTTCACGCCTGCGTATCTGGCGACTGGCACAGGTCCGGCCTTGGTGCGGCAATGGCGCGAAGTCGTTGACGCCGAAAGCTATGCCCAAGCCGCGTGGGTTCTGGCCAACGGCGTTGTTGAACTGACGGGCAGGGACGGTGAAATCACCGCGCCGACCCTTGTGATGACATGCGAAAACGACAGTGGCAGCACGCCAAATATGTCCCATAACATCACCGCCGACATCCTGAACGCGCGGACAATCATCGTGCCTGACCTACAGCATCTCGGTCTTATGGAAGATCCCGATGCTTTTAGCGCACCCATCCTCACCTTCCTGAAAGGGTCTTGAAATGACCATCCCCATGTCCGGCGGCCAAGCCGCAGTTGCCGCCCTTGAGACCGAAGACGTGAGCCATGTGTTCGGCCTGATTGGGTCGGCCACGATGGAAATGTTCGACGCGCTTTATGACAGCCCGATCAAGATGATCGGCGTGCATGACGAACGCACTGGCACCCATATGGCCGATGGATTTGCGCGTGCATCAGGCAAAGCGGGCGTCGTGCTGGCGGGGCAAAACGGACCGGGTGCGACGAACCTTGTGACGGGCCTTAGCCAAGCCAAGGCCGCGTTTTCCCCCGTAGTTTCCATCGCGGGTATGCTGGCCCAAGGGCACATCTACCGCGACGCATTCCAAGAGGTTGACCAGCAATCGCTGTTTACACCCGTGACGAAAAAGACATGGACAGCCCCCAGCGCCGACCGCGTGCCAGAACTGTTCCGCGAGGCGTTCCGCACCGCATTGTCCCCGCGCCAAGGCCCCGTCCAGCTGAACCTGCCGCGTGATGTCTTGGCGGCCCAAGCTGATTTTCCCGCGATGCAAGCGCCAATGGGTTACCGCAATCAGTCGGTCCCAGCGGCCCAAGCGGATGACGTCAAAACCGCCGCAAAAATGCTGTCGGGTGCGACCCGTCCGGTCATCGTCGCCGGTGGCGGGATCAAGAATACACGCGGGCATGACGCGGCGATTGCACTGGCCGAGGCGCTGAACTGCCCCATTGTCACAAGCCCCGGACACGGTGACGCAATCTCGTTCGGGCATCGGCTGAACGCAGGGCAAATGGGGCCACGCGGCAATGCGGTTGCGTCGCGTCTGGTGAAAGAGGCGGATGTCATTCTGGCCCTGGGCACACGGCTCGGGTTCAACGCGACGTTCTATACCTACGACAATATCAATCGGGATGCGCAAATCATTCAGGTTGAATTGGAACCCACCGCGATTGGTCGGTTCTTCCCCGTGGCGATGGGTATCTGGGCAGACGCCCCAACCTGTGCACTGCAACTGGCCGACGCGGTCAACCAGATCGCTGATCGCGCGAAGGCGGACGCATGGACGGCTGATTTCCAAGCCGAACGTCAGACGTTTCTGGCTAAACGTGATGCGGATGCCATCATGTCGCATCCGACCCAGCCATCGGGTCTATTCAAAACTTTGCGCGATGTGTTGCCCCACGATGCGGCGATCACCATGGATGCGGGCACACTTTGTTTGCAGGCCACGGATGCTCTGAATTACTGGACACCCGGCAGTTTGTTCACCCCGCTTGATTTCGGCCTCGTTGGTTTTTCGATGGCCTGCGGCATGGGCGTGAAATGCGCGCAGCCGGATTGCCCCGTTGTCAGCCTGATGGGCGATGGTGGTTTTGGCATGACCGTTAGTGAATTATCGACGGCGGTGGATCACGGGATCAATACCGTGACGGTCGTGATGAACAACAAATGCTGGGGCGCGGAAAAAGCGTATCAGCGCGACTTCTTCAATGGACGCTATATCGGTGCGGATGTGTCCAGCCCGCCTTTTGATAAACTGGCTGAACTTTATGGCGCAGCAGGGTTCAGGGCGGACCGGTTGGACGATGTCGGCCCCGCGATCGAGGCGGCGCTGGCTTGTGGAAAACCCGCCGTTGTTGATGTGTCCGTTGACCCAAGCGCGCTGTATTCCTTCCGTCGTGACAGCTTTAAACATCGCGGGGGCTGATATGATTGTCAGACAGGCCATGTTCGTTGGGACCGTGAAGGCAGGGCAATGGGACACCATGCGCGCCTATGCCGAGGCGACGCTGATTCCGTTGTGGAAACAGTTCGACGGCGCCCACGAGGTCCGCGTCTTTTTCGCGAAAGAGAATGACCCGAACGGCCCCGAAATCCCGCTGACCCTCGCGATCACCTACGCGGATGAGACAGGGATGGCGCGGGGCCTTGCGTCGGATGCGCGCTATGCATCGCGGGATTTGTTGCCTGCGTTCTATGACGCCTATTTCGATGATGTGAAACTGCTGCACTATGTCTTGGACGTGGTTCAGTAGTCCCGCTCAAAGAAAATCCCAATACTGGTTTCGCCATCCGCATCAACAGTGCCTTTGGCCCTAATCTCGTCCGTGATATCAAGGTTCAGGTTAATCTCGGTCGAGCCGTCGGATGACACTGTGACGTCGGTATAGATGTTTTCCGACAGGTATTTGCCTGCACGCACGGCGGCATTCCCGTCGTCATCGGTGGTGATATCAAAATCATCAAGCGCGACATTCTGGCGGAAGGTATCAATTAATCCGCCACCGCCGCGCCCCGCAAGGGTGCCAACAGCGGCCGCCAATTGCACCGCCTGCAAGGGGCTGATGTTTTGCAAATCGC
The DNA here is from genome assembly GCA_029250945.1 of Yoonia sp. Classification (GTDB taxonomy): domain Bacteria; phylum Pseudomonadota; class Alphaproteobacteria; order Rhodobacterales; family Rhodobacteraceae; genus Yoonia. Next base: position 65,207 of record JAQXEG010000025.1, read on the forward strand.
GGCCCGCAATGACGCGGTCAGATCATCGTCGCCACCATCAATCTCAAATTTGATATCCTGCGCAAATATCGCAGAGGGCAGGGCACATAAAACCGCCAAATAGCGCAATTTCATCGACATATTTTTCTTGTCTCACCTGATAGCGCAGCGTGCCACTGTGCTTTTCGTTCTTTTACTTGTCTGGGTGGCGTATTCAAAGCACGGATCACCAACAATCCAAGACGTCAGCAGAAAAATGGTTCCCACATTTTACGGGGACGCAAATGGACAGTATTTTGTCTATTTCGGATGGAGCAGATGGCCGCTGTGTGGTAGCGTTTACTTGTTCCCAACAAAGATGTGTGTCGTGCCATGAAAGATATGACAAGCCCCGCCCAAGCCCCGATGCGCCCGCCTGAAATGGTCATGCGCTTGCGCCGAATGGGCGCGTCGTTTCCGCATCGTCTGTCGTTTCTGCGTAGTCTGATGCGCGGGTTGGCTGCGGAAAAATCATCCGTTCAGCGCACTGTTTGGGAAATGGATGCCGCAGGGTACGGTCACGCGGTCTATCAGATCGACTATGCCGGTTTCACCTATTCGCTTGTTGCGGTGTCCACGAACATTCCCCCCGATCAGCGGACCGACCGCGTGATCGCGACCGCTTGGGACAGTGCCTATGTCCTCTATGACGGTGTGCCGTCGCAGGCTGAGATTGACCGCATCGTGGCCTCTGCCCCCAAGCAGGAAGCGTCGCGATTTACCCAAAATGATCTGGTGCTAAGTCGCGCGAACAAGTCTGTGCGCTTGTTTGATCACGTCGCCACAGCGCTGCGCGAGGGGCGTCAGCCTGATCGCGACTTGGTGAAATCCACAGGTTACCTGATGCGCACGACGGCTGTGTATGGTAACGGCAAATTTGGCATCGCGGATCGTGGGCGGATTTCGGATCGTCTTGGCATGGGTGGGCCGTTTGCTGCCGAGATGCTGACCGTCTGGCTGATCCGTGGGTTTACCCATGATCTTGTTGAACATGTGGGCGGCGCGCCGTTGGATCGAGAAACAAAGCGGTTCTTGGGCATTGGCAATTCCACCGGGCTTGGCATGGCCCCATTCCTTGTGACCCATCCGATCTTGCTGGATGCATGGATGCAGGTACGCGAAACCGCATTGGCGCGGGTCCGCGCGATCCCGACGCTGACAGAGGCGCAGGTGCAAAAGCTGATTGCATTGGCCGCCCGCGTATCGGTGCATTTGGACGAATGGAACGTTCCCGACGAAATCGCGGCAGACCGGATTAGTGTGCTGCGGGCCGAATGGCCGGCTGTCATTGCAACCATGACGCCTGAATTCCTGCGCACGGTAGATGCCATCGACCAATTAGTTGCGCAAAGCGACGCGTGGTCCATCGATACGCAAGAATTGATCGTCGCCATGGTGTTGGAACCTTTCGGTGATTTGATCGACGGGTTAACCGACTGCATGGCGACGCCGTTCACCCCGCAAATTGAACCGGGTATGGATTGCGCCGATGTGTCTGCCATGATCGCCCGCGATTGGGATTGGGCCTGTGGCACGGATTTTGAAGATGCCCCGAACTGCGCCCAGTTCTGGTATGTGTCTGAGGAAAAGCTGGAACCGAGGCTTGGCAATCGTCACACCGAAGAGGGTGCCGCGCTCGAAAGTCCGCTGGATATCGCCCGTCAGGTTAAGGCGTTAGCCGCCAATTTGGCCGATCACGCTGGGCCTGTGGCCGCCTTTTTGATGACCCACCCGCAGCATCGGTCTGCAGTCAAACGCGTGCAGGCGTTGGGTCGCCACCCCTACGCCGAAATTCGCGATAACCTTATTGGTGAGGCTTGTCTGCCGATTGATATGTTGCGTTGCAAGTTGTCGTTCTTTGGGGCTGCGAAGTTCGATCCAAAGTCGGACCGCTGGACGCGGATCACATTGGCCCAAGGCGCCCCGCTCTGGGATGAGCTGGACCGTGCGGATGACTGGTGGTTGCCAGTGGCGGGCATATGAAACGATCCCTGAACGAAATCGGAGGCATGGTCCTAAAGGCCGCGCGTGGCGCGGGCGTGCCCCTTGGCCACTGTGAAGATTTGGCTGCTGCGGCCATCTATCTTGCTGGGACGGATCCGGGCCGATTAGGGGCTGTTTTGGACGCATTGGCTGGGCCGTACAAAGTGGCTGACGCGCAGTGGTCGACGGTTGTTCTGGATTGCCCGAATGCGCGTATGATCATGGCGGGGCCTGTTGCGGCCGATGCGCTAGCAGCTGGTGTAGAACGGGTTGTGCTGCGTGATCTGGATGTACCGCGTTTGATGCTGGCGCTTTGTGCAGCGCGGGGTTTGGTTGTTGATCACCACTTTAAGGGTGCCGATTTGCATCTGGTACTGACGCAAGGCACCCCGCCAAGGCTCACGGCGCAGGCGGCAACTGTGTCGGATCAACTTTGGATACAACTGTCTGATCTCGCGTCGAAAACCTATGTTCCGGCGACCGAGGCATCGCGTCTGTCGGGGGCTGGTGCTGGCCTGAACGACAATGATTAATCCACAAACGGATGGTCCGGATACCCGACCCCTGCAAGGTACAAGCCCTGCGGCGGCGACACCGGTCCACAGGCTGCGCGGTCCTTGGCCAGCAATGCCTTGAGGACATCGTCCGGCGTCCACGCACCTGCACCAACCCGTTCCAACGTCCCGACAAAGCTGCGAACTTGATTGTGTAGAAACGATCGTGCGCGCACATGGAACTGGTATTCCGTGCCGTTGGGGTGCGCGATCTGAGAAATTCGCAGCTCGTCCAATGTCTTCACGGGGCTTTGCGCCTGACACATGGTTGACCGGAATGTCGTGAAATCATGCAAACCCAGCAAATGCTGCGCACCAGCCTGCATTGCGGCCACGTCCAACGTGTTGTTGATCCGCCAGAACTGCCCCGCGCCAAAGGTCAGCGGCGCACGGCGGCTGAAAATGCGAAACAGGTAACGGCGTTCATCCGCGCTAAACCGCGCGTGCCAATCGCCTGCCACTTGGGCGCAGCCAACGATGGACACAGGGTTTGGCTTAAGGTGAAAATTGAGCGCCTCTGACAGCCGAAACGGGGTCCAGTCGCGGGTCAGATCGCAATGCGCGACTTGTGCGGTGGCGTGGACACCGGCGTCCGTGCGTCCCGCCGCGGCGATTGTGTGGGGCCCGGTTTCCAGTTTAGCCAACGCATCCTCGATCGCGCCTTGTACGCTGGGGCGGTCGGGCTGGCGCTGCCATCCGGCAAACGGGCGTCCGTCATATTCGATCAAAAGGGCAAAACGAGGCATATCAAAGGGCTTAGGCGGGGAAAGTTTCAAAATCAATCCCTACACATTGATCAATGTCGCACTTATCTTAACCATATAGAATTATGCAAAGGACGGACCGCCGTAGTTATCACCGCCATCGCCGATCAAATTACACGCAGCGTTGATGCGGTTGCGGGCACGCTTGCCGCGCCGTTTTCAGAACCTGTCATCTGGCTGGGTGTCACGGGGCTAAGCCGTGCGGGCAAAACGGTTTTTATCACCTCGCTTGTGGCCAACCTAATGGACCGCGGGCGCATGCCACAGATGCAGGCCGCCCGCAGCGGCGCGATCCGCACGGCGTTTTTGCAGCCGCAACATGATGATACGCTGCCGCGTTTCGAGTATGCAACCTATCTGGGCCAACTGACCGCGCCTAATCCGAGCTGGCCCGATGGTACGCGTCATATTAGCGAATTGCGGCTCTCAATGAAGTTGCAACCCAATGGTCTTCTTGGCGGCTTCATGGCGCCGCGCACTGTCCATATTGATATCGTGGATTACCCTGGTGAATGGCTGCTGGATCTAGGCCTGCTTGATATTTCATTCGCGGATTGGTCAGCTGCAGCGATTGCAAAAGCCCAAGACCGGCCAGAGGGCGCTGCGTTTCTCGCAGCCCTCGCTACCACCGATCCAGATGCGCAGTTGGACGAGGTCGCGGCAAAAACACTGGCCCAGTCATTCACGACCCATCTGAATGCATCGCGTGAGGCCGGGTATTCGGACTGTTCACTGGGGCTTTTCGGCCCGGATGCAACGCATTCCTGACCCGCATCTTTCAAGGCAAGCCGGTCGAGAAAATTCTGTTCGTGGCGACCAAGGCCGACCACCTTCATCACAGCCAACATGGTCAGTTGACCGCAATTACCAGAGTGATCCTGCGTGATGCCAAAGACCGCGCCGATTTCGCAGGCGCAGAGACTGATGCCATGTCAATCGCGGCCCTGCGCACCACGGTCGAGGAAACCGTTGACCACCGCGACGGGCCGTTGAATGTTGTCCGTGGCCGCCTTTTAGAAAATGGGAAACAGGCCGCATTTTATCCCGGAAAACTCCCCGAAGATCCCGCGTATCTTTTGGGGCCAGCGCGGTTGGGTGCAGCAGAATGGTTGGATGATGACTATGCGATCATGCGGTTTGCGCCCGCGCCGATGACCCTGAAACTGGGTGAGGGGCCGCCGCATATCCGTTTGGACAAAGCGGCACAATTTTTTGCTGGGGGGACGGTTATGAGCAATCAAAAACGCGGGCCGGTCTTAATTGATCTTGATGATCAAACGGCTGCCGCACCTGCCGCGGCCCCTGTCGTGCCCGACATGCCGCATCAAAACGCGGCCATGGTCCAAGTGGCCACAATCGCCGCGCGCAAACCTTTGCGATTGGCGCGGTGGTTCTGGTCTGTCCTGTTGGCGTTGACCGGTTTCATCGTGTCGTTGGCAGCATGGGATTACGTGAACGGGCTGACCGCCCGTTCGCCTGTTTTAGGCGCTGTTGCCGTCGGCCTGTTGGGCATCTTCTGTCTAATCCTGCTGGTGATTGCATTGCGCGAACTGGCCGCGATTGCGCGATTGCGCCGGTTGGATCGGGTTCACCACGCCGCTGGGGCGGCGCTGGCTGACAACGATCTGGCCGGGGCGCAGGGCGTGGTCGCATCGCTTGACCGGCTTTACCGCGACCGTGATGACATGACGTGGGCGCGGGATCGGTTGGCCGAACAGGTGCGCGATCCTGTTGATGCGGACACGGTGCTTGGGCTGGTCGAAACCACATTACTGCCGCCCGCTCCCATTTGCGACGGTCAAACGCCCGTCGGTAACCGCCTTGGTCAAGCGATCCCTGACGGGCTTGTTCGGCGGGGCCTAGCGCAGGCGCGGGGCCTTCCCGATAGGGATTGGCCCCAGCATCATCTGCTGATTGGCAAAGCGAAACGGGACATCAAGGGTCTGTGACCCGCCCGATAGCAGACCCGCGACATTCTCGATCGTGCGCGCGGCCCCCGTTGTTAACACGCCTGTATTCATAGCAAGCGGCAGCATTTTACGCCAGTTCTGCGCCGATAACGTGATGTCGCCCGTCGGATAACCATCGCTGTCGATTGTCATGCTACCGTCACCGCGCAGCTGCAAATCACCCCACGTGATCGTCATGCCGCGCAGATCAACAGCATCAATCTGGGGCTGTGATTTCGCACTATGGCGGTCAATATCCGCATCAAGTGTGAGGATCGCATCAATCGTGATCTGGCCGAATGTCTGAGGCAGGGCGGTGCTTGGGTCCAGCATCCGTTTAACCTGATCTGGCAGGGCGAAACCGTCCAGATCAAGATAGGCGTCATAGGTGTGGTCACCCTCCGCGGCCCGCAATGCGGCCAATCCGCTGGTCAATGACAGCAAGCGTGCACCGCCCGTTGTGGCGGTCAGCGGGCCCACCTCTGCCGTTAGAGCACCCAACGACAGGGCGGGGTTCGGAGCAACATTTAAGCTGGCGCGCAGGCTGTCGGACGTCACGCTGATCGGTTGGCGATCCACGGTGACCACTTGATTAGGCGGAAAGGCGAGGATGATCTCGTTGGGTTTATACGCAAGTGTCAGCGCCTGAATGAACGGCAGCGACCACTGTGTCGCCCCATCAGGGGTGGTCAGCGTTAGGTCATTGACGGTGGTGTCAAAACGGGACGGAAACCCGGCGGTCGACAGGTCGGTGTAATCCACTTGCCAGCCGGATTGCTCCAAATCGTTGAATTGATCTGCGGCGCTTTTTTTCATGGCGCCCGCGCCGATGAACCAATAGCCGCCATAGATTGCCGCCAAAATAAGCACGATGAATGTCAGTCTGCGCATGGTTCCCCCTTGGCGGCACGATCGGTCCCGTGTTTATAGGGTGAGGCAGGAAAGGAACAGCATTATGGCGCTTTGGGTATTTGGCTACGGATCACTTTTGTGGAACCCCGGTTTTGAACCGGCTGAGGCGCGCACGGCGATCTTGCGGGACTACCATCGCAGTTTTTGCATGTTGTCGATCCACCACCGTGGGTCAGAGGATGACCCCGGTCTTGTTCTGGCGCTGGATGCGGCCAAAGGCGGGCAATGCACCGGCGTGGCGTTTCGCGTCCAAGACGCCGAGGAAGATCGCGTGCTGGCTGAGTTGCGCGAGCGCGAATTGATTTCATCGGCCTATGTCGAACATCATGTTGATCTGGAAACAGATGCGGGCACGATTGCAGCGCTGGCCTATGTGATTGACCCGACCCATGTGCAGTATTGTCAGTTCGATCTGGAAAAGCAGGCCCAGATGATCGCTCATGCAGTCGGCGGGCGTGGGCCAAACGACGAATATCTGTTCAACACGGCTGCCCATTTGGATAAAATGGCAATCCGTGATGATGACATGACGTGGTTGGTGCAACGCGTGCGCGCCATCAAATCCGACCATTAATCTGGCGCCCCGAATTTATTTGGGATTTGCGGATGTTTTCATTAAGATACCGTTAACAATGAGAATGAGGGCCCCTGTGTGACCACAGAGATAAGGGAACCCGAGGTAGAGCCGCAGTTCACGCAGCCCGTGCGACAGATCATTTCGATGCTGATCGTCTTGGGGCTTGTGGGCGCAGGGTTGTATCTTGGACGTGCGCAAATAACGGCGATCTTTTGGTCGAACCCCTATTTGAACGGGGCGATTTTGCTTGTGTTCGTCCTTGGCGTTTTGTCGTGCTTTGGACAGGTTGCGCAGCTGATGCGGTCGGTCCAGTGGATCGAAGGGTTTACCAAACACAGGATCGGCTCGGAAAATGCCGCCGCACCTGGGCTATTGGCGCCATTGGCGACGCTGTTGCGGTCCCGTGGTGCGCAGATGCAATTGTCGTCCTCTTCGGGCCGGTCCATTCTGGATTCGGTGGCTCAGCGGATTGACGAAGACCGCGAAATCACGCGCTACATTGGTAATACGCTGATTTTTCTGGGTCTTTTGGGCACGTTTTACGGTTTAGCCACAACTGTTCCGGCGCTTGTGGAAACGATCCGGTCGCTGAACCCTGCGGATGGCGAAGACGGGGCGGATATATTTGCCCGACTGCAATCCGGTCTGGAAAGCCAGCTTGGCGGGATGGGTACGGCGTTTTCATCCTCTCTTTTGGGGTTGGCGGGGTCGTTGGTTGTCGGCCTACTCGAATTGTTCGCATCCCACGGCCAAAACCGATTCTACCGCGAGCTTGAGGAATGGTTGTCCACGATCACGCGCTTGGGCTTCTCCTCTGGCGATGAGGGGGGCGGCGAAACGGGTGTGATGGTTGAATTCATGGATCACATGGCCCAGCAAATGGAAGCCCAGCGGGCCAGTCTTGATCATCACCTTGCGGCCCTGACCACGGCGATTTCAAATGGGGCCGTTGGCGGCAGCAACGGTAGCACAGAAGAATTATTGGCCCGTGTTGCGGACGGACAGGAACGGCTGATTGAAAAGCTGAGGGATAGCGGTGTTGACGGGATCGACGCTGAAAGCCGGATGCGCCTGCGGTCAATCGACGTGCAAATGCTGCGCATCCTCGAAGAAATGTCAGCCGGTCGTCAGGAAACAGTGGCCGACCTGCGCGCTGACATCGCAAGCCTGACACGCGCCGTGCGTAGTGGGCGGGTTCGTCCGCCAAGTGACGGGTCATAAACATGGCCCTATCCCGCCGATCATCGGGACGTTTTCAAAACGCGATCTGGCCTGGCTTTGTCGATGCGATGACGGGCTTGTTGTTGGTGCTGATGTTCGTGCTGACCATCTTTATGGTGATCCAATTCGTGTTACGCGAAACGATTACAGGGCAGGAAACGCGACTTGATGAATTGGCTGCGGAGATTTCGACGCTGGCCGCTGCCTTGGGGCTGGAACAGGACCGAACATCAACACTGACTGCGGATTTGGCGCAGGCGGATCAGGCCGCGAACGCACAGGCCGATTTGATCGCACAGCTTACACAGCAGCGCGATGAATCGGACGCCGCCCTGGTCGCAGCCCAGAATCAGATCACCGGATTTGAGGCCCAAGTTGCGGGCCTTTTGGCTGAGCGGGCGGATGGACGGGCCGCGATTGCGACATTGGAAACCGATCAGGCCACGCTGATTTCCGAGCAAGAGGCGCTGAACCTCGCACTCGCGCAGGCCCGATCCGAGATTGATGCAGGTACCGAAGCCGCCCGTCTGGCCGCCGCCCGCCGTGAGGCGCTTGAGGCGATGATCGCTGATCTGGAAACGGACCGGGATGCAAATACCACACGCATTTCCGATTTAGAGGCGGCGCAATTGGCTGACGCTGCAGCCGCGCAGGCGTTGCGTGACCGGTTGGAAAACGCAGACGCAGAGCTGACCGCGATGTCGTTGTCACTTGAACAAAAGCGCCAAGAGGCGGAGAATACGCTGACCATTTTGGCCGCCGCAGAGGCCGCGAGTGTCGATCTGGATATGAAACTCGCCGCTGCACTGCTTGCGCAGCAGAACGCGGAAAACGATCTGACCCGCGCCTTGTCTGACGGTGAGGATTTGGATGCGCGATTGCTGGCGGCATTGGGTTTGCAGCAGACGACAGCAGCCGAATTGGCCGACGCGCGCGCGCAGATTGACGCGGCTAATACCACGGCCGAGGATCTGACCGCACGGCTTGCGGCGGCCCTTGCCAGCGGGGACAAGTCGGATGATGCGCTGGCAGCAGCACGCGCTGCGCTGGCCGAGGCGATGGCCCAAAACGCCCAGTCAGAGGCAGCGATCCAAGAACAATTGGCCGCTGCATTGCTTGCCAAACAGGCCCTTGAGGTTGAGGTCGAAAGCATCGCGGCAAGTGGCGCGGCCAGCGAAGATGCCCGCAAATCGCTAGAGGATCGGCTTGCCGCGGCGCTATTGGCGAATGAGGATTTGCAGGCGCGTGTTACGTCACTGTCCGACGGTGCGACGGAGATTGAAACTGAACGCGCCTCATTGCAGGCAGAACTGGCCCAAGCCCTTGCGGCGATGGCAGCAGCACAGGGCGCGGCGCAAACCCAATTGTCTGAACAGGAACGCCAAGCCGCGTTGTTGGCCACTGCGAATGCGGCCTTGTCAGAAGAAAAGGCGCTGTCTGCGGAAAGCCAGCGGCAGGTGGCCGCGTTGAACGCACAAGTTGCCGAACTGCGTAATCAGGTTGGCACATTGCAGGCACTTTTGAATATCGCGGATAAAGCGGATAGTGATGCGCAGGTGCAAATTCAGGCGCTCGGCGCACAGCTCAATACCGCATTAGCGCGCGTCGCAGCGGAGGAGCGCCGGCGCCTTGCGCTTGAACAAGCAGAGCGTCAACGGCTCGAGGCAGAGGCCGAACGGCTTGCCGCCGAAGCGCAGAACCTCGAACGGTTTAAATCGGATTTCTTTGGTCAGCTGCGCGATGTCCTTGAGGGGCAGGATCGCGTGCGGATCGAAGGGGATCGTTTCGTATTCTCATCCGAGGTTCTGTTTGAACCCGGACGTGCGAAATTGTCGAACCTTGGGCGCGGTGAAATCGCGAATGTCGCGGGCATTTTGCGCGATATCGCTGATGATATTCCCGCGGGCATTGACTGGGTGATCCGTGTGGACGGGCACACCGACAACGTGCCGCTGTCCGGCCTTGGGCAATACGCGAATAACTGGGAATTGTCACAGGCGCGCGCGCTTTCGGTCGTGCTCTATATGGTGAATTTCCTTGGAATCCCGCCAGAGCGTTTGGCGGCGAACGGATTTGGTCAGTTCCAACCGCTCAACCTGGCGAACACGCCTGCGGCGCGCGCGCAAAACCGACGGATCGAGCTTAAGCTGACAGAACGCTAATTGACGGCGTATATCGCGGTCATTTGGTCGATTGTTTGGTCCCCACGCATGTGTGTTACCGTCAGCGTATAGTCCCCGTTTGCAAAGCCGTCCGCAGGTCTGCGTTTTCCGTAGGCGCGAAAAATCCGTGCTCGGGTCCGCGTAATCGGTTTGCGATGGACAATCCGGAACCCGCGCGGGCCACGAATTTACGTCACAATTGTATCGCCCTCAAGCGCCCCAAAAATATGTCCCCAGCCCACGATTGTGGGGCTTCTGGGTTGGATATTAGTGTCGGCATCCCCCGCTTTGATGGCATCGAAACTGGGAATATGATCGGTCAACCCGATATCAACAATACCACCGGGTGGCGTTGCAAGCGGATCGGCCCAAAGGCTTTGTTGAACCATATCCCCACAGGCTTGCACACCATCGGTGTCATATGGGTCAACGACCTCGCCATTTTGGGCGCACGCTGATGTGTAGATGGGGAAACTGCGTTTGCCCTGAAAAGCCTATCTGCCCGATGACTTGTCCAGCCGTCACAAGGTCGCCGGATTTCACCGTGATTGACCCCTTGGCGAGGTGACAATATTGGGTTTCAAAGCCATCAATGTGGCGAATAACAACACCATTTCCGTATTCGCGGTTGGCGGCATCGGGCGGGTTGGGACCAACCTGCAACACGTCGTCCAGGGAATTGCGCGTTCCCAAAACGGTGCTGCCCGCGGCCGCAAGGACGTTCACCCCTGTGGCCTGATCCGCCAATTTGGGCAGGGCAAAATCGGTGCCTTTGTGCCCGTCATAGGTCAGTGGTCCGCACCGGAAATTCGAAGCCGCTGCAGTTGGATCGTGATCCACGAAATGTTGTGTATAACAGGTTTCGCCAAGCGTGCAGTCGACAGGAAACTGCAACAAAAAATTCCCCGCCGCGGGCGACGCGGCGAGGGATAAAAATGCGCAATTACGCCACATTAGTCGGCGGTCAATAGCGGCGGTTTATCACCACTGATCCGGGCTTGCGCTGGCTTTTCGTAGGTCAGCGTCAGCTCACCTGCTTTTACGCCAACTTTGACCAGCCCACCTTTGACGAGTTTGCCAAACAGCAATTCCTCGGCCAGCGGCTTTTTAATATGCTCTTGAATCACACGGCCAAGCGGACGGGCACCCATTTTCGCGTCATAGCCTTTGTCGCCAAGCCATTGTGCCGCTTTTGGTGTAATCTCGATATGCACGTTGCGGTCAATCAATTGGGCCTCAAGCTGTAGCACGAATTTCTCGACTACCTGCTGGATGACCGGCTTAGGCAATGCGCCAAAGCTGATGATTGCATCCAGGCGGTTGCGGAATTCAGGCGTGAACGTCCGCTCAATCGCGGCGATATCTTCGCCATCACGGCTTTCACGGTTAAAGCCCATGGCGTTTTTACCCAGCTCGGACGCACCAGCGTTCGATGTCATGATCAAGATGACATTGCGGAAGTCGGTGGTCCGGCCGTTATGGTCGGTCAGTTTGCCGTGGTCCATGACCTGCAACAAAATGTTGTAGACGTCGGGGTGCGCCTTTTCCATTTCATCAAGCAGCAGCACACAGTGCGGGTTCTGGTCGACGCCGTCGGTCAGCATGCCACCCTGATCAAACCCAACATAGCCGGGAGGGGCACCAATCAGGCGGCTGATTGCGTGTTTTTCCATGTATTCAGACATATCAAAGCGCAGCATTTCCACACCAAGCGTATCCGCAAGTTGTTTGGCAACCTCGGTTTTACCGACGCCGGTTGGTCCCGCGAATAGGTAATTGCCGATTGGTTTTTCCGGCTCACGCAGGCCAGCACGCGCCAGTTTGATCGCGGATGACAGTGCCTCGATTGCCTTGTCTTGGCCAAACACAACACGCTTGAGTGATTTTTCGAGGTCTTTCAGAACCTCAGCATCGTCTTTAGTTACGTTTTTCGGTGGGATGCGCGCGATTTTGGCCACCACAGCCTCAATATCTTTGACACCGATTGTCTTGCGACGCTTGGATTCTGCGACAAGATGCTGCGCAGCACCTGCTTCGTCGATGACGTCGATCGCCTTGTCAGGCAATTTGCGGTCATTGATATAGCGTGCTGATAGCTCAACCGCGGTGCGGATCGCGTCGGCAGTGTATTTGATGTTGTGGTGATCCTCAAAATACGGCTTGAGGCCGCGTAGAATTTTCACCGCATCCTCGACCGAAGGCTCGCTCACGTCGATTTTCTGGAATCGGCGGGACAGGGCGCGGTCCTTTTCGAAATGCTGGCGGAACTCCTTGTAAGTCGTGGAGCCCATGCAGCGCAGTTTGCCACCCTGCAACGCGGGTTTCAGTAGGTTGGACGCATCCATTGCACCGCCGGATGTGGCCCCCGCACCAATGACTGTATGAATTTCGTCGATGAACAACACGGCATCGTCGTGCTCTTCCATCTCGGTCATCACGGCCTTCAGGCGTTCCTCAAAATCACCGCGATAGCGTGTGCCAGCCAGAAGCGCGCCCATATCAAGGCTGTAGATTGTTGTTTCTGACAGCACCTCGGGTGTTTCGCCGTTGACTATTTTAAAAGCGAGACCTTCAGCAATGGCGGTTTTACCCACACCTGGATCGCCGACCAGCAGCGGGTTGTTTTTGCGACGGCGGCACAGGACCTGCACACAACGCTCAACCTCGTGGGCGCGGCCGATCAGGGGGTCAACATCGCCCTCTTTGGCTTTGATGTTCAGGTCGACGCAATATTTGGCCAGCGCGCTTTCCTTCACCTCACCATCGGTATCGGTAAAGGCTTCACCTTCGTCAGAGGAACCCGTGACAGGGCGGCTTTCGCCGAATGCCGGGTCTTTGGCGACACCGTGAGCAATAAAGTTCACGGCGTCATAGCGGGTCATGTCCTGTTCTTGCAGGAAATAGGCCGCATTGCTTTCGCGTTCGGCAAAAATCGCAACAAGCACATTGGCACCGGTCACTTCTGTCCGGCCTGATGATTGCACGTGAATCGCTGCGCGTTGGATCACGCGCTGGAATGCCGCCGTTGGGACAGCTTCGGACCCTTCAACGTCGGTGATCAGGGTGGAAAGATCATTTTCGATGAAATCCTTCAGATCTTTGCGCAGATCATCAAGATTGACGGAACAGGCTTGCATCACGCGGGCCGCATCTGGTTCATCAATCAAAGATAGCAAAAGATGTTCAAGCGTCGCCAATTCATGTTTACGCGCATTGGCCAAGGCCAGCGCACCGTGAATGGACTGCTCAAGCGTGTTTGAAAAAGATGGCACCTGTCGTGCTCCTTTACAGATCGGGGTTGGCTGATGTGCGACACACCCAAAACCAACCGTGGCCTCTTATCCTTAAGGTTTGGTTTTATTTCCCAACCTTCAAGGACTTTTTTATCATTTCGGGTCACAAAAGAGGGGTTTCTTTGTGAACGGTCTTAAAAATTGTCGCGGCGGGTCCGAATTTCGGTGAATACCGCCGTATCTGTTGCGTCTTGCATCCCCAGCGCGGTTTTCAAATCCGGCTGGTCGGCACGCAGAAACGGGTTCGTCTCCATTTCCAGCGCGAGGGTCGATGGCACAGTCGGCCGCCCAGTGGCGCGGGCGGCTTTGATGCCTTCTATCCTTGATCTAAGGGCGCGATTGTCCGGGTCAAGGGTTGCCGCAAAGGCGGCATTGGTTTGCGTGTATTCATGGCCCGAGCAAATAATCGTCTGGGGCGGCAGTTTGCGCAACTTTTGCATCGTGTCCCACATTTGTGCGGGCGTGCCTTCAAACAGGCGGCCACAGCCCATTGCCATCAGGCTATCAGCCGTAAACGCATAGCCGGAGGTCGAGAAATAGAACGCGATATGGCCGACCGTGTGGCCGGACACGTCCAGCACCACCGCGTCTTCATCACAGATGGTGACGCTGTCCCCCTCGGACAAGGCCAGATCAAGCGGGGGCAGGCGGTGCGCGTCGGCCTTCGCCCCGATTACGCGCAAATTGTCGCGCCCGTCCAGATCATCCAAACCATCGACGTGGTCCCAGTGGTGGTGGGTTAGCAAAACGGTTGTTAGCCGCCAGTTTCCGCCCGTGACCGCGGCATTGATGGGGCCTGCGTTGGGGACGTCGATGACCGCCGCCTCGCGGGTTACTGGATTGCCGATGATAAAGGCATAGTTGTCTTCCAGACAGGACACAGTGGTCAGCGTAAGGGTCATGGCACTTTGGTCCTGTCTTGATAAGGTGGCGTTAAGTTTGTCCCAGATGAAAGTCGACTGCAATGCATCTTGATGTGCTGGATCTGCGAAATTTTTATTACCGGAGCGCCTTGGGTCGCGCCGCGCAAAAGGTGATCCGCGATGAGCTGACCGCGATTTGGCCAGAGGCAAAGGGTCAGACCGTCGCGGGTTTCGGATTTGCGGTGCCGTTGATGCGCCCCTATCTGGCGGATGCGCGGCGTGTCACGGGGCTGATGCCCGGCCCGCAGGGTGTGCTGCCGTGGCCCGCTGGCCTGCCCAATGTCAGTGTCCTGTGCGAGGATACGATCTGGCCGATCCAAACGGGGCAGGTGGATAAGCTAGTGGTCATGCACGGGCTCGAGACATCGGAAAACCCGACAGCGTTGCTGGACGAGATTTGGCGCGTGCTTGGTCCGGGTGGGCGTGCGGTGTTTGTGGTGCCCAATCGGGCGGGCATCTGGTCACGGTCCGACAACACGCCCTTTGGGTTTGGGCGGCCCTATACGCTTGGTCAGCTCGAGGCCCAGCTGCGCAAACATGATTTTGTGACGGAAAAGACGTTGTCGACGCTTTATCAGCCACCTTCACATAGGCGCATCTGGCGCAAAACGGCCGGCGTTGTGGAAAAGATCGGGCATAACCTACCGGTCATCGCGGCGGGTGGGGTGCTAATGGTGGAGGTCAGCAAACAAATGGCCGCGCCAACGCGTCCTGGCTTGACTGAGGTCGTGAAGCGCCCCTTGCGCGCGCTTGAGGGGATTGGTGCGACGCCCGAGACAGCACGGCAAACCGGCCTTCGCACAGGGTCAGACCAGCCGTCGTAAAGATTCGGATACGAATTGTGCGGCCAACGTATCCACGGTGCAGGTTTGATCCGGCTGACGCGTATAAATCCAGCAATCCAAACAGCTTAACCCTTGTTTAACGGGTGCCTTGGGGTCAGATGCACCTTTTTTGGGCAAAACTACTGCGACAAATCGCGCCAAAAGGGGGCATTTTGGCACCGCTAGGCGGTTGCGACAGGCGAAATGCTCTGCTACATCGACGCTGATTTTGGGACCTGCGCGTGTGTGTGCGGGTTTGTGTAAGCTGCCCTCTCGATGCTGGTAACGGCACTTGGGACTGGGCCACAAACATCGGAAGGGTGGACGTGTCCGAAACAGTTGGTATCTCCACAGGCATCGCTGCGCGCTACGCGACAGCTGTGTTTGACCTCGCCAAAGAGGGCAAAAAGATCGCCGCGCTTGAAAAAGACGTGGATGCACTCGAGGCCGCGATGGCCGATAGCGCTGATCTAAAGACCTTGCTGACATCACCGCTATATAGCCGTGACGAGCAGGGCGCTGCGATTGCAGCAGTTTCCAAAAAGATGAAGTTGTCGCCGACGACAAACAACGTGCTGGCGCTGATGGCGTCCAAGCGACGTTTGTTCGTTCTGCCACAGCTTGTTGCCACATTGCGCGACCAGATCGCAGGGCACAAAGGCGAAGTGACCGCCGAAGTGACATCTGCCAAGGCGCTGACCAAGGCACAGGCTGATAAGCTGGCAAAGACACTCAAGGCGCAAGTTGGCGCCGACGTGAAGATCAAAGCGACCGTGGATGAGGCAATTATCGGCGGTCTTATTGTAAAAGTGGGCTCAAAGATGATCGACACGTCGATCAAATCCAAGCTCAACGCACTCCAGAACACTATGAAAGAGGTCGGATAACATGGCGATCCAAGCGTCTGAAATCTCTGCGATCCTAAAGGACCAGATCAAAAACTTTGGCCAAGAGGCCGAAGTCGCCGAAGTAGGCCGCGTGCTGTCCGTTGGTGACGGTATTGCGCGCGTTTACGGTCTGGACAATGTCCAGGCGGGTGGAATGGTTGAATTCCCCGGTGGTATCCGCGGGATGGCCTTGAACCTTGAAGCAGACAACGTTGGTGTTGTTATCTTCGGTTCCGACCGCGACATTAAAGAAGGTGACGTTGTTAAGCGCACCAACTCAATCGTTGACGTTCCAGCCGGTGATGAGCTGCTGGGGCGCGTTGTTGACGGTCTGGGTAACCCGCTTGACGGAAAAGGCCCGATCAAGACAAAGAAGCGTCTGGTTGCAGACAGCAAGGCGCCGGGCATTATCCCACGTAAGTCTGTTCACGAACCAATGGCGACTGGCCTGAAATCCGTTGACTCCATGATCCCGATTGGCCGTGGCCAGCGCGAATTGATCATTGGCGACCGTCAGACTGGTAAAACAGCCGTGGCGCTTGACGCGATCCTGAACCAAAAGACATACAACGACGCCGCCAAAGACGAGAGCGAAAAGCTTTACTGTGTTTATGTGGCTGTTGGCCAGAAGCGTTCCACAGTTGCACAGCTTGTGAAAAAGCTCGAAGAATCCGGCGCGATTGAATATTCCATCGTTGTTGCGGCCACTGCGTCCGATCCAGCACCGATGCAGTTCCTTGCACCATATGCAGCGACCGCGATGGCCGAGCACTTCCGTGACAACGGTCGTCACGCGCTGATCATCTATGATGATCTATCCAAGCAGGCGGTATCTTACCGTCAGATGTCCCTTCTGCTGCGTCGTCCACCAGGGCGTGAAGCATACCCAGGTGACGTTTTCTACCTCCACTCCCGTCTGCTTGAGCGTTCCGCGAAGCTGAACGAAGACAACGGGTCCGGTTCCCTGACGGCGCTGCCGATCATTGAAACCCAAGGTGGCGACGTGTCCGCGTTTATTCCGACAAACGTGATCTCGATCACCGACGGCCAGATCTTCTTGGAAACAGAATTGTTCTTCCAGGGTATCCGCCCAGCTGTGAACACAGGTCTGTCCGTATCCCGCGTTGGTTCCGCCGCGCAGACAAACGCGATGAAGTCCGTTGCTGGTCCTGTTAAGCTTGAGCTTGCGCAGTATCGTGAAATGGCCGCGTTCGCACAGTTCGGTTCCGATCTGGACGCATCCACACAGCAGTTGCTGAACCGTGGTGCACGCCTGACCGAGCTGATGAAACAGCCGCAGTATTCGCCACTGACGAACGCTGAGATTGTTTGCGTCATCTACGCAGGCACCAAAGGTTACTTGGACGAGATCGCCGTCAAAGACGTTGGTCGTTTCGAGGCTGGTCTGCTCAAGCACATGCGCACAAACGCAAAAGATGTGCTCGACATGATCACAAACGAAGATCCAAAAATCAAAGGTGAGGCAGAAGACAAAATCAAAGCTGCGCTTGACGCGTTTGCAAAAGATTTCGCCTGAATCCACGCCTAAGATAAGGAGACTTAGCTTTGCCTAGTCTTAAGGACCTTAAAAATCGGATCGCGTCGGTCAAATCGACCCGCAAGATCACCAAGGCGATGCAGATGGTCGCGGCAGCAAAATTGCGCCGCGCCCAAGACGCAGCCGAGGCGTCCCGCCCTTACACAGAACGGTTTAATGCCGTAATGGGTGGGTTGGCGTCCGGTGCGGCTGGCTCTGCTTCTGCGCCACGGCTTCTGTCCGGCACGGGCAGCGATCAGACCCACCTGTTGGTGGTGATGACTGCTGAACGTGGTCTGTGCGGCGGCTTTAACGGCAACATCGCAAAATTGGCACGCACCCACGCAAACGCGCTGATTGCCGAAGGCAAGACGGTGAAAATCCTGACTGTCGGCAAAAAGGGCCGTGATGTGATCAAGCGCGAGCTTGGCGATCACTTTGTCGGTCATGTCGACCTGACTGCGGTCAAGCGGATCAGCTATGCCAACGCGCAAGACATCGCAAAAGACGTTCTGGCGAAATTCGATGCTGGTGATTTTGACATCGCCACATTGTTCTTTGCCCGTTTTGAAAACGTTGTGTCCCAGCACCCGACAGCCTTGCAGGTTATCCCTGCCAAGTTTGACCAAGCTGACGGCGCAGATGCCGCACTGTATGACTATGAGCCGTCCGAAGATGCCATTCTGGCCGATCTTCTGCCGCGCGGTGTAGCCACGCAGATCTTTGCTGCCTTGTTGGAAAACGCGGCGTCCGAACAGGGCGCACGGATGTCCGCCATGGATAACGCGACACGCAACGCTGGCGAAATGATCGACCAGCTGACAATTGAGTTTAACCGCTCGCGTCAGGCTGTGATCACGAACGAGCTGATTGAAATCATTTCGGGCGCGGAAGCGCTCTAGAAACCCGGAGAAACCATTATGGCTAACGCTACAGGTAAAATCACCCAGATCATCGGCGCGGTTGTCGATGTTCAGTTTGGTGACAAACTGCCAGAAATCCTTAACGCTCTGGAAACAGACAACAACGGCAAGAAGCTGGTTCTAGAAGTGGCCCAGCACCTTGGCGAAAACACAGTGCGCGCTATCGCGATGGACGCAACAGAGGGCCTCGTTCGTGGTCAAGATGTTGTTGACCAGAACGGCCCGATCTCTGTGCCAGTTGGTGACGCGACATTGGGTCGTATCATGAACGTTGTTGGTGATCCGGTTGACGAAAAAGGCCCGATCAAAACCAAAGAAACACGTTCCATCCACGCCGAAGCCCCAGCATTCGAAGAGCAGTCCACTGCATCTGAGGTTCTGGTGACAGGCATCAAAGTTATCGACCTTCTGGCGCCATACGCGAAGGGTGGTAAAATTGGTCTGTTCGGCGGTGCGGGTGTTGGTAAGACAGTTCTTATTCAGGAACTGATCAACAACATCGCTAAGGTACACTCTGGCTACTCCGTTTTTGCGGGTGTGGGCGAGCGGACACGTGAAGGTAACGACCTTTACTACGAATTCATCGAATCCGGCGTTATCAACGCAGACGATCTTACACAGTCCAAAGTGGCACTGGTTTACGGTCAGATGAACGAACCTCCCGGTGCGCGTATGCGTGTTGCCCTGTCCGGCCTGACAATGGCCGAGCAGTTCCGCGACCAGTCCGGTACAGACGTTCTGTTCTTCGTCGACAACATCTTCCGCTTTACACAAGCGGGTTCCGAGGTGTCCGCGCTGTTGGGTCGTATCCCATCTGCGGTGGGCTATCAGCCAACACTGGCCACCGACATGGGTGCCATGCAGGAACGGATTACATCCACCAAGAACGGTTCGATCACGTCCGTACAGGCGATTTACGTGCCTGCGGATGACTTGACCGACCCTGCGCCAGCGACATCGTTTGCGCACCTTGATGCGACAACCGTTCTGAACCGTGCGATTTCCGAAAAGGGTATCTACCCTGCGGTTGACCCGCTCGATTCTACATCGCGTCTGCTTGACCCGGCCATCGTTGGCGAAGAGCACTATGCAGTGGCAAACGACGTGCAGCAGACGCTGCAGCGTTATAAGTCGCTTCAGGATATCATTGCGATTTTGGGCATGGACGAATTGTCAGAAGACGACAAAATGACCGTGACACGTGCGCGTAAGATCGAAAAGTTCCTGTCACAGCCGTTTGACGTGGCACAGGTGTTCACCGGTTCCCCAGGGGTTCAGGTGCCGCTTGACGACACAATCGCGTCCTTCAAGGCCGTTGTTGCTGGCGAATACGATCACCTTCCTGAGAACGCCTTCTACATGGTTGGCGGCATCAACGAAGTGATCGCGAAGGCAGAAAAAATGGCGGCAGACGCCGCGTAAGGAGCCGACATGGCAAACGTTCAATTCGATCTGGTTTCACCTGAGCGCCGTCTGGCGTCAGTTGAGGCAAGCGAAGTGCAAATTCCAGGCGCTGATGGTGACATGACAGCGATGGCGGGCCACGCGCCCACCATCACGACCTTGCGCCCCGGTCTTCTGCGGGTTGTGCACAGCGGCGGGGCCGATGAATATGTCGTGTCCGGTGGCTTTGCGGAAATCACAGCCGCTGGTGTGTCTGTTCTGGCTGAACAGGCGCTGCCACGTGCTGAGATGACCCAAGAGGTCTATGACGCAATGATCGCAGAGGCGAAGGCCGCGATGAAGTCTGCTGAGGAAGTGTTCAAAAACGAACCCGGCCCAGTTGATGACGCGGCGAAGCTGATTTCCGATATGGTCGCCATGGGCGGGCACATTGGTCTGAACGCAAACTAAGCGATCTCGCATATCAATTTTGAAGGGCTCCGCAGTGCGGGGCCTTTTTTCTTGGCAGGCGCGTAAGAATCGCCCTTTTAGGGATTTATTGAATTCCAAGGGCAAAAAATATGCGCAAATTGGAGAGCTCTGTCATTGGCATTGAGCAAGGTGACGTGATCTTATTCTCAGATTACGAACATGATGAGGATATGTGGGCTGGGGACGGCCCTCGCGAAATCCGGTTTGCAGTGTCTTTTTCCGAAAAATATTCGGCTGCACCTAGCGTCTATGTGTCCGTCTCTATGATTGACATGTCGAACGCCGCCAACGCCTGGGCTGACCTGCAATCGGAAAACGTGACCGCATTAGGTTTCGATATTGTATTCAAGACATGTGCGACACACAGGTCGCCCGCTGTCGGGTTGCTTGGCAATCCATCGGTCCGATTCAGACCGACGACGTCTGGGAGCTCTAGGAGCTATACATGCCTTCGTAGATCGGGCCGAGCGTCTTGTGATCGAACAGGGATGATACGGATGTGCCGTTCCACGTGTTCAGGATCGCTTGGGCAAACATCGGTGCTGTTGGGACGATGCGGATGTTCTTACAGGCCAACACTTCTGGCGTGGCTTCGATTGTATCGGTGATCACAAGGTTCTTCATCACGGATTTGCTGACACGTTCGATCGCGGGGCCGGACAGGACGCCGTGGGTGATGTAGGAATGGACCTCTTTGGCGCCGTGTTCCATCAGAACCTCGGCTGCTTTGCACAATGTGCCAGCAGTATCCACGATGTCATCAACGATCAGGCATGTGCGGTCTTTAACGTCGCCGATCACGGTCATTTCAGCAACCTCGCCGGGCTTACCGCGGCGTTTGTCGACGATGGACAATGGCGCACCGATCCGCTGGGCCAGATCACGGGCACGGGCCACACCGCCCACGTCAGGGGATACAACCATCACGTCGTCCCGCTTGCCCTTGAAATTATGCATCACGTCGAGCGCAAAGATCGGGGAGGCATAAAGGTTATCAACCGGAATATCGAAGAAGCCTTGGATCTGTGTCGCGTGCAGATCAAGGGTCAGGATACGTTCCACGCCCGCCTCGACCAGCATGTTGGCCACAAGCTTTGCAGTAATCGGTGTGCGTGCCTTTGACCGGCGATCCTGACGGGCATAGCCAAAGTAGGGGATTACAGCCGTGATACGCGCTGCAGAGGACCGGCGCAGCGCATCCGCGATGATCAATAATTCCATCAGGTTGTCGTTGGCGGGGTTGGATGTGGGTTGCAGGATATACATATCCTCGCCCCGAACGTTTTCATAAACTTCGACAAAGATTTCGCCGTCGTTGAACCGTTCAACCCGCGCATCCACAAGGCCCACATCAATGCCGCGGTGCATGGACATGCGGCGCGCGACCGCTGTGGCCAATGGCTGGTTTGCGTTGCCGGAAATCAGCTTAGGTTCAAGGTTGTGTGGCATGGGATGTGCGTCCTTTGGCAGAAGGGGTAATGACAGATTCGCGTCGTTGACTTGGGCCTAGCACACTGCCACGATCACGCAAACAAACACCACCAACTGGAGCATGAAATGCCACATATCGATTACTTCTTTGCAACGCTTTCCCCGTTTACATACTTGAACGGCACACGGGTCGAAGAGATTGCAGAAAAGCACGGCGCAACAATTACCTATAAGCCGCTCGATATTATGGGGCTGTTTGGTCGTACCGGTGGCGTTCCACCAAAGGACCGTCATCCAAATCGTCAGGAATACCGTCTTCAGGATATGCGCCGTCGCGCGGCGTTGGCGGGTTTGCCGCTGAACCTGAAGCCTGCCAATTGGCCCACGAATGGCGCGCCGTCGGGCTATGCGATAATCGCGGCACAGGCGGCTGGGGGTGGTGACCTTGGCAAACTGGTCCACAGCTTTGGCGCGGCGTGCTGGGCGCAAGAGCGTGACATTGCAGAGGATGCAGTTGTGCGCGACTGTTTGGAAGGCGCCGGTTTCGACCCTGCGCTTGCGGATAGCGGATTGCTCACCGGCGCGGAGACGTTTGTCGCCAATTTAGAGGAAGCAGTGCGCCGCGGTGTGTTTGGCGCGCCGTTCTTTATCACTGATCAGGATGAGCGGTTGTGGGGCCAAGACCGGCTTGATGATCTGGATGCGGTCTTGGCTGGAAAGGTTTAGGGGGCGCTACCCCCCAACTGACGCCTTCCCCCCGAGGTATTTGGGGCAAATGGAAGTCAGCCATGCAACACATCAAGAAATTGGTCGATGGCGGCATCTGTCATTGACCAGTCACACACAAAGCGTCCGATCAGTGGTGCATCAGGATTGCCTTCGTTCGGATCCCCATCCCAGACATAGTAGTTCGCACCAGAGTCAAGCAGGCGTTTGTGATCGCGGCGGGGGAGGCGGGCAAAGATCATGTTTGCCTCAGGCTCAAACAGAAATTCGGTTGCTGCGTATTTGCGCAGACCTGCCGCAAGCCGCGCACAGTTCGCGTTCGCAGCCGATGCCAGATCGTGCCAGAGGTTATCGGTTAGATAGGCCTGCATCTGAGCAGAGAGATAGCGGTGTTTGGAGAACAGGTGCCCGCCACGTTTGCGTCGCAGCTCAAATTCCCACGCGAGGTCGGGATCGAATATCACGCATGCCTCAACACCCAAAAGGCCGTTTTTGGTGCCGCCAAAGCTGACGGTATCAACGCCTGCTTTCCACGTCATTTCAGCCGCGGTGCAATCCAGCGCGACAAGCGCGTTTGAGAAACGTGCGCCATCAAGGTGGGTTTTGCAGCCGAACCCTTGGGCCACAGCCGTCAGAGCGCGAAGTTCGTCTAGCGTGTGTACAGTCCCTTTTTCGGTCACTTGGGTGATGGACACGGGCCCGCGTTGTGGTCCGTGCACGCCGCGCGATTGTTCTGCCTCGATCGCGGCACGAAGCGCATCTGGGGTCATCTTGGCATTCTCGGCGGGAACAAGGGTTAGCTTCGCGCCGGAATAGAATTCGGGGGCGTTGCATTCATCCTCATGGATATGGGCCATGGGGGAGCAAAAGATTGTATCCCACGGGTTCGCCATTGTTGCCAGAAGGATGGAATTTGCCGCGGTGCCAGTTGCGGTCAGGTAAACGGCTGCCTGAGGGGCATCAAACATGTTGCGCACCATGTTGCGCACGTCGTTCATCTGGGTATCCGCGCCGTAACCTGATTGATAGCCTGCGTTGGCGGCGTTCAAGGCTTCCATCACCTTGGGGTGGGCGGGGCCTGCGTTGTCGGATGCGAAAAACATTTAGGTCGGCTCCTCAATGATGTGATTGTCCCAATCGTCCTCTGACACTGTATCCTCGGATATCGAGCGGCCTTTCATGGACACCTTGGCGGCGTGGACTGAGGCCGCCTCTCCGCTGATGAGTGGGTGCCAATCATATAGATCACGGCCCTCAAAAACGAGGCGGTATGCGCAGGTTTGCGGCAGCCAATACATGTTATCCTCGAGCGATTTTGGCGTCATCACGATGCATTCTGGCACATATTGGTGGCGGATCGGATAGCGGGTGCATTGGCAAGTATTCCCGTCGAGCAATTTGCACGCCACGCGGGTTAGGGCGACAGTGCCGTCTTCATCCTCAAGCTTGTTGAGGCAGCATTTACCGCAGCCATCGCAAAGCGCCTCCCACTCGGGGCGGGTCAGGTCATCCATCGGGATGTCGGTCCAGAAATTCGGGCGCAGTTCAGACATTAGACAGGATTTCCCGTGCTTTGGCGCAATCCGCGTCCATTTGGGTGATTAGCGCGTCGAGCCCGTCAAATTTCAACTCTGGTCGCAGGTATTCGACCAAGGCCACCGAGACAGTCGTGCCATATAAGTCGCCAGAGAAATCAAAGATGAAGGTTTCGCAATTGGGGCGGTTTTCGCCAAACATCGGGCGGACGCCGATGGATGCGGCCCCGTCGTAGGTGCCCACATGCGGCCCGTCGCGCACGTCGATTTTCACCGCATAGACCCCGAATTTGGGCGGGTGGAGGCCGTCGATCGACATGTTGGCCGTCGGATAGCCAAGATCGCGGCCGCGTTGATCGCCATGGATCACCGTGTTTTCAAGCCGGTGCCAATGGCCCAGCATTTTGGCCGCATCTGCGGGGCGGCCGTCGGTCAGCGCCTGCCGGATCGCGGTGGACGACACATCAGCGGCGGCAACTTGCATCATGGGGGCGATTGTCACCCCAAACCCCATCTCGGCACCCATTGCGGCCAGATTGGACGCATTGCCGCTGCGGTCTTTGCCAAAGCAGAAATCAGCGCCCACAACGACATGTTTAAGGCCAAGCTGATCGGCAATCACAGTCTGGGCAAAATCGCGCGCGGGTAGCGCGGCGAGGGCGGCGTTGAACGGCACCTCATAGAGCTTTTTAAGGCCTAGTTTTTCCAGTCGGTGCGCCTTGGCTTCTGCGTTCATCAGTCGGAACGGATTGGTTTCTTTGGAAAAATAGCTGCGCGGGTGCGGTTCAAACGTCATGATGCCCAATGGTGCGCCAGTTTCCTGCGCCGCCTTGCGGGTCAGGTCGATGACGGCTTGATGCCCAAGGTGGACCCCATCGAAATTTCCAATCGCGGCGGCGGCACCACGGTCGTCGGGATCAATGAAATGGGTGTCTCTGATAATACGCATAGGCTTGCGTAACGCGGTGGGCGCGGGCGTGCAAGCCTAGTCAAACTTGCGGCTGGGGGCCAAAACAGTGGCATCGCCAACAAGCACCTTTTTGTCGTTCACAATGCAGCGGGTGTTCATGGTCACGCGGCGTTTGGAATGGTCAATCTCGGTCACTTCGACCTCGGCCAGAACCATGTCGCCGGGGCGCACTGGTGCGAGGAATTTGAGCGATTGGCCCAGATAGACTGTGCCGTGTCCGGGCAGTTGTTCACCGATGACCGCAGACACCAAACCAGCGGTCAACATGCCGTGTGCAATGCGCCCGCCAAAGATTGTATCTTGGGCGTAGTCGTCATCCAGATGGACGGGGTTATGGTCGGTTGAAACCTCGGCGAACATTTCGATGTCGCGGTCGGACACGACCTTGCGGATCGACCGTGTCATGCCGATTTCGATGTCTTCGATGCAGATGGTACCGCGTGGTGCGTTGTCCAACATATCAATCCCGCCGAGTAATAAAAAGCCATGCGCTATGTTGCGCTTGTAATAATGTTACTTTGCGAGTGCAGAAAGTCAAGCGCTAGCGCAAGAACCCGATGGCATAGGTCGGCGACATTATTTCTTTTTCTAAATAGGATGTTAGCGCATCTGCATCGGGCTGTTCGACTGTTTTGGTCTCTGCGGCAGCAAGCCCGCCAGTGATAAAGAGCGTATCTAGGTCCTCTTGCACGCCGCCAAGCACATCGGTGCCGATTCCGTCGCCAATACAGATAATGCGCGGCTCGCTCGATAGCAGTTGCAGCCCCGCAAGGCGCAGGCGCGCAAGATCATAGATTGGCGGATGCGGTTTGCCGAAATACAGGCTTTCGCCGCCCATATCGGTGTAAAGCTTGGCCAGCGCGCCGGCGCACCATTCTCGGGTCTCGCCACGGTCAACAATGATATCGGGATTCGCGCAGAGCAGTTTCAGACCACGTTCCCGCGCCAAAAGAAATTCGGGGCGGTTTATGTTGGGGTCCGCTTGGGTATCAAAGGGACCGCAGCACACGATGCCGGTCGCCTCGTCTAGTGGCACCTTTTTGATCTCAACCGGATTGTCGAGGACGGACAGTGGTTTAAAGAAATCCGCATCGCGGTGTTCTTCGCCCATGAACCAGACCTTGTCGCCGATGACCCCTTGGAACATCGCCGAACGGGCGCTGTCACCAGAGGTGGCGATGGTGTCATAACAATCAGTCGGAATGCCCATGCCCGCGATCTGTTCTGCGACCGAAAAACGGGGGCGGGGTGAATTGGTGACAAGCACGACAATCCCGCCTTCGGCACGGAATTTCTGCATGGCTGCGACGGCGGCAGTAAACGCCTCGATCCCGTTGTGCATACACCCCCATAGATCGACAAATGCCGCATCGTATTGGTCGTAAATATCGCTGAATTTGGTGATGATCTGGGTCATGTTGGGTCTGTCGGTAAAAAGAAAAGGGGCGCCAAGATTGGCGCCCCTTTGAAATGGAAATTAGGCGGTTTTCAGATTTGGAATAATCTGTTTTTTCCGGCTCATGATGCCCGGAAGAACCACGGTGTCGCCTGTGACAGTGGCGCCAAACGATGCCTCGGCTACTATTTTGGACAGCGCGTTGGGGATCATCATTGTTGCTTCTTCGTTCAGGATGTCGACGACGAACAGCAGGACCTGATCAACGCCATCTTCCGCGGCGACGTCTGTCATGGAGGCCATGATGCTGTCCTTGCGGTCCAGCACGATACCGGGTGCTGTGGTTTCCAGCACGGAGACGCGGAATTTCGTGTCACCGACGGCGTATTCCTTGCTGTCCATGCGCAACAGCTCCGCATCCGAGAAGGACGACACGTCTGATTTCGCCTCAAACATCTCGGTTGCATGAGCGTTCAGATCGATTTTCAGATCAGCGGCCAGTGCCTCGGCCAATGCTTTGTCAGTAGGCGTTGTGGTGGGGGAGCGGAATTCCAGCGTGTCAGAGATGATGCACGACAGCATCAGCCCCTTAACGGCGTCCGGCATATGTTCGCCATGTTCACCCATCAGGCCCAGCATGATTGTGGCCGTGCAAGCCAGTGGACGGATCGTGATGTCGATCGGGCCTGCTGTTTCCAGACCGCCCACCAGCTTGTGGTGGTCGATGATGGCTGTGACATTGGCACCATTGATGTTTGCGGGCAGCTCAGCGGGGTTATTGGTGTCCACGATCACGCATTCCTGACCATAGGCCACATCGTCAATGATCGCAGGCTGGTCAAAGCCCCAACGCTGCGCCACAAAAGCGGCCTCTGTGTTGGGCGTGCCAAGCAAGCGTGCTTCGGCCTTTTGACCGGTGTGGTTCATGAACCATTCCCAGATCAGCGCAGAGCCGAGTGAGTCGGTATCGGGGGCTTTGTGCCCGAAAATTAGAGTTGTCATTGTCATAATCCGTTAAATCAGGGAGGATTTGTTGGGGCTTATAAGAGGGATTGCCGTGGCTGTCACGTTGCAGATTAAACATGGCTGGGTTGACGCATGACGAAACCACGCGAAGCGGATTTATATGCGCCGGTGAAAGCGTATCTGACCAGTCAAGGATACGATGTGAAGGGTGAGGTTGGCGCAGTTGATGTGATGGCGGTGCGCGGTGATGATCCGCCCGTGTTGGTGGAGTTGAAGCTGGGATTTACGCTTGGGTTATTTCATCAAGGTATCGACCGGCTTGCTGTGACCGATCTTGTCTATGTGGCCGTACCTGAGAAGCAAGGAAAGCCGGCCGCGCGTGCACTGAAAGACAACATCAAGCTGGCCCGCCGTGTGGGGTTAGGCGTGCTGACCGTCAGATTGCGTGATGGCCACGTCACCGCCCATGCCGATCCCGGTGGCTATGTTCCGCGCAAACAACCTAAAGCGAAAAAGCGCCTTTTGAAAGCATTTGATCGCCTGAAGGGCGACCCCAATGAAGGCGGTGCGACCCGCCACGGGATTGTCACTGGCTACCGTCAAGATGCATTGCTATGCGCCCGATTTCTGGCGGTGCATGGCCCGAGCACGGGCGCGAAGGTCAAAGAGTGGGCCGAGGTGCCGACAGCCACGAATATCATGGCCGCGGACCATTATGGCTGGTTCATCCGCGTATCGCGTGGTGTTTACGATCTGACGGATGCGGGTCGTCAGGGGTTGCGTGACTGGGCCGACGTATAGATTTCGCCGCAGCAAGCTGCGCTGACACGCCGGGGCCAGCCCCGGACCCCGGAGTATTTTGAAAAAGCGAGTGCTTAGCTGGTTTGGAGGCGTTCGAGGACGTCGAGCCCTTGTTGTTTGAGGAAATAGAGCACGTCGATGAAGATCCAGTTTTCGGCCAGCTTGTCGCCTTCGCGGCGG